>NZ_KZ268500.1:0-1073304 GCF_002218325.1 Bacillus sp. M13(2017) | reverse complement strand
AATTCATTTTGCACTTGCCGTATTGAGTTGCCAGCATCCACAGATCGGAGTGCTCGTTGCAATTTATCAATATCTGTTCCTGCCCCTAATGCTTCACGACCGATGATTCCAATTGCTTGTTCTAACTGACGACTTGTAGCTGTTCCATTTCGAATTGCATTCACAAGACGATTTCCTAATGCTCCTGCAAAATCATCAACGCTTTTTCCTGTAGCTCTAAACAATGTTTCTAATTGCCTTGTAGAACTCGCTACATTCTCTTGTTCAGCTTTCATGTTTCCGAGTTTATTTTTAAGACCATTAAGTGACCCTTCTGTAAATTCAATCTCACGCCTAAATGCACGATACTGTTCTTCAGAAATTTTACCGTTTTGAAATTGAGCTTGTACTTGTTGTTCCGCTGCTTTCAACTTATCTAGCTTTTGCGTTGTATTCTCTATCTGTTGTGTAAGTAACTGTTGTTTTTGCGCTAATGCTTCCACATTACCAGGATCAAACTTTAACAAACGCTCCACATCTTTTAGTTCTTTAGCTAAAGAATCGCTTTGTTTATTAACATCTTTTAGAGCGTTTTGTAACGGTTGAGTGTTACCATTAATTTCAATCGTAATACCTTTAATTCTTCCTGCCATTTTCTCACCCCTTTCTTAGAATGAATCGAAGTCTTTTTGATTTGCTTTTCTAACTTTTTCTTTATCTGGATTCTCCATTTCAGCGAATTCAGAAATGTAATCAAAACAATCACCGATCGTCATAATTTCCAAATCCCAATGTGTTAATTTCGCTTTATAACAAAGAGCAAGGAACGTATCAGTGGTTAACTCTTCATCACTGAAATCGCCTTGCTCTTCATTAATTTTCTTTAGTTTTTTTTTGCTCCCATTGTACTTTGAATCATATCCATAATTTCTGGAAGAATTTCAGAGATAGGGAATTCATCAAAACCATCTAACCAAGTAATCGGTTCAGCAATTTCTGGATTTGCTGTTTTTGCATATAACCAAACTAGATCATATACAACCTCAAAATCTACTTTACTTAAATCCGCATTTGCTAAATCAATAGTAGCACCAGCTTGAGGATTTGAAGGAGCAATAAATCCTAATTTGAGCATGTCTGCAAATAAATCACGTCTAAATTGTGCTTTATATCGTTTAACGGTTGCTGCTGTACTTTTTAATCGAACTTGTTTTCCATCTATAGTAATTGTCTTTTCCATTTATAATTACGCTCCTTTTGGTACTACTGGTGTTTTTACATATACTTTTTTGTACCAGTCGTTATAAATTGCTTGTGTTGTTTTAGCAGTCGTTTTCGTTTTAACCATCGGTCTTCCACCTGGTACTAAAACAATTGGGCTAGAAACAAACTTCAGTTCATTTGTATTTGGTTCAGCCGAACTTGTTTTTGTTTTGGATGCAAGTGTTGGACGACTTGCTGAACAGTTATACATAACATGTCGAGTTGCGTTCACGTCACCATCAAACTCAAATAATAAAGCGAACGGTTTTCCTTTTGCATCAGCTAATTCATTTAATACGCCATCCGTTTCATCTAATTCCTCACCCAGTGCATCGATAGCAAATTTTTCTGGGATAGTAGCAATACTTAATGTTCCATCGTAACCTTGGTTATTACTTGCCGCGTAATAAAGCATGTCATCTGCATAGAATTCAATTAAATCACCGCGTGGCTCAAAAGTTAGTTCCACTCCACCAGGTAATGGAATTGGTGTCCCAAATGTAACTAAGGAATCTTTAATATCAAATGGCACGTAATGTACATTTTTCAAACCGAATGTTACTTTGTTTTCATTCATTTACAACAACCTCGTTTCATATGTTTTTTGAAATAATTTCTCAGATTCAATAAAAATCCCATACGAGTCATAAGGTATTTCATGATCATCTAGGACCTTTTCCAGCTTGGCTTCTGCAACCAAATCTTTTCTAGTTGTATAAAGCTCAATATTTAAATCATTTATCTTGTGATACACCTTGTTATCAGCCATTAAATTTGCTGATCCATCCACAAGGAAACATATATAAGGTGGCGCTGGTACTGGCTTACCTGGTGTTGCTGTGAAATGCGAATAAGCCACAGGATATCCTGTAGCTTCAAGAATTTTTGTTAATTCACCTAATGTCATTGTTGAACCGCCCTTTCAATACGTCTTGGCAATTCATCAATTACATATTCTTCAACTGGACGGATATGCACCTGTGCGGGAACACGCCCACCCCCGACTTTCGCATGTCCATTTTCTAAAAGATGCGTTAATTGTCCTTGTGAATTGTGGACGACAACACCATTACCTTCTTTTTTCTTACGCCATCCTTTACGATATGCCCCTGTTTTTTTAGGACTACCTTGCTTTAATTTTTCTACAGCAACATCAGCAACTTCTTCTTGCGCTGTCAGTAATTCTTCTTCCACAACATTTGCATATCTTTGCAATTCTCTAGTAAGTTCGCTCGCAAAATCATTCATATCAAATATGCTCCTTTGCGATAATAGTCAATGTTTGATACATTTCATCATCATTCATTGGCGGTTCGATAATATCAAAGATACGACCTTTCATATTGATTCGCATTAATTCTGTAATACCTGCTGTATAAGGCATCACAAACCGATAAATTCGTGTAGATTGTGATGCCGAAGCTTCAATGTACTCCGAACCTTTTACCGTTTTTATCATTGCCCATGCTTTTTTTACTTCTTGCCAATTACCTGTTTCAACTTCTTGATTCAAATCATCTTTTATTACTTCAGGCTGCTCAATGATAATTCGATTTCTACAATCACCTGTATTCAGTGGTTTCTTGTACTGAAAAGGACGCATATTAATCACCGTCCAATTTAATTTCTTCTAATGCTTTATCGATACCTAAACTATTAATCTGACTTAAAAAATTCTTGTCAAAATACTCTAATGCATCGTTATAAACATAACGAGAACGTTCAAAGACTAATTCTTTGAACTCCTCGTCTTTATTTAAATCATAATTCCCACAAACCCTAAGTAATGCCTTGTTAGACGTAGAAAGGATGCGCTTTAGGTTATCATCTTCCTCATCACCCAAGTGCATCCTATCTTTAAATTCCTGTAATATTTCATTTGAAATTACTGTATCCATTCACATCATCCTTGTGTTGGTGGAGTTACTTCTTCAAGCTTTAATATGTAAACTTGTGAAGTGTATTTATCCTTCGGTTTACCTGTAGCATATTGTTTAGCAATATAAACAGTTGCATCTTCTAAAGCTAATGTTTCTTCATACTTTTTGATTGGCTCTGTTCCACCCATCGCTGCAATGTATTCCCCTCTAACAAAGAAAACCACTTGTCCTTGAGGTACAAATACAGATTCTGTTGGGATTGGATTAAAAGGTAAGCTCGTTACATATACACCTGCCGCATTTTGAATCGTAGCATTTGCTTGAATATCAAAAGTATCAAATGGATTTGTTACCATAACTACTTTACCAGCAATATTTTTTGGTCGATCTGCATCTGTTTTACCATCAGGGTTTAATTTTTTAGCCAATAATTTGACCACGCCTTTTAATTCATTAATTGTTTTGCGACCAGGCTCAAAAGTTAAAGTTCCAGCAACTTTTTTATCTGGATATACTCCATTCGTGACACTTCCGCTAGGGTCTTTTAATAATCCAATAGGTTCATTTTTACCCGTACCAGCTACAAAACCACGTTCTAAACCTACTGACATCGCTTCTGTAATCATAGTACGAACATATCGTTCCACCCATACTGGACCAAGCTTCAACATATCATTTGCTAATGGAATAAATGCCGTTAATTTCAGTTGAGTAATAGATTCTTTTCGGAATGTAGCATTTAATTGCCCTTTAATATCACCAAATAAAGGTCCCCATACAGCTGCACCCTCTGGATCTCCGTAAATAAATTCTGTCACGGCTCCTAAATTCTCTAAACCGATATGCTCTAGTAACGGATGACCTTGAACTAAATCATCAAAAATTCTCTCTTGTGTTGTTTTAGGTAAAGTTTCAGTAGATTTAAAGCCACCATCTTCAACAACGGCATTAAAGAACTTCATTTCTTCACTTGTTAGTACATTAGCACCGCGAGATTGCATAATAGAACGATCTACCATTGATTCATTCACTTGATTTAAAATATCCGAACGAACATCGGTAGCAAGTGCTTCAATCATGGAATTTAACGCTGCTGATTGTTCTTCCGCTGTACCTTCTTGCGTTGCTTTCGCGAAAGCTAGTTTCTTCTCTTCAAAATTATTAAATTTAATAACCATATTTTATTTTCCTCCTAAAGTTAAAAAGAGCGTACTCAAATTCTGTTTTGTATGAACAGGCTTTTGAATAGGCTCTTTTGGATTTGTATTCGTTTGTAAATCATTCAGAATTTCATTTTTCAAACCTGATAATGCTGCATTTAAATCTTCTTTTGTAATCCCTGGGCTTTTGTTCATGGTTCCATTTCTAAAGCCATCGATTACCTTCTGCGGAAGCATGGCAGCAGTAGAAGCTGACGCTGTCATTTTAACCTGATTATCCATAAACATGATTTCATCCACAAAATTATTTTCTAATGCTTGTTGTGGACCCATCCAAGTTTCTTCAGCCATCATATTAAGCAGTTCTTCTTCTGATTTACCACATTTAATGACATAAGCATTTACAATTGCTCGATCTGTTATTTTTAACATCTCGGCTGCCTTTGACATATCACGATGATCTCCACCATTCCACATTGAAGCGTTATGAATCATAATTTGTGCTGTAGGTGAAATTCGGACTTTATCACCAGCCATCGCAATTACAGAAGCCGCACTTGCAGCCAAACCAACAATTTGAACTTCTACATGACCAGGGTAATTTTTTAATGCTGTATAAATTTCTGACCCTTCGTGTACATAACCACCAGGACTATTAATAGATACAATCAAATCATCACCATTGGCATTAGTTAGTTCTTTCGAAATTTTACCTGGGCTTGCAGCATCCATTTCAAACCAATCATAAATCCAAGCTTCATCATTAGAAATAATTGGACCTTTCACGTCAATTTTCACCGTCATTTTCTTTCTCACCCCCTTCAGATTCATTTAATTTTGTATAGTTCTTCGTAATATGATGTATATTTAGGTTTGGATCATCCGACTCTTCATAATCTACCTCTGAGCGAATTTCATTCCCTGTAAATGCACTGGAAGAAATGAGTTTATCAATACTTGTCGCAAGATCAAATATACTTTGATAGGAAACAGCCTTAACCTCAATTTTTTGTCCTAAAAGATATTCACTCATTTCAAAGAATTTAACATTCGCTTCATCAGATAGTTTTTTTAATAATGGTCGTACTGTAAAAAGCATATAATTTTTCGTTTGCTTTTCTACATCCGCCATTTCTCCATATATCAAAGCTATGGGAATACCAATTGCCATAGCTACTTGATTTAAGAAACCATTTGTTACTTTATTGATTTCTTCCACACTTGGGCCATTTGCAACACCATTGTATATCTCATTATAATTAATACCTTTTTGCTGTGGAACAATAGCTATATCTTTCGAACCAATTGACTTATACATGTTGTCTATAAACTCTTGTAACTTTGCTATTTGTTCCTCAGTTTTAGCACCAATCATATCCATATCAACTGTTCCGCGAACTTGATTTTTACGTTTTTGAGAGTTTAATATTCTGCCGAACAAATCCCCATAATCTGCAAATAATCCATCAATAAGTGGGGTTAATTTATCATTCCGATACTTCAAATGAATAACTTCGCTTTGTTTAAAACTTCTCTTAAACGTATAATCTTTTACCCTTACATCCGTAAAAGTATCTTCAAACACAGCGTACTCATTATGTTGAAATCCATCTGCAATAAGTAAATCACTATCATCTGCTTGTATAACTAAACACTCATTATCATAAATAAGTTTTCGAACAAACCGTTCCCAAAAAGTACTTGCGGTCATATTCTTGTTTGGTCTTACGTTTAATCGATAATAAAGCTCATCCTTCTTAAATGCTTTACCATTTCTTATTCTAAATTCAGATTGACTAATCGTCCTTCCTAAAAATGAAACGCATGTATCAATTGCCAATCGTTTCATATGAAGCCTGTTTGCTGTATCAGTTATTATGTCCAGATCCAACATGAATTCTAGTTCCTTATTTCTTTTAAATACTGAACCTAACCATCCAATGATTATCACCCCCTTTATTAAAATTTAATACCATCTAGCATAAAGTCGACTTCATCCACAAGAATGTTATCCGCTTGCCATAGTGCATGAATAAAAGCTTGAAATCCATCTGTTTTACGCTTAAATTCATCTTTTTTCAGATACTCTTTGTTGCCGTCTTTTTTGATGTGGACGTAGACGTTGTTAGTGTACCAACGCATCAATGGATTATCTCCAAAAATAATGCGATTGTTTGCAAACAACGTTTCAACTCTTGGTGCTAAAAGAGAATGTATTGCCTTTGGATTACGGATATACAACAATATAAATCCTTCAGCTTCAAGTGCCGTTTTGACAAGATCAAGACGGAATGTATCGGCTACAATCGTATTAACACCGTATAACTCACGCATTTTTACAAACCAATCTACAATGTGAGAGATATTAATAACTGGTTCATCCACAATAGTTAGTAAGCCATTTTCAGCCCATTCATATATAGGTGCTTTTAATTTCACCTTGTCCAAGAATCCTTTACGTACAAATGAATGACCTTTCCATATATAATCTTCACCATGTTTAAATAACAAGCCAACTGCTGCGAAGTCTTTGATGCTGGCGAAATCGAGTCCGCCTACAGCTACTTTATGTTTTAAATCTGGAACCTCTCTGAGCGTTTCCCCATCTTCTTCAAAACCAGTACGCATGATTTCTTCCCATGAAGCTACAGACTTTGTTAAATCTGTTTCAGGATAATTCATACGTTTTGTTATGAATTCTTCACGGTTTGAAGGATTATTTTCTAATTGTTTATATTGAGTTAATACTTTTTTAAATAATTGTTTAGCATAAGAACTTCTCGGCTCACTAAACATCGGATTCGCTTTTTCCCATACATCAGGATTATCAATTTCTTCTGGATTATCTATCTTGCAAATGAAAGGAAATAATGGATCTTCTAATTCTTTTCCCTTTAGAATGTTCATCGCTCGCTCTTTTGTTTTATCCAGGAATCCATCACGGACAAAGCCATCTGTACCAATAAAAAATTCCCTAGTATTTGGTACTTTTCCAAGTCCACTAGAGAATACATTTACTACATCAAAGTTTTCATATCGATGTATTTCATCGTAAATAACACAACCATCACGAAGTCCATCTTTAGAACCAGCATTAGATGTATGATATTGCATAATGCTTTGCGTATCGTTACTCAGTATCTCTACCTTGGTTCGATAAAACATATCTTCTAGTATTTCTTTTCCTTTAATAGCATCATAGACTTCACGAAAAGAAACTTTAGCCTGCTTCTCGTTGTTCGCCACAATTGAAACATTGTATCGATCTATTCCATGCAGCGGACTAATAAAGAAATGGCATAATGATGAAATTAAACCGTTTTTACCACCACCACGAGCCATCATAATTAAAAATTGCTCGTAAAAAACAGAATCATCTTCTTTATAGAAAAGAAAAACAAATGCTGTTAGGAACTTTTGGAATGCTTGCAATTCAAAGTACCATTTCTCAGTGAATTTTATATAGTCCTCATGCATTTCATTATCGAAATACAAATCATCGCGTATTAAGATGTATTTCTCCAGGTACTCAATTAGCATTATGCGCTCTTTATTCAGCTTAATTTTCCCTGCGCGATACATCTCAATATATTCAATGACATATTTATTTTGAATCATGTTAAATCTTTAACTGAGCGCACAGGTTTTGAAGGAACTTTCTTTTCTTCTGCCGATGCTTCTAATCCAAGTGCATCTAAAATCTTTATCATTCGATCATTTGTTTTATGTAAATCGTTAATAGAAGGATTGGATTTCGGACCATGCATGCCAGATACTTTTATTCCTGTTTCTTCAATATCATCAACAAGAATACACTTTAAATCCCACAACGATAAATAGTCTTGAATTAAGTCAGTATAATGATTACCTACAATCTTTTTTTCTTTTAATTGATTTGTTAGATCCTTTTCAATCCTTTTTCTCATTGTTTCACGCTTCACTCTAGCCACAATATCCCTCCCTTCTGATTTACATCGTTTTCCAATTTGATATAACGCGCGAATTTGGTTATAAATTTGAAAAATCGACCCCCTCCTCCGGTGCCCCTTGGAGCATTTTTTGATGGATTTTTTTAAGGGGGGGTATTATTATCGAATCATTTTTACCACTTTTCATCATGTTCCCATTTGTTGATTTTCTTTTTGAATGTTCTACCGTGTTCTTTATTGTGGCAATCCACGCAGACTGTTTCTAAGTTATCTATTTCTAATGCAAGTTCTGGATGATGTTCAAGTTCTTTTATATGATGGACAACGAGTTGAATCTTCTTACGCTTGGCACTCTCACTGTATTCATTGGTATCTGTTTGTACTCGACCATTGCGCTTACACTCTTGGCATTCATAGTTGTCACGCTTCTTTACTTGCTCGCGTATACTCTTCCACTCACCACTGTCATAGAACTTACGCTTCTCTTGTTTGGTTTTATATTCTTTCATCTGTCTTTACCCAGCGTGTTTGATTTCCTCTATCTCTTTCCAATAAATCTTTTATTGGTGTTTGCGTGAGATATTCTACTGAGTAAAACATCGGCTTCTGTTCATACAGCTTATAATACTTAAATCGATTAACATCAATCCCAACCTTCTTATACGCCTTCTCATTAGGCTTAAGGTATTTGATGTATGTTTTCTTATCGATGGGTATAAGACCAAGTGCAGCGATTCTACCATTTAAAAAGCTATCCAATTCCCCTCACTCCTTAACCAAAATAAAAAGCACCCGAATGGATGCTTAGATTAAACCTATTCATTATTACTTTCTCTACTTTCATCATCATCTTCTGATTTCGGGTCTAACATACTTCCTATATCAGGCGGCAAAGTTAACTCTATGCCAGCTACTGGCTGATTATCCTCATTAAAATAATACTTCTTCACCTTATTCAATTCTTTACTTTTCTTATTTTCACTCATATTACTCCGCCTTTTATGTATGATATTAAATACTTTACTTAATATGTACATCGAGAAAGATAATATACTATTCTTTTAATCCTCACATTACTCATGCAATTTTTGCATAATGAAAGAGCAACCGTGCACCAGTTGCTCTTTCGTCAAAATTTTTTGTTATTACTATATAAATACGGTATTTATTCTTGTTTCAATCACTTAATACCGTTACATTCATTCACTCCCACAATATTAAGTAACTGGAAGAAGAGCAAAAGCCCTTCTCCATCTACACAATGTGAATTGCAATTGAATGTGAAAACAAGAAACAATTGTTCATCCAATCTACAACCACCGCCACCGGTCATGACGATCCATTTTCAATTATCAGGAATCTTGTGAGCGTTATTTTCCGCCACTACTCACAATACAAATATAACATGCTAATTCCAAAACAATCGGCACATTTACTGCCAAAAAGCGGTCATGACTCTGCCACTTATTTTAATTCGCTAATAACCTTTATTTCCTTAGACTACCTCACTGCAACAGCCATAAAGAATAGATTAAATTTTATTTTTGTTATTATGCTTGATCTGATTGTAGAACATGTAATGGAGGTGGAATAATCCAACCTTTTTTCTTATTCAGACGAAGCAATATAGCTCCAGCTTGTGCTTTTTTCATATGAAATTGACCAAACATCATTCCAACATCTTCTCGAAGAGATTGTCCCATAGCTTGACTACATGCTACTAGCCCAGCAGCAAGATCCATAGAAACTTTAGCTGCAATTTCCGCATCATTAATACGAGCACCAGGAGGAATCGTTTCAATAGATGCAACTGGTCTTTCTGGAGGTGCTGGTGGTAATGCAACTCCATTTAATTTTAATAAGTTTTTTAATTCTTCAACCTCTGATTGGATATCATTCTCTACAAGGTTTTCTAAAAATTTCTTTAAATCCTCATCTCCTGTGTGGTTAATAAGAACTTGATATCCAGCAATTGTGCCTTGTGCTCCTGCAAGATAACTCCAAATCCCAAAGACTTCCCCGTAGTGCATTGGTTCACTTTGTGGATTTCCACTTAAAATACCCATAAAGATATTCCTCCTTAAAGAAATTAAACTTTTAGCAACAATACTTACTATAGAAAAAATTTTCCTAACCATGTTCTGGATTAAAGAAAATAAGTTCTTATAACTCATACGGAACACCTTACCCCAATATAGTAATTTTCCCTCATAGAATGTACCGTTACTAAAAATTTATTCTTATAAATAATAAATACATTTCAATTAACTTAATCCATTGTTATAAGTACTTTTAATAATAAAAATTAAAGATGTTTATCATAATTTCAATTCAAATGGTTTTATATATTTTCAAACGAATATTGTCTAAAGAAACTGGAGACATTACTGAATATGAAAGGAGGCAAAACTATGAAGAAAAAATTCTCATCTATTTTAAGTGCTCTATTACTAACTATTATGGTTTTTGGTACCAATGTTCATGCTGAATACGATGGAAATAATATGGATAGAGTTAATAATAATATTACAACTCGAGTTAATGACAATAACATGAATAGAGTTAATAATGATACTAGAACTCGAAATGTGAATACAACAAATGATTTGAACAATGATCGTGATGATAATAATAATTGGGCGTGGCTTGGTTTATTAGGACTAGCAGGTTTATTTGGTCTTAGAAGAAAAGAAAAAGAACCAGAAAGACGTTAATATAGAACATTGTATTTAAAAGATACTTACTTATCAAAAGAATGCAAAATGAATAAACTATGAATCGCCTTTAATGAGGCGATTTTTTATTTTTTCAAAATCAATAACAACTACATAAAAATGGATACTATTAATTGGAAACAATGAATTTCTTAACTTGATGATAATGAAGCTTTACGTCCATTTGATAAACCGTGCTTTTGTTTTATGCCGTTGCTTCACTTACCCATATCTTATATTGTGTGTAACTGACCCCTTCGCTGAATCCCTTGGTATCATTGATTTCATTTAATTTTCTCTTTTGAGTTACACAGTACGAAAATTATGAGTAACTGTATAGGGATACCACCAGCATTTTGCAAAATAACCTACGCTATGCGGAAAAATAAAATAAGCTGCCCATATGGACAGCTTATTTACATAATTATCGTTACCAGAAGTAAAATTTGACTCGAAAATAGCTAATTTTATCAGTTGTGGAATGTCTGAAAAAAATCAAACCAATGATATTGTTGAGATTCTTTGGCAATTTCTTGCTGTGATGACTATCATAGTGACTTTTTCTCCAGCAACAACTATTAGTAGCTAATTACCATAAGGACTTATTTTTGAAATTTGCTATTTTTTAGAAAGTGTGTTAATTTAAGAAAGACCTATTTTTGTTTGGCTTGAGATTAAGAATAAATTTTGTTTTTCGTCTAAGGTATTTGAGCAAGGGTAGTAACATATGTGTGGGTATCCACACTAGGAGGCAACAATTATGGAACAAGGTAAAGTAAAATGGTTTAATGCAGAAAAAGGTTTTGGATTCATCGAGCGTGAAGGTGGAGAAGACGTATTCGTACATTTCTCAGCTATCCAAATCGACGGTTACAAATCTTTAGACGAAGGACAAAGTGTAACGTTTGAAGTAGAACAAGGACAACGTGGCCTACAAGCTACTAATGTTCAAAAAGCTTAATATTAGCTGATGAAAGACTCTCTTGTAGGGTCTTTTTTTATTTTGTTACAATATTCCGAATACAACTTTTTTAAGGGGATTTGGGGTGCTTAACTTTTAATGAAAAAGAAATAAGCAATAATTAGATTTTAAACCTAGTCATTGCTTTATCCATTGCATCTTGGTTAACACCTATATAACGTAACGTGACCTTCTCTGACGAGTGATTGAATATCTCCATGAGTAATGCTATGTTTTTTGTTTGCATGTACATATGGTACCCGTACGTCTTTCTTAGGGTATGCGTTCCGATTTCATCTAATCCAAACTCTGCCGCTGCTCCACTTAATATCTTATATGCCATGCTACGACCGATTGGACGATTTCTACCTTGTCTACTTTTCAATAGGTACTCATTATCTTCCCTTTCTTCGATAAACCATTTAAGCTCTCTTTTCAGTGCTGCAGTAATTTGTATTCGCTTCTGTTTCCCTGTTTTCTTTTCCCGCATAGATATATGACTACCTTTGACATCTCCTACTTTCAATTTCAAAATGTCCGAGATTCTCAATCCTGTATTAATACCCATAATGAAGAGAATGTAATTACGTAAGCTCTTTTCCTTAAAATACTCTTTTAACTGCTGTATTTGCTCTGGGTCACGTATTGGTTGAACAAAATTCATTATTCATTACCTCCACTTTCTTCTGCCTCATATACTTCTAATCTGAGAGCAAAAGCTAATTTATAAAAAGCATTAGATTTATTTCGTCTATACGTACGCTCACTCATACCAATTTCGTTATAAACCATATAATCAAAGACTTCTTCATCTTCTAAATATCTTTTTACAATAATATCCCTTTGATTTTTACTAAAACGACTTAACGCCTTATCAACTTGAAAAGACAAACGTTGTAATTTCACTTCTCTTTCACTCATAGCAACATTTGCTAAAGCAATATCTTCAGCTGGCTTCCCTACTATATTTGTTGGACCGTGATATCTTACCTCGCTAGATGCTGTAACCTTCATCTCATGTCTAATCATCCCAAATTGTCTATAAATACGAACATTTTCAAGAATCTCTTCTAAACGAGCCTGAGTTGCTTTGCGATCAATTTTAGGTAAGAAAGTTAATTGCTCCATATATAAAAACACCCCTTATATATTTTGTTAATTAAAACAAAAAAAGCGGACACCAAACTACAGAGCAATATCAATAATGCTCTCCATAGTTCAGTGTCCGCTGGTTATTCCAGTAGGACAAAATATGTAATTTGAATTATTATATCATTTTCTCATATTTTAGTAACCTTTTATTAGAAAAGGATTATTTTATTAAGTTTTGATTTTCGTAGATATTACCCATTACTTCACCAACACTTATATCAATCATTCTTAAATGATCATCTTCATGGTTATTTTTATCATGCATATAAAATCCCGTTTCTTCCTTGTCCCATTTAATGATGTAGAACCAACCGTCATACTCTACGATATCGCCTTCATAAATTTCTTTACCGTTTTTGTCTTTTAAACCTGTGTATTGCATCCATTCGTAATCAGTGTAGTAATTAATATCCGCAATTTTATAATTAAGTGCCATATCACTGAACAGTTTAAATTCTTTATCCCATGCACGAAACTTAATTTCTCTCATTTTTTCTTCCTCCCCTGAATAAAACTCAATATTCCGTCAATACTGTAGACAACCCATTAAGTTACTTTCTCCTTGTTCCCCCTTGGAGATGAGCAGTTAGCATTTGCTAGCTGCTCTTTGTTTTTCTTCCTGTCTCTTTAGGAAATTTTTCGCTTTCTTAATAGCCTCTGCTCTTGTTTGACCTTCAGCTATGCCTTTTAATCCAGCGTCATCCTTAATGCACAACATCTTCTTTTTGCCATTATCCATAACAACCTCAACATGCGAATAATAAGCACTGTGTAATGTATCGTCTTCAAGAAGAAAACTCATAAATTCCGCACCGACTTTTCCTGTAAACTCTTTAACCTTACGCATATCCATTCCCCTTTTCTACAAAATGAAATTTTTATACAAAAACACACCCAATTAAACAAACGTAACTTCATATGATATATCGCATCCTTTCTTTTTAGAGTGGATAGTCGTTACAGAAGGGCGCTTTCCAAAACGCTCTTTTTTAATATCCCCTGCACCAAATAATTGTTGAATCATATATTAATTTCGAGAACACTCACAAGTCATAGGTTTACAATAAGTCTTGGTCAGAAGAGCACTTATATATGGTGCTCTTTTTGATATGGAATGTGAAATAGAGGCTTGCTCTTAAAACCTTTCATGTGATTGTTATAGTTTTTTCCTTACACCCATATGTCTGCTTGCTCATAGGTTATTAAAGTATAAATATAAATTAGCTAGTTAGTTTATAATGGAGGTGTAAAAATGAGTAAATTTAAAAAGAAATGTCACATCCCATTTCCATGCGCCTTTCCGTTGCCTCAAATCGGGTCTACTGGATTAACCGGTGCTACTGGGCCTTCGGGACCTACTGGAGCTACCGGACCTTCAGGTGGACCTCCGGGACCTACCGGGCCTACCGGACCTACTGGAATTCAAGGTAACCTGGGACCTACTGGTCCTCAAGGTATTTCTGGACCTCAAGGAATTCCTGGGATTTCTGGATCTATTGGTCCAACTGGACCTACTGGAATTCAAGGTATCCAAGGCATCCAAGGCATTCCTGGCATTCAAGGTCCTATTGGACCGACTGGGATAACGGGGGTCACTGGAATTCAAGGGATTCAAGGCATTCAAGGCATTCCTGGCATTCAAGGGATTCAAGGCATTCCTGGCCCGACCGGACCTCAAGGAATTCCTGGCATTCCTGGTTCTGTAGGTCCAACTGGACCTTCTGGAGCTGTTGGCCCGACCGGTCCTTCAGGTGGACCACCAGGACCAACGGGCCCGACTGGACCTTCCGGGGGACCACCAGGACCTATTGGACCTATCGGCCCGACTGGGCCAACTGGGTCACCAGGACCAACCGGACTTCAAGGTATCCAAGGTATCCAAGGGATTCCTGGCCCCACTGGACCTCAAGGAAGTCAAGGGATTCAGGGGATTCAAGGTAATCCGGGGCCTATTGGTCCTATTGGACCCACTGGAATAACTGGGGCGACTGGAATTCAGGGTATCCAAGGTATTCAAGGTAATCCAGGACCTATTGGACCTATCGGCCCGACTGGACCAACTGGGCTTCAAGGTATCCAAGGCATCCAAGGCATTCCTGGGCCTACTGGATTACCAGGAACCGCTGGAGCTACCGGAGCTACTGGGCCTACCGGCCTTACAGTATCTGGATTATCTCAATACGCTTATATTTTCAATACAGCAGCTCAAGTTGTTGCCTTAGAAGCACCTATTCTTTTTAATTCGAATGGTTTAATGACACCTGGTATTACTCATACTCCTGGAACTTCTCAGATTATGGTTATTAATGCAGGAGATTATAAGATTTCTTTTTCTGTATCAGGAGTTGAACCTAATCAATTTACGCTCTTTTTAAATGGTGCTCCAGTTACCAACGCAGTTTATGGATCAGGTGCAGGAACTCAGCAAAACAACGGGCAAACAATCCTCTCTTTAGCCGCAGGTGATGTTCTTACCCTCCACAATCATACTTCAGCCGCTGCGGTCACTTTACAAACTTTGGCAGGTGGAACACAAACAAATGTAAATGCTTCAATTGTAATTGAAAAGTTAGATTAATTTAATCATTTGTTTCTTGAAACTCTGGCAGTAAATAACCTGGTGTAGATTCCTTTTTTTTCAACAAGCAGTTAGCTTTTGCTAGCTGCTCTTATATTGAATAAATTTCTAAAACATGTTAACAATATAGGTACACCAAGGTTGAATACGAATGACCATTGGGTTCTTCTTATTCACAGGGCAGTTAGTTTTTGCTAGCTGCTCTTTATTTGTACAAGGTACTCAATTAGCTTGGCGCACATATACTATCCTGAGTTCCTTTCTTTATGAATTGAAATAGTCATTACAAAATGAATCTCGTCACGAGAGCACTTTACTAAGTGCTCTTTTTTTAGTTTCCTTTCATTTCCGAATAATATTTCCAACCCCGTTCATACTATTTTTGTAACTTAAAGTTACAAATTATTTCTGTAAGCGCAGCATTTCTTTTGTACAACGAGCAGTTAGTTTTATTAACTAGCTGCTTTGTTGTGCAAAATGAAGTTTTCATTTAGCTTTTTGCATAACATTTTTGCTTCTGCTCATACTATAGTTGTAACCATAAGTTACAAAGTATTGTGGGTATCGTCATTGTTGGACGACAAAGCAGTTAGTTCATTGAACTAGCTGCTTTGTCATTTATTAAGCACAAAATAGCGTTTTGGTTATAAACTCATCTTTTTAATTGCCTTACATTGAAACTCTTGTATATGGTAAAATATAGTAGATTCATATTTTAAGGAGGTTTTAATATGCCACACGAAGTTTGGCTGCCTATTCTCCTAGCAATATTCGTTGTATTTTTCCTTGATAAAGAGGAAAAACACAAACAATAACTTTATTTCTTTGTTCCAGCTTAAATATATGTACGCAGTATTTAAGCTGGTATTTTTTCAAATAACTATTTTGTTATAAAGCTGCTGACAATAATTCTTCCTTCAATTTCTCTTGTAATCTCACAAACGTTTCATTTGAAAATCGAACAGCTGCACTTGGATATTTGTATTGATAAAATCCATCGTCAAATTGTATATGCGTTTTGTCGTACCAATATTGAAACGCTACATCGTTTGGATACTCATCCAAATCTTCCTGTAGTTCTTCAATGAGTTTCCATTCTTTCCTCGCATCAGCTTCTGTAAAACGTCCTTCCCTACGATCGTAAAGTAAGTTCTCCTTGATATATTTAATCGTTCCTTCAATATCAACCACATCTTCATTTGCGATTTTACAAAGTATCTGGTCTGGTCTTCTGCTAAGTAAGAATTCTCCTATGCTTTCGTTTTCTCTTAATGAAAACCAATAAGCGAAATTACCGAAGTCTGTAACAGCTGTAAATATCCCGGATCGATCTAATAAAAATATCCCCCAACCTTCTCCATCTACTGACGGAACTGAGTAACGAAATACTGAAGCTTTTGCCATTTTTATTTCCCCCTTTTGTATTCAAATAACGCTTTTGTTAAAAATCCCTTTTTTCTAATAATCCTCTTACAACAAGATACTCACGGAATAACTCTATGCACTCGTCTAGTTCATCTGCACCGTGATAGTCTTCATCGTTATTTTTAGTTGCTTCTTCTTTTTCTTTAAACCAACCCGCGAAATTCGTTTCAGCTTCCAATAATATTTCTCGTTCTTTTTTCTTTAAATACATACTCCCCACTCCTTTTCTTAACAAAATTCAAATTTGATTAAAGTAACTGTGTTTTTCGTTCTTCCATACGAATTACTTTTCCACTTTGATATACAAATGATTGTTCACCAAATCCACCTTGAGGTGGTTCTATTAGTTTGACTTGACCATTTTTAACAATATATATTCCGTTTATTTTCAAATCTATTTCAGCTGTCATTTCAACAAGATTTTCTTTTCTAATTCCCACCAAGATCACTCCCATATGTTATAATTACTTTGTCGAAGTAAGTTGAGAGTGATTTCAGCTTTTTTTATTTGTCTATAGATATTGCACAACATTTTCTGGAACAAATGATTGCTCAAGGGATAAATGGAGCCGTATTGGAATCGGCCTTTTTTCATCCCTTGCTCGCTTACACATTTCTTCTGCTTCTTCCCATACAAATTCTTTTTCCTCCAATCGTTTATACCGCCAAATACCAATCGTATAATCTTCAAACAACTCATAACGTTCATCAGGTGCTGTCGTTGGTTTTAATTCATCAATCGCTTTGGCTTGGCGTGGTATTTGCACAACCACATCTGCATACCTTAATTTTGAATTCAAACGGTGAATATGAGCTTTCTTAGGATCAAATGATACAACTGGTTCCACGTCAAAAATTGTTAATTGCTTTGGCATTGTTTTTTCCCTCCAATACCTGCAAACTTGCTATTAAAATCCCTTCAAGCTGCGTTAACGTTAGTTGATCTAATGTTTTTCCGTTAATTTCAGTTAATCCTAATCCCAATAATTTACGAATGATTATTAGTTTTCTACGTTCTACTTCCTGACGTAACAACATGATTAAGCCTCCTGCTGATGATTGAACTTTCTCTCTAAATTTACAAACTTACTAAATTCTTTAATGAATGCTAGTTCAACAACACCAACTGGGCCATTTCTCTGTTTCGCTAAAATAATTTCCGTTATGTTCTTATTTTCTGTTTCGCGGTCATAGTAATCTTCACGGTATAAGAATGCTATTAAATCCGCATCTTGCTCAATTTGACCATTCTCACGTAAATCTGATAACAATGGTCTCTTATCTTGTCTACTTTCTACAGCACGACTTAACTGTGATAATGCAACTACACATACATTTAGCTCTCTTGCCATCAGTTTTAACTTACGACTAATCTCACCGACTTCTTGCATGCGGTTCCCTCTATGCTTTGGATCCCCTACAATAAGCTGCAAGTAATCAATTGCAATTAAAACCTTTTTATCAGGGTACTTACGCTTTAATTTCCTAGCCTTTGCATAAATCTCTTGCATCGTTACGTTTGCTTTATCGTAAATTTCTAATGGCAAATCATTAATTAATCCCATCGCTTGACTAATCTTTTCCCAATCCTTTAAATTACATAGCTTCTTAGGATTCTTTAATTTTGTAGCATCTATATTTCCAGTACTTGAGATCATTCTCTTTAGTAGCTGCTCTTCTCCCATCTCTAGTGAAAAGATTCCTGTTGCTGTATGAGCACTTGCTGCATGAAAAGCAACGTTTAATACAAATGCTGTTTTCCCCATTGAAGGACGGGCACCGACAATGATTAAATCACCTTCTTGTAACCCTGCTGTCATTCTGTTCAGGTCGTCATAACCAGTTGGTATACCGGTTAAATCTCCTACATCAATTTGCATGTTCTTATACAAATCAACAAGCGTATCTTTCAAGTTAAATTCATCTGAGTAACCCGTTTCTTCAATGGCGCTTAATTCATCAATTGATGTACTAATAGCACTCATATCCCTATCTTGCTGAAGGCGGTTATATAAATTACCAGCAACCTCCTGAGCATGTCTCATCTTCCAAGTCTCAATCACTAAACCTTCGTGATACGAGAAGTTCTTAGTAGTTGTTACAACTTCTGTCAGGTTTACAAAGAATTCGATTCCGCCAATTTGATGCATAAAGCTTTCATCGAATTTTCCAATGAGAGCAACAAGATCTATCGGGACCTCAGCATCCTCTAATTCTCTCATTGCCTTGAAAATCACTTGGTGCGTTGGTAAAGAAAACTGTTTTACCTTTAGCTGACAATCTTTAATTAAATCGCCTTCTTGGATAATGCTACCTAAAACACTTTGTTCAGCTTCTACATTGCGAATCATATCGTTACTCATTTGGCCAACCACGCATTCTGTTGGTTAAGTACTGCAAGTTCCTCTTCTGTTGGAATGTTCTGCTCCCATGCTTGTTGCTGCTGTATTACGTTTTTAGTAGTTTCCGATAAGCCTTTTTGTTGATAAGGTGCTTGTTGTGTCTGTTGCTGAGCTTTTGTTAATCGCTGAGCACGAAATGCTTTATCAGCTGCCTCAACATCAGTTACTTTTTTAAAGCCTTTAAGATGCCAATCTCTTAAAATCGTATTTACGTAAGACATGTTTCTCGTATTTTTCTCTAAAGCAATCTCCATAGCCTTAATAACTAACTCTGCATTTAAATCATCTATCCAAGCATAAATACCATCTGCAATAAAAGGTGTAATCAGTCCGAAGTTTTGTTCGTAAAAAGAAATTGGATTAACCTCAACAACTTCTTCCGCGCCTGCGCGTTCTTCTTGTTGTTCTTTTTCTTCTTCTTTTTCTTCTTCCTTGCTAGGGTCTTGGAAGCCCCTTATAAGCCCCTCCAAACGGACTGATAAATACTCCTTAATACGAGGAATTTTAAAATCTTGTTCTCGTTCTAATTGCAAACAAGTTTCATAGAAATCAACTAAAAAATCCTGATCCTTCACAGATTGAATCTCTTTTAAAACACACTTTTCAATGTTTACATTTTTAATCGGATTGAATTTCAACCAGTTGATTAAGAACAACTCTTTTGTTTTTTTGTTGTAATTAATTTTTCCGTATTCAGCAAAACGTTCTAATAGCTTCATAACAGTTTCACGGTTATATCCTGTATCAGTTTCAATGATACGAAGTGGAAGCTCATAAATTCCTGATTGAGACGTCTTACTGTTTGTCATCAAATATAAGTAGAAATACTTCTCCTCCGGTGTAAGATCTAAAACAAATGAATCCTGCCAAAACGAAACATGTACTGGTCTATAAACTGCCATATTATTTATCCTCCCGTTTACATATCGCGAATCCGTCTTCTACACGTAATAAGCGATAATTCTTGTATCCTATTTTGAGATATTGTTTTACTAAGTAAATTAGGTGTTGCTCTGATGTTGCTTGTTGAAACAATTTAGGATTCAGCAACACTCTATGTAATGACTTGTCTAAAAGCATGCAACACACCCCGTTGTTATATGAATGCTAATTTGATATAATTAATCCTAAGATCTTTTGCAAGACCGTTTGTCTATCACTCTGCCAAGTGATAGATTTTTTTATTTTCTACGTGTTACTAATGAAGCGTTAACTCCTCTTGCTTTTAAATCTTTAATCACTATTCGATAACTCATCGATGCCTCATGTTCCTCTTTTGTATCACGAAGCATTTTAAATTCCTTTATACATCTCTCCAGCTCTTCTTCCCATTGATTTGATTCTTCGGTTGATTCTGCATTAAACATGTTATGAATACATTCACTCATACAGTTACGAAGTTTATTCGCAAATGAAAAATCCCCAGGAAGAACTAAATCATGAAGACGATTGTTTTTATCGTTCATGAATTACCTCTCCTTTCTAATTAATTTGATGCTGTACGCATCGTTACAACCAGAAAGGAACATTGTAGAGGTATGGGAGGAACAATCCCTTTCTGGTCATAACGACAAGCACAGTGGCTTGTCCAAATGATTTATATAATGTTATAATTGCTTTATGATATTTTTCAGAGCTACTGTTGTCTAGGCGGTAGCTTTTTTATTTGCCCATTTATGTTTCAAAATGAATGACGCTTCGATAATCTTGATTCGAATCCCCAACAATTTCTTCTCTTGTTTTAACTCAACTGTTTTTGAATCCTCATTAAGTAATTCTGCTATTTTAATTTCACCAGTTAGTTTTGCATCATAGCGAATTAATTCCTTATATTCTCTTAAGCTAGGTTTCTTATAATCTACTGTCATTTCCCTTCCCCCTTTACAGCACCTTTGTTAAATTCATTAAGCTGTCTACCGATTGAATAATAACGTTTTCTACCATAGCCTTTTGCAACCAACTTCTTTGTATTTGTTCCATAATGCCAAAATGCACTTGTTCAAGAGCTTGTACTACACATTGAGTAGCTTGGATTGTATCGAAGATTTCTTTTGCATGAACTGCATATTCATGTTTCTTCTTTTCATCATGCTTCCATGATCTTGTTGTAACTTGTAAGTTCATGATTTCCTTTGCTGCCGCAATCCCCTCTTCAGCCTGTTTAATGTAGTTCATCAGTTGTAAATTAACATCTTGAGTTAAGCGTGGATCTGTAGGAGGTAACCCAACACCATAAATATGTTTGATTGCTTGTTGATTCAACTTTGCCCCTGTTGCATGGCACCAATCCATCGCAAGTTCAAATTCTGGTTTAGAAAGTCCAGATTCAATACGGGTTAATCTTTCATGTGTAATACCAAGGTACTTAGATAGCCCTTTCTTTGTTTTCAGCTGAACATTGTCACAACATTCTCTAGCATTCTGTAATAATTCTCCTATTGCTGAATTGCAGTATATGCTTGTTCCCATATCTGTTCGCCTCCATATTTAGTTTTCAAATGGTTACAATAAACTTAGTACATATGTAACTTGTCTACTTTTCGTATAAAAAGAGAGGAACTATTCCTCAACGTTTTCTTTCACTTGTATTTCTTTGATGATGGCCCAACCAGCCTTGTAATATGCTTGACGGATTTTATCAATATCTTTTTGTGATTTTGGCTCAGGAGCCACAACATGGACTTTCGTTTTTCCAAATTCATAAGTCGCCGCATATTCTTCTTGTTGGCTCATGGTGTCACCTCTTGAAGTGCTTTTTATATGTTTATGCGACGGTTCTGTTGGTACTGCCATGTTAGTTGATGGCATTTTCTCACCCCTTTAAGAAACAATTCGTTTCCTTTTTAACTAAAAAAAAGATAATCAATTGTGGTTTTATAAAAATCAGCTATTCTCTTGGCTAATTCTAATGAAGGTGTCCTATCACCACGCTCAATCGCTCCTAGCATTTGAGGAGTTATTTCTAGCTTCCTTGCCACGACTAATCTTGATTGACCACTTCTAAACTCAATCATTTTATTTCTTTTTTTATCCACTATTCCACCCCCTAAAGAAACGATTTGTTTCCTTATACTTCAAATATAAAGAAACAAATCGTTTCTGTCAATATTTATTAGAAACTTTTCGTTTCCTTTGTGGATTTAGAAACTAAACGTTTCTATAATTAAGGAAAAAGCACCTATTCTTATTTAGTAAAGAAAGAAGGAAGAATTTATGCTTGGAAAAAAGATTTCGGAACTTAGGAAAAAGCAAAAATTAAGTCAATATGAGCTTGCTGATCGCTTAGGTTTTTCAAGAGGAAAATTAGCTAATTATGAACAAGGTCAACGAGAGCCAGATTATGATACCTTAAAAAAAATTGCGGATTTTTTTGAAGTCTCAACAGATTATTTATTGGATAGGACAGAAAAAAAAGAAATGCTATCTAATGACTCAACTAATTTATCTGTTAAAGAGGAACGTGATATCGCCAAAGACTTAGAGAAAACCTTAGCTGATTTAGAGAATAGTGAGGATGCCCTCATGTTTGATGGTGAACCTATCGATGAACACACAAAGGAAATGATTCGTATCTCTCTGGAAAATTCTATGCGCATGGCTAAACAACTCGCCAAACAAAAATTCACTCCAAACAAGTATAAAAAAGATTGAATGGAGCGAGAAATGGACATTAAAGAATACGCCCTCAAAATCGCAGCAAAATACGAAACCTTAAACCCATTTGAAATCGCTAGAAGAAAAAATATTATCGTGTTGTTTGAAAACCTAGGGGGTACTCTCGGTTTTTACAACACATATAAACGTTTTAAATTCATTCATATCAATAATCAAATCGACGAAACTACTCAACGTTTTGTTTGTGCACATGAGTTAGGTCATGCTTTACTTCATCCTAAATCAAACACTCCTTTTTTGCGTAATCAAACATTCTTTTCAATAGATCGCTTAGAAATTGAAGCTAATACATTTGCTGTTGAGTTATTACTCACGGATGAAATTATTTCTACATATAAAAACACCCAACTATCCATTCAAGAAATTGCAGAAATACATGGTATTCCAAAAGATTTTGCTCGTTTAAAAAACTATTACTAATATGTATCTTAAATAGAATTGTATATATAAGAAATTCTGTTTTTTCATGTAATGTAAAAATTAAACTTAAAAAGGTGATATCTATGGCTAAAACTTTTTTTATTTGCAATGCAATTAAATTTCCTGCTGAAGCTTTTAGTACAAATTCTCAATTACAGTTAGTTGAGCCAGATGGATTAGGATTAACAAAAGGTGAGCCAACAACTCAGCTTCTTCCAATAGATAAAATATACTTAGATGACTTTCATACATTCGATTGCTATCATGAAACAACTGAAAAAGTTTTTGGGAAAGTTTTCGGGAAAAACTTCGCTTATTATTTAAGACCCCACAAGTTTTATTCTTTTTGCAATTTTGAAAAAGAACTAGCATTGTTACGTCTTAACACAGATTCTTCCGAAGAAGTTATAAAATTATTAAATGGTCAGCCTAACTATAAACTCTCAAAATTCGATATTGATTTTGCAAAAATTATTACTAAACTTCATGAGATATCTGGCATGTGGGTAAAGGTAGATAATAATCAAAACTTAGATTCTGCCGCATACTTTGGAAAAGATGTCGACAGAGACCCTGGGGTTAGAGAGATGATTGAAAATGGTGAGCTATCTTATATACAAATGAAATATAATAAAGATGGACAAGAACATAAAATAGGAATCTCTAAACGTGGTTCTATTACCTTATATAATAACTATCAAAACATTGAAACAGAGTTAGAAATGGCCTGGGATGTATACAAAAAGCTACTTGCTTAATCACCTGATTTATTTAGGTGAAAAAGCTAAGTAGCTTTTTGCCGCAATTTTTAATTGATCGTAACTTCCGCTATTAATTTCAATATATTTCTTATAAATTGAAATTTGACTTTCCTTACTATGAAACTTTACATTGAAGCTATTAATTTTTTCGGGATTAATTCTTTTGACAAATAACCCTATATAAGGGTTATTTTTCTTAAACTCCACTCTTACGCTATATCTATCATTATATGGCTGAAATACCCTTTTCAATTCATTTACAATTGTATCTAACTTACCTTCAAAAATTTTAATACTCTCCTTATATGTTATCTCCATATCTTGTATATCAAAAATGAATTGTTTTTTGTCTTCATCATAGGTTACTTCAAATCGTAAAGATCCAATTTTATAATCTTTCCTAGTATCACTGATTTCTCTAATTCTTAGTTCATCTGAAGAATACAACTTTCTTAGCTTCGCATCAAAAACTTCTAGTTCGGACAAAGGTATATTAGATAACATATAGATTCTCATATTCCATAGACATTCTTTACTAAAGAATGAAAATAAGAATCTTTGTATAAAAAGATAAAACGTATTTGAATTGTTATAGGATGTTTGGATAGCAAATAACAGCCATCCTAATATTATCGTTCCATTCGTCCAAAAGTTAACCCATGATTTTGAAGGAGGTGCTACAAAGTTGAATATAATCAACATTATAGTTATTAACCAAACTAAAACTGTAGTTATGTATTTTTTCATACCAGCCCCTCCCTTCTTTTATTTAATACAAAAATCTTTTAATTAATCTAATTATACAACAGAACATATGTTTTTTCACCATTCTGGTATAATTCCACAAAATGATATCCTTTACTTTATAGGAAAGTCAAATATAACTTCTTTTTTCGAATTATATTCATTTATTACCTTTTCTTCTTTCTCTATACTTACTCCTGTATAATAAATATAAGTTTAAGGAGGGAACGTAATGAAAACTGCAATCTACCTAAGAAAATCCCGTGCCGATCTCGAAGCTGAGGCTCGTGGCGAAGGCGAAACATTGGCAAAGCACCGCACTACCCTGCTGAAAATTGCCAAGGAAATGAACTTAAATGTTTTATCTGTCCGTGAAGAAATCGTTTCTGGTGAGAGCTTAGTGAAACGTCCTGAGATGCTAGCGCTGCTTGAAGAAATTGAAGATAATAAATATGATGTTGTTCTTTGCATGGATATGGACCGTTTAGGTCGTGGTGGTATGAAAGAGCAAGGAATCATTTTAGAAACGTTTAAACGCTCGAATACGAAGATTATGACACCTAGGAAGACTTATGACCTTAATGATGAGTGGGATGAAGAATATAGCGAATTTGAAGCGTTTATGGCTCGTAAGGAGTTAAAGATTATTACACGACGTATGCAACGAGGTCGTGTCGCCAGTGTAGAGGCTGGGAATTATCTTGGTACACATGCACCATTCGGATATGATATCCATCGCTTAAATAAGCGTGAACGTACTTTAACGATTAATCCAGAAGAAGCTTCAGTTGTAAGAATGATATTTGATTGGTATGCAAATGAGGATATGGGGGCAAATGCAATTAGAAGCAAGTTAAATGATCTTGGCTACAAAAGTAAGCTAGGTAATGAATGGAACCCCTACAGCATCTTAGATATATTAAAAAACAATGTGTACATCGGAAAAGTAACGTGGCAAAAACGAAAAGAAGTAAAACGTCCTGATGCTGTAAAAAGAAGTTGTGCACGACAAGATAAATCGGATTGGATTATTGCCGATGGTAAGCACGAGCCAATCATACCTGAAAGTTTGTTTGAACAAGTACAAGAAAAATTAAACTCAAGATATCACATTCCTTACAATACGAACGGAATTAAAAATCCTCTAGCTGGCATTATTAAATGTAGTAAATGTGGTTATAGTATGGTCCAACGTTATCCGAAAAACCGAAAGGAAACGATGGATTGTAAGCACCGTGGTTGCGAAAACAAATCAAGCTATACGGAATTAATTGAGAAGCGTTTACTCGAGGCATTAAAAGAGTGGTATATCAATTATAAAGCTGATTTTGAAAAACATAAGCAAGATGACAAATTAAAAGAAACACAAGTTATTCAAATGAATGAAGCTGCATTACGAAAACTTGAAAAAGAATTAGTGGATGTCCAAAAACAAAAAAATAATTTACATGATTTATTAGAGCGTGGTGTTTACACAGTCGATATGTTTTTAGAACGCTCGAATGTAGTTTCTGATCGTATTACTGAAATTACTTCCACGATGGAAAACTTAAAGAAAGAAATTAAAACAGAAATTAAGAAGGAAAAAGTGAAGAAAGATACAATACCTCAAGTAGAGCATGTTCTTGATCTGTACTTTAAAACAGATGATCCCAAAAAGAAAAACAGCCTCCTAAAGTCAGTTTTAGAAAAAGCTGTTTATAAAAAGGAAAAGTGGCAAAGGCTCGATGATTTCGAACTTGTGCTTTACCCTAAGCTCCCTCAAGATGGCGACATATAAGCGTTTACGCTATGTCGTCACCTTGTTGGTGTAATTAGATTTACCCCATTTAATCCTAAAGCATCATTCGTCGAAACTGCCAATACGACAGGCTTGCCATTTCTTAGCGTCGCTTTTGCTGCCATTAGTACTGGAGAGTCTGTCATTGCATTTGCAAATTTACTCATAGAATTTCCTGTTAAAGGAGCGATTACCATGCAGTCTAATGGAATTTTAGGTCCAAGTGGCTCTGCTCCAACAATTGAATTAATTGCTTTAAAACCTGTTATTTCTTCAATCTTCTTAATCCACTCTGCTCCTTCTCCAAATCTAGTATTTGTTGATTGAACAGTGTATGAAACAACAGGACGTACTTCTGCTCCTTCAGCAATTAATTTTTCTAAATGAGGCATTACTTCTTCGTACGTACAATGTGAACCTGTAAATCCGAAACCAATTCGTTTCCCCTTCAAACTCATTTCTTTTCCTCCTCCTTTGCGATTGCATCTGCTGCTAATAACTGAGAAAGAACATTTGCTAAAATTTGCCCAGCCGTTTTTGGGGCAACAATACCTGGTAATCCAGGTGCTAGCAATGCTTTGACTCCTCTTTTTTCCGCATATCTAAAGTCGGTACCGCCTGGTTTAGAAGCTAAATCAATCACTAGCGTATGAGCTGGCATTTTTGCAATAACATTCGCTGTTACAACGAGGTGCGGAATCGTATTAATTACAATATCGACATTTCCTACTTCTTTCTCTATGTCTTGCATATGAAAAGGAGAAAACATCATTTCTGTAATACGTGCAATATGTTCAGATCGTCTTGCTCCAACTTTGACATGGGCTCCTAATGATTGAAATGCTCTCGCAACACTCATTCCTGTTCTACCAAATCCTAGAACCATTACATTGGACCCATGAATTGTATAGTCGGTATGTTGAATTACCATCATTAATGTACCTTCTACCGTTGGAATAGAATTGTATATTGCTACATCATCACGATCAAATAATTTAACAAGTTTTCGGTTCGTAGTAGATACGAGATTTTCCAAGTAAGGTGTACCAATACCTGAATATATAGTAAAGTGTTCTGGTGTATTTTCAATTTGTTCTTTCGTTATTGAAACTTTTTCATTTGAAAAAATAGTATCTACTTCTCCTTTGGCATTTGTACCTGCAACCGGCAAAATAATTGCGTCTACAGAAGTGAAATCTAAATTTTGTATACTTTCTTTTGCTGCCCCTGTGAAACCATGATCTAACTGATCAAAACCTATCAAAGAAAGTTTCGCATCCAATTCAACTAGCTTACGAATTACTTCTAGCTGCCTTGCATCTCCTCCTATGACAGCAATATGCATCTCAGTCAACATTCCCTAATTCACCTTCTTTTTCTGTCATTTATAAGAAAAGTGCCTACTTTTTCTTTTTCCTCCACATCATATGTAATGTACGAGTTTATGGTGATTGAAAATCCAAATGCACATATGATTTATCAGGTTTCTATGTAGATACAAAAAAAGATGACCAAAATGGCCATCCTTCACTCCGAATTTGAATGATCTATACTATCACAAAGAAGCATATCATGTCCGACTTTCTTTATTTGACTCCATGCCACCCTTACTTCTTGTGGTTCCTTTTTAAAGCCTCCCCACTTCCCTACAGGTATTATAAGTGTTTGTATTTGCCCGTCTTTCTCATTAATCTCTAAATCCATATAACCTAAGACTCCCATTTTTTCCGCTTTTTCTATATCTACAACCTCTTTACCACTTAATTCACTTAATCGCATACACACTCCACTCCCCCTACTGAATTTTTCATTTGCATTGTCTATAATTAGTACCTATTCTATATGTATAAAAAAAATAACCTTCTCTCTTTTAAAAAGAGAGAAGGTTATTTTCAGGTACATTGTAAAAGTTGATTATAGTTTTATTCCTCTTGGAAGTTTTCCGTCTGGACTAATAAGTGCCGCAGAGAACTCGTCAGTAAACATATTGCGAATTAATCCGTCCACATTTTCTTTTGTTACAGTGTTTACACTTTCAATAATCTCATCAAGTGAACGATGTTTACGAAGAAGCAATTCATTTTTACCGTTACGGCTCATACGGCTATTCGTACTTTCTAAACTTAACATTAAGTTTCCTTTTAGTTGCTCTTTACTATTAATAAGCTCTTTTTCTGTAATACCTGTATTTTTCAATGTTTCTAATGTTTCTTGCATTGTTTCATACAGTGTATCTAATTGTTGGCTACCTGTTCCACCATACAGTGTTAACATACCTGTATCTTCATAAGAAGAATGGTAAGAAAATACTGAGTACGCTAACCCACGTTGCTCACGTACTTCTTGGAATAAACGGCTACTCATACTACCGCCTAACACGTTATTTAATACGATTAAGTTATAAATATCTTCGTGTCCCATTTGTAAGCCTTTATATCCTAAACATAAATGAGCTTGTTCTGTTTCCTTTTTACGTGCTACCTTATTAAAATGGAAAATTGGGCTATGTACTTGTTCACGGTTTGTTGTTCCTTCATAACTACCGAAATATTGCTCTACCGTTTGTAAGAAGGCTTCATCAATATTTCCTGCAACTGAAACAACTACATTTTCAGGTGTGTAATGATCCTTAATATATTGGCGTAGTGTATCACCTGTAAACGTATTAAGCGTTTCTTCTGTTCCTAAAATAGGATATCCAAGCGGATGCGTTTCATATGTTGCTTTCGTTAACATATCATGCACAATATCATCTGGAGCATCTTCGTACATTTTAATTTCTTCACATACAACATTCTTCTCTTTTTTCAGTTCTTCTTCATCAAATGTTGAATTAAAGAACATGTCTGCTAATACATCTAAAGCATATTTAGCATGCTCATCTAGCACTTTTGCATAGTAACAAGTGTATTCTTTTGAAGTAAAAGCATTCACTTGCCCACCAATGCTATCAAATGATTCTGCAATTTCGCGTGCACTACGTGTTTCCGTCCCTTTAAAGAACATATGCTCTAAAAAGTGAGAAATCCCGTTATTTTTTTCATTTTCATTTCTTGATCCTGCATGGATCCAAATACCAATCGCAACCGATCTTACAGTTGGTATATTCTCCATAACTATTCTTACACCATTTTTACAAGTATATTTTTTAATCAAAAACTTTCCTCCTACTGCCAGTTTCTCTAAATAAGTGCTATTATTTAATGATAACAAGTTTAAGGATGAATGTCATGCAAATGTATTTAATCCACACGTTTTTCATCCAGTAATTCTGTTATATTCCCTACTTTATATCCTTGTTCCTTTAATTTTGTAATCATTGTATCTAATGCTTCTGTTGTTGACGAAGTAGGATGCATTAATACGATAGCACCAGGATGTATTTTTCTCATTACTCTCTGCAATAGTACATCTGGCTCAGGGCGCTTCCAATCGATTGTATCAACAGTCCACATGATCGTTCCCATTTGGAAATCATCTGCAATTTTCACGACTTCATCTCGAAAACTTCCACTCGGCGGTGCAAACCATCTCACCTTTTGATTCGTAGCTGCTTCAATCATTCGATTTGTTCTTTGTAACTGATCTCGTATTTCATCAGACGATAGCGTTTTCATATTAGGGTGTGTGTACGAGTGATTTCCAACTTCTTGTTTTGCATCGACAATCATTTTTGCAAACCGCAAATTTTCTTTCACCCAACGTCCTTCTAAAAAGAAAGTGGCCTTCACATCATGCTTTTTCAATATCTCTAATATGCGAGGCAAATACTCATTTCCCCATGCCACATTTATTGTTAATCCTACCATCTTTTTATTTGGATGCCCTCTATAAATTGGAGCTGGTGATAAATCTTCTAAATGAACACTTGGTGAGACTTCTTTGAATTCAAGATATTTTTGATCAAATTTCTTTAGCTTCTTCATATTATTATACGATGCTTCAATATCCACTTGTCTTCCATTATATCCAGGTGTTGCCTTCCATATTTTATCAATCATCGCATTTTGAGGTGCAATCTCATACTGTTTTGCATGCTTTTGAATTTCTTCGTGCAAGTTATCTTGTGCAAAAACAGAATAAGAGCCTAAACTGACATATAAAGAAAATATACATATGTATGCCAATATACGAACTTTCATATAAACCCTCCCAAATTAACTATATAAAAACATTTTCTTCTTATCTTTGTTAATTTGAGCGTTATAATGAAAACTATACCTATACCGACATAAAAATATATTGAACAACATGTTTTTTACATAACAAAAAAAGCCAGTTAAACTGGCTTTTACTTATTGCTGCTCTTGTTTGTTTTCTTCTTTAGCAGCTTCTTTTTCTTGCTCTTCTTTTAGCAATACTTTTCTAGATAGATTTACGCGACCTTGCTTGTCAATCTCGATAACTTTAACTGTAATTACATCACCGATTTTCACAACGTCTTCTACTTTACCTACACGCTCAAGTGCAAGTTCAGAAATGTGAACTAATCCATCTTTACCGCTGAATAATTCAACGAAAGCACCGAATTTCTCAACACGTTTCACTTTTCCTTCGTAGATTTCACCTACTTGTACTTCGCGAACGATATCTTCGATAATTTTCTTAGCTTTGTCGTTCATTTCTTGGTTTATTGAAGAAATGAATACTGTGCCATCTTGCTCGATGTCAATTTTAACGCCAGTTTCTTCAATAATTTTATTGATTTGTTTACCGCTCGGTCCGATAACGTCACGGATTTTATCTGGATTAATTGTCATTGTAATAATCTTTGGAGCATACGCTGATAATTCAGTGCGTGGCTCTGGAATAACAGATAACATATGATTTAGAATGTGCACACGACCAACTTTCGCTTGTTGTAATGCCTCTTCTAAAATTTCACGAGATAGACCATCGATTTTAATGTCCATTTGTAGTGCAGTTACACCTTGTGCTGTACCTGCTACTTTAAAGTCCATATCACCTAAATGATCTTCCATACCTTGAATATCAGATAAAATTGTGTAATGCTCACCAGTTTTAACTAGACCCATTGCAATACCTGCAACTGGAGCTTTAAGTGGAACACCAGCATCCATCATTGCTAAAGTACTACCACAAATACTTGCTTGTGAAGTAGAACCATTTGATTCTAAAACTTCAGATACAAGACGTACTGTGTATGGGAAATCTTTTTCAGATGGAATTACAGGCTCAAGTGCGCGTTCTCCTAGTGCACCGTGACCGATTTCACGACGACCTGGTCCACGCATTGGTCTAGTTTCACCAACACTAAATGATGGGAAATTGTAATGGTGCATAAAGCGTTTTGATTCTTCTACACCAAGACCATCTAAAATTTGCACATCGCCTAATGCACCTAATGTACAAATACTTAATGCTTGTGTTTGTCCACGAGTGAACAAACCAGAACCGTGTGTACGAGATAAAATGCCAACCTCTGATGCTAATGGACGGATTTCGTCACCTTTACGGCCATCTGGGCGGATTTTTTCAACTGTAATAAGACGACGTACTTCTTCTTTTACAATTTTATATAAAATCTCATTTACTTGTCCTAATGTATCAGCGTCAGCTTCCTGCGCTTCGTAATGCTCAATAACACGCTTTTTCACTTCGTTAATTGCATCTTCACGTGCATGTTTCTCATGTACTTGAATTGCTGAATGCATATCTTCTTCAGCCATTTCACGTACAGCTTGGTTAAGATCAGCGTCAACTTCATAAAGTTTCACTTCTGATTTCTCTTTACCTACAGCTTGTACAATCTCTTCTTGGAATGCAATTAGACGTTTAATTTCGTCATGACCAAACATAATTGCTTCTAACATTGTTTCCTCAGGCACTTGATCTGCTCCTGCTTCAACCATGTTAATTGCATCTTTCGTACCAGCTACAACAAGGTGAATATCACTTTGTTCTTGCTGTTCTACTGTTGGGTTGATAACGAATTCGCCGTTAATACGACCAACTGTTGCACCCGCGATTGGACCTTCAAATGGAATATCTGAAATCGATAACGCTAATGAAGAACCAAGCATAGCTGCCATTTCAGAAGAACAATCTTGATCAACACTCATTACGATGCTGACAACTTGTACTTCGTTACGGAAACCATCTGCGAAAAGTGGACGGATTGGACGGTCGATTAAACGACTTGCCAAAATTGCTTTTTCACTTGGACGACCTTCACGTTTAATGAAACCGCCAGGAATTTTTCCGACTGCATATAAACGCTCTTCATAGTTTACTGTAAGTGGGAAGAAATCTACATTTTTTGCTTCTTTTGATGCAGTTGCTGTAGATAGAACCGCTGTATCGCCATATCTTACTAATACTGCTCCGTTCGCTTGTTTTGCAAGCTGACCAGTTTCAACTGTTAGCTGGCGACCAGCTAAATCTATCGAGAAGACTTGCTTTTCTTGACTCATTTAAGTACCCCTCTCAATTTAAAGTATTCAATTCTTCTATGTAAATGGATAGTATATCACAATATTCTACCTCTAGTATTGCCTAAAATTAAGTAAGCTATAAAGCGTAGAAGATATATTTTTACCTAACAAAAAAGCGGGAATATTCCCGCTTCTTTGACTATCGACGTAAGCCAAGCTTTGTGATTAATTCACGGTAACGTGTGATATCGCTATTACGAAGGTAAGTTAGTAAGTTACGACGTTTACCAACCATCTTTAATAGACCACGACGTGAATGATGATCTTTCTTGTGAGTACGTAAGTGCTCGTTTAGAGTGTTAATTTGCTCCGTTAGGACAGCAATTTGAACCTCTGGAGAACCAGTATCAGTCTCATGAGTTCTAAATTGTGCAATGATTTCATTTTTACGTTCTTGTGTTAAAGCCATCCTATTTCACCTCCTATTAATTAAACCCCCAATTACCTAGCAAGCGTCGGTGAGTCGCAATGCCAAGCAATGGTTGTCATAAAGTACATAACATAGAATACTACTTTTCATTTGAAAAAGCAAGTATATTCTTTTCGTTCATAAAATATTCTTGTGCTGTCTTCTTATCTTTTGCGATTTGTTCAACTAACTCATCAATACCGTTGAATTTCTTTTCTGCTCTTATACGCATATGCCACTCTACTGTAACATTTTGATCGTATATATCTTTGTTAAATTCAAATAAGTGCACTTCAATTGATAATTGACGCTCATCTTCTTTAAAAGTCGGTTTATATCCAATATTACATACACCATCGTACCATTCATCGTGAACTTTTAATCTCACTGCATAAACACCTACAGGTGGCAATAAATACTCATCACTTAAACCTACATTAGCTGTTGGGAAACCAATTTGACGCCCACGTTTGTCGCCGTGTATAACTGTTCCCGCTACAGTATAGGCTCTACCTAAAATAGATGGAATTTGCTCCATTTCGCCATTTCGAATTAACTTTCGTAATGCTGTAGAACTTACTTTCTCTTCTTGAAATTCAACTTTTTCAATCACAGTCTGTGTAAACTCCCCTCTTGCATGAAATGGTAAAGTCTCCATCTTTCCTTTTCCTAAACGTCCATATGAATAATCAAACCCTGCTACTACATGCTTTACATTTAAACCAATAATATAATCATCTACAAATTGTTGCGGTAATAACCCTGCAAATGATTCATCAAATTTAATCACATATAATATATCGATTCCTAAGCTTTCGACTATTTTTTCTTTATCGCGCATTGGTGTAATATACTCCACATGCGCATCCTTTTTCCCTAAAACAACAGATGGATGAGGATGAAATGTCATAACTGCACTTTTATATCCTCGTTCGTCCGCTATTTTTTTCGCAGTTCGAATTACACATTGATGTCCTAAATGAATGCCATCAAAAAATCCTAATGCCATTACAGTAGGTGGTAATTCTAATTTATTTTGTTCATGTGGATGAGTTAAATGAATAAGTTTCACGCTTGAATTCACCTTTTTCTGTAATAATCCTTCCAATAATTCATTATAGCTTTAGTTCTTGATTATTCACAAGTACTTTCATCGGCTTTAACATGCCAGGATGTTTCGGATGATGTTCATAAATTGCTAAGCAACGATCATTTTTATCAAACACTGTAATAAATGGTGCTGTTATTTCTAATTCATTCTTTAAGAACATACCATTCTTTATTTTCTCTGTTTGCTTTTCATCTACAACCATTTTTGGAAACTTGCTTAATGCTTCATCAATTGAAATGAAGATAGACTCTACTGTTCCATTTTGCACGTTTTCTTCAATTTCTTCAAATGATATGCAATCTTCTAATAAAAATTCACCAGATGCCGTTCTTACAAGGTGAGACATATGTGATGGGAAACCAAGTTTCTCCCCTATCATTACAGCTAACGTTCTTACATATGTTCCTTTACTACACGTTACACGGAAACGGAATGAAATATTTTCTCCTTCAAAAACTTCACGATCATCAAGTAATACGAATTCATGAATTGTAATTGTACGAACTGGACGTTCTACCTCTTGTCCTGCTCTTGCATATTCGTATAATTTTTTCCCGTTTACTTTTACAGCCGAGAACATTGGTGGCATTTGTTCAATCGTGCCTGTTAATTCCGCAAGGACTTTCTCTACTTCCTTACGAGTAATAGTACGATCTACATTTTTCGTTTCAACAACCTCACCAGAAGCATCTTCGGTTGTCGTTGAAAACCCTAATGTTACTTCACCTTCATATGTTTTCGTTTCACTTGTTAAAAATTGTGCAATTTTCGTTGCTCTTCCAACGCAAATTGGTAATACTCCTGTTACATCAGGGTCTAATGTTCCCGTATGACCAATTCTCTTTTCTCGCAATATCTTTCTTAATTTAAATACACAATCATGTGATGTCATGCCTTTTGGCTTATGTAATAATACTACACCTTCCATATATGTTCACCTCATCATAATTCTCTCGTAGTAAATATCCAAAACTTATTTTGCATTGAAAAAATGGATAGACAAATGTCTATCCATTATTCTTCACGTTTACCGTCTTTATTAATTTCATGTAAAAGTGTATCAATTCGATGACCATATCCGATAGACTCATCAAACTCAAAGGTAATTTCTGGTGTTTTACGAAGACGAATACGTTGGCCGATTTCTGAACGAATAAAGCCTTTTGCCTTCGCTAAACCTTTTAAAGTATTTTCTTTCTGTTCTTCATCACCTAAAACAGAAATATATACTTTAGCAATTTGTAAATCACCACTCACTTGTACATCAGTTACTGTAACAAATCCAATACGTGGGTCTTTAATTTTACGACTGATAATGTCGCCTAATTCTTTTTTCATTTGCTCGCCCACACGGTTCGCACGTAATTTCATAACTCTTCACCTCATTCAATACCATTCCAAATGTGTTATTGTACGTTCAATTTCAGGAAATGAATCGATGTACTCAAGTACACGATTCATTTCTTTCTCACAGATAACACGATTTGAGGATACGGAAACAATTGCAATTTCTGTACGTTGCCATACATCTTGGTGCCCAACTTCAGAAACAGCTACATTATAGCGCTGTTTTACACGAGTTAACACACGTTGTAAAATTGCACGTTTCTCTTTTAAAGAATGCACATTGTAAATCATACACTCGAATGAGAGTGAAGCGATAATCATCGCTTCACTTCTTCCATAATGTACGCTTCAATGATGTCCCCTTCTTTAAGATCATTATATCTCTCAATTGTAATACCACACTCATAGTTTTGTGCAACTTCTTTTACGTCGTCTTTGAAACGTTTTAACGTATCAAGTTGTCCTTCGAAAATTACTACGCCGTCACGGATAATACGTACGCCACTATCACGCGTAATTTTACCGTCTGTTACGTAACAACCTGCGATTGTTCCAACTTTTGTTACTTTAAACGTTTGACGAACTTCTGCTTGACCGATTACTTTTTCTTCGAATTCTGGATCAAGCATACCTTGCATAGCTGCTTCAATCTCTTCGATTACTTTATAAATAATACGGTGTAAACGAATATCAACGTTCTCTAATTCAGCTGTACGCTTCGCGTTCACATCTGGACGTACGTTAAATCCAATTACAATTGCATTAGATGCAGAAGCTAAAATGATATCAGATTCTGTAATCGCACCTACACCAGTGTGAATGATTTTAACTTTTACGCCTTCAACATCAATTTTACGAAGTGATGCTGCCATCGCTTCAACAGAACCTTGTACGTCTGCTTTTACGATTAAGTTAATTTCTTTTACATCGCCCTCTTGGATTTGTTGGAATAAATCTTCAAGGCTTAATTTAGATTTCTCACCACGTTGTGCAACTAACGCTTCTTGTGCACGTGATTCACCAATTTGACGAGCTTTCTTCTCATCAGCAAATGCCATGAAACGATCTCCAGCCTGTGGTACTTCGTTTAAACCAGTAATTTCAACAGGAGTTGATGGACCAGCAACTTTTACACGACGACCAATATCACTTACCATTGCACGAACACGTCCGAATGAAGTTCCAACAACGATTGGATCTCCAACTCGAAGCGTACCATTTTGAACAAGTAATGTCGCGATAGTTCCTTTACCTTTATCAAGCTGTGCTTCGATTACTGTACCAGTTGCATAGCGGTTTGGATTTGCTTTATATTCTTCTACTTCACTTACAAGAAGGATCATTTCTAGTAAGTTGTCAATGCCTTCGCCTTGAATTGCAGAAATTGGTACGAAAATAGTATCTCCGCCCCAAGCTTCTGGAACTAATTCATATTCAGTTAGTTCTTGCATTACGCGATCAGGGTTTGCAGCTGGTTTATCCATTTTATTCACAGCAACAATAATTGGTACTCCTGCTGCCTTCGCATGGTTAATTGCTTCAACCGTTTGTGGCATAACACCGTCATCCGCTGCAACAACAAGGATTGTAATATCCGTTACTTGTGCCCCACGAGCACGCATCGTTGTAAATGCTGCGTGACCAGGTGTATCTAAGAATGTAATCTTCTTATCGTTTACTTCAACTTGATATGCACCGATATGCTGAGTAATTCCACCCGCTTCGCCTGCAGTTACTTTTGAGTTACGAATAGAATCCAGTAATGTTGTTTTACCATGGTCAACGTGTCCCATGATTGTAACTACAGCTGGACGTTCTTTTAAGTTCTCTTCATCATCTTGCTCATCAATGAATGTTTCAAACTCAGTCTCGCTTACAATTACTTCTTCTTCTACTTCAATACCGTAGTCGTTAGCAATTAACTCAATTGTATCTTTATCCAAGTCTTGGTTAATTGTTGCCATAATTCCAAGCATGAAGAGCTTCTTAATAATTTCAGATGGCTCTTTGCTTAATTTTTTAGCAAGATCTCCTACTGTAAGGCTTCCAGAGAAAGTAATTTTATCTGGTGTTTCTACAATTTGAGTTTGTTGTCTACCAGCAAAGTTCTCTTGACGTTTGTCTTCGTTTCCTTTGCCTTTTTTCTTTTTCTTATTGCTGTTCTTTTTACTGCGAACAACTTTTTCTTCTACTTCAAACTCATCTGCAACAGAAGGTTTTTCAGTTTGATATTCATTATCTAATTTATTTACTACTTCATCGTCTAACATTGTCATATGATTCGAAACCTCGATATTCATTTCTTTTAGTTTTGTCATAAGATCTTTACTTGAGATATTATGTTTTTTTGCATATTCATGCACTCGAATTTTACTCATACCTTCACCCCCGGTAATTTGTATCGAGCATGCTACGCAGCTTTTTCGCAAAGCCTACATCTAACACAGCTACAACGACTCGCTCATCTCTCCCAATCGCATGCCCTAATTGTTGTCGATTTTCGACCTTTCTCATTGGTACGTTGTAGTACGTAGTTTTATCTGTGATGCGTTTTGTAGTATTTACTGACGCATCTTCAGATAGCAATACAAGTTTTGCTTTGCCACTTCGTACTTCTTTTAAAACGAGTTCTTCACCCGAAATAATTTTCCGAGCCCGGTTTGCTAGTCCTAAAAACGATTTCCAATCGGACACTTATTTCGACTCCTTCTCAACAAGCTCAAGAAGCTCTTCATATAAAGAACCGTCGATTTTCGCTTTTAGATGATGTTCCAAAACATTTTTCTTTTGAGCTTGAAGAATGCTCTCCTTGTCCTTCGACAAGTAAGCACCTCGTCCTGATTTTTTCCCAGTTAAATCAATGGACACTTCTCCCTCTTTGGAACGAACAATGCGAACGAGCTCTCGTTTTGATTTCATTTCTTGCGTTGCAACACATTTTCGTAACGGAACTTTTCGATTGCTCATACTCATCACCTCTATTCGATTTCGTCTTCCACTGAATCGAATCCAAATGCGATTACGCTATCTTCTTCTGTTACAATACCAAGTTGTTTCGCATCAGACTCACTCTTAATATCAATTTTCCAGCCTGTTAATTTAGCTGCAAGACGTGCATTTTGTCCACGCTTACCGATAGCTAATGATAATTGGTGGTCTGGAACAACTACTGTTGTCGCTTTTTCTTCTTCATCTACAAGTACTTTAACAACTTGTGATGGGCTTAATGCATTTGCAACATATTCAACTGGATCATTTGACCAGCGGACGATGTCAATTTTTTCACCTTTTAATTCGTCTACAATGCGTTGTACACGTTGCCCTTTTGGTCCTACACAAGAACCAACTGGATCAACATCAGTGTTCTCTGCATATACAGAGATCTTAGAGCGATCGCCAGCTTCACGTGCTACAGAACGAATTTCTACAGTTCCATCATAGATTTCAGGAACTTCCATTTCGAATAAACGTTTTAAAAGACCAGGATGTGTACGTGATACGTAAATTTGTGGTCCTTTTGTCGTTTTTTCTACTTTCGTAATGAATACGCGAATACGATCATGTGGTTTGTATTGCTCATTAGGCATTTGCTCACTTACAGGTAATAAAGCTTCTACTTTCCCTAAGCTTACATAGATGAAACGAGCATCTTGACGTTGTACAATACCTACCATAATATCTTCTTCACGGTCACTAAACTCAGAGTAAATAACACCGCGCTCTGCTTCACGCACTCGTTGTGTGACAACTTGTTTTGCAGTTTGTGCTGCAATACGACCAAAGTCTTTTGGTGTTACTTCAATTTCTAGTACGTCACCATCTTGGTAGTTTGGATTAATTTGTCTTGCTTCCTCTACAGAAATTTCAAGACGTGGATCAAACACATTGTCTACTACGTCTTTACGTGCTAAAACTTGAATTGTTCCCACTTCTGGGTTAAAGCTCACACGAACGTTTTGTGCTTGATTAAAATTGCGCTTATAAGCAGAGATTAAAGCTGCTTCAATCGCATCAATAATAATGTCTTTGCTAATGCCTTTTTCAGATTCTAATACGAGCAAAGCATCTAATAACTCAGTGCTCATGAAGATCCCCCTTCTAACTAAAACGTAACAGCAAGTCGCGCATTTGCGACTTTATCCATCGAAATTTGGATTTCTTTTTTACGTGTTTTAATTGTTAATAATAATGTTATTGTTGTACCATCGTAAGAAAGCAGTTTTCCTTCAAACATCTTTTCACCATCAATCGGCTCATATGTTTTAATTGCCACTTGTTTTCCTACCGCTTGCTGGAAGTCTTTTTCTTTCTTTAATGGGCGTTCCGCTCCAGGAGATGATACATCCAAAAAGTAAAGATGAGGAATTGGATCCTCTTTATCTAAAGCTTCGCTTAAACGTTCACTTACCGCACCGCATTCTTCAATGTCGACTCCCTTTTCAGAATCGATAAATACGCGTAAGAACCAGTCTTGTCCTTCTTTCACATACTCTACATCTACAAGTTCAAGATTTAACTCTTCAACGATCGGCTGCGCAAATGCTTCTACAACTTCTGTGACTTTCTTATCCATAAACAGCCTCCTTCCTGCCGTCATGTACCATTTAAAAGAAGAAGACCCCGCCACTTTAAAAACGGTCTATCTTATTCTTTCTCGTTAGCTAACAAAAGCCCCTGCTGTTCAGCAGGGATTATCTGTCTTAGTATTACCAAATTTAAGAAGTAAAACTTGTAACAAAATATGTATATACGACAGAAATCTTTTACCTATCTACGTAGAGAAAACATAGATAGTAACACGAAAGAGTGGGTTTCCCCACTCTTTTCTTTACACAATATACATGACATGGTTATCTCGGTTAATAGTATATCATAGGAAATGTTGATTTGCAAAGACTTTTCCTACCTACTAGAACAGTGATAACTGGTTTTGATCCGGTAAATCTCCTAAACAACCTTGACTATCTAAATACTCAATAATTGTTTTCGAAACCTTACTACGCTGCTGCAAGTCCTCTTTTGATAAGAAGTCTCCATTTTTGCGTGCTTCTACAATACTTAAAGCTGCGTTTGTACCAAGACCAGGTACCGCATTAAATGGAGGGATTAATGAGTCTCCATCAATAATAAAGTCTGTTGCATGCGAACGATACAAATCAACCTTTTGGAATGAGTATCCACGCTCACACATTTCAAGTGTCATTTCTAATACCGTTAATAAACTCTTCTCTTTCGGCGCTGCATCTAAACCTTTTTGCGCAATTTCATCAATTCTTGCACGTATAGATGCTGAACCTTTCGCCATTGCTTCTACGTCAAAGTCATCTGCTCGAACTGTAAAATATGCCGCATAGAATAACAGTGCAAAATGTACTTTAAAGTATGCGATACGTACAGCCATAAGCACGTAAGCAGCCGCATGGGCTTTAGGGAACATATACTTGATTTTCTTACATGAATCAATATACCAACCTGGTACATTATTACTTTTCATGTCGTCTTCCCATTCTTCCGGTACACCTTTACCTTTACGTACCGACTCCATGATTTTGAAGGCTAATGATGGATCTAGACCTTGATAGATTAAATATACCATGATGTCATCACGACAACCGATAACTTCGCTCAGCGTACATGTACCGTTATAAATTAACTCGTTTGCATTACCAAGCCATACGTCCGTACCATGTGATAGTCCAGAAATTTGGACTAACTCTGAGAATGTCGTTGGTTTTGTCTCTTCTAACATCTGTCTTACGAATTTCGTACCGAATTCTGGTATACCAAGTGTACCTGTTTTACAGTTAATTTGTTCTTCCGTTACGCCTAGCGATTCTGGACCTGAGAAAATTTTCATTACTTCTGGATCATCCGTTGGGATTGTTTTCGGATCAATACCACTTAAATCTTGTAACATACGAATAACGGTCGGATCATCGTGTCCGAGTATATCAAGTTTCAATAAATTATCATGAATCGAGTGGAAATCAAAATGCGTTGTTCTCCATTCAGCACCAATTGAATCTGCTGGATACTGTATTGGTGAGAAATCAAAGATATCCATGTAATCTGGCACAACGATAATACCGCCTGGATGCTGTCCAGTTGTACGTTTTACACCGGTACATCCTGCTACTAAGCGATCAATCTCTGCATTTCGAATCGTTAAGTTATGATCATTTGCATAACCTTTTACATATCCGTAAGCAGTTTTTTCCGCAACTGTACCAATCGTTCCTGCACGATATACATAGTCTTCACCGAACAGTACTTTCGTATAGTTATGGGCACGTGGTTGGTACTCCCCGGAGAAGTTCAAATCGATATCGGGTACCTTATCTCCTTTAAATCCAAGGAACGTTTCGAACGGAATGTCATGTCCATCTTTTACATACGGAATATTACAAGCAGGACATTCTTTATCTGGTAAGTCAAAACCAGAACCTACAGAACCATCATTAAAGAATTCTGATTGCTTACACTTCGGACATACATAGTGTGGTGGTAATGGGTTTACTTCTGTAATTTCCATCATCGTTGCAACAAATGATGACCCTACCGATCCACGCGAACCTACTAGATATCCGTCTACTAACGATTTTTTCACAAGCTTATGTGAAATTAAATAAATTACGGCGAATCCATGCCCAATAATACTTTTTAATTCTTTTTCTAAACGTGCTTCTACAATTTCCGGTAGCTCTTCACCATAAATGCTACGCGCCATTTTATAACTCATATCACGCGTTTCATCATCAGCACCTTCAATTTTCGGTGTGTATAGATCGTCTTTTACTGGATGCACATCACCAATTAATGACGCAATCTTTTGTGTATTTGTTACAACAACTTCTTTCGCTTTGTCTTCACCTAAGAATGAAAAACATTCTAACATTTCATCAGTTGTACGGAAATGTACTGGCGGTAATGAATGTCGATTTAACGGATTGGCTCCGCCCTGCGAACTGACTAAAATTTTACGATACATTGCATCCTCAGGGTCTAAATAATGCACGTTTCCTGTAGCAACAACTGGTTTATCTAACGTCTCACCTAGTTTTACTAAGTTAGAAATGATTGTTTTTAATTGACCTTCGTCTCGAACAAGCTCACGTTCTACTAAATGACGTAACACCTCTGGAGGCATTACTTCAATGTAGTCATAGAACTGGGCAATTTCTTCTACCTCTTCAGGTGCCTTTTGCATCATTGCCTCGAACACTTCACCTTTATCACAAGCCGTTCCTACTAAAATTCCTTCACGGTATTTTTTTAATAGTGACCTCGGCACACGTGGTACACGGTAAAAGTAATTAAGGTGAGAATATGAAACAAGTTTATATAAATTTTTCAATCCAACATCTGATGTGGCAAGTAACGTCATATGACTTGGACGGCCACGCTTATACGCATCCCCTTGTCCCATGCTATCATTTAATTGATCGTGATATTCAAATCCCTTTTCAATTACGTCTTTCAACATTTTCACAAGTAAATATCCCGTCGCTTCTGTATCATAAATCGCACGGTGATGTTGTGTTAATTCAATATCAAGTTTTTTACACATCGTATTTAATCGATGATTTTTCATTTCTGGGAATAAGAATCGTGCAAGTTCTAACGTATCAATAACGGGGTTATTCGTTTTTTCTAACCCAGCCTTTTTAAAACCTACATTAATAAAGCCCATATCGAAGCTCGCGTTATGGGCAACAAGTGTATGATCGCCCATCCATTCCTCAAACTTTTTAAACACTTCGTCCACTTCAGGTGCATCAGTTAACATATCATCTGTAATACCTGTCAATTCAATAATCGTCGCTGATAATGGTTGATGTGGATTTGCGAAAGATTCAAAGCGATCAATAATTTCGCCACCCTTTACTTTTACGGCAGCCAACTCAATGACTGTATCGTATACAGCTGATAAACCTGTCGTCTCAACGTCGAAAACAACATACGTTTCCTCTGCAAGTAAACGATGCGCTTCATTATACGCTATCGGTACACCATCATTAACTAGATTTGCTTCTACACCATATATAACTTTAACTCCAGCCTTTTTCCCCGCAGAATACGCCTCTGGGAAAGACTGAGCCACGGCATGGTCTGTCACCGCAATAGCCTCATGTCCCCATTTACCAGCTTGAGCAACAAGCTTAGAAACTGGAGTGACAGCGTCCATTTGACTCATCGGAGTATGGAGATGCAGCTCTACTCGTTTTTCGCCTTCTGGCGCTTTATCTTTACGAGACGGTCCTGTTATTTCATTAATATCATTTGCAATCATTACTAAATCTCGAACAAATGTATCGTTTTGAACAGAACCACGCGCTTTCACCCACATTCCTTTTTTCAAGGATTGCAGCATTGGAATATCTTCTTTGTCACGCGAGAACATTTTGATCATAATAGAATCCGTATAATCCGTTATTTTTAAAGTTAATAACGTACGTCCACTACGAAGCTCTTTTGTTTCTACATGGAAGACATATCCTTGAACCGTTTTTCTTCTTTCTTCATCTTGAATTTCTCGCATTGGTGTAATCTCTTCATCTGGCTTAATAAGATACCCGAGTGTAATCGGTCCTTCATACACAACGCTGCTTTCTTCAGCTTGCTTCTTCGCCATTTCTTCCATAGCTTGTATAACACGCTCGCGGTCTTCTTGCTGCGTTTGTTCACGAAACTTTTGCATTTCTTCTGTATTTTGCTGTATATGTGTGTCTAACTGAAAACGCGGGAATCCAAAAACTTCGTATTGATCCCCTACTGGTTTCGCAACGTTTTTCTTTAAAGCAGTAGACTCCAGCTCGTTATTCACATTTATTAGCAACTTCACTCCATTCACCTGTGGAAGCTGCTTCTTTAAGTATGCGAACATAGGTGAAAATGTAATTCGTTCCGTACAAAGCGGCCAATACGCCCTCACTTCTTCTTCTGTAAATTGTTTATTCTCTGTTTCTAATGCAAATGTTGTTCTTGCAATATGAGAAAATGATTGCTTAAGCTTTGTTTCTAGCAATTCATATAATTCTGTAGGCAAAATACGTGGCACTTGTAAATCAAAATGCCAACTTTTATTCGCTTTATCAATAACGAGCCTTTCAATACCACCGCCTTGTAAATATTGATTTATAAGGTCGTCTGGTATTTGCAACTGCTGGAGCAAAATTTGAAATCGCTCTTGTTGTTCATTTGTTAAAGACATAAGCACTCTCCTTCCATTTGCTATTATAAATTGAAACGTACCACAAAGAAAGATTTCTCACTTCTTCTTTTACAAAATACGTTTACAAAGAAAGAGAAGGTACCCCATTACGAGGTACCTCTTCTTATTTTAAAATATTTGCAATATATGTTTGAAGTTCTTCTACTTTTACTTCTTCAGACTCACCTGTAGCACGTACTTTCACTTCTACAATACCTTCGTCTGCTTTTTTACCGACTGTAACACGAACTGGAAGACCGAATAAATCTGCATCTGCAAATTTAACACCTGCACGTTCTGCACGATCGTCTAATAACACTTCATAGCCTTGTTCTTGTAATGAGTTGTAGATATTTTCACCCATTTCACGTTGTGCATCAGATTTCATATTTACTGGAATTACATGCACATGGAACGGTGCTACAGCTTTTGGCCAAACTAAGCCGTTCTCATCGTTAAACTGCTCTGCAATTGCTGCAACTGTACGAGATACACCGATACCGTAACAACCCATAATAAGTGGTTGTGTTTTTCCGTTTTCATCTAGGAATGTTGCGTTCATTGCTTCACTATAACGAGTTCCTAATTTGAATACATGACCAACTTCAATTCCGCGTGCGAAAAGAATTGTTCCGTTTCCATCTGGAGATTGGTCTCCTTCTTGAATGAAGCGTAAATCTGTATATTGATTTACTTTAAAGTCACGTTCTGGATTTACATTTACATAATGGAATCCTTCTTCATTCGCTCCTGAACATCCGTTAACAATTGATGCTACAGCATGATCAGCAATAATTTCGATATCACCTGTTACATTAATCGGTCCTAATGAACCAACTTCACAATTTAATAATGCTTTTACTTCTTCATGAGAAGCAAGCTCAACAACTGAAGCGCCGTATACATTTTTCACTTTCACATCGTTTACTTCGTGATCACCACGAACAAGTACAACTACTAATTTCTCATCTACTTTAAATACCATAGACTTAATGCACTTGTCAGCTGCAATGTTTAAGAATGCAGATACTTCTTCAATTGCTTTTTGGTCTGGTGTTGCTACTTTTTTAAGTGCTTTTTCGGCTTCGTCACTCTTCGTATACGTAGCTACAACAGGAGCCATTTCGATGTTTGCTGCATAATCAGATGTGTCAGAGTATGCAATTGTATCTTCACCAACTTCAGATAATACCATAAATTCATGTGTATCTTTTCCGCCCATTGCTCCAGAATCAGCAATAACTGCACGGAAATTCAAGCCACAGCGAGCAAAAATGTTAGAGTATGCTTTATATAAGCGATCGTATACTTCATCTAAGCTCTCTTGTGTAGCATGGAAAGAGTATGCATCTTTCATTAGAAACTCTCTTCCACGTAATAAGCCGAAACGAGGTCTTTGCTCATCACGGAATTTTGTTTGAATTTGGTATAAGGTTAACGGTAATTTTTTATATGATTTCACTTCATCACGCACAAGGTCCGTAATTACTTCCTCATGTGTCGCTCCTAATGCGAATTCACGAGCGTTACGATCTTTCATACGCATTAATTCAGATCCGTAAGAATACCAGCGACCTGATTCTTGCCATAATTCTGCAGCTTGCATAGCTGGCATTAATAATTCTACAGCTCCTGCGCGCTCCATTTCTTCTCGAACGATACGTTCTACTTTGTGTAATACTTTTAATCCAAATGGTAGAAAGCTATAAATACCAGAAGCATTTTGACGCATAAAACCTGCACGAAGTAACAGCTGATGACTCTTAATTTCAGCATCAGCTGGAACTTCACGTAATGTAGGACTGAATATCATACTTTGTTTCATTTATTTGCACCTCTTCATTTTACTCTTACACGCAGTAAAACCCCTCACCTCGAGTTAGGTGAGGGATTTTATTCTACGAGCTCTATTTCATTATAAGTTTCACTTTATTTTACAAGAAAAACTTACGAATGTCATTCCAAGTTACAACTAACATAAGTAACATTAATAATGCAAAACCAATAAAGTGAACCATTCCTTCTTTTTGGCGGTCAATTGGTTTCCCTCGTAACGCTTCAATTAAGAAGAAGAATAAACGGCCACCATCTAAAGCAGGAACTGGTAATAAATTAAATAAACCAAGATTAATGCTTAGAACTGCAGCTAAACTTAGTACACGCGTAAACCCATAATCTACAACTTGATCTGTTAGATTATAAATTCCTACTGGACCTGACAACTCATTAATAGAAAATTGACCAGTTACTAATTTAACAAGAGATTCAAAAATTAGTTTCGTCCATTGGTACGTTTGTTCAAATCCTGATTTAATAGAACCCATTACTGTTTTCTCTACAGGAGAATAAACACCGATTCTACCAACTTCGTCTTTTCCTTCTTTATCGAGTGTTGGCGTTACTTTCACATTAAACTGTTCATTATCACGCTTTACTTGTAACGTAATTTCTTTATTTGGGTTTTCACGTACAATAGTAACAACATCTTTCCATGTACTTGTGTTTTTCCCATCAATAGCTTGAATTGTATCATTCTCTTTCAATCCAGCTTGCTGTGCTGCACTGTTATCCATCACTTTTCCGACCATTGGTTTGTCAATAGGAACCCCTTGTACAAATCCAAGAATCACAAAAATAACAAATGCTAAAATGAAGTTCATTGCAGGACCCGCAAAGATTGTTAAAGCGCGTTGCCCTAGTTTTTTCGAGCCAAATTGTCTATTATACGGAGCAATTTGAATTTCTTCCCCCGCAGTAATAATACGAGCCTTTTCATTCACTCGGAACGTTTGAAGCTCTTCCTCGTACTCTTCATAGCCCGAAATTGTTAAATTATGCTCCAAATCAGCTTGTTCGACTTCAATAACACGAACATTTGGATACTTTTCATATCCATCAAAAACCAATTTCACAACTTCGTCTTTTTCATTTAATACAAGGCCAACCTTTTTCCCAGGCTTTAACTCAACTGTGTCCGCATCCTCGCCAGCCATTCTTACATAGCCACCAAGGGGCAGTAATCGAATCGTATACACCGTTTCATTCTTTTCAAATGAGAATATTTTCGGACCAAAACCAATCGCAAACTCGCGGCATAAAATACCTGCTCTTTTTGCGAAATATAGATGCCCTAGCTCATGGAAAAATACGAGTGCACCGAAAATTAATATAAAGGCAATCGCTGTATTCAATTCCATAACCACCTTTGCTAAATTTGTTCCATCACAAACCGTCTTGTGGCCGCATCAATTTCCAAAATTTCCTCTAAGCTCGGTCGTGCAATGACATTGTGATGGTTCATTGCTTTTTCAATGAGGTCTTCCACTGTTAAGAAACCAATTCTCTTTTGTAAAAAGGCTTCAACAGCTACTTCATTCGCTGCGTTCATTACAGCTGGCATACTTCCACCTGCTTTTCCAGCTTCATACGCAAAACGTAAACAACGGAATCGTTCTTGGTCCATTTTCTCAAAATGCAACGTCCCTATTTCCCATAAGTTTAACTGTTTTGTGTCTGAAAGAGGCAATCTATCAGGATATGTAAGTGCGTATTGAATTGGTACTCGCATATCAGGTGAACCAAGCTGCGCCATTACACTACGATCTTCAAATTCAACCATAGAATGGATAATACTTTCTTTATGTAAAACAACATCGATTTGCTCATAAGGGATACCAAAAAGCCAATGTGCTTCAATTACTTCTAGTCCCTTATTCATCATTGTAGCAGAATCAATTGTAATTTTCGAACCCATTGACCAGTTTGGATGTCGAAGCGCATCTTCTACGGTCACATGATGCAATTCATCCCTCGTTTTATCACGGAAACTTCCACCAGAAGCCGTTATAATAAGACGAGAAATTCTTTTTTCATTTTCACCATTCAAGCATTGAAAAATAGCCGAATGTTCACTATCTACTGGAAGTAACGAAACATTATGTTTTCGTGCTGCTTCCATTACAAGATGTCCTGCAGTTACTAACGTTTCTTTATTTGCAATTCCAATTGTTTTTTTCGCCTCGATTGCACGAAGTGTTGGTAACAACCCTACGCTACCTACAACAGCATTTACTACAATCTCCGCATCTGGATGTAATGCTACTTCTAAAAGTCCTTCACTACCATATACAATTTTTGTATTACCAGAAACAGATTGTAATTTTAAAACATCTTCCTCTCTTTGCACAGAGACGATTTGCGGAGAAAATTCTTGAATTACCTTTACTGCGTAGTCAATATTTTTCCCTACAGAAAAAGCAACGAGACGGAATTGGTCTGGGTGCGAGCGTAATACATCTAAAGTTTGTGTACCAATTGATCCGCTTGCACCTAATAAACTAATGTTTTTCATGACTCCAACCCCTCGTTCATTTATTAATTGTATTGTAATAAGAAGTAGAGAATTGGTAAAACGAATAACCAACTATCTGTTCGGTCTAATATACCACCATGCCCAGGTAAAATTGTACCTGAATCTTTTACGCCATAATGACGTTTAAATGCAGATTGTACCAAATCACCAATTTGTCCAAAAATAGAAATGATAATTGTCAGCACAATTAAAATTACTACATTCGATTCGACTGGGAAGAACACATTGTAAACAAGTGCCACAATAATTCCACAAACGATGCCACCTAATGAACCTTCAATCGTTTTATTTGGACTAATTTCTGGCCACAATTTTCTCTTGCCCAATGCTTTTCCTACGAAATATGCGCCTGAATCAGTAGCCCATATAACAAATAATGCGCAAAATACATATTTAATTCCTAATATTCTCGTTTCATTTAAATATAAGAATCCCATTGCCACATATGTCGTTGCCATCAGTAAAAATGAAGCATTATCAAAAGTAAATGTATTCTTAGAAAGGACTGTATATGATAAAAGTAATAAAACAATCACAAATGTGATTTCCAATTTACCTAATCCAATCCATGTAAACAGTTCTGATGCACTACTTGGAATTAAAAGAATCCACAATAATACTGCAGCTAAAACTGTCGGTACTGAAATAAGCGTAAGCTTATTCATACGAATTAATTCATATAAACCTATAGAAGCAAGTGCATACACTAAAACCGTAAAAGGCACGCCACCGTATATTACGATGGGAATGAATAGCGCGGCAGCAACCACTCCAGTAATAATTCTCTGTTTCACTACCAAACCCTCTCTTTCTACACGCCTCCGAATCTGCGCCCTCTATGTTGAAAGTCAGTAATCGCATTTAGCAAATGTTCTTCTTTGAAGTCTGGCCAATACACGTCTGTAAACCAAAACTCCGAATATGCAATTTGCCACAACATGAAATTACTAATACGTAGCTCTCCGCTTGTTCGGATTAACAACTCTGGATCAGGTAAAGAACTCGTCATTAAGTAGGAGGAAAGCATTTCTTCACTTACCTCTTCAGAACGAATTTTTCCTTCCTCATTATCTTTCATCATATGTTGCACAGCAGAAACGATTTCATCTCGACTCCCATAGTTTAACGCGAAATTAAGAATTAATCCCGTATTCTCTTTCGTATCTTCCATGGCTTTCTCCATCGCTCTGCGTGTATGCGTAGGAAGACGATCTTTTTGCCCTATTACTCGGACTTGTACGTTTTCTTCAATCAATTCTGGTAAAAATGTACCTAGAAATTCTTCTGGAAGCTTCATTAAATAATCAACTTCCTTTTTCGGTCTTTTCCAGTTCTCAGTTGAAAAAGCATAGAGAGTTAACACTTTCACATTAAGTTTACTTGCAAATTTTGTAATTTTCTTTACAACTTGCATACCTTCATGATGTCCCGCAATACGAGGCATTGCTCTCCTCTTTGCCCATCTTCCATTCCCATCCATAATGATGGCAATATGTTCTGGGATATATCCTTTTTTCACTTCTTCAACGAGATGATCAAACGATGTGTCCTTTTTACCTTTAAAAAAAGGAAAGTTTTTAAACATCATTCATACCCTCCAGCAAGCAGACGTATGCCTAAAAGTGTAAAAAGACCCCCTTAAGAAGAGGGTCATATTTGCGAAGTTATCGCTATTACACTTCCATGATTTCTTTTTCTTTGTTTTTTGCGATTTCGTCAACTTTTGCAATATATTTATCTGTTTCTTTTTGGATATCTTCAGTATATCCTCTTAAATCATCTTCTGTAATCTCGCCAGCTTTTTCAAGCTTCTTAAGATCATCATTTCCGTCACGACGTACGTTACGAACAGCAACTTTTGCTTCTTCAGCATATTTTTTCACAACTTTTACAAGATCACGACGACGCTCTTCTGTTAATGCAGGGAATGCAATACGAATTACAGTTCCATCATTAGAAGGGTTTAAGCCTAAATCTGCTTTTAAAATTGCTTTTTCAATATCACCGATAGAAGTTTTATCATAAGGTTGAATTACTAGTAAACGCGCTTCTGGAACTGTAATGTTCGCTAATTGCACAACTGGTGTTGGTGCACCATAGTAATCAACTTGTACCTTATCTAATACAGACGCGTTTGCACGGCCAGCACGAACTGTTGCTAATTCACGAGAATAAGCAGCAACTGCTTTTTCCATTTTTTCATTTGAAGACTTCAATACTTGTTGTCCCATATTTATTTCCCCCTTACCACTGTTCCGATATTTTCGCCTAAAACGGCACGTTTAATATTACCTTTTTCCATAACTGAGAATACAATTAATGGAATATCATTATCCATACATAGAGAAGAAGCTGTAGAATCCATTACACCTAAACCTTCTTTTAATACGTCTAAGTAAGTAAGCGTTTCGTATTTCGTAGCTGTTGGATCAATAGATGGATCCGCATTATATACACCATCCACATTGTTTTTCGCCATTAAAATTACATCTGCTTCAATTTCTGCCGCACGTAATGCTGCTGTTGTATCTGTAGAGAAGTATGGGTTACCTGTACCTGCTGCAAAGATAACAACACGTTTTTTCTCTAAGTGACGAACTGCTTTACGACGAATGTAAGGTTCTGCAACTTGACGCATCTCAATTGAAGTTTGTACACGAGTTTGAATTCCGATATTCTCCAAGCTATCTTGAAGAGCTAATGAATTCATAACTGTCGCTAACATGCCCATGTAATCTGCCCCTGCACGATCCATGCCCATTTCACTTCCAATTTTCCCACGCCAAATGTTACCGCCACCAACAACAACAGCAACCTCTACATCAAGTTCTGCAATTTCTTTTACTTGTTCCGCAACTGACTTAATAACAGTTGGGTTAATTCCAAATCCTTGCTCTCCAGCTAAAGCTTCTCCACTTAGCTTTAAAACGACACGATTATATTTCGGTTTACTCATAATGAACCTCCAATTGCTTACATCTTTATTTTAAAAAAGGGAACACAATGTGTTCCCTAATCTGTATTAGTTACTACCTTTTACTTGGTTCATTACTTCTTCAGCAAAGTTGTCTTCGCGTTTTTCGATACCTTCACCAACAGCGTAGCGAACGAATCCTTTTAATGTTCCGCCTTTAGACTCAACGAACTGACGAACTTTCATATCAGGGTTTTTAACGAATGCTTGGTCAAGTAAGCAAATCTCTTCGAAGAATTTGCCTAAACGGCCTTCAACCATTTTCGCAACGATTTTCTCAGGCTTGCCCTCGTTTAATGCTTGTTGTGTTAATACTTGACGCTCATGCTCAACTTCTTCAGCTGTTACAGCATCGCGGTCGATGTATTTAGGGTTAACTGCAGCGATGTGCATTGCAACATCTTTAGCAGCAGCTTCATCAGTAGAACCTTCAAGAACTGTTAATACACCAATACGTCCACCCATGTGTAGGTAAGCGCCGAATGCATCTGCATCAGTTTTTGATACGATTTCGAAACGACGTAGTGTAAGTTTTTCACCAATTTTAGCGATTGCTTCGTTGATGTGCTCTTCAACTTTTTTACCGTTTTCCATTGTTTGAGCCATAGCTTCTTCAACGTTAGCTGGTTTGTTAGTTAATAAGTGAGCAGCTAATTCTTTAATTAGTGTTTGGAAACCTTCGTTTTTCGCAACGAAATCAGTTTCAGAGTTTAATTCTAAGATTAAAGCGTCATTACCGTTTGTTTCGATGAAAGTTAAACCTTCAGCAGCAATGCGGTCTGCTTTTTTAGCAGCTTTCGCAATACCTTTTTCACGTAAGAAGTCAATTGCCTTCTCCATGTCGCCGTTAGTTTCTGTTAAAGCTTTTTTGCAGTCCATCATACCTGCGCCAGTTTTTTCACGTAATTCTTTTACCATTTGAGCAGTGATTGCCATACTTTTCATCCTCCTAAAATATGTATTTATACCTTTTATAAAGGTGTTTATACCTTAAAAAAGGTGATAAAAGGCCGAACCCCTTATCACCTTTCCAACTTTGTTACGCAGTAACAGTTTCTTCACCTTGTTTTGCTTCAAGGATCGCGTCTGCCATTTTAGATGTAAGAAGTTTTACAGCACGAATTGCATCATCGTTTGCTGGGATAACGTGATCGATTTCGTCTGGATCACAGTTTGTATCAACGATACCGATGATTGGAATGTGTAATTTGCGTGCTTCAGCAACTGCAATACGCTCTTTACGAGGGTCTACTACGAATAATGCACTTGGAAGACCTTTCATATCTTTAATACCGCCTAAGAATTTCTCAAGACGCTCTAACTCTTTTTTAAGTTGAACAACTTCTTTCTTAGGAAGTACTTCGAAAGTACCATCTTCTTGCATTCTTTCGATGTCTTTAAGACGCTTGATACGCTTTTGGATTGTTTGGAAGTTTGTTAAAGTTCCGCCTAACCAACGTTGGTTAACGAAGTACATACCAGCACGAGTTGCTTCTTCTTTAATAGCTTCTTGTGCTTGTTTTTTAGTACCTACGAATAAGATGTCTCCGCCTTCAGCAGCGATGTCGCGCATCGTTCTGTAAGCTTCCTCAACTTTTTTCACAGTTTTTTGTAAGTCGATGATGTAGATACCGTTACGCTCTGTGAAAATGTAACGCTTCATTTTTGGGTTCCAACGACGAGTTTGATGTCCGAAATGAACACCAGCTTCAAGCAATTGCTTCATAGAAATTACTGACATAATATAGTTCCTCCTAAATGGTTTTTGATATCCTCCGTTTACTTCATCTCTAAGCGAAACTACAAACGTAGCACCAACACTTAAATCAGTAAACGTGTGTACTTTGTACTGACACCACTGCTTACTATATCATACTGAAATATTTCAATCAAGTCGAAAATGCGAACAATGTAAAACTTTCTTTGTTCATACTCGAATTCTAGTATTACCAACCTTCATTTCTTTTAAGCAAAAAAGTAAATACAATTAATAGTTTTCCCAGAAAACACGCTTATGACACTTTTCACAAGCACCATCTATACATTGCACAAAAAAACTCTCCTCAATCGAGGAGAGTTTTTTATAAATTAGTTTGTTTTTAATTTAGCAAGTTCCTGTAGAAACTTGTCGTTTAGCACTTTAATGTATGTTCCTTTCATACCTAAAGAACGAGACTCAATAACACCAGCACTTTCTAATTTACGTAGTGCATTTACGATTACAGAACGAGTAATTCCTACGCGATCAGCAATTTTACTTGCAACAAGTAAACCTTCTGTTCCATTTAATTCTTCGAAGATGTGCTCAATTGCTTCTAACTCACTGTAAGATAATGAGCTGATCGCCATTTGAACAACAGCTTTACTACGTGCTTCCTCTTCAATTTCTTCTGCTTTTTCACGCAAGATTTCCATACCTACAACAGTTGAGCTGTACTCAGCAAGGATTAAATCATCATCTAAGAACTCTTGACCAAGACGAGCTAATACTAATGTACCTAGACGCTCACCGCCACCAACGATTGGTACGATTGTAGTTAAACCTTGACCAAATAATTCTCTGTTTTCTACTGGGAATGCTGTGTAAGCACTGTTCACATCTAAGTTTGAAGATGTTTCTGTAATGTTGAATAAGCTTTGTGTATATTCTTCTGGGAATTGACGTTCTGCAAGCATTTGCTTCATGCGTTCGTTTTCGATTTGTTGGTGAATTGCATAACCTAGTAATTTACCACGACGGCTAACTACGAATACGTTTGCTTCGATTACTTCACACATTGTGTCAGACATTTCTCTAAAGTTTACAGGCTTCCCTGCTGCGCTCTGTAATAACGCATTTAATTTTCTCGTTTTTGCTAATAATTCCATTTCAAAAGTTCCTCCTACATGTTACTCACATATTTTTTCATCACTTGGAAACTAGGGCGAGTCACCTGATGACACTATTACAAAATAAACTGGCTCACATCTTTATTTTTAGCAATTGTTGCTAATTTCTCCTCAACGTATTGAGGTGTTATCGTTATTTTCTCTAACGTAATTTCAGATGCTTCAAACGATAAATCTTCAAGGAGCTTCTCCATAATCGTATGAAGTCTTCTTGCTCCAATATTATCTGTATCCTGATTAACTTGATAAGCAATCTCAGCAATCTTACGAATAGCTTCGTCTGAAAATTCAATTTCTATACCTTCAGTCGCTAATAATGCCATATATTGTTTAATTAACGCATTGTCAGGCTCGATTAATATTTTAACAAAATCGTCTGTCGATAATTTTGTTAATTCTACTCGAATCGGAAATCTCCCTTGCAATTCCGGAATTAAATCCGACGGTTTAGACATATGGAACGCTCCAGCTGCAACGAATAAAATATAATCCGTTTTTACTGATCCGTATTTTGTCGCAACATTCGATCCTTCTACAATTGGCAAAATGTCACGTTGCACACCTTCACGTGATACATCTACGCTATTCGACTGCTTACCAGCAATTTTGTCAATTTCATCAATAAAAATAATCCCGAGCTGTTCAGCACGATAAACAGCCTCTTGTGTAACTTCATCCATATCAATTAAGCGCTGTGCCTCTTCATTTGTCAAGAGTTTTCTTGCTTCTTTTACAGAAAGTTTACGTTTTTTCGTTTTTTTCGGCATAAAACTTCCTAGCGCATCTTGGAAATTCATTCCCATTTGTTCCATGCCAGTTCCTTGTAACATATCAAACATGGAAGACTGTTGTTCAGTCACTTCAATCGATACAATTTCTTCTTCAAGAAGCCCTGCAGCAAGCTTTCTCTCCACATCTTGACGTTTCTTTTCGATTTCAACATCTTCTTGTGTATCAGACGTTTGATTCGAATTTTGAGCGCCTCCAAAAAGCATCTCTAATGGATTTTTAAATCCAGATTGCTTCTCCGGACTCGGCACTAAAATTTCAACAAGACGTTGATTCGCTTGCTCTTCTGCTTTATCTTGAACTTTCACTACCATTTCTTCTTTTACAATACGAACCGATGTTTCCACCAGGTCACGTACCATCGACTCTACATCTCTACCCACATATCCAACTTCTGTGAATTTTGTAGCCTCAACCTTAATAAAAGGTGCTCCAACGAGTTTCGCCATTCGTCGTGCTACCTCTGTTTTCCCAACACCTGTCGGTCCAATCATTAAGATGTTTTTAGGTGCAATTTCGTCACGTAAATTTTCAGCTAATTTACTGCGACGATATCGATTTCTCAACGCTACAGCAACCGCTTTCTTTGCGTCTTTTTGACCGATGATGTATTGATCTAATTTTTCCACAATTTGGCGCGGAGTAAAATGTAAATGCATATAAAATGCCTCCCTTACGATTCTACAATTCTTCAACAATTATGTTGTGATTCGTATAAACACAAATATCGCCAGCAATCTCTAAACTCGCTTTCGCAATTTGCTTCGCTGTTAAGTGTTCACTTGCATATCGCTTTAAAGCACGACCTGCAGAAAGTGCATAATTCCCACCAGATCCAATTGCTAAAATACCATCATCCGGTTCAATCACTTCTCCTGTACCTGAAACAAGGAGCATAGTTGTTTTATCCATGACAATGAGCATCGCTTCTAGCTGACGTAACATTTTATCGCCACGCCATTGTTTTGCCATTTCAACAGCAGCACGTTGCAAGTTGCCATTATACTCTTCTAATTTCCCTTCAAACATTTCAAAAAGAGTAAATGCGTCAGCAACTGATCCTGCGAAACCAGCTAAAACTTTACCTTGGAAAAGCTTACGAACTTTACGAGCTGTATGTTTCATTACAACAGCATTTCCCATCGTCACTTGGCCATCTCCAGCCATTGCACATTCTCCATTATGATGAACTGCAAATATCGTTGTAGCGTGGAAATTTCCCATAGAAAAAACTCCTTTATTTGTTTTTATAGCTTTTAAAGCAATTTATGCCCGCGGGTGATGCTTCATGTAAACAGAACGCAATCTTTCTTTAGAGACATGCGTATAAATTTGTGTCGTCGACAAATTCTCATGGCCTAATAGCTCCTGTACAGTACGTAAATCTGCCCCTTCATCTAGCATATGTGTAGCAAATGTATGCCTTAACATATGGGGACTTATCCGCATTGTCAGTGAAGCCTTTTTAATGATTTCATTTAAAACATAACGAACTCCACGACTTGTTAGCGGTGTACCTTTCGCATTTAAAAATACCATATGAGAGTCTTCGTCAGTCTTATTAACTAACTGTTTTCTCCCATTCTCTATATAAGTAATTAAAGAATCTTGCGCATAGCTTCCAAATGGAATATACCTTTGTTTTTTTCCTTTTCCCATTACTAAAATTGTTCCCACCGCAAAGTCAATATCGGTAAGTTGTAAATTGACACATTCACTCACACGGATCCCAGTCGCATACATCAACTCTAATAAAGCTTGATTCCTTTGACCTAATGGCGTTTCCGTGTCAGAAACTTCGAATAATTCCTCTAACTCTTCAGCATATAAAAACTTTGGGATTGACAATTCTTTTTTGGGGAGTGACGCAAGTGCAAACGGATTATCCTTTCGATAACCTTCACGCATCAAAAAACGATATAAACTTCGTAAGCTTGATACTTTTCTTGCGACAGATTTACGGGCTAACTTTTCATCGTGCAACGTCGTTAAGTACAAACGAACATCCGCGTATGTAACGTCTAAAAAAGAGGATATGCCTTCTCGTTCCATAAATTGCACAAAATGTTCTAAATCATTTTGATAACTTGCAATTGTATATTTTGAATAATTTCTTTCAATTTGTAAATATCCAACGAATAATTGTAACAATTTCTTCACATTCACACAACTCACCTCAATAAAGGCTACTAAATCGTATCACAACTTAGTAGCCTTTGCAAGAAATTTAACTAAATATTTACAAAATTTCGAATCGTTTCTAAAGCGCGTGCTGCGTACGCTTCATTTCGTTCTGCTTTCTTTTTAATCTTCTTCTCTAACGGTGCAAATAGACCGAAGTTCGCATTCATCGGTTGGAAGTTTTTAGCGTTCGTTGCCGTAATGTAATTTGCCATGCTACCCATTGCAGTTACTGGTGGTAATACAACTGGTTCTTCACCTTGCACAAGACGCGCAGCATTAATCCCTGCTAATAATCCTGATGCTGCTGATTCAACATATCCCTCTACTCCAGTCATTTGACCAGCGAAGAATAAATCATCACGTTGTTTATATTGATATGTTGGACGAAGCAAATTGGGTGAATTAATAAACGTATTACGATGCATTACACCATAACGTACAATCTCTGCATTTTCCAATCCCGGAATTAACTGTAGCACTTCTTTTTGTGGTCCCCACTTTAAATGTGTTTGGAAACCTACGATATTGTATAAAGTTCCCGCTGCATCATCTTGACGTAACTGAACAACAGCATATGGCGTTTTCCCTGTTTTTGGATCTTCCAATCCAACAGGTTTCATAGGTCCAAATACTAACGTCTGTCTCCCTCTACTTGCCATAACTTCTACTGGCATACAACCTTCAAAGAAAATTTCTTTTTCAAACTCCTTTAAAGGCACTGTCTCAGCAGCAATCAGAGCCTCATAAAAACGATCAAACTCTTCTTCTGTCATTGGGCAATTTAAATATGCAGCTTCCCCTTTGTCATAGCGCGATTTTAAATATACTTTATTCATGTCAATGCTGTCTTTTTCTACGATTGGGGCTGCAGCATCATAGAAGTAGAAATAATCTTCTCCTGTTAATTCTTTCAATTTTGCAGAAAGATCAGGAGATGTTAATGGACCTGTAGCAATAATTGTCGGTCCCTCTGGAATATCTGTAATTTCTTCATTCATTACAGTTACATTTGGATGGTTCTTTACGTATTCCGTTACTTTAGCTGCGAACTCATGACGGTCTACAGCTAAAGCACCTCCAGCTGGTACAGAGCACTCATCCGCCGCACGAATAATTACAGAATCCATTAAGCGCATTTCCTCTTTAATAACTCCAACTGCATTTGTTAAAGTGTTTGCACGAAGTGAGTTACTACATACTAATTCAGCGAATTTATCTGTGTGATGAGCTGGCGTTTGCCTTACCGGTCTCATTTCATATAATCTAACTTGGACACCACGTTTTGCAATTTGGTAAGCTGCTTCACTTCCTGCAAGACCTGCGCCAATGACGTTTACTACTTGTGTTGTCATTTATATCACCTTTCCTTTTCTTCCCGAAAAAAATGTGAGCAGTTACGCTCACATTTGTTGTTCTTCTTCATAATCGCACGAAATACATTGTACTTGCACGCCTTTTTTCAACTTTTTCTCTACAAGCATGCCTTCGCACTTCGGACACTTACGACCAATTGGCTTATCCCAAGATACAAAGTCGCATTCCGGATACGTACCGCACCCATAGAAAAGACGTTTCTTTTTATTACTACGGCGTTCAATAATTTGACCCTTATCACACTTTGGACAAGTAACACCGATTTCTTTCACAATCGGCTTTGTATTACGACAATCTGGGAAATTCGAGCAAGCCATAAATTTCCCGTATTTACCCATTTTAAAGACCATTGGGTGATTACATAATTCACAATCTTCCCCAGCTGGTTCATCTTTAATTTCCACTTCACGCATTTCTTTTTCCGCTTTTTCTAAACGCGGTTCAAAACCTACGTAGAAATCATCAACAATTTTTACCCAATTCGCATTTCCTTCTTCTACTTCATCAAGGCTTTGCTCCATATTGGCAGTAAATTCAATGTTAATAATTTCTGGGAAAAACTCTAAAATAAGTTCAATTACTATTTCACCAAGTTCAGTCGGAACGAAGCGTTTATTATCTAAGCCTACATACCCACGCTTTTGAATCGTTTCAAGTGTAGGTACATATGTCGACGGTCTTCCAATTCCAAGTTCTTCAAGTGTTCTTACTAGACGAGCCTCTGTATAGCGCGGAGGAGGTTGTGTAAAATGTTGCTTTGGTTCTAAATCCTTTGAAAATACAGTTTCCCCTACTTCTAAAGGCGGCAACATCTTATCCTTTTCTTCAGCACCATCATCTTTTGACTCTACATACACTTTCATAAATCCTGGGAACTTTACAACCGATCCACTTGCACGGAACTGAACATTGTTATTAATGAGTCTCGCTGTCACAGTATCCATTATAGCAGACGCCATTTGACTTGCAACAAATCGCTCCCAAATCAATTTATATAATCGAAGTTGATCACGACCTAAGAAACTTTTTAGTTCCTCTGGCTTTCTCATTACCGAAGTAGGACGAATTGCCTCATGCGCATCTTGTGCATTTGACTTTTTCGTTTCTTTCTTCTTTTCTGTTCCTATGTATTCCGTACCATACGCTTCAGTGATATAAGTACGAGCCTCTGTTTGAGCTGTTTCTGAGATACGTGTTGAATCAGTTCTCATATACGTAATAAGACCTACAGTTCCTTGTTTTCCAAGATCTATCCCTTCATACAATTGCTGTGCAAGCATCATCGTTTTCTTTGCTCGCATGTTTAACTTACGTGCTGCTTCTTGTTGCAAGGAAGATGTTGTAAACGGTAATGCAGGATTACGTTTTCGCTCTTTGCGCGTTACATTTTCAACTGAAAACGCATTGTCTTTCATCTGTTCAATTATTTCATTCACTTGCGTTTCATTTGTTAATTGAACTTTTTCACCATCTACACCGTAAAAGCTTGCTTCAAATGTGTCTTTTCCTTTTACAAATTCTGTTTTAATTGTCCAGAATTCTTCAGGTTCAAAGTTTTGAATTTCCCTTTCACGCTCGATGATTAAACGAACTGCTACAGATTGTACACGTCCTGCACTTAATCCTTTTTTTACTTTCTTCCATAATAAAGGACTAATATTGTAACCAACAAGACGATCAAGTATACGTCTTGCTTGTTGTGCATCCACTAAATCCATATTAATTGCACGAGGATGTTTAAATGATTCTTTGATTGCATCTTTCGTAATCTCATTAAACACAACTCGACAATCTGATTCAACGTCCACATTTAACGTATTCGCTAAATGCCAAGCAATTGCTTCCCCTTCGCGGTCTGGATCGGCCGCGAGATAGACTTTCTTTGCTTTTTTGGCCGCTGATTTTAAATCTTTTAAGACGGGACCTTTACCACGAATGGTAATATACTTCGGGGTGAAGTTGTTCTTTACTTCTATCCCCATTTGACTTTTTGGCAAATCGCGAACATGTCCCATAGACGCGACAACTTTGTATTTTTTCCCTAAATATTTCTCAATGGTCTTCGCCTTAGAAGGCGACTCCACGATTACGAGGTAATCTGACATGCTAGTGCCTCCTTAAGAGGTGGATTCAAGTCTTCATTAATCTTATTGATTTCTCTTGTTTTTGTCAATCAAGAATGAATATACCATACAGTGCCAATCTACCATTTGTCAATAATTGTTTAATAAAAACATAAAAATATAAGGTTAATTTAAAATCTCTTCCAAGATATCTTCTGCATTTCTTACTAGTTTTGCTCCTTGTTGAATAAGATGATTCGTTCCCGATGCCCCCTCTATAAATATAGGTCCAGGAAGCGCAAACACCTCCCTATTTTGCTCTAACGCAAGGTCTGCAGTAATAAGTGTTCCACTTCTTGATTTCGCTTCTACAACTAAAACACCTTTACTTATGCCACTAATAATCCGGTTCCTTTTTGGAAAATACCATTTTTTCGGTGCATAGTGCGGCGGATACTCTGTCAATAACAATATATATTCCTTCCACATTTTATATAAATGTCTATTTTCTTTCGGATACATAAAAGACAATCCGTGCCCTAATACCGCAATAGTCGGGCAATGATGCCTTACTGTAATCTCATGAGACATTGTATCTATCCCTTTTGCAAACCCACTGACAATAAGCCACTCTCTTTCTAATAAAGGGTGTAAAATAAACTTCAAACTCTCATGACCATATAATGATGGTTCTCTCGTTCCAACAACCGCTAATTTATTTACTTTATTCAGGAAATTTTCCTCTCCTTTTCCATATAAAACGAAGGGGGGGTCTTGTATTTCATGTAATAATTGTGGATAATTTTCATCCCATATCGTTATATAAAAAATACGATTTTTCTCTAAATACGATATATATTGCGGAAGACTTGAACTTTGAAGAAATTTTACTAGTTCTGCAGATTTTTTCGAGGATATTCCAGTGTAGTATTCCATTTGTTTTTCGTTAAAATTATATATGTTCTCTAATTCTGGATCGACATATAGTAGCCTCTCCATCGCTTTCCAATAATCTGCTAGCAAGTAATGAAGATGTAATAATCTCTCTCTTTTCATCTTGATTCTCCTTACCCATAATTTTTATTATGTAAACAGAAAAAGTCTAAAAAGACACCCTCAAGTAAGAAGGTGTCTTTCAACAGATTAATAGTTTTTACAAGTCTCAAATAAACCTTTTTCTTTTAAAACAGAGATTAGCGTTTCTCCCATAACTGCTGGAGTTTCAGCTACTTTAATGCCACAAGCTTCCATTGTTTTAATCTTTTCAGCAGCAGTCCCTTTACCGCCAGAAATGATTGCACCAGCATGGCCCATACGTTTGCCAGCAGGCGCTGTTTGACCACCAATGAACCCTACAACAGGTTTTGTCATATTAGCTTTTACCCATTCAGCTGCCTCTTCTTCTGCTGTACCGCCGATTTCACCAATCATAATTACAGCATGTGTTTCTTCATCTTCATTAAATGCTTTTAAAGCATCAATAAAGTCTGTACCGTTAACAGGGTCTCCGCCGATACCTACAGCAGTAGATTGGCCAATACCTTCTTGTGTTAACTGATGTACAGCTTCATACGTTAATGTACCAGAGCGAGATACGATACCAACATGACCTTTTTTATGAATATATCCTGGCATAATACCAATCTTACATTCATCCGGTGTGATTACACCTGGGCAGTTTGGTCCAAGTAAACGTGTATGTTTACCCGCCATATACCTCTTTACGTTTACCATATCTAATACAGGAATCCCTTCAGTAATACATACTACTAAATCAATTTCTGCATCAACAGCTTCCATAATTGCATCTGCCGCAAAAGCGGGTGGAACGTATACAACTGAAGCGTTTGCGCCTGTTGCTTTCACTGCATCTTCTACTGTATCAAATACTGGTACACCTTCAATATCAGTGCCGCCCTTACCTGGTGTTACACCACCGACAATTTTCGTACCGTATTCAATCATTTGTTTTGTATGGAATAAACCTTGAGAACCTGTAATACCTTGAACAATAACTTTTGTATCTTTATTAACTAATACGCTCATTTTTCTCCCCCGCTTTCTATTAGCCCACTAGTGAAACAATTTTTTGTGCACCGTCTGCCATAGATTCTGCTGCAACAATATTTAAGCCAGACTCATTTAAAATTTTCTTACCTAGTTCTACGTTTGTACCTTCAAGACGTACAACTAAAGGTAACTCAAGACCTACTTGTTTCGTTGCTTCAATAACACCTTCTGCAATAACATCACACTTCATAATGCCACCAAAAATGTTAACGAAGATACCTTTTACATTTTTGTCAGAAAGGATAATTTTGAATGCTTCTGTAACTTTTTCTGCAGTTGCACCGCCACCAACATCTAAGAAGTTAGCTGGGTCACCGTGGTAATGTTTAATGATATCCATTGTAGCCATCGCTAAACCTGCACCATTAACCATACAACCGATATTTCCATCTAAAGGAATGTAGTTTAAGTCGTATTTTGAAGCTTCAATTTCTTTTGAATCCTCTTCATCAAGATCACGAAGCTCTAAAATGTCTTTATGGCGATATAATGCATTAGAATCAAAGTTTAATTTTGCATCTAATGCCATAACTTTACCTTCACCTGTTGTAACAAGTGGGTTAATCTCAGCGATAGAGCAATCTTTTTCGATAAACGCACGATATAAGCCCATCATAAACTTCACAGCTTGTCCTACAAGCTCTTTTGGAATATTGATGTTAAATGCGATTCGGCGCGCTTGGAAACCTTGTAAGCCTACTGCTGGATCAATATATTCTTTAAAGATTTTTTCAGGTGTTTTTTCTGCTACTTCTTCAATTTCTGTTCCGCCTTCTTCAGACGCCATTAAAACAACTTGAGAAGTTGCACGATCTAAAACTAGACCTACATAATATTCTTTTTTAATATCGCAACCTTCTTCGATAAGTAAGCGTTTTACTTCCTTACCTTCAGGACCTGTTTGATGTGTCACAAGTGTAGTTCCTAAAATGCTTTCTGCATATGTACGAACTTCATCTAAATTTTTTGCAACTTTTACTCCGCCAGCTTTGCCGCGTCCACCAGCGTGAATTTGTGCTTTCACTACACATACATCTGTTCCTAATTCTTTCGCTGCTTCTACAGCTTCTTCTACTGTAAATGCAACCTTCCCGTTCGGAACGCTAACCCCATAGCTTCTAAGGACTGCCTTACCTTGGTACTCATGGATATTCATGGTCCCATCCTCCCCTGTTTTCCTGTTTTACTCGAAAAGTTTTTTAATGTTTAAAAAACATTACATTGCCATTGTATAAGATGATTGGCACGCTGTCTACAATAAAGTGTCAGAAAACTGAAATCGCTTTATTCTTTTTCGAAAATAGTAATGTTTATATGCCAAAATAAAAAAATAAGCTGTATATTTACAGCTTATTTTTGAATCATATCTTTAATTGGTGCGAATGACTTGCGGTGTTCATCTAGTACTCCATGCACTTCAATTGCCTCTAAATGTTGCTTTGTGCCATATCCCATATGTTGCTCAAATCCATATTCAGGATACTTCTCTCCCAGTTCTTTCATCATACGATCTCTCGTTACTTTTGCGATAATGGATGCTGCTGAAATCGAAACACTTTTCGCATCACCTTTAATAATTGATGTTTGCGGAATTGGTGTAGGAAGCTTCATCGCATCAATTAATAAATGTTGGGGTGTACAAGATAAATTTGCAACTGCATCTAACATCGCTTGTTTCGTTGCTTGGTAAATATTAATGTCATCAATAACTTGCGGTGATACAATTCCTACTCCAATTGCAATTGCTTGTACTTTTATTTCATCATAAAAACGCTCACGTTTCGCTTCACTCAACTTTTTCGAGTCATTTAACCCTGGAATATAAAAATCCTCAGGAAGAATGACAGCTGCCGTCACAACAGGCCCAGCCAATGGCCCGCGCCCTACTTCATCAATACCCGCAATATATGTGACCCCTTTTTCACGCAAAGCATTTTCATACTTGGACATTTCAAAAAACTTCTCTTTTTCTTTCTGTTCTAACTCTTTTTGTTTATACCACTTCAAAACGAGCTTTTGAACACCTTTTCGATCATCTTTCATTAACAGTTGAAAGCGATCATCTTCTTCATTCATAATTTCTTTCAATACATTTTCCGCTTCTTTTATCGTCATAGTTTGCATTTATACAAGCTCCTTTTTAAACATATCCAAAAAGAAAAGACGCACAAACGCACGTCTTATACTTCTTCTATTTTTTCCACATCTTCTACTTGCTCTGCAAACTCTTCCGGTGTTTCAAACGTCATTTTTCCAAGTTTGCCACCACGAAGCTCACGAAGCACAAGCTCAGATGTCTTATCATAATCAATCATTCCGCCGCCCATTAAGCAGCCTCTATTTTTTCCAATTGCATCGAATAATTCCACGATATCTTCTGGAATCTCATTTAAATTATAGCGTTCTTTCAAGCGTTCTGGATAATGTTTCTCCATAAAACGTAATGCGTAAACAGCTACATCTTGTAAATTTAAAATTGAATCTTTAATTGCACCCGTTGTCGCTAAACGAAGACCCACTAATTGATCTTCAAATTTAGGCCACAGAATACCTGGTGTATCTAACAATTCCATTTCCTTCCCAACTTTAATCCATTGTTGAGCTGTTGTCACACCTGGACGATCTCCTGTTTTAGCAATATTTTTCTTTGCCAATTTATTAATCAATGTAGATTTACCAACATTTGGTATACCTACAATTAATGCACGAATCGCTCTCGGTCTAATACCTTTTGCAACCATTTTATCAAATTTTTCTTTAACAAGCACTTTACAAGCTGCTGCAATTTCCTTCATACCTTGTCCAGCTTGCGCGTTAATCGAAATTGCCATATGGCCTTTTTCTTTAAAATATGCGATCCATTGTTTTGTTAAACGATCATCCGCCATATCCGCTTTATTTAAAACAACAAGCCTTGGCTTATGTGTAATGATTTCATCAATCATTGGGTTTCGAGATGATAATGGTAATCGAGCATCTACAAGTTCAATTACAACATCAATTAATTTTAATTTCTCCGTTACTTGGCGTCTAGCCTTCGCCATATGCCCTGGAAACCATTGAATTACCATGTTGCCACCTTCTTTTTCATTTATTTCACAATACGTGCGTCTTCTAACGGCCAATATAACATATTAGCTTTACCAATTACTTGATCCATTGAAATCGTACCGATTGAACGGCTATCTTTACTAAAACGACGATTATCACCTAAAACAAATAATTGATCTTTTGGAACGGTTTTCTTGCCTGTCATTTCTTCAAGATTAAAATCATATGTAAGCGGTCCGTCAGCAATTTGCTTTTTCTGCTTGTCTAAATACGGCTCCTCATAAGCCTTTCCGTTAACATACAGTTTATCATTACGATACTCTATTTCATCGCCTGGCAGGCCTATAATACGCTTAATGTAATCTTTATCTTCTGTTGCTCGAAATACGATAATATCAAAGCGTTTTGGATCTCCAATGTGATAACCAATTTTATTCACAATCATTCGATCACGATCATGTAAAGTAGGTGCCATCGATACCCCGTCTACGAGAATTGGCGCAAAGAAAAACTGTCTAATAACACCAGCTAATACAACAGCAATCAAAATTGCTTTAATCCATTCCCAAAGTGAACTCTTCTCTTTTTTCATGCATTTCCCCTCCACGGTTATGTAAACTGCTCGTATTATACCAAAATTTCATATAGATTGGAAAAAGGGAGCTTGTGCATTTACAAGCTCCCATACATGTCTTATCGAATTTCTTTAATACGTGCTTTTTTACCGCGAAGGTTACGTAAGTAGTATAACTTAGCACGACGTACTTTACCACGGCGAAGTACTTCGATTTTCGCGATTCTTGGCGTGTGAACTGGGAATGTACGCTCAACACCTACACCGTAAGAAATCTTACGAACTGTGAATGTTTCACTGATTCCGCCACCACGACGTTTAATTACAACACCTTCGAAAAGCTGAATTCTTTCACGAGTTCCCTCAACAACTTTTACGTGTACACGTAAAGTGTCACCAGGACGGAATGAAGGAAGGTCAGTTTTTAATTGGCCTTTTGTAATTTCTGCGATTAATTGTTGCATATTAAATTCTCTCCTTTAAACAGATGCTCTTATAAAGTCTTAATAAATTACAGCGGAACATCGTTAATACGGCTACTGATTTCAGTAGCACAAATGTTATAATAGCATATTACTAAGCCTGTTGCAATAGCAAATATATGAAGTTATTACTGCTCTCGCTTTATTTCCTCAAGCCATTTTTTCTCTTGTTTAGATAACTCTCTCTCATCTAATAAATCAGGTCTACGCGTATACGTTCGGCGCAAAGATTCCTTATGTCGCCATTCATCAATGTTTTTATGATTCCCTGACATTAATACATCCGGTACCTTCATACCACGAAAATCAGCTGGACGTGTATAATGAGGATGCTCTAATAAACCTGTACTAAACGAATCCTCTACTTGTGAAGCATGATTTCCTAGCACACCCGGCAAGAGACGTACCACACTATCAGTAATAACCATAGAGGCTAATTCTCCGCCCGTTAATACATAGTCACCAATAGAAATCTCATCCGTTACAAGATGCTCACGAATTCGTTCGTCATATCCTTCATAATGCCCACATACGAAGATTAAATGTTCTTCCCCTGCAAGCTCTTCCGCTTTCTTCTGCGTAAATCTTTCGCCCTGCGGACACATTAAGACAACTCTCGGCTTACGCTCTGTCTCTTTCGTCAAATCTTCTACAGCATCAAAAATAGGCTGAGGAGTAAGCACCATACCAGCTCCTCCGCCGTAAGGATAATCGTCTACGCTATTATGCTTACTTGTTGTATAATCACGAAAGTTAACAACACGAAGGTTTACCGCTTCTTTTTCTTGCGCCTTCTTTAATATAGAAGATCCAAATACACCGGTAAACATGTCTGGGAACAACGTTAAAATATCAATTTTCATTATAGCAGCCCTTCCATTACATGAATGGTTACTAATTTATTTTCAATATTAACTTGAAGTACAACGTCATCGATATAAGGAATTAAAAGATCTTGACCCTTCGGGCGTTTAATTACCCAAACATCATTTGCACCAGGAGATAGAATCTCTTTGATTGTCCCTAGCGCTTCTCCTTCTTCCGTTACAACACTGCAACCAATAATTTCATGATAGTAGTATTCACCTTCAGCAAGTTCGCCTAACTGCTCTTCTGGTACTTTTATTAAAGAACCTTTAAACTTCTCTACTTCATCTACATTGTTATATCCTTCAAATGTTAATAAATCGAATGTCTTATGTTGGCGATGAGAAGTTACCTTCACCGGAAGATAGTCTGTGCCTTTCTCATTCGATATGTATAGCGTATTTCCTACTTTATATCGCTCTTCTGGAAAATCAGTACGAGAAATAACACGGATTTCTCCTCTTACGCCATGAGTATTTACAATTTTCCCTACGTTAAACCATTTTGTCATAAATAGTATGTCACCCCTGGTTTCTATATAAATTAAGCATCTCCATTTCACAGATGGAACATGCAATCTCTATTTAAATGTTAAAAAAGGGAGAGGAATAACTCCTCGCCCTTTTTACGTTTATTGAATTTCCAGTGTTACTTTTTCATCATTATGATGTCCCACTGAATACAAGAGCATTCGAATCGCCTTCGCAACTCTCCCTTGCTTTCCAATGACTTTTCCAACATCCTCAGGATGTACAGTTAATCGATACTTTATCTCTCCGTTGCAAAGTTCCTGTGTAACTTTTACATCTTCAGGATAATCGACAAGAGGCTTGACAATCGTCTCGACTAACTTCTTCATAGTCATTGCCTCAATTACTTACCTTGTTTAGATAAGTGGAATTTCTCCATGATACCTTGGTTAGAGAATAAGTTACGAACTGTATCAGATGGTTTAGCACCATTTCCTAACCATTTTAATGCTGCTTCTTCGTTGATCTTAACTTCAGCTGGTTGAGCAACTGGATTGTAAGTTCCGATTTCCTCAATGAAACGTCCGTCACGAGGAGAACGAGAATCTGCAACAACTACACGATAGAAAGGAGTTTTTTTAGCTCCCATACGTTTTAAACGAATTTTAACTGCCATTTATAAAGCACCTCCGAATTTATTTCACACAGATAATTATATTAGCAAAAAGACTATTGCTTTGTAAAGTATTTTTTCTTAACAGAGCCATCTTTTTTTCCTTACATGAATGGAAACTTCAATCCACCTAGTCCTTTTTTCTTACCTTTTTGCATTCCCGTCATCGTCTTCATCATTTTTTTCATGTCATCGAATTGCTTAATTAGACGATTGATTTCTTGTACAGTTGTACCGCTACCTTTGGCAATGCGCTTTTTGCGACTAGCATTGATTATTTCCGGTTGTTCTCGTTCTAATTTAGTCATAGAACGAATAATTGCCTCAATATGCCCAATTTGTTTTTCATCAACTTGCGCATTTTTCAGCCCTTTAATTTTATTTGCACCAGGAAGCATTCCTAACAATTCATCAAGCGGCCCAAGTTGGCGCACTTGTCCAAGTTGTTCTAGGAAATCGTCAAGCGTAAACGAAAGCGTACGCATTTTTTGCTCAAGTTCTTTTGCTTTCTCTTCATCAACTGTAGCTTGCGCTTTTTCAATTAACGTTAAGACATCGCCCATCCCTAAAATACGGGATGCCATACGCTCTGGATGGAACGCTTCAATTGCATCTAGTTTTTCACCCATACCAGCAAATTTAATCGGCGTGTTTGTTACAGCCTTAATAGATAATGCAGCACCACCGCGCGTATCACCATCTAATTTCGTTAATACAACACCTGTTAAACCTAACTGTTCATGGAAACTTTGTGCAACATTTACCGCGTCTTGCCCGGTCATCGCATCGACAACAAGGAAAATTTCATCCGGTTTCGCAACTTCTTTCACTTTCGCTAATTCATCCATTAATTCTTCATCAATATGCAGGCGACCCGCTGTATCGATTAAAACATAATCGTGATGATCTTCTTTTGCTTTTGCAATCGCTTGTTTCGCAATTTCAACAGGACTTACTTGATCTCCTAAAGAAAATACAGGCATGTCCAATTGCTTCCCTAATGTTTCAAGCTGTTTAATCGCTGCTGGACGGTAAATATCCGCTGCAACAAGCATCGGTTTACGATTATGCTTTTTACGAAGCAAATTCGCAAGCTTACCTGTCGTCGTTGTTTTACCCGCACCTTGCAGACCAACCATCATAATAACAGTCGGTGGCTTATTAGCAACAGCAATTTTGCTTTGCTCTCCGCCCATAAGTTCTGTAAGTTCTTCCTGTACAACTTTAATTACTTGTTGTCCAGGTGTCAAACTTTTCATTACATCTTGTCCGACAGCACGTTCAGACACACGCTTCACAAAATCTTTTACTACTTTAAAGTTAACATCCGCTTCTAAAAGAGCTAGACGAACTTCTCTCATCATTTCTTTCACATCGGCTTCAGAAACTTTTCCTTTGCCGCGGATTTTTTGCATTGTCTGTTGAAGTCGGTCGGCTAATCCTTCAAATGCCATATTGCCGCCCTCCTAATCTAATTTTTCGATAGCTTCAACAACTTGTTTCATTTCTTCATTCACATGCTCTTCTTCGCTGATTAGCTGTTTTAGCTTTGCAACAAGTCGCTGTCGCTCTTGAAACTTTTGAAGTAATACTAATTTTTCTTCATATTCTTCAAGCATCGCTTCAGTCCGTTTAATGTTATCATACACGGCTTGGCGACTTACATCAAATTCTTCCGCAATTTCACCAAGAGATAAATCATCTAGATAATAAAGCGACATATAACTTCTTTGTTTTTGCGTTAACAACGATTGATAAAAATCAAATAAATAGTTCATTCTCGTTGTTTTTTCGAGCATGTTGGATCATCCTTTGTTAAGTGATTTCCCTTTACATGAATTAGTTTACATGTAGTCCAAAAGAGTGTCAAGTTTTTTTCTTAACATCATATATTTTTTGTAGAAAAAGAAGCGGAAATACCGCTTCTTTCGCTTATACTTCTTCTGTTTCTACTAAGTTCGCAAATAAACCATACACATATTGTTCTGGATCAAACTGCTGCAAGTCATCCATCTGCTCTCCTAATCCAACAAACTTCACCGGTACATCCATTTCGTTACGAATCGCTAATACAATACCACCTTTAGCAGTTCCATCTAACTTCGTTAAAACAATACCAGTTACATTCGTTGCTTCACGAAATGTTTTCGCTTGGCTTAAACCGTTTTGTCCTGTTGTTGCATCAATAACAAGCAATACTTCATGAGGAGCACCTGGTACTTCACGCTCAATTACACGCTTTACCTTCTCTAACTCTTTCATTAAGTTCACTTTATTTTGCAAGCGTCCTGCTGTGTCACATAGTAATACATCTACCTTACGTGCTTTCGCTGCTTGTACAGCGTCATACATAACCGCCGCTGGATCAGATCCAGATCCTTGTTTAATCACTTCTACACCAACGCGATCGCCCCATACTTCTAATTGTTCAATCGCTCCAGCACGGAATGTGTCTCCTGCCGCCAATAGGACTGACTTACCTTCTGATTTAAACTTATGCGCCAGTTTACCAATTGTCGTCGTTTTTCCTACACCATTAACACCAACAAATAAAACAACCGTTAATTGGTCCTCTTGCATATTAATTTCGTTACTAAAATCGCTGTCACCTTTGTAAATTCCTACTAGTTTTTCTGAAATAACAGCTTGTACTTCTTTTGGATCTTGAATGTTACGACGTTGTACTTCTTCTTTCAATTGGTCAATTAATTCCATTACCGTCGCAACGCCAACGTCTGCACCGATTAAGATTTCTTCTAACTCTTCGAAGAAATCTTCGTCCACTTTACGGTAACGATACACTAAATCATTCACTTTATCCGCAAATGAATTTCTCGTTTTTTCTAATCCTTGTTTAAATTTCTCTGTAACTGTATCCGTTTGTTTTGAAATTTTTTCTTTTAGTTTTTTAAAAAAACTCATACTTTCCCATCCTTCCTATTCACTTGCAATAAGTTCTTCTCCGGCGTCTAAACGAACCGAAACAAGTTTAGATACCCCCGATTCTTGCATTGTTACACCGTACAACACATCAGACTCTTCCATTGTACCTTTTCTATGTGTAATTACAATAAACTGCGTCTCATCACTGAATTTCTTTAAATACTGTGCAAAACGAGCTACATTCGCCTCATCAAGGGCTGCCTCTACCTCATCTAGTACACAGAACGGTACTGGGCGTACTTTTAAAATACCAAATAAAAGCGCAATTGCTGTTAAAGCACGCTCTCCACCTGAAAGTAAACCTAAGTTCTGCAGTTTCTTCCCTGGCGGTTGTGCTACAATATCAATACCCGTATTTAGTAAATCCTCTGGATTAGTCATTACTAAATCCGCTCTACCGCCTCCAAATAATTCAGAGAATACCGATTGAAACTCCATTCTAATGCCTTCAAACGTAGTAGAAAAGCGTTTTTTCATTTCTTCATCCATTTCGGTAATAAGCTGGTGCAATGTCGCTTTCGCTTCTTCTAGGTCGTCTCTCTGCTCTAGTAAGAATGTATGACGCTCCGCTACACGTTCATATTCATCAATTGCCCCTAGGTTCACTGTACCTAACTCTTCTATGGATAATTTGATTAATTTTACTTTCTTACGCGCATCTTCTGCAGGCATTGTCATTGTATATTTTAGTTTTGCCGCTTCAAATGAAATTGTATATGTTTCACGTAAATGTTGTAATCTATTTTCTAACTCTACATCAAGTCGGTTAATTTTCACCTCTTGATCTTTCAACATCTCAAGAATGTATTTATGTTTACCTGTGGTCTCTTTCAGATTACGCTCTAACTGTTCTACTCTCTCTTGTAACGATACACGTTGTTCACGACGAGAGCGAATTAACTCTGAAGTTTGATTACGATCGTATGCTTTCTTCTCAATCATATTCGTAATTTGCTCTTCACCACTTGAGTTCGATGTCATTTCTTGTTTTAAGAATGCTAAGTCCTCTTTCGTTTTAACAAGCGTTGCATCTGTTTCTTCTTTTTCCTTCGTCAATCGTTCAACTTTTTCTTTTTGGTTAGATAAGCGTTGTTGCTTTTCAGCTGCTAACACTTTTAACTCTGTCATTTCTTTTTGAACCTTTTCTTTCGAAGAATGCTGCTCACTTTTTTGTTTCGTTAAAGCTGCAATGTTACTATCTAATTCCGTAATCTCCACTTGAAGGGTCGCTAAAATCTTTTCTAGCTCTTCTTTACGCCCTTGCATTTTCACTTGATCTTGTAAGAACCCTTCAATCTCTAAATCATAAATTGATAAACGATCATTAATACGATGTTCTTCTAATTCTAAGCGACTAATTTCTTCTCTTAATTTCTGTTCTTCTACACGCTCTACCTCTACACTTTGTCTCAGTTCGCGTATTTGTACTTCTTTTTCTTGAATTTCTTGCTTTACTGCTTTAACAAAGTTTTCTAACTTCGTCGTTTTTTCTTCCATATCAGTTAACTTGTTCGTCCACTCTTCTAGCTCACGTTGACGTCCTAATAAAGAAGATTTCGCCTGTTTTACCGCTCCACCTGTCATAGAACCGCCAGGGTTCACTACATCACCTTCGATTGTTACAATGCGATAACGGTATTGTAGTTGTTTCGCCAACTCATTCGCCCCGCGTAAATCTTTTGCAACAATAACAGTACCTAATAAATTTGAAACTACATTTTCATATTTATTATTGTACTGCACAAGTTCTGCCGCCACACCTACAAACGATGGGTGTTGATTTGCAATGCGTAATTGCTCAAATGATAATGATCTGCTTTTAATAACAGCTTGCGGTAAAAACGTTGCACGTCCATGTTTATTTTGCTTTAAAAATGCAATCGCATTACGAGCATGCTCCTCTGTTTGTACAACAATATGCTGCATCGCTGCACCTAGAGCGATTTCCATTGCAACTTCGTATTCTTTCGGTACCGTTAACAGTTCCGCAACAGCCCCCTCGATACCTTGCAACCTATTTTCTCTAGCTTTCAATACTTCACGTACACCTTGATAGAATCCAGAATAATCTTCTTGCATTTCTTCAAGCATTTCTTTTCGGGAACGTGCCTGTTGCACAAATTGATATGCTTGATACAGTTTTGTTTCATTTTCACTATACTGCGTCTTACATTTCCCAAGCGCCGCCTCTGTCTTCTGTATGTTTGAGAGAATGCCAGCTACTTTTTCTTTCGCTTGTTCGTAACTTTCTACAAGTTTCGTCTTTTTCGCTGTAATTTCCATACGCATTTCTACATATTTCGCATTTTCTTCATCAAGGCGTTCATTTTTAGAGTTTTGTTGTTTAGATTGTTCTTCAATCATAGATAATTCATTACGATGACTAGCTTGTTGATTTAAAAGCTCAATATAGTCACCTTTTAAATTCTCAATCTGTTCCTCTAAATTGTCAGCAAAAGTAGCAAGTAATTGCTCATTATCATGCAATTTTTGCTCCAACTCTTTTACTTCATTCACAAATTGCATTAAAGCTTCTGTACTTGAATCAATCTCACCATCGTAACTTTTAGCTTTCTCTGTTAATTCAACAATTAACTGCTCAAGTTGCGCACAATGCGTCGTAGCATTTTGCTTTCTCTCTTTTAACAACTCGCGCTGTCCTTCAAGTTTTTCTAGCTCTTTACTAGAAAGAAGAAGTACTTCTTGTAACGAGTCTACAGACTCATCTACCGCTTGTAATTGTCCTCGTAATTCCTCAAGCTCTTCTTCACTTTTTTGTAAATTCGTTGACATTTTAGCTTCTTCGTTTTTATTATGCCCAAACTGATTTCGAAGCGCTTCCCATTTCTCATGCAATTCTTCAATTTCATGGACAATAAGCGCAGCTTCTACTTTCTCTAATTCTTCTTTATTCTCAAGATAATCTTTCGCAATAGAAGCTTGTCTTTCTAAAGGTTCTACTTGACTACTTAATTCATGAATTATATCTTGTACACGATTTAAGTTTTCTTGTGTCTCTGCTAATTTACCTTCAGCTTTCTTTTTGCGAAGTTTGTATTTTAGTACGCCTGCCGCTTCTTCAAATACACCTCGACGCTCTTCTGACTTACTACTTAAAATCTCTTCAACTTTCCCCTGGCTAATAATCGAAAAAGCTTCTCTTCCCATACCAGAGTCCATAAATAAATCAATAATATCTTTCAATCTACATGATTGTTTATTAATATAAAAATCACTATCACCTGAACGAGATACACGACGTGTTACACACACCTCATTGTATTCAATTGGTAAACGTTGATCTTCATTATTTAAAGTTATTGTTACTTCAGCAACATTAACCGCTCTCCTCGTATCACTGCCTGCAAAAATAATATCCTCCATCTTTGCACCACGTAATGATTTTGCAGATTGTTCACCAAGTACCCAGCGAATTGCATCAGTAATATTACTTTTCCCGCTTCCATTAGGTCCTACTACAGAAGTTACACCTGGGACAAAATCAACAGATACACGCTCAGCAAAAGACTTAAACCCTGCTATTTCTAATCTTTTTAAAAACACGAAAGGCCTTCCTCCTATTCTCCGTCTTTATAAATGTTCTCTATACAAAAACAAGTATTATACGGATTTACCTTCTTTTTCTTTACAAACAAAAAGAAAGTTTCATTCTATGCACAAGGAATCCCCCTCATTCAAAGGGGGATTCCTTATAGTTGTTCTTTTAATTTTTTCAATGCTTCTGCAGCAGCTTGTTGCTCTGCTTCTTTTTTTGACTTACCACTACCAAGACCTAAAGCTACGTTATTTAACGTAACACGTGACACAAATTCTCGATTGTGAGCTGGTCCTTTTTCTTGCAAAATTTGATACTCAACATTGCCACTGCCATCACGCTGAATCAATTCTTGCAACTGACTCTTATAATCCATCACATGAGAAAAAGCACCCTCATTAATTTTCGGATATACAATTTCTTTTAAGAATTCCCAAACTGTTTCTAGCCCTTGATCAAGATAAAGGGCACCAATAAACGCTTCAAAGACATCCGCTAATAAAGCTGGTCGTTCACGTCCACCTGTCATTTCTTCACCTTTTCCTAATAAAACAAGGCTACCAAATGACAATTCGTTCGCAAAACGAACAAGAGATGGCTCACATACAATAGCTGCACGTAGTTTTGTTAACTCTCCTTCGCTCATTGTCGGATATTTTTGAAACAGATACTGCGATACAGTCAGTTCCAATACTGCATCTCCAAGAAATTCAAGACGCTCATTATCTTCATGCGGTTTTTTTCGATGCTCATTCACATACGATGAATGCGTAAATGCTTGAATCAATAATTTTTCATCCGTAAACGTAATACCTATCTTTTCTTGAAACACTTTAAATGCTTCACGATATTTTGTTTCGTATTTTTTTTCTCTATATTTTCGGTACGGCATAGGTCCCTCCAGATATAAGCCGAGAAAGCCCCGCTAAAAAACGGGACTTCACTTAAGCATTATAGATGACTCTCTATGTAAGTCACAGCATCGCCAACAGTAGCAATCTTTTCAGCATCTTCATCAGAAATTTCCATTTCGAATTCATCTTCTAATTGCATTACAAGTTCTACTACATCTAGGGAGTCTGCTCCTAAATCTTCCTTGAAGCTTGCAGCTGGTACTACCTCAGTCTCTTCTACTCCTAAACGATCAACGATGATTTTTGTTACGCGCTCTAAAACATCTGCCATTCCATTCACCTCCCCTCAAATATTATATTAAATATTGACCAAAAAAACTAGGTGAAATCAATTCTTTTATTACATTACCATACCGCCATCAACATTTAACGTTTGACCTGTAACATATTTGCTTTGATCAGAAGCAAAAAACGTTACAGCATTCGCTATATCTTTCGCTTCACCAAATTGAGCAGCTGGAATAACTTTTAACATTTCGGCTTTAATATTCTCATCTAGTACATCCGTCATATCAGTCGCAATAAAGCCCGGCGCAATTGCATTCACTGTAATATTTCGACTTGCTAACTCTTTTGCAGATGTTTTTGTTAATCCAATAACACCCGCTTTAGCAGCAACATAGTTAGCTTGTCCTGGGTTTCCTATAACACCAACAACAGAAGCGATATTTATAATTCTACCATGACGTTGACGCATCATATAACGAGATACTGCTTTTGTACATAAGAATACACCTTTTAAGTTTGTATTAATAACTGTATCCCATTCTTCTTCTTTCATACGCATTAATAAATTATCTTTCGTTACACCAGCATTATTTACAAGAATATCAACTTGTCCAAATGTATCTACTGTTTGTTTCACCATATCTGTAACATCATCAGCATTTGCAACATCTGCTCTTACCGCAATTGCATCAGAACCTAATTTTTTAATTTCATCTACTACTTCATTTGCTTTTTGTTCATTACCAGCATAATTTACTACTACATTTGCCCCTTGTTTCGCTAAATCGATCGCAATCGCGCGACCAATTCCACGTGAAGCGCCAGTTACTAATGCTACCTTCCCTTTTAACATCAGTTTTCTCCTCTCAAATTTGAAATGGTATCTTTTAATGTCTCTTCATCGTATATCGCATATGCTTTTACTGATGAATCAATTGACTTCATAAGTCCAGCAAGTACTTTTCCAGGTCCAATTTCAATAAATATATCTACTCCCTGGTTCACCATATATTCAATAGACGGGTACCATAATACAGGCGAATAAAGCTGTTCGATTAACTTTTCTTGAATGTCTGCACCACGTGTAATAACTTCCGCCGTAACATTTGCAATAACAGGAATATTCGTGTCATGAATTGTAATTTCATTTAAAACACTTTGGAACTTCTCAGCTGCCGGCTTCATAAGTGAAGAATGGAATGGCCCACTTACTTTTAGTGGAATCGCTCTCTTTGCACCATTTTCTTTCGCTCTTTGAGAGGCAACCTCTACGCCTTGCTTCGTTCCAGAAATTACAATTTGCTTCGTACTATTCATATTAGCGATTTGCACTGCATATCCTTCACTTGTTACTTCTTCTGTAACTTGTTTCAGCATATGTGGATCAGCACCTAATATAGCTGCCATTGCGCCTTCCCCACCCGGAACAGCTTCTTCCATATATTCCCCGCGTTTCCTTACAGCATATACAGCATCTTCAAAAGTTAATGCACCAGCTGCTACAAGAGCGCTATATTCGCCTAAACTATGACCAGCGACAAAGTCAGGTGTAATGTCATACTCTTTCAAAGCTGTCAAAATAGCAAAACTCGTTGTTAATAATGCAGGCTGCGCATTTGTTGTTAATGTAAGCTTTTCCTGCGGTCCTTCAAAAATCACTTCTGAAAGTGAATCTTGCAACACCTCATCTGCTTTTGCAAACACTTTTGCAACCTCTTTATTATTCTCTGCTAATTGTTTACCCATTCCAACTGCCTGTGAACCTTGGCCCGGAAAAAGAAATGCTATTTTTCCCATTTCAAATCCTCCTCTTATTGGAGTGACTCTTTCTCCATTACGCTTGAAATCGTAGGAATTACTTCTTTCGCTACCATTTCTCTCGTTTGACGAATCGCACTAAATATCGACTGGTCATTAGAAGAACCGTGAGCCTTAATGACAGGTGCTTTCAATCCAAATAATGCAGCTCCTCCATACTCCGAATAATCCATTTTATCTTTTAATACCATAAGTTTTGGTTTTAATACCGCCGCTGCTAATTTACTCGTAAACGAACTCATTAGTTGTTCTTTCAACATAGAGAATAGCGCAAGTGCTGTTCCCTCTAATGATTTCAACGCTACATTCCCTGTAAAACCATCACATACAACAACATCTGCTACACCTTGCAATAAATCTCTTGATTCAACGTTCCCAACGAAATTAATTGGCGCATCTTTAAGCATTGCAAACACTTGCTTTGAAAGCTCGTTTCCTTTTCCATCCTCTGTTCCAACGTTTAATAGTCCAACGCGAGGATTTTCAATTCCTCTTACCTTCTCAGCATAAACAGATCCCATTACTGCATATTGATATAAATGAATTGGTTTTGCATCAACATTTGCTCCAACATCTAACATAACAAAACCTTTTCCATCTACAGTTGGCATTGTAGGCGATAAAGCTGGTCGCTCAATTCCTTCCATACGACCGACTACAAATAATCCAGCTGCCATTAAAGCTCCTGTACTACCTGCGGATATACAAGCGTCTGCTTCTCCATCCTTTACTTGTTGTGCCGCAAGCACCATTGAAGCTTGTTTTTTTCGACGAACCGCTCTTACCGGTTCCTCCGTTGATTCTATTTTTTCGTCTGTATGAAGAATAGTAATTCGTTCATCACTCGTTAAGTATTGACGAATTTCCTCTTCTTTCCCTACTAACGTAATATGTAAATCAGAATATTCCTTAATAGCTTTCATTGCCCCTAATACTACAGCCTTTGGAGCGTGATCTCCGCCCATTGCATCTATTGCGATTTTCATAAGTTGTTACCTTCCTCACTATAATTACTAGATCGATACATTTCAAAAGTGCCTGTAAAAACAAGTTCTTCTCCAACGAAGCTACGCACTTTGACAACCGTCCGTCCCTTATCATTCTCTACATCTTCAACGCGCGCTTTTGCAACAACACGCTCCCCTAATTTTACAGGGCGAATGTATCGAATGGTAGACTTTGCAGTTAAAGCTAATTCTTCATCAATAACCGCAACAGCTAGTGAGTTTGCTTGCGCAAACAGATGATGCCCACGGGCAATTTGATTTCTTTTAAATACATGTTCTACCTTTACTTCAAAGATAGAGATTGCATGTCTATCTAATTCAATATCAATAATTTCTCCAACAACCTCTTCTAACGGTAAAGATTTCACATCTTCTTCATGTTGCTTTGTAGCTACATGTTTAATTCTCTCTCTTAATTCAGGAATAGACAATTCCATACGATCAAGTCGTACTGTTTGTATACTCACTTGAAATTTTTCCGCTAAATCTTCATCCGTAATAAAAGGATTTGATTCGATTGTTTGTTGTAATAACTCTTGTCTTTCTTTTTTACTTCTTCTTTTTTTCATACCGCACCATCCATTTTTATGACTAGGTACTAACAGTAGTATATAATCATTAAAAGTAGAATGCAACAAAAACTTTTGTTGACTCCCTTTAATCGAGCTTCTCTCCTTGGAACACACCTGTCCCATCAAGATACGTACGCAAGGCAGCGTACTGATCATTGTGCCAAAACGCTTCTGAATCTACTAGTATCGCCGCATCTTGCCTTGCTGTTTCTAACGCTCGATAATCATGTACCATGTCAGCAACCTTAAATTCTGGTAAGCCACTTTGCTTACTCCCAAAGAAATCTCCAGGACCTCGTAATTCTAAATCTTTTTCTGACAATACAAATCCATCATTTGTTTCAGTCATTATGCGCATTCTTTCTTTCCCTGTTTCTGATTTAGGGTCTGCTATTAATAAACAATATGATTGTTCACTACCACGGCCGACACGCCCTCTAAGCTGATGAAGCTGCGATAAACCGAAACGTTCTGCATCATAAATAACCATTACAGTCGCATTCGGTACGTTCACACCTACTTCAACAACTGTTGTCGATACAAGAATTTGCACTTTATTTTCACTAAACTGTCCCATTATCTCTTCTTTTTCCTGAGACGATAATCTCCCATGCATCAATCCAACTTGGCATTTCCCTTGGTAATGATGCGTCAGCATACTATGTAAGTCGATAGCATTTTGCACATCAAGTTTCTCAGATTCTTCAATTAGAGGACAAATAACGTATGCCTGTCTTCCTTTTTTTATCTCCTTTTCAACAAAACCGAGAACGCGATCTAACATATCATGTTTTGCCCAATATGTTTCAATCACCTTTCTACCTGCTGGCATCTCATCGATTATCGAAACATCCATCTCTCCAAATGCAGTAATCGCAAGCGTACGCGGAATTGGTGTCGCTGTCATAAATAATACATCTGGACTTTCACCTTTCTCCCGTAAAACTCGGCGCTGCGCTACACCAAATCGATGCTGTTCATCTGTAATAACGAGACCCAACCTATGAAATATAACTTCATCTTGAATTAAGGCATGCGTTCCAACAAGAATATCTATTTCTCCTTGTTCTAACTTCGCTAAAATTTCTCGACGTCTCGCACCTTTAACAGAACTTGTTAACAGTTCCACCTTAATACCAAAATGCGAAAACGTTTCAGCAAGCGACTGATAATGTTGCTCAGCTAAAATTTCTGTAGGAACCATTAAAGCACCTTGATAATGAGCTAATTTCGATGCATAAAGGCCAATCGCAGCAACAACCGTTTTCCCAGAACCAACGTCACCTTGCAATAGTCGGTTCATCCGATAAGGAGATGTCATATCTTTCAAAATTTCATCTACAACTCGGCGCTGTGCACCCGTTAATGGAAACGGCAGTGCATCGATAAATTCTTGTAATTCTACTGACGGAATCTCTTTCTTGGTCCCTTTTGAATTTTCCCTCTCCATTTTCCGGAGCGTTTGCATTTTCAGCTGAAATAAGAAAAATTCTTCATATACAAAACGGCGACGCGCTTGCTTCAAATCTTCCTGTCCTACCGGAAAATGCAATGCCCTAAGCGCTTCATATCTTGGTAATAATTTATATCGCCCTAACAAACCATCCGGTAACACTTCGACTATAGAATCTCCATATTCCTTTAACGCTTGAGCAATAAAACGACGCATCTGTTTTACTGTAAGTTTCCCCTTTACTGAATAAACAGGTTCCACTTCTTGTTGACGTACAACCGGCCCAAAATGAAGTTCTGATACAGCAATTGTTTGACGATGTTGATCCCATTTACCAGTAATCGTTACCGTTTCATCTAACTTTAATTTTTGCTTATAGTAAGGCCTATTAAAACATACCGCCGTAATTAAATAACGACCGACGAGAACACGAACTGTTAAACGCGATTTCTTCTTACCATAATATTGCAGCAAAGGAGCACTATGAATCTTTCCTTCAACCGTTACACGTTCATCATGCTTTACTTCAGCAAGATCTTTCATCGCATAATCTTCATAACGGTACGGAAAATGTTCTAATAGATGAGAAACTGTATAAATACCCATCTCATGTAGTAACTCAGATGTTTCTCCTCCGATCCCCTTTACATCCGTAACAGGAACTTGTACAACATCATTCAAGATTCTCACACCCCGTCACATTATTTTCTTTATTGCATTTTATTTGAGTACCAATTAGCATCTGTAATCGCTCTCTTTCACCTTATATATTCTATCATAGGCATTCTAAGAGAAACTACTCAAATCCCTTATATAAAACAAGTAAAAAAGAGCCTCACTATTAGCAGCAAGGCTCTTTTCTCTCTTCAATATGCTAGCCTTTTGAATAAAAACTAGTAATAAACTTCATATTACTACTTCTTATCCATTAGCAAGTAAGTAATCCATTTATTTTCAAAACGAATCTTATCTTATTCTACAGAGAAGATGAAAGAATACACTGGTTGGTTTCCAGCATGCACTTCTACTTCTGCATCTTCAAATTTCTCTTCTACAAATTCAACTAACTCTGCTACTTCTTCGTCAGTTGCATCCTCACCTTGTAGAATCGTTACGATTTCAGAATCTTCATCAATAAGCGCTTCTAGTAATTGCTTCGCAGCTCCTACTTTTTCAGCATTTGTAGATACAATTTTCCCATCTGCAATACACATGAAGTCATCTTTTTGAATTGCTACACCATCAATTTCCGTATCACGTACAGCATACGTAATTTGACCTGTTTTCACATGAGATAAAGCTTCTTGCATATTTTCTTCATTCTCTTCTAACGTTCCAACTGGGTTAAATGCTAACATTGCTGCCATACCTTGAGGAACTGTTTTCGAACGAACAACAATAACTTCTTGATCTACAACTGATGCCGCTTGTTCTGCTGCCATTACAATATTTCCGTTATTCGGTAAAATAATGATTTTTTCAGCATTTGCTTCTTCAATTGCCTTCACGATATCCTCCGTACTTGGATTCATCGTTTGACCACCTTCGATAACTTTCGTTGCACCGATGCTCTCAAATAAAGTTTTAATACCAGACCCCATAGCTACAGTTACGATACCATATGGTTGTTTTTCTTTCGATTGAGCTGGTTGTTCAGGAACCATAGTAGGTTCATCTAATAAAGCAGTATGCTGTTCACGCATATTTTCTACTTTAATCTTAATTAAACTACCGTATTTTTGTCCGTAGTTCATAGCGTCTCCAGGATGTTCTGCATGGATATGAACTTTTACAATTTCATCATCAGACACAACTAGTAGAGAATCACCATATACACTAATATCTTCACGGAATTTTTGTTCAGAGAAATTATGCTCTTTCACCTTTTCAGCCTCTAATTTCACCATGAACTCCGTACAATATCCATACTTAATATCTTCTGTACTCAATTGGCTTTGTACACTACGGTGATGTTCTGCGCGTACCATTTCATTCATAGATGGTTGCGTCGGTGCATCAGAAGAAATCGTTTCTCCTTTTAAGTCAGCTAAAAATCCTTCGTATACCACTACAAGACCTTTACCACCGCTATCTACAACGCCAACTTGTTTTAATACAGGTAATAAATCTGGCGTACGATTTAACGATGCGTTTGCTTCTTTCACAACGTCTTCCATAAACAAAACAAAGTCGCGCTGTTTTTTCGCAACTGTTACTGCATATTTACCCGTTTCTCTTGCAACCGTTAAAATCGTTCCTTCAATCGGTTTCATAACCGCTTTATAAGCCGCCTCTACTCCAGCTTCTAGTGCTGCAGCAAAATCAACTGTTGTTAATTCTTCTTTTTGTTCAATGGATTTAGAGAAACCACGGAACAACTGAGATAAAATAACTCCAGAGTTACCACGAGCTCCCATTAATAATCCTTTGGCTAAACTTACGCCGACTTTACCAGCATGCTGTGAAGGGTTTGCTTTCACTTCACGCGCACCTGAAGTCATAGATAAGTTCATGTTTGTACCGGTATCGCCATCTGGAACTGGAAATACGTTTAATGCATCAACAAGCTGAACATTGTTTGTTAAATTATTCGCTCCTTGCATGATCATTTGTGATAAACGTTTTCCATCAATTTTTTGAATTGACACAGATTTTCCTCCTTAATGCACATTACAAGTTTATTACTTTAACTCCTTGTACGTAGATGTTTACAGAATCTACTGCTAGTCCTACAGTTTGATCTAATGTATATTTCACTTTCGTCTGCACATTATGTGCCACTTCTGAAATTTTCGTACCATAGCTCACAATAATATACATATCAATATGTACTTCATCTTCATCTTTACGAACAATAACACCTCTAGTAAAGTTTTCTTTTCGTAAAATGTCTGTTAATCCATCTTTTAACTGATTTTTTGATGCCATACCTACGATACCGTAGCAATCTACCGCGGCACCTCCAGCAATTGTTGCAATTACATCTGTACTAATATCAATTTGACCGTACTTCGTTTTAATTTCAATTGACATCTCGTTTCCCCCTTCATAAATGGTGAAAGTGAGCTAGACTACTTTAGTTACTATCATATAATCTTTTTAAAGAAAATTCCATCGTTCTTTCTTTTCACTCTCATATTTTATGTTTTAAATTACACTTTTTTATGATGAGCAAAATAGTCCATTGTTATTATACAACATGTACCACTATAATATGTCAAGCAATTTTTATGGATTTCAACTTTTCTTCATTGACATATAGTGTCAAGTAAATTTTCTTGATTTCTTTTTTCTACGGTGTTGCATTCTCTTTTTAGTTGTGTTAAATTATAGTAGTGTTTTTAGCATCGCATAAAAGACTAACATTGAAAAATTACGTATGGTAAGGTATCAAGGGAGGGAAATATAAATGGCTCGTGTTTGTGCTATTACTGGAAGAAAAGCTCGTTCTGGTAACTCTCGTTCTCACGCAATGAACGCTACAAAACGTAAGTGGGGCGCTAACCTTCAAAAAGTTCGCGTACGCATCGACGGAAAAGTTCAACGTGTTTACGTTTCTGCTAGAGCATTAAAATCTGGCAAAATCGAACGTGTTTAATAATAAAAAAAAGAGCCAATAGGCTCTTTTTTTACTATAACAATGGAAAAAGCACCGGTGATAGGTGCTTTTTTTAATCTTTTTTAAAGGTATTTAACATTGCACGAACTATCCCACCAAGAAATTTAGGTAACTTAATTGTATAAAATCTCATGGTTTCCCTCCTAATCCCCATTACTCCACTTGGTCACTATATGATGTAAGGAGCAAAATTGTTTCTTCAATCAGTGCTTCTTATCAACATTAATATGCCAGAAGTAAATGAAAAAGTACCTTTTTCCTCAACGAGTTCGTTACTAATACAAAGTGTTGATCCCCACTCTATTGTTTTATTAGTAAGAGGGTACTTAAAACCAAACAATGTAATCCCTTCCACTATTTCAGTAACTGGTACAAAAGATACATAAGGAAAATTTTTATTTTCTTCAATTATATGTGTACCCACTTTTTTAACTGTTATTTCATTTTTATTGTCCACAATACACATTTCTATCTCTACTTCTAATCCTTTTAAAAGCATCTGTATATTTGCCAAACCGTGATCAAGCCTTCCACCGGTAGCACCAAAAATACGAATTAGTGCCGGCTTCTGTTCTAATGCCCAGTTGATTGCAATTTCTAAATCCGTTTGATCTTTTTCTCGCGGAACAATATGTAATTCGTTCGTTTGCTGTCCCATCCATACTAATTCTTCTTCAGTAACTGAATCGTAATCTCCAAACGCAACAGCCGGTGTAATCCCTTTCTTTAATAGACGGTATACTCCCCTATCAACCGCTGCCCATACTACTTCCTCATTCTCATATCGAGCAAAATCTGCGCAATATTCCGAAGGTCCTCCTGCCAAAATATGAATAATCATTTTTTCTTCCCCTTCCATTGTAAAAAGGCAATCTGCCATTCGGTAGATTGCCTTTTTACGTATTTTTACCCTATCCTATAAATACCTTACTAGGATAAAAGTTCATCACTACCCACGAATTACGCGAATTGCTTCACCGCGGTCTTTTTGATTGTATACTGCTGACCCAGCTACAAGTACATTTGCTCCCGCTTCCACACAAAGTCTTGCTGTTTCAGCATTTACACCACCATCAACTTCAATTTCTACTTCTAGATTGCGCTCTTTCACCATGTCTGCAACTTGTTTAATTTTCGGTAATACAGAATGGATAAACTTCTGTCCACCAAATCCAGGGTTTACTGTCATAAGTAATACCATATCTATATCTTCTAATACATGCTCAATCACTGAAACTGGCGTATGTGGATTTAATACAACACCTGCTTTAATGCCATGAGATTTAATTAACTGAATTGTACGATGTAGATGCGGACACGCCTCTACGTGAACAGTAATAATATCCGCTCCCGCTTGTGCGAAAGTCGGGATATAGTTATCAGGATTTTCAATCATTAAATGTACATCTAATGGTAATGATGTAATCGGACGGATTGCTTCTACAATTAACGGTCCAATCGTAATATTTGGTACGAAATGTCCATCCATTACGTCAACGTGAATGTAATCCGCTCCGCCCTTTTCTACATCTTTAATCTCTTCCCCTAATTTTGAAAAATCTGCTGATAAAATCGATGGTGCAATTTTAATCATAACTAATACCTCGGCTTTCTCTCTCTAATTTCTTCTACGAATTGTTTATAGTTCTTATAGCGATATTCTGTAATCTTCCCTTCTTCAACCGCAGCTTTCACCGCACATTTCGGTTCAGAAAGATGTGTACACCCTCTAAATTTACAGTATTGGCTCGCTTCTTTCAACTCTGGAAAACAATATGTAAGATCTTCTACTTCTATATCAATGAAATCTAGTGAACTAAAACCCGGTGTATCTGCTACTAGCCCACTCCCAATTGCAATTAATTCTACGTGTCTTGTCGTATGCTTCCCGCGTCCTAAATGGGAGGAAATATCATTTGTTTTCAGCTCTAATTCTGGACGTAGCACATTAAGCATTGAAGATTTCCCGACACCAGATTGACCCGCAACGACAGAAACACAATTTTCTAAGTATGGTTTTAATATATCAATACTTTCTGACGTATTAATAGAAGTAAATAAAACATCATAACCCATCTCACGATAATCATTCGCATAAGCTTCAACAGTTGCTTTCATCTTTTCATCTACTAAATCCATCTTGCTAATACAAATAATTGGCTTAATGTTATGATATTCAATCAGCACTAAAAATCGATCTAACAGTCCAGGGTTAAAATCTGGTTCTACTGCAGAGAACACAAGGATCGCTTGATCGACATTAGCAATAGGAGGTCTAACAAGTTCATTTTTCCGATCAAACACTTCAAGCACATAACCTTCAGTTGGATTATCTGCCTGAAAAACAACTTGGTCTCCTACAAGTGGTGTAATTTTATTTTTTCTAAATACACCTCGCCCACGACATTGCGTAACCCCTTCTTCATGCTGCACGTAATAAAACCCACTTAAAGCTTTTATAATTTTTCCTTCTGGCATAGAATTCTCCTTTTTTTGTATAAGGTGATGCTGAATTTAAAAATGAATGGATTTAATTTTTCCAAATAAAGATTTCAAAACCTACCATATATACTTTCGCTAATATACATTAAATTTCCCATTAAATGCAAAAAAATATTTACAGCTGCATCACTTTACTAGCTTTTTGAATCATATATTTTTGCCTGCTATACCGTCCACTTTGTAGACAGCATAACAGGCAATAATAATAATAATAATAATAATAATAATAAGTAGACTTTCACTATTATTGAGTTGGATATGGTACTTCTTTATCAATAATCGTTATTCCATCTCGTACAATTTTATAGTGTCCCTTTGAACCTTCTTGAATTACAAATTCTAAAGAAATAGTCGCTGATTCAGTAATTGTTCTCGTTTCAACCGGTCTATCCATTTTTTGCTGCATGTCTTCTTTATAAATTTCTATTGTTTGCGGTTTTTTTTCACCTGTTACAGCAGGCTCATATAGGATAGAGATATTGTCCACTTTTACCGTTTTAGTCACTTTAGGTTTTTGACCATCAGAGATAATAATAGTTACTTTATCTCCCTCTTTTAATGGTGTACCTGGTTTTGGAAATTGCGAAATTACAAGTCCTTTTTCGACTGTATCTGAATACTCTCGTTTTATATCTGACGTTAGTTTTCTCTCATTCAAATAACCAGTTACACTATTTTCAGTCCACCCCGAAAAGTCACCTGGTCTAATTTGATAAGGACCTTTACTTACCCAGATTTTCAGTTCTTGCTCCGCTTCTATAACCATTTGATCAGGCGTCGGAATTTGCTCTACAATTTCACCTTTCGGCTTATCATTTTCAATATAATTTACTGTAACTTGTTTATATTTTTCTTCTAACTCAGCTTTTACACTCTCAAAGTTTTGCCCTGTGAAATTCGCCATCTTACTTTTCTTTTTTCCACCTGATTGATAGATAGTAATTTTAGCGTTTTCTTTTACGACTCTTCCTGCTACAGGGTCCGTTTTTATTACATCCCCAACTTCAACATCATCTGTATATACAATATTAGGCTCCGTCACCTCAAAGCCCTTTTCTACTAATGTATTTACAGCTGTCGTGTATTTCATACCAGCCACATCAGGAACTTTCACATCTTTCGGAATAAATAATCCTGGAATAACCGTAAGCGCTAATGTTATTCCTATTGCTAAAAATAAAAATGTTGAAATTAAAACTTTAAGCCACTTGTTACTCCGTTTTTTCTTCTTATCTAACTTAGCTGCTTCTGCTCTTACCGGTTCTTCCACCTTACTCCCTTTTAAAACAATTGTTTCATCACTTACATTTTCAAATAATTGTTCTTGTTGAATAATCGGAATCGCTTTCGTCGCTTCCATATCTTCTGGTATGTAAAATGGTTGCTCATTTATCCTCTCTGGATATAGCGCAGTTTCAATATCTCGCTTCATCGCATTGGCAGATTGATATCGATGGAACGGATCTTTTGCAGTTGCTTTTAATATAATATTTTCAACACTTTGCGGAATATTTTCATTCCATCTTTTTGGTGATGGGATTTCACTTTGTAAATGTTTTAAAGCTATAGCAACAGCAGATTCGCCAGAAAACGGTTGTCTTCCTGTTAACAATTCAAACATAACTATCCCCAGAGAATAGATATCTGATTGTTTATTTGCTATCCCGCCACGTGCCTGTTCTGGTGATAAATAATGGACTGAACCGAGCACTGAATTTGTATGTGTAATTGTTGTCGCACTTGTAGCTGTCGCAATTCCAAAATCTGTTACTTTTATTATTCCATCAGCTCGAATTAAAATATTGTGCGGCTTTATATCACGATGCACAATTTCAAAATGATGGGCATGTGCCATAGCGGATGTTAACTGCTCCATAATATCAAGAGCTTCTCCTATAGGTAACATCCCTCGCTCAATTATGTATTGCTTCAATGTTTGCCCTGGTACATATTCCATGACAAGATAGTATATACCATCTTCTTCTCCGACATCATACATATTCACAATATTTGGATGCGACAACGTTGTAACAGACTGCGCTTCTCGATGGAAACGTTTAATAAACTCTTCGTTATTTGAGTAGTCGAGTCTTAATATTTTTACCGCTACATCTCGGCCAAGTATATCATCATGAGCTAAATATACATTGGCCATTCCGCCACCACCAATCATTTTCAGCAGCTTATAACGGTCATTTAAGCGTTTTCCAATCAGCACGTTGCACTTCACCTACTTTCGTTTGTCGAACCCGCATAATCAATAAGAACAAGTGTGATATTATCTTCTCCACCGCGATCATTTGCCAATTGAATGAGTTGCTGCCCTTTACCTTCAAGCTGTTCATTTAACTGTAAAATTTGTCGCATATCATCAATAGAAACTTTGTTTGATAACCCATCAGAGCAAAGAAGTAATTGATCATCTTCCTCAATCACCAACGTTTTAACATCTAACCCAACTTTTTCTTCTGTTCCTAATGCTCTTAATAACACATTCTTTTTCGGATGATACTCTGCGTCTTCCTTCGAAATTTCACCATGTTTCACAAGCTCATTTACAAGTGAATGGTCTTCCGTTACTAGAGTCATTTCTCCTTCTGATACCATATAGCAACGACTATCTCCTATATGCCCTATTGTCACAAAGCTTGGTGTACAAACAGCTATTATAAGCGTTGTTCCCATACCATTACATTCCGCATTTTGCTGAGCGTATTCATATATACGCTCATTAATAATCCCAACACTAGTATGTAACCATTGTTCTACTTTTTTCGGCTCATTCATATTATGTGTTTGCTTCCAATAATCATGGAATAATTGAATGGCCATCGAGCTAGCTACATCACCAGCTCGATGACCTCCCATTCCATCTGCTACTACCGCTAATACATTTCCATCTAAATTGTGAAAAACTCCTGCACTATCTTCATTATGTTGACGAACTTTTCCTTTATCCGATAGAAATACGGCTTTCATCTCGTCACCTCGTCTCTTCTTTGCGCTCCTTCGCACGCAACTGACCGCAGGCTGCATCAATATCATGACCTTGTTCACGGCGAATCGTTACATTCACTCCACGATCTTTTAACGTTTTCTCGAACAAGAAAATTTGTTCACGTGGCGTACGTACATAATCACGTTCAGGTACGTAGTTTACCGGAATCAAGTTCACATGACATTTTACACCTTTTAAGAGCGCAGCAAGCTCTTCAGCATGCTCTACTTGGTCATTTTCTCCTCCAAATAATCCATATTCAAAAGTAATACGACGCCCTGTTCTATTTACATAGTATTTAATAGCTTCCATTAAATCTGGTAATTTATAAGCACGGTTAATCGGCATTAATTTTGAACGTAATTCTGAGTTTGGAGCATGCAATGAAATCGCAAAATTAATTTGTAGATCTTCTTCAGCAAACTTATAAATTTTCGGGATAATTCCACTCGTCGAAACAGTCATATGTCTCGCACCAATATGAAGTCCTTTTTCATGGTTAATGATGCGTAAGAATCCCATTAAATTATCGTAGTTATCAAATGGTTCTCCAATTCCCATAACAACAAGAGAACTTACACGTTCTTCTGTTTCATCAAGCGCACGCTGAACTTCTACTACTTGCGCTACAATTTCTCCAGCTTCTAGGTTTCGCTTTAATCCACCAAGTGTCGAAGCACAGAACGTACACCCAATACGACAACCAACTTGCGTTGTTACACAAATGGAATTTCCATATTCGTGTCGCATTAATACCGTTTCAATAGAATATCCGTCATATAATTGGAATAAGAATTTAATTGTTCCATCCGAAGACGTTTGTTTTACTAACGTGTTTAAAGTAGTAATATCAAAGGAATTCGACAATTTATCACGCAATCCTTTAGAAAGGTTTGACATATCCTCATAATTTTTTACACGTTTTTTATATAACCAGTCAAAAATTTGTCCAGCACGGAACTTCGGTTCTCCTTGTTCCTTTAACCAATCTTGCATTTCATGAAGTTGTAAAGAGTAAATTGATGGTTTCTTCGTTTCTAAATTTTTCTTTTGTTTTCTTACAGTCGTTTCCATGATGCTACACCTTCTTCCTTAAACAAGCAATATAAAAGCCATCCGTTGCAAAATAATGCGGCAAAATTTGTACTTGACCTTCATCAATATACGGAGTTAATTTTTCTGGCATACGCTCTTTTAGCGTAGTATCCCATTCAAATTCAGGATGTTCTTGTAAAAACTTCTCTATTACTTGTTCATTTTCTATTTTCTCAATTGTGCACGTACTATAAACAAGACGACCGCCTTGCTTTAATAATGGTGCTATTTTTTCTAGTATTGCAATTTGAATCGTCGATAATCTTTCACTATCGCCTTTATCTTTTCCTAACTTAATATCAGGTTTACGTCTAATTACACCAAATCCAGAACACGGTGCATCTACCAATATTTTATCAAACGTTTCATTTGCAAAGTGCTCTTGCACTTTTCTAGCATCTAGCGCTTTAGTTTCGACATTTTCTAGACCCAGTCGCTCTGCTTGCTGTTTAATTAAACGTACTTTGTGTGCATGTAAATCAAGGGACATGACCTTACCAGTTCCCTTTAATCGTTCGGCGATATGCGTTGTTTTTCCGCCTGGAGCAGCACAACTATCAAGAACTGCATCTCCCGTATTCGGTTCTAAAGCACGTGCTACAAGCATAGAACTTTCATCTTGAATAGAAAGAAATCCTTTTTTAAATGCTTCTGTATGTGCTACATTACCTCTTTCAATCTGAATTGCATCATCTGACAAGTCACCACGTTTTGCTTCTATACCTTCACTTGCCAACAACTCAATCGCTTCTTCTACCGTTACCTTATCAACATTCACACGTGCTGTTGGTACAGGTGGTAACATGTTTACTTCGCACATTTTTTCTGCAGTTTCTAAACCATATTCTGAAGTCCACTCTTGGACAAGCCAAACTGGATGACTTGTTGTAATTGCAAGACGTTCTACTGGATCCTTGATTTCATCTACAGAAGGTACACCTTCTCTCTGAATCGAACGTAATACACCGTTCACCATACCAGCAATCCCCTTATGCCCGCGACGCTTTGCAATCTCAACCGCTTCATGAATAGCCGCTCTTTCTGGCACTCGGTCTAAATAAATCATTTGATATAAAGATAAGCGAAGCAATACTCTTACCCACGCCTCAACCTTCTTTTTTAAAAAAGGCTGTAAATAATAATCTAATGTGTCACGACGTTGAATCGTTCCATATACAATTTCAGTTAATAAACCAATATCTTTTCTATCAATTGTACTCTTTTCAATTAGATTATTTAAAAGTAAGTTACTGTATGCACCACTTTTTTCTACTTGAATTAAACCATCAAGAGCTAATTCACGAACATTTTGTCTCATGCATTTTCTCCTAACTTCGTTCCAATTTCAGGTTTTGTTCCACGTAAAAATTGTGAACAACTCATACGCTTTTTACCAGAAGGTTGCAATTCGGTAATTTTAACACCTGTTTCATTACCTGTTGCTACAACAAAACCATCTTCTTCGATTGCAACAATCGTACCTGCTTCAGCTGATTTCGTTACAGGTACTTTTTCTCCCCACCATACTTTAACAACTTGTCCTGCTAAAGTTGTATAAGCAACTGGCCATGGATTCAATCCGCGAATGTGATTGTATACTTCTTCACCTGTTTTTGTCCAATCAATTTTCTCTTGCTCACGTTTTATATTGTACGCAAACGTTACTTCTTCTTCGTTTTGTTTAATCGGTTCTAACTTACCTTGAATTAATAAAGGCACTGTTTTAGATAGAAGGTGTGCTCCTGCTTCACTTAATTTATCAAATAATGAGCCTGTCGTTTCACGCTCTTCAATTTCCACTTCCACTTGCGTTAAGATATCACCAGCATCCAATTTTTCTACCATATACATAATTGTAATACCTGTTTTTTCTTTACCTTCCATAATTGCATAATGAATTGGTGCACCACCACGAAGTTCAGGAAGTAAAGAAGCGTGGACATTAATACATCCATACTTCGGTGCTTCTAAAATTTCATTTGGTACAATCTGACCAAATGCAGCTGTTACAATTAAATCTGGCTCTAACGCCAATACTTTTTCATATTCATCTTTTTCACGAATTTTTAACGGCTGTAACACAGGGATACCATGTTTTTCCGCTTCAACTTTAACAGGTGTAGGGGTTAATACTTTTTTTCTACCTACTGGACGATCAGGTTGCGTCACAACACCTACTACCTCATAGCCATCTTCAATAAGACGACGAAGCACCGGCACTGAAAAGTCCGGTGTTCCCATAAATACTACTTTTATCATTTAAAAACCGCTCCTTTTAACACCTATTCTAGTTCGTTTTCTTCATAATATCTTGTCACTTTCGATGTAAATAAAACACCGTGTAAATGATCGATTTCATGTTGAATTGCACGCGCTAAAAATCCTTCCGCTTCTAATAAGAATACTTTCCCACGGCGATTTTGCGCTCTTACTTTAATATAATCGGCACGTTCTACTTCACCATAAAGTCCCGGGAAGCTTAAACAGCCTTCGGGACCTACTTGTTCACCACGTTTTTCTAATATTGATGGATTGATTAACTCGATTTTCCCAGTATCATCATCGACATCAACAATCGCTACTTGCAAGCTTACACCTACTTGAGGCGCAGCTAAACCGACTCCGTCCGCAATTAACATTGTTTCATGCATATCTTTCAACAATTTCACTAACTTTTTATCAAAGTTAATTACTCTTTCGCATGGTGTTTCTAACACTTCATTTGGATGCTTTACTATTTCTAAAACTGCCATATTTCCCTCCGCTACATTAACATTGTTGGATTAAAATCAATTGAGATTTGTAGCTCTTTTTGCATTTCTGCTTGATAATGTTCATTTACCATTTTGAGCACGTTCTTTAAGTTTGGTTCCCGTTTGTATTTTATCATGCATTGATAACGATATCTATCTTTTATCCTTGGAATTGCTGGAGCAACTGGTCCTAGCACCATTGTTTGCTGTGAGCAATGCGTTCGTAAATACGAGGCAATTTTTTCCGTCACTTGTACCGCTTTTAATAATTCAGGATGAGATACAGTTACGAGTACAACATAGTAATATGGGGGATATTGTCTTGTTCGTCTCATTTGCATTTCTTGATCAAAAAACACATCATATTGTTGGTTCTTCGCTAACTCTATACTGTAATGTTCTGGCGTATACGTTTGAATCACAACTTCCCCTGGCAATTCATGTCTACCCGCTCGTCCACTTACTTGAGTCAATAACTGGTATGTCTTTTCACTCGCCCGAAAATCAGGTAAGTGAAGCATCGTATCTGCAGTTAAAACCCCAACGAGCGTTACTTTCGGAAAATCTAATCCTTTAGCAATCATTTGTGTTCCGAGTAATATATCTGCTTTTTCTTCCCCGAACGCCTTTAATAATTTTTCATGCATTCCTTTTCGACTTGTCGTATCTACATCCATTCGAATGACTCGTGCCTCTGGAAATAGTTTTGTAATTTCTTCTTCTACCTTTTGTGTACCTGTACCAAAGAAACGAATGTATGTACTTTGACAAGCTGGACACTCAGTTGGCATATTCTCTTCGTAACTACAGTAATGACATTTTAAACGATGATTCATTTTATGATATGTCAATGAAATATCACAATGCGGACATTGGACAACATATCCACAATCACGGCACATTACAAATGTTGAATGACCTCTTCTATTTAAAAAGAGTACCATTTGTTCTTTCTTTTCTAATCGATCTGCTATTTTTTCATGCAGCGCCTTAGAAAACATTGATCGATTCCCGTCACGAAGTTCTTCTCGCATGTCAACAATCTCTACCGTTGGTAAAGCTTGTTCATTCATACGTTTTTCCATTGTTAATAGTTCATAAACACCCTTTTTCGCCCTTGCAAACGATTCAAGTGTTGGTGTCGCACTACCGAGAACGATAGGACATTTATGATATTGCCCTCTCCAGACAGCTACATCTCTTGCATGATACCTCGGATTATCTTCTTGTTTGTAGCTTGATTCATGCTCTTCATCAATAATAATAATCCCTAAATTCTCAAAAGGCGCAAAAACAGCTGAACGCGCACCAACTACAACTTTCACTTCTTTTCTTAAAATCTTACGCCACTCGTCATACTTTTCTCCAACAGACAACGCACTATGAAGAACTGCAACTTGCGAGCCAAACCTACCTTTAAAACGATCCACCATTTGGGGCGTTAGTGCAATTTCAGGAACAAGAACGATAGCTTCTTTTCCTTTCTCTAGCACTGCTGCTATAGATTGTAAATATACTTCTGTCTTTCCACTTCCTGTAACACCATATAGTAAAAATGGATTATAAGTTTCATTTGTAATTGATGATAAAATCGGTGTAATAACTTGTTTTTGTTCCTCCGTAAGTGGAAATGGTTTCGTTTGTTCAAAATCATCATCGTCATACGGATTTCGGTATACTTCCACATACTTTTCTGAAATGAATCCCTTTTTAACAAGTGCTTTTATTGGAGCATCTGTTATTTGTAACTCTTCTGTAATTACTTTCAACGGTGCACTTTTATAATTTTCCACAAAATAATAAAGTACATCTTGTTGTTTTTTACTTTTTAGTTCAAATGCTGCTAATTCTAATTTATCTTCTGGCAACTCCGGTTGTACGACTCTTTGCTTCTTCTTTTGTACCTTATCTTTCACTTGATAAACGACTTCAACCGTACCATTTTTAATTTCTTGTTGAATAGTCCGGTATAAATGTGGCTGTTGCTCGATTACTTCAAAATCAATTGCTTCTTTATCCTGAAATAAATATAGTATTTCAGGTGCTAGTTCTGCCTGTTTACAAAGTTGTAGACGTTTTTTATATGTTGCTTTTATCGCAGTTGGAAGCATCACTTGAAAAGCTGAAATCATGTAGCATAACGTTTCACTTGTAAGCCAATATCCAAGCTTTAATAATTCATCATTTAAAACCGGTGTTACATCTAATATTTCATGGATTGTCTTTAACTTCTTACTTTCTACATCCACCGAATCTTTAATCCCAATAATAAAACCTTGCAATTTCCTTGGCCCAAACGGAACTACTACACGCATTCCTGTCTGTACAATATCTTCCCATTTTTTAGGGATAATGTAATCAAATGGTCGATCTGTCTGACGGGCAGGTACATCAACAATTACACTTGCAAATTTCATAAACGATCATCTTCTAACATCATTTCAATTTGCTTCAATATTTCACGAGCTACCTCTTTTTTCATTAAAAGTGGCAACTCAATAACTTTTCCATCTTTTCTATACATTGTTACAATATTCGTATCCGTGCCAAATCCTGCTCCTTGTGCTTTTACATCATTCGCGACAATCATATCTGCATTCTTCTCACGTAATTTTTTCGTTGCATATTCCTCTACATTTGTCGTTTCAGCAGCAAAACCGATAAGTAACTGTTTATTCTTTTTCTGACCTAACGTTTTTAAAATATCCACCGTTCTTTCGAGTTCAATGACAGCATCACCATTTTGCTTTTTCATTTTATTATCATGAACATATTTCGGCCGATAATCTGCAACTGCTGCTGTTTTAATGACAACGTCTACGTTTTGATAATGTTGAAGAACTGCTTCTAACATATCTTGTGCAGATTCCACTTGCACTGTCGTTACATGTAACGGTGGATTTAATGCTGTCGGTCCTGAAATGAGTATAACATCAGCGCCTAAATTCGCTGCCACTTCCGCAATCGCATACCCCATTTTTCCAGAAGAAAAATTCGTCATAAAGCGAACTGGATCAACCTTTTCACGTGTCGGGCCAGCAGTTATTAATATTCTTTTTCCCTGCAATGGTTTGTGTTCTGAGAAAGCTTCCTCTAAACGTGCAATAATTGCTTCAGGTTCTTCTAGTCGTCCCTTCGCTACATATCCACATGCTAAAAAGCCTTCCCCAGGCTCAATAAATGTATATCCTAGCGTTTTCAATGTCATCATATTTTTTTGAACAATTTTATTTTCATACATATGCACATTCATAGCAGGCGCAATCCATACCGGAGCTGTAGTAGCTAACAAAGTAGTTGTAATCATATCATCTGCAATACCACTAGCTAACTTTCCAATACAATTGGCAGTAGCAGGTGCGACAAGTACAACATCCGCCCAATCTGCTAAATCAATATGAGCGATAACAGCTGAGTCTTTCTCATCAAATGTATCCGTATATACATCATGGCGAGAAAGCGCTTGGAATGTAAGAGGCGTAACAAACTTCATTGCCGACTCACTCATCATTACTTTTACAATCGCGCCAGATTGTGTCAATTTACTTGTTAACGCAGCTGCTTTAAAAACCGCAATGCCTCCTGTTACACATAGAAGTATCTTTTTCCCTTTTAGCATATGACTCGTCCTCTTTCTTTTTCAAACTTATAATACTGAAATAGAATTCTCAGCTCGTCAGTACCAATATTTCATTCCTTTCGTAAAAAAATAACAACCTACTTGTAAATAGGTTGTTACCGTTACATAGAAAATTATAAAGTCTATGTTTTATTTTGTCGAAGGCAAAGGCTTATTCAGCTACTTTATCTTCACTTGGTACGTAGCTTAATGCTTCTGCATCGATTTCTTCTAATGCTTTACCTACACATTTATGAGAAACAGGTTTTTCTACAACACAGTTATTAGCAAGTTGCATTTCACGTGCGCGTTTTGCAGCTACTGTTACTAATGTGTACTTAGAATCGATTTTTTGTAGTAATGAGTCAATTGATGGATTTAACATAATTATAGACCCTCCGTCATTTCTTTATAATATTTTGCTACCCTTTCGCGGCGGCAATGTTCGCCAACCACAATGGCTTTAATTCTATCACAAGCTAATTCAACTTGATCGTTTTCTACTACATAGTCGTAAGCGTCCATCATCTCGATTTCTTCTTTCGCTACAGTTAAACGATTTTCAATAACATCTTCAGTCTCTGTACCACGTCCGACAATACGGCTCTTTAGTTCAGATAAACTTGGAGGTGCTAAGAAAATAAATACACCTTCTGGGAAAGCTTTCTTAACTTGAATTGCTCCTTGCACTTCAATTTCTAAGAATACATCTTTTCCTTCTTGTAATGTTTTTTCAACATAGTCAATCGGTGTTCCGTAATAATTACCTACGAACTCAGCCCACTCAAGTAATTTTTCATTACGAATCATTTCCTCGAATTCTTCTCTTTCTTTAAAGAAATAATCCACACCATCTACTTCACCTTCACGCGGCTTACGTGTCGTTACTGAAATAGAGTACTGAAAACGTGTATCCTCATGGCTAAACAGCTCTTTACGAACCGTCCCTTTTCCAACCCCAGAAGGCCCTGAAAGAACGATGAGCAATCCTCTTCTACTTCTCATAAATATGTAAAACCTACCCTTCCTCACTTAAATCTTCTTTATTATTCAAACGATGTGCAATCGTCTCTGGTTGAATTGGACTTAATACAACATGCCCATCATCCATAACAATAACCGCCCTTGTTTTTCTCCCATACGTAGCATCAAGCAAAGCATTATGTTCGCGTGCTTCCTGTACTGTTCGTTTAATAGGAGCTGACTCCGGACTTACAATAGCAATAATTCGATGAGCAGATACAATATTTCCGTATCCAATATTTAAAAACCGCATGGCCATAGTTTGCGCCTCCTAGTAAGTCTATCCGATTTCTCCACCACGTATAACTTTACATATTTTTTGAAAGCTACTCAATATTTTGTACTTGTTCACGAATTTTTTCAAGGTTATTTTTCATTTCTACAACATATTTTGAAATTGTTAAGTCATTTGCCTTAGAACCAATCGTATTAATTTCTCTATGCATCTCTTGCACGATGAAATCCATTTTCCTTCCAACAGGCTCTTCAATCTGCAGTGTTTCACGAAATTGCTCTAAATGACTTTGCAAACGAACTAACTCTTCATGAATATCACAACGCTCTGCAAAGATTGCGACTTCTGTTAGCAATCTTTGTTCATCTAGATCTTGATTATGTAATTCTTTTAAGCGATTTTCTAATCGTTCACGATATTTTTGTGTAACAATTGGTGCATGTGGAATAATTGCATTTACACAATTGCTAATCTCTTGTAAACGATACGCTATATCTTTATGTAATCGTTCTCCTTCGCCATCTCTCATCGTTTTCAACATATGAGCAGCTTGACGAACAGCCTCATATAAACTGTTCTCAAAATGTTCATTTACATTTTCTATTTCTTCAATTGCTGTTACTTCTGGCATTGCCATTAATTGCTGAAGTGTAATAGAATCTTGTAATTGAAATTTCCCTTTTATATCTTCCATCATCGATTGGTACTGCTCAAGAAGTGACCAATTCACACTTAATTTTCTTTCAACAAGTCCTTCACCCGCTATACTAATAGACACTTCAATGCGTCCACGTCGAACTTGCTGTGCAATTATTTTACGAATTTTGTCCTCAAATACCATCATTTGCTTAGGAAGTCGAATACTCATCTCTAAAAAACGGTGGTTCACCGATTTCATTTCTACTGTAATTTGAAAAGTATCACTTTCTACTTTCGATCTTCCAAACCCTGTCATACTAGAAATCATTTTTATCACATCCAAGCCATAAAATAACTCAATGAAAAAGGTAATAGAGACAAGGCTCTACTACCTTCTGTAAATTATATCACATTTTCATAACATTGACTATTTCAAGTTTAATCCCTTCTTATATAACATCGACTTTTTCTTCTTAGCCTTTTTCCCTGTTAATAAAGAGCCTACTAGTAAGAAAGTCGGAATTGATGACAAACCTCCAATTAATAACCAATCTCTTGCTTGTATCGGCATTGTGCTAAAGATCGGTTGTAACGGTGGATAATATATAACCACTAGCATGAGTAGTAACGAAATAATAACCGCCCCTACTAAATACACGTTCCCAAATGGATTACGGTGAAAGACAGAATGCTCACTGCGACAATCAAATACATGAATAAGCTGAGCAAGTACCAACGTCGCAAACGCTACAGTTTGTGCATATTTCAGTTCATTTGGATGTTGGTTATACGCAATAATGAACGCTACTAACGTCACTGCCCCAATTAAAAAACCTCGACTTATTATTTTCCACGCAAGCCCTCTAGCAAATACCCCTTCTTTCGGGTGGCGCGGTGTTCTCTTCATCACATCTCCTTCAGCCTTATCCAAACCTAATGCCATCGCTGGTAAACCATCAGTAACTAAGTTCACCCATAAAATTTGAATAGGAACCATCGGCAGTGGTAATGCAAGTAACATCGCAAATAACATAACTAAAATTTCTCCAACATTTGACGCCAATAAGTAGCGAATGAACTTACGTATGTTCTCATATATATTTCTTCCTTCTTTAATTGCTGATTTAATTGTAGCAAAATTATCGTCTAGTAAAACAAGTGAAGAGGCTTCTTTCGCAACATCTGTCCCTGTAATTCCCATCGCTATCCCAATATCCGCTGTTTTTATCGCTGGAGCATCGTTCACTCCATCACCTGTCATCGCTACTATATGTCCTTGATTTTGCAGTGCCTTAACAATTTTTAATTTATGTTCAGGTGATACACGAGCGAATACATACGTATCTTCTACAACATTTTCTAATTCCTCCACATCCATATTCGCGAGTTCTACGCCTTCAACAACGCGTCCATCTGGTGGTAAAACTCCTAATTGTTCAGCAATCGCCATTGCTGTCACTTTATGATCACCTGTAATCATTACTGTTCGAATACCAGCTTCTTTACACTCTTTTACCGCCTGCGCCACTTCTGGCCTTGGCGGGTCAATCATACCTTGTATCCCAACCAACATAAAATCTTTTTCAACGTCTCTTTCATGTTCAATAGAATCCGTGACTTTTAAAGGCTTAAACGCAACTGCAATTGTTCGAAGCGCTTGACTACCTAAGCTATGAATAGCCGCCTGTACTTCTTTTCTATATAGCTCACTTAACGGCTGCTGCTTATCCCCCCATAAGATTGTTTGACTCATTTGCAAAAGAACATCAGGTGCTCCTTTCGTAACAATAAACTTTTTCCCCTCTCGATCTCGTACAATAACACTCATCATTTTTCGAGTTGAATCAAAGGGAAATTCACGAATAATTTCAAATTTCCCTTTCAACGCCTCACGTGTTATCCCAGCTTTCATTGCTGCAGCTACAAGCGCTCCCTCTGTTGGATCTCCATCTAATACGTACGCCTTTTTCTTTTGAATAATATTTGCATTGTTACATAGTGAACCAAATGTAAGTAGCTGATAAAGTGATTTTGTCTTAGCTGGATTCACTTCTTTTTCACCTTTCATAAAAGAGCCATTAGGTTCATATCCTTGCCCTGTCACTTTCCACAATTCTCCGCCTGACCACATATGTGTTACCATCATTTTGTTTTGCGTCATTGTTCCCGTTTTATCAGAGCATATAACAGAAGCGCAGCCTAACGTTTCTACGGCCGGTAACTTCCTTACAATTGCTCTCTTTTTTATCATACGCTGTACACCAAGTGATAAAGCTACTGTAACAATTGCTGGCAATCCTTCTGGAATAGCCGCAACAGCTAGCGATACGCCAGCTAAAAACATATGATATACTTCATTCCCTTGATACACACCAGCCAATACAACGAGCGCTGTCAAAATAAGAGCTACAATAATTAATATTTTTCCGAGCTGTTCTAACCTTCTTTGCAGTGGCGTTTCCATTTGCTCTGCATTTTGCAACATATTTGCAATTTGCCCCATCGCTGTATTCATACCAGTTGCTACAACAACTCCTGTACCAGATCCTCGCGTAATCATTGTCCCCATAAAAGCCATATTTTTTTGATCCCCAATTGCAACATCTTGCCCTTGCAATGCTTCTACCTTCTTTTGTACAGGTACGGACTCCCCTGTCAAAGCAGACTCTTCAATATATAAACTTGATGCCTCAACAAGACGCACATCAGCCCCAATACGATCACCACTGGAAAACTTAATAATATCCCCTAAAACAAGTGCTTTAGATGGTGCTTTTACCCACTTTCCATTCCGCATTACAGTAACTTGCGGAGCGGCTAGTTCCTTTAAAGCTTCCAATGATTTTTCAGCTTTTCTTTCTTGAAAAAAGCCGAGAATACCATTGATAATAACAATGGCAACAATAGCAATAGAATCAATGTATTCACCTAAAAACGCAGAAACAATTGTTGCTCCAAACAAAACGAGTACCATGAAATCTTTAAACTGTGCTAAAAATACCATTAGTGCAGAAGGCCTTTTTGCTTCTTCTAATTCATTAGTACCAAATTTCTTTACTCGCCCTTCTGCTTCTTTCTCTGTAAGTCCAACCTTTACATTCGTATTCGTTCTTTCTTCCACTTCATGTGCTCGCATTCCATACCAGTTCATCCTGCTATCGACCTCCTGATTCCAGACATACTCTATTGAAAGCTTATTCAGCCTCGTCCAAAAAAATGCTATAATTAACATTTAGTTAGAAAGGAGTGTTCATTTATGGCATTCGATGGATTATTTACAAGAGCGATTACACATGAAATTGAAAATTCTCTTTACACAGGAAGAATTTCCAAAATATATCAACCTTCAAAATACGAGATTTTATTACATATTCGAGCGAATGGAAAGAACCAAAAACTAATTCTTTCATCTCATCCTACATATGCGCGTATGCACTTAACGAATCAAAACTACGATTCGCCAGCAATACCGCCGATGTTCTGTATGCTTCTTCGCAAACATTTAGAAGGTGGATTTATTGAAAAAATTGAACAAATCGACTTAGAACGCATTATTCAAATTACAGTTCGCAGTCGTAATGAAATCGGAGACGAATCATTAAAAACATTAGTAATTGAAATAATGGGACGACATAGTAACATTATCTTATTAGATACGAAAACAAACGTGATTTTAGATAGCTTAAAACACGTTTCATTAGCCGTAAACCGTCACCGAACTGTATATGCTGGTGCTGAGTACGTCGCGCCACCAGCCCAACATAAAATCAATCCTCTGCAAATTGAAACCGCAGATGATTTTATTAGACCGCTAGACTTTCTATCTGGAAATATGGATAAACAACTCGTCGGTGCTTTCATGGGAATATCCCCATTATTTGCAAAAGAAATAGTAAAGAAAGCCGGTATGGTAAACGAGAAAGCATTATCAGAAGCATTTTTCTCTATACAAACACCATTACTATCTCATGCATATACACCTACAATGATTACTGCAAATGGAAAAGAATTCTTTTATCTTTTCCCTCTTACACACTTGCAAGGAGAAGAAAAAACATTCTCATCAGTGAGCGAATTGTTAGATCGTTTCTTCTTTGGCAAAGCAGAACGTGATCGTGTAAAACAACAAGCTCATGATTTAGAACGCTTTATGCAAAACGAAAAAAACAAAAACGAGAAAAAACTCATTAAACTCGAAAAAACACTGCAAGATGCCGGAAAAGCAGATAAATATCAACTATTTGGAGAGCTACTTACAGCCAATATGTACGCTTTAAAAAAGGGCGATAAAGATATTGAGGTCGTTAATTATTACGATGAGAATGGTGGAACTGTAAAAATCACATTAGATCCTTTAAAAACACCATCTGAAAATGCACAACGCTATTTCCAAAAGTATCAAAAAGCAAAAAATTCAGTTGTTGTTGTAGAAGAACAAATCGAAAAAACAAATGAAGAAATTCTTTATTTTGATAGCTTACTTCAACAAATGGAAGCTGCTTCTTCAAAAGATATTGAAGAAATTCGTGAGGAATTAGCTGAAGAAGGTTATGTGCGCAATCGTAAAACGAAAAACGCAAAGAAAAAGCCTACTAAACCAGTATTAGATAAATATGTAGCAAGTGATGGCACAGAGATTTTCGTTGGTAAAAACAATAAACAAAATGATTATTTAACAACGAAGTTTGCCCGCCGTGATGAAATTTGGTTACATACGAAAGACATACCTGGCTCTCACGTTGTCATTCGTTCTTTAGAGCCTGCTGAAGAAACTTTGCTAGAAGCTGCCAAAATTGCTGCCTATTACAGTAAAGCGAAAGAGTCTAGCTCTGTACCTGTTGATTTCACCAAAATACGCCATGTCAAAAAACCGAGTGGTGCAAAACTTGGTTTTGTTACGTACGACAATCAGCAAACCGTATATGTAACACCAGATGCTGATATTGTAATGAAATTAAAAGCGTAAATAAAAAAATGCGTTGCTTATAAGCAACGCATTTTTTATATTCATTCACACTAATTCATATACCCATTTACTAATTCATAACACCTTGCTTTTGTCATCTTATATTTCTCTTCTGAGGCTTCGATACGCCTCATCGTTCCGTTATTTGTATCAGTACCAATTGCTTTAACTTTACTTTCTTTTTCTTTAACCCACGCAATTTGTTTCGTTTTTAACGACTGGAACGCATCAGCTGACATCATACTTTTTAATGTACTGTAAATTTCATTTAGTTTATTATCCCACAGTTCATAATTTCCTTCTATTTCATTTACTATATCATTGGTTGACATAGCATTCGTATGTTTTTCTTGTTTATCTATAGCAGCTAATTCGCTTAAAACATTTGCTCTATCTATCTTTGAAGAAGATTCTTTTTGCGATTGTTTCTCGTCTTTTGAGCCTGTATACGCACTGGAATCCTTTCTCTGTACTTGTTCTGTTTCTTGAATATTTCTTTCTTTCGTTACTTTTTCATACCTATTTTCATCTACATTGTATGAAATAAGAGATGTTTTCGCATTTACAGTAATTAATCCGTTACTATCTTTGAATATATATTTCTTATCGCCACTATTTTCTTCACTTACAAATGACACATTCTTATCGTCTGGCATTTGTAAAATTCTATTTGCTTCTTCTTTTGTAAGTTTTAAATCTTCAGGAAAAACGAATGACCATTTATCCATTAACCATTCCCCTTCTTTATACACCAAATGAAATTCCCATTCTTGGGCCGCATGACCTATTTCATCTTCTAAACTTAATGTATGTACCGTTAAATTTTCTTTATCTTGTGAAGAAGAAAATCTTATTTCAGATTGAAAATAATTTGGGAATGGTAACATATCAGTCTCTCTCGATCTATTAAAGTTATTAAGCAATTCAGGAAGCTGATTCTCTACAAACTTTTTTGAAACTAATCCCTTAACTCCTTTTTTAACTGTCTCTAAATCCCCAGGATTATTTCGGCTCCATCCATTTTCTTTTTCCATCTCACTAAACGCGTTTGCTATTCCATCTACACTCTTTCTTACAATCTTTTTTGCTTCTTTTTCTGTCACTTCTGGCGCTTCATCAAGCTGTTCAATCATTTTATTCACTTGAACTTTGTTTTCACTTGTTTCACACCCCGTTATAACAAGCATACTAGCGGCCAAACAAAATGACATTACTTTACTTAATTTCTTCATACATTCACATTCCTTAACCCAATTTTTTCGTTACATCTCTTTACCTACAAAAAAACGTAACAATCCCTTATTATACCAATTTTTTAATTTATTTATACAAAAAATATAATATTTAAATTAAAAAGATTTTGTTTGCAAGTTTACATTATTGTTCATTCACATAAAAACTTACTGTAAAAATTATATATATATTTATTTTACATCCGTCTAGTTTTTTTGACACACAGCTACCCTCTTCTCTTTTATTCTAAATAAATATATTGGCACAATTCTTGCTTTATTAATGTAAAAAGGAGGAATTAAAATGAATATAAGAATAACTAACATCCAAAAACAACTACATAATTACGGAATCGACGGGTTACTTATTACAAAGAAAGAAAACCGTCAATACGCAACAAGCTTTACAGGTAGCGCAGGCGTTGTCTTAATTTCTGCACATAAAGCTATTTTTATTACCGATTTCCGTTACGTAGATCAAGCAAAAAAGGAAATAAAAGCAGCAGAAATTATTATGCATAAAGGAAATTTAGAAGAAGAAGTTGCAAAACAAGTATCAAAATTAAACATTCAAAAACTTGGTATAGAAGACAATAATATGACTTTGCAACAATTTAAGAAACTACAAAAATATATACATACAAAAATGGTTCCAGTGTGTGAGATCATTGAAAATATTCGCCTTATTAAAGACACATCTGAAATAGAAACAATGAAAATCGCAGCTACGATCGCTGATCAAGCATTTCACCATATTGTTACATTTCTAAAGCCTGGAATAAGCGAGATTGACGTTCGAGATGAATTAGAATTTTTCATGCGAAAAAAAGGGGCTACATCTTCTTCATTCCAAATCATTGTAGCCTCAGGCGTTCGTTCTTCACTTCCCCATGGAGTTGCATCAAATAAAATAATTGAACGAGGGGATATCGTTACATTAGACTTCGGTGCACTTTACGACGGATATTGTTCCGATATAACACGTACTGTAGCAATAGGGGAACCATCGGAAGAATTCAAAAAAATATACAATGTTGTACGAGAAGCGTTAAAACGTGGGACTGAAGCGATTAAGCCTGGAGAAACTGCGAAAAGTATCGATGATGTAACAAGAAAATACATTACAGATTGTGGATATGGTCAATATTTTGGACACTCTACTGGTCATGGTCTTGGGTTAGAAATACATGAACCTCTTCGCTTATCTCAAGAAAGTACGGCTACTTTAGAAGAAGGTATGGTTGTTACCGTTGAACCTGGTATTTACATTCCGAACTGGGGCGGTTGTAGAATTGAAGACGATATCGTCATTACAAAAGATGGATATGAAGTTATTACAAAATCAAATCGAGAACTAATTGTTATTCCTTGTTGAAATCACGACCTTTTTTAAAGGAGTTTTTCATTGCACATAGAATTCTTTCTCTGGAGTCATCGTTTAAGAGGGGGAATTTAAATTGAATTTTGTAATTGATAAGATAGATGGGTTACAGCCTGAATTTTCAAATCTTGTTTCCATGATGAATTACGCTCGCTATACAACAATGCAAGCAGTGGAAAGTTTAACAATTGAAGAACTTGATTATTTATATGATAAGGACGCAAATTCAATTGGTATGTTATTGTACCATATGGCTGCTATTGAATTTTACTACCAAATTCATACCTTTGAAGACCGTGAACCGACGGAAGCTGAATTAGAACATTGGTTACCTGCTATTGAGTTAGGGAACCTTGGACGCGAGAAAATAAAAGGAAAATCTATAAAATTTTACATCAATACATTACAAGAAGTACGTTCCAAAACAATCGAGACTTTTCAATCGTTACCTGATGAATGGTTATTTAAAACGACAGACTTTTGGTATGACAAACCAGCAAATAACTATTTTAAGTGGTTTCACGTTTTTGAAGATGAAATCAATCATCGTGGACAAATTCGTTTAATTAAAAAGATGCAAAAAGCTCATGCAGTAAAATGAGGAAATGCCACCGAATAAGGTGGCATTTTCTTTTATTCATTAACGAATAACTTTTCGTTTAATTTTTTAGTGACTATCGCTACCAACATTAAAATGCAAATTAAATATAGTAATTTCGCAATAAATAACCATCCTTGAAACATTACAATTCCATCTATTATCTCATTTCCTTTTAATAATAAAAATGGGATCATACTAATTATAATGATAAACTCGATACTGAAAACCATTTTCTTTTTCGACTATATGCTTTCCATTCATTCCAGCGATACATAGGAGCAAAAATCAATACGCCAATACATAATATAACTGGTACCCATCCACTTTTAAGAAATTGCCCTGAAATAACTGATAATAGTAAACAAACGAGCACACCATAATATCCTATTCTCTCTCTCATTCGTACTCCCCCATTCTACTTCTCCTTTACTCTGCAACTTGCTATATTTATAACAATTCTTAGAAGAATAACAACTCAATTACAATATAAAGACCTTTTACAGAAGACATCCATTCTTGAAAAATAGACATTTTCTCCATTTGTTTCTGCCCTTCTATCAAAATAAACCCTGCGACAAATGAACAAACAACAATGATACCTATCATAATTCCAATTCTTTTCTTACTATGTTGTTTTATGTCATTCCAGTTATATAAAAGTATAAATACAAACCCGAAAACAGGTATGATACTTATCCATTCATAGTTTGTAAACAGTTTTAAAATGATTAATAGACTACAAGATATAACGAATCCCAAAAATCCAATTTTTTTGCGCATACCCCTCCTTAAATTCCATTTTTAGGATTAATTGCATTGTAAAATCCATTTATCGTCCTTACCATTACAGTACATGAAATTTTACTTTTTCTTTTTCCTATACTCACATACTTTCACTACTTTCATACAATAAACTACACGAATGCCTAAAGGATGTGAATGTTATGGGAGTTGAATTAACGCTATTACACGCTCTCTATGTTATTTGTTTACTCACTATTATTACCTTTTTTATTCTCCGGAAAGATACTACAATTATTTGTATCGTTTTTATCTTTTTATTAGCATTAACTGCTACAAGTTCTATCCCTCTTGCCGTTAGCGGCATTTTTCAAAGTTTTATTTACGCCATTACTGAGCTATTACCAACTATATTAATCATTTCTATTATTGTATCCATGAGCAATTTACTCGTTCATACCGGTATAAATGATACAATGATTTCACCATTTACAAAGATGATCCGTACCCCTACCCTCGCCTACTGGATTATTGGCCTTTTGATGATGACAATTTCTTTCTTCTTTTGGCCTTCTCCCGCTGTCGCCTTAATGGGAGCTATTTTATTACCGGTTGCTGTACGCGTCGGTCTCCCCCCAATTGGAGTAGCAATTGCTATGAACTTATTCGGTCATGGGATTGCTTTATCCGGCGACTTCGTTATACAAGGCGCACCAAAATTAACCGCAGACGCTGCTGGTCTCCCTGTTTCCAGCGTCGTATCTGCAAGTGTTCCACTCGTTATCGTTATGGGCGTTGTGACAACTTCCGTCGCTTTTTTCTTCTTACGAAAAGAGTTTCATACAGGCTTAGCTATACAAGAATCTATTCTATCAACTGAGTCTTCTAAAACGCTCACTTCATTATCTCCTCGCACAAAGAAATGGCTCGCTATTTGTATCCCTATCGTATATATCATTGATATCCTTTGCATGATTCAATTTCAACTACAAGGAAGCGACGCAACTGCACTTATCGGCGGAACAACTGTTATTATGATTATCATCATTTCTCTCATCGCCTACAAAGGTAATGGACTGAATAAAACGACCGATTATTTCATAGAAGGGCTCCAATTTGGCTTTAAAATTTTCGGACCAGTTATTCCTATCGCTGCACTCTTTTATTTAGGAGATAGTGGCTTTGTGAAAATTATCGGGGACTATTTACCGAAAGGTTCACACGGAATCATTAACGACTTAGGCATCGCTTTATCTCAAACTGTTCCTTTAAATCAATATGTATCGGCAGGGACATTAACCATCGTTGGTGTCATTACCGGCTTAGATGGATCAGGTTTTTCAGGTATATCACTTGCTGGTTCCATTGCCAATCTTTTTGGAACAGCACTTGGCCATGGAACAGCTACATTAACAGCACTCGGGCAAATTGCAGCTATATGGACCGGGGGCGGGACGTTAATTCCTTGGGCACTTATTCCTGCTGCTGCGATTTGTAAAGTCGATCCATTTGAACTTGCACGCCGAAACTTTTTACCGGTTGTTATCGGTTTAATTGTCACCACGATCGTTGCGATGTTTATCCTATAACGTAAGCAAGTGTTCTCTTGCTTACGTTTTTTGCTTGTACAATTCATCATGAATTATCAGTTTTCAAGAGGGATTCGTTATTACTTAGCGAAATTATATTAGGAGAGTAATTATTTCAAAACGTTTACGAGAAACAGATTACTGCAATTAGAAAAGGGGACATACCTATGAATGAATTGATTTTCGTCTTATTAATTTGTCCATTATTTATCTTTATCGTATCTGTTATTGGAACACGCAAAACGAAAACGTATTACGTAATGCCGATTGTAACGTTTGCTAGTTTTTTAATAATAGGTGTTATCGCCTTTACTCCAAAATTTTTCTTTTGGGTCGGCATGTATAGCATTTTCTCATTTATTGTTTCTTATGTGACTCTATTGTTTGTAAGAGGATATAAGCTTGCAGAAAGCACTAAGTAGTTAAGGAGATTGTAATATGATTTTCTTTAATATTGATGGAACTTTACTTGAATTTTTAACAATAATATAAAAAACGACCGCGTTCCCCCGCGGTCGTTTTTTTGTATTACGCTGTGATCCAAGCTTCGTTAGCTGGATTTTTACGCCACTCTTGTAATTTTTTCGTTTCAGCTTGTCCGATCATACCTTTTTCTGCTGCAACTTCAGTTAATGCACTGTAATCACTTAAAGAATATGATGCTACGTTAGCTGCTTCTAGCTTTTCTTTTCCTGCTTCTAGCTCGTATGTGAAGATTGATACGATTCCTAATACTTCACATCCAGCTTCGCGAAGTGCTTCTACACATGTAATTGCACTACCGCCAGTTGAAATTAAGTCTTCTACTACTACGACTTTTTGACCTTTTTCAGCTTTTCCTTCGATTTGGTTCCCTTTACCGTGCCCTTTTGCTTTACTACGTACGTAGCACATTGGTAAATCCATACGATCGCTTACCCATGCAGCGTGCGCAATACCAGCAGTTGCTGTTCCTGCAATAACTTCTACAGTTGGGAAGTGCTCTTTAATTAACTCTTCTAATCCAGCTGCAATCGCTTGACGTACTTTTGGATAAGATAAAGTTAAACGGTTATCACAATAAATTGGTGATTTCATACCTGAAGACCAAGTGAATGGATCATTCGGTTGTAAAAATACTGCTCCAATTTCTAATAAATGCGATGCGATTTCTTTTTTCATACTGTTACACCTTCCCACTGTTGTTTTACTGTTTTATACGCTTCAAGCGGATTTTCTGCTTTTGTAATACTACGTCCGACTACGATGTAACTTGAACCAAGTTCCCTCGCACGTTTCGGTGTTGCTACGCGCACTTGGTCATTTACATCATCGCTTGCAAGACGAATCCCCGGTGTTACTGTTACAAATTCATTTCCGCATACTTCACGTAATTTTGGAACTTCAAGTGTTGAACAAACAACGCCATCAAGTCCACTTTCTTTCGTTAGTTTTGCATAATGAGCAACCGCTTCTTCTAACGTTTTCTCAATGCCAATCTCTTTTTTCATCATAGCTTCCGAAGTGCTTGTTAGTTGTGTAACTGCAATACAAATCGGTCTCTCTTTTCCTTCTTGCTTACCTTCCTCTAATCCCTCAATCGCAGCTTTCATCATGCTGCTTCCCCCAGCAGCATGAACATTTACCATATCGACATCTAGACTAGCTAGGCTACGCATAGCGCTTTTTACTGTATTCGGAATATCATGAAGTTTTAAATCTAAGAAGATCTTATGTCCCTTTTCTTTTAAGTACGTAATAATCGCAGGGCCTTCTTTGTAAAATAACTCCATACCTACTTTGACAAATAACTCTTCCCCTTCAAAGTGTTGTAAGAATTGTTCTACTTCTTGTTTCCCTGGAAAATCTAGTGCAACGATTAACGACTGTGACATGTTTGCTTCCAGCTCCTTCCTTGACATTCCGAAATGTGATCAAATCCTAACTCATCTAATAATGCTGGTAACTCTTCAATAATTGTCGGACATACGAACGGATCGATAAAGTTCGCTGTACCTACTGCAACTGCGCTTGCGCCAGCATAGAAGAATTCAATTACATCTTCAGCTGTTTCAATACCACCCATTCCGATAATTGGAATGTTAACCGCTTGGCTTACTTCATGGACCATGCGAATTGCTACTGGCTTAATCGCAGGACCTGATAATCCGCCTGTACGGTTTGCTAAAATTGGTTTAGCTGTTTTTAAATCTAGACGCATACCAAGCAATGTATTAATCATCGTTAAACCATCTGCACCTGCATTTTCAATCGCTTTTGCAATTTCCACTATGTTTGCCACGTTCGGTGACAATTTCACGTATACAGGCACTTCAGAAACCTCTTTTACTCGCTTCGTTAAATCAGCAGCAATTTCAGGATTTGTACCAAAGGCGATACCACCTGTTTTTACGTTCGGACAAGAAATGTTTAATTCTAGTGCATGGACATTAGGCGCTTTAGAAATTTCCTTCGCAACCGCTACGTAATCCTCAGCTTGTGAGCCTGCAACGTTCGCAATAATTGGAAGGTCAAATTGTTCTAACCATGGTAATTCCGAATTCATTACTTTGTCTAATCCCGGGTTTTGAAGTCCAATTGCATTTAGCATGCCACCTGGTGTTTCAGCAACACGAGGCGTTGGATTTCCATAACGTGGTTGTTCTGTCGTCGCTTTAATCATGATTGATCCTAGTACACTTAAATCGTAAAACTGTGCATATTCACGACCAAACCCAAAGCATCCAGATGCCGGTATAATTGGATTTTTTAATGATAATCCTGGTAATTCAACTTGCAATCTGTTCATAGTACAACCTCCCCGATTGGAAATACTGGTCCGTCGCTACACACCTTCTTGTAAGAATGTCCACTTGGATCTTCTTGTAAGTGGCATACACATGCGAAACAAGCTCCAATACCACAACCCATACGCTCTTCTAATGAAATATAGGCTTTTTTCTCTTTGTAACGTCCTTCTAATGCACGAAGCATCGCTAACGGGCCACATGAGTAAAGAATATCAAAGTCGATTCCGTAATTATCAATTACATCTGTGACAAATCCTTTTGTACCGTGTGTACCGTCTACTGTCGCAACGTACGTATCACCAAGTTCTGCAAATTTTTCTTCATAGAAAACAACATCTTTCGTTTGAAAACCTAAGATGTGAATAACACGTACACCCCTTGCAACGAGGCGCTGTGATAATTCATAAAGTGGTGGTACACCAATTCCCCCGCCTACTAATAAAGCTGTTTGGCCAGCTTCTGCTTCTTCTACAGGAAAACCGTTTCCTAATGGTCCCAGTACATCTACCATTTCACCTTGTTTTCTAGTTGCTAATGTTTTTGTCCCTTGTCCTTCGGCACGATATAGCATTGTAAATTCGTTCTTCTCTTGATCTACATTACAAATACTAATTGGGCGGCGCAGAAGGGGCGCAATGCCCTCTGCTACCTTAATGTGTACAAACTGCCCTGGTTCGTTCATTTGCTGTACTAACGTTCCTTGAAGCACTAATTCGTAAATATTTTTTGCGATTTCTTTTTGGTTAACGACGATCATATTTTGCTTTTGCATCATGCATGTACCACCTCGTGACGCTTTGTTTGCGTAATTTCTTTCATTGAATGAGCTGAGAATGTCATAGATTCTAATACTCGTAAGATTGCTCTCGTTGTATCAAGTGATGTTAAGCAAGCTACACCATTTTCTACTGATTCACGGCGAATGCGGAAACCATCACGCGCTGGTTGTTTTCCTTTTGTTAATGTATTGATTACAAACTGCGCTTTTCCTTGACGGATAATATCAAGTAAGTTGTAGTCTTCAGAATCAATTTTGTTTACAACTTGCACTGGAATATTTTGCTCCGCTAACGATTTTGCTGTTCCAGCTGTTGCTAATAAGTTATAACCGATTTCGTGGAAACGTTTTGCAATTTCCATTGCCTCTTCTTTATCTTTATCCGCTACTGTGATAATTACTGATCCGTGCGTTGGGATGTTAATTCCAGAAGCAACTAATCCTTTGTATAATGCTTTTTCAAGTGTTAAGTCTTTACCCATTACTTCCCCTGTTGATTTCATTTCAGGTCCTAATGTTGTATCAACTGAGCGTAGTTTCGCAAACGAGAATACCGGTGCTTTTACATATACTTCTTTCTCTTCTGGGTGATAACCAGTTCCGTATCCTTGCTCAACTAAGTCTTGACCTAAAATAACTTTCGTTGCAACATTCGCCATAGGTACGCCCGTAATTTTACTTAAGAACGGTACTGTACGACTCGCACGTGGGTTTACTTCAATTACGTACACTTGATCTTTGAATACTACAAACTGGATATTTAGTAATCCAACAATGTTTAAACCTTTTCCAAGTGCAATTGTATGTTCAATAATTTGTTCTTTTAGTTTTTCAGATAAGCTTTGTGGTGGGTATACTCCAATTGAGTCACCAGAGTGAACTCCAGCGCGTTCAATATGTTCCATAATACCTGGAATGAATACATTCTCGCCGTCTGAAATTGCATCTACTTCAATTTCTTTACCAACCATGTAACGGTCAATTAATACCGGATGCTCCGCATGAACTTTAACTGCATTTTTCATGTAGTGCAGTAGTTCTTCTTGACGATATACGATTTCCATCGCACGTCCACCTAATACGTAAGATGGTCTTACTAATACTGGGTAACCAATTTCTTCAGCGATTGCTACCGCCTGTTCTACAGTTGTTGCTGTTTTACCAACTGGTTGTGGGATACCTAATTGTGTTAGTGCAGCTTCGAATTTATCACGATCTTCTGCACGGTCTAGATCTTCAAGTGATGTTCCTAAAATTTTCACACCGTGTTCTTCTAGTTTCGCTGCTAAGTTAATTGCCGTTTGTCCACCGAACTGAACGATAACACCTTCTGGTTTTTCTAAATCGATAATGTGCATTACATCTTCAATCGTTAATGGTTCAAAGTATAATTTGTCAGAAATACTGAAGTCTGTTGAAACTGTTTCTGGGTTGTTGTTAATAATAATTGCTTCATATCCAGCTTCTTTAATTGCCCATACTGAGTGAACTGTTGCGTAGTCAAACTCAACACCTTGACCAATGCGGATCGGACCAGATCCTAGAACTACTACACTCTTACGATCTGTTACAATCGATTCATTTTCGTCTGCATATGTGCTGTAGTAATATGGCGTTGCAGATTCAAACTCTGCCGCGCAAGTATCTACCATTTTGAATACTGGCATCATATTATTTTCTTTACGCATATCATAAATTTCGCGCTCCGTTTTGTTCCAAGCTGCTGCAATGTAGTGATCGCTGAAGCCCATTTCTTTTGCAGTTTGTAGTACTTCCATATTTCCTACATTCGCTTTTACTTCACGTTCCATATTTACGATGTTTTCAACTTTTTGTAAGAAGAAGAAGTCCATTTCACACCATTCATTGATTTCTTCTTTCGTTACACCTTGGCGAATTGCTTCTGCTACAATAAACAGTCGTTCATCATCCGCTTTAATGATACGTTTTTTCATCGTTTCTTTATCAAGTTCTTTTAAGTGGTCTAATTCTAAGTGATAAATGCCAAGCTCTAAAGAACGAACTGCTTTTAGTAATGATTCTTCTAAGTTACGTCCGATTGACATAACTTCACCAGTTGCTTTCATTTGTGTTCCAAGCGTTCTGTTCGCTGATTCAAACTTATCAAACGGCCAACGTGGAATTTTTGAAACAACATAGTCTAACGCTGGCTCGAAGCAAGCGTAAGTTTTTTGTGTTACTGGGTTTACGATTTCATCTAACGTTAAACCGACTGCAATTTTTGCTGCTAATTTCGCAATTGGATATCCAGTTGCTTTAGATGCTAGTGCAGATGAACGACTTACACGTGGATTTACTTCGATTACATAGTATTGGAAGCTATATGGATCAAGCGCAAGCTGAACGTTACATCCGCCTTCAATTCCTAGTGCACGAATAATTCGTAATGAAGTGTTACGTAACATTTGATATTCACGGTCGCTTAGCGTTTGGCTCGGTGCTACTACAATCGAATCACCTGTGTGAACACCAACTGGATCGATGTTTTCCATGTTACATACTACAATCGCGTTATCATTTGAATCACGCATTACTTCATATTCAATTTCCTTACAGCCAGCAATACTTTTCTCTAATAAACATTGTGTTACTGGACTATGTTTTAAACCGCTTGTTACGATTTCAATTAGCTCTTCTTCGTTATGGCAAATTCCGCCGCCCGTTCCTCCTAATGTGAACGCTGGTCGAACGATTACTGGATAACCAATTTCATTTACAAATCCATATGCTTCATCAAGGTTATGAATAATTTCACTTGGTGGTGTTGGTTCATTTAAATCTTGCATTAATGTACGGAATAAATCACGATCTTCCGCTTGCTCGATTGCTGATAATTTTGTTCCTAAAATTTCAACTCCGCACTCGTCAAGTACGCCTGATTTTGCAAGTTCAACAGCCATGTTTAAACCTGTTTGACCACCTAATGTTGGTAGGATTGCATCAGGACGTTCTTTACGAATAATACGGCTTACGAATTCTAATGTTAATGGCTCGATGTATACTTTATCTGCTGTTGCAGTATCCGTCATAATTGTTGCTGGGTTAGAGTTAACAAGGATTACTTTGTAACCTTCCTCTTTAAGAGATTGACAAGCTTGTGTGCCAGAGTAGTCAAACTCCGCTGCTTGCCCAATTACAATTGGTCCTGATCCGATTACTAAAATTGTGTTAATGTCTAGGCGTTTTGGCATAACTCTTCCCCTTCTTTCTTGAAGTTTTCAATCATTGTTAAGAAATCTTCGAATAAATCATTTGCATCTTCTGGTCCCGCTGAAGCTTCTGGATGGTATTGTACTGTAAATGCTGGGAACTTCTTATGACGAAGACCTTCTACCGTTCCATCGTTTAAAGCAACATGTGTAATTTCAAGATCTGTATTTTCAACTGATTCTTCTTCTACTGCGTATCCGTGGTTTTGAGATGTAATTGCTACTTTTCCAGTTGCAAGATTTTTTACTGGATGGTTTAAACCACGGTGACCAAATTTCAACTTACTTGTATTTGCACCTGATGCTAGAGCGAACAATTGATGTCCTAGGCAAATTCCGAATAAAGGAACTTTACCGATAATGTCTTTTAACATTTCAATTGCTTCTGGTACATCTTTCGGATCTCCAGGTCCATTACTTAACATAATTCCATCTGGGCTAAGGCGTAAAATTTCTTCTGCTGTTGTGTTGTAAGGAACTACAATTACATCACAGTCACGCTTATTTAATTCTCGTAAAATACCATGTTTCATACCGAAGTCTACTAGTACAACTCGGTGACCACGACCTGGGCTTGGGTATGGATCTTTCGTTGATACGCGTTTTACATGATCTGTAAATACTGTCGCTTTTAATTGGCTTACAATGTACTCTACATCTGCATCCATGTTACAAAGGCGTCCGCGTAATGTACCGTATTGACGAATTTTTCTCGTTAATTTTCTCGTATCAATCCCTGCTAATCCTGGAATATTTCTTTCTTTCAAGTAATCATTTAACGAAATTTCATTACGGAAGTTTGATGGGTGATCACAAATTTCGTTTACGATTAAACCATTTACAGATGGGTGAATGGATTCAAAATCGTCACGGTTAATGCCGTAATTTCCGATTAATGGGTACGTGAATGTTACGATTTGACCGCAATATGATGGATCAGATAATGTTTCTTGATATCCAGTCATTCCTGTTGTAAATACAACCTCACCTGACTTTTCGATTTCGCCTCCGAAACCTGTTCCAATTAATACTGTTCCATCTTCTAAGATAAGTTGTCTTTTCATACTAATGCACTCTCCTTTTGCCATGCGATCTTACCACCAACGATTGTCATTACCGGCCATCCTTGGCATTTCCAACCTGCGAATGGTGTATTTTTTCCTTTTGATAAGAATGTTGTTGGGTCAATCTCTTCTTCTTGTTCTAAATCAATGATTGTAATATCAGCTGCTCTACCTTCTTTTAGGCGACCTGCTTCTAAGCCGAATGTATCAGCTGGCTTTTCTGTTAAGAATTGAATTAACTGTTCTAGCGTAATGACTCCCTTTTTCACAAGGTTTGTGTATAGAAGCGGGAATGCTGTTTCAAAACCAGTAATTCCAAACGGTGCTCTTTCAATTCCTTGTGCTTTCTCTTCCGCTGTATGCGGTGCATGGTCAGTTGCGATCATATCGATCGTTCCATCTAATAAACCTTCAATTAATGCTGCATGGTCTTCTTTTCCACGAAGTGGTGGGTTCATTTTAAAGTTAGGATCAGCTGATGGGATATCATCTTCACATAACACTAGGTGATGCGGTGTTACTTCTGCTGTTACTTTAATTCCAGCGCGTTTCGCATCACGGATTACACGTACAGAACCTTTCGTACTTACGTGACATACGTGATAGTGGCAATCTGCTGCTTCAGCAAGCAGTATATCCCTTGCAATATGTACAGATTCACATACTGATGGGATACCGTTTAATCCGTGTTTCTCAGAAAACTTCCCTTCATGTACACAACCTTTATTAATAAGCGTATTCTCTTCACAGTGCGCAACTACTGCCATATCTAATTTTGCTGCACGTTTCATAGCCGCTAACATCATGCTCGCGTCTTGTACGCCTACGCCGTCATCTGTGAAAGCAAATGCTCCAAGTTCTTTTAATGTTTCGAAATCTGTCATTTCAGAACCAGCTTGACGTACTGTAATTGCTCCGTATGGTAGTACGTTAACATGAGCTTTTTCTTCAATACGTTTTTGCAAGTCTTCCATATGTTCTCTGCAATCTGGTACCGGGCGTGTATTTGGCATTGCGCAAATTGTAGTGAATCCACCTTTTGCCGCTGCTAGTGTACCTGTTTCAATTGTTTCTTTATGTTCACCACCTGGTTCACGAAGATGTACGTGTACATCTACTAATCCAGGTGCGATTAACTTTCCGTTCACATCGATTACTTCAGCATTATCTGCCGTAATATTTTCTGCTACCTTAGCGATTTTACCGTCTTGTACGAGAAGATCCGTTGCTACGATTTTTCCTTCTTCATTCATATAACGACCATTTTTAAACAAATAATTCATGTTTCATTCCTCCTAATACATTTGGTAAGGCGCGTTTTAGTACAGCCATTCTTACGTAAACTCCATTTTCCATTTGTTTAAATATGCGTGAACGCTCACACTCAACAAGTTCACTTGCAATTTCAACATCACGGTTTACAGGAGCTGGATGCATAATAATGCTTCCTTCTTTCATACGCTTTTCTCTTTCTACTGTTAATCCGTGTTTCTCATGATATTCTTTCATAATGTCTGTTTCATAATGATCATGACGCTCATGTTGTACACGGAGTAACATCATTACATCAACTTCTGGAACAAGTTCATCTAATGGTTTGTATGTTCCAAATGTGTTGTCTTCATCTTTCCACTCTTCTGGACTTGCAAAGTAAATCGTTGCACCAAGCTTCGTTAATGCTTCTGCATTAGAACGTGCTACTCGGCTATGACGAACATCTCCTACTATTGCAATCTTCAAACCTTCAAATCTTCCAAACTCTTGTTTAATTGTAAGAAGGTCCAGTAGGCACTGTGTTGGGTGGTTTCCGCATCCATCTCCAGCGTTTAAGATTGGAATATTCACCTGATCTTTTAGTTCATCGAAGTAGCGATCTTGCTCGTGGCGGATGACCACTGCTTTTGTTCCGATTGATTCTAGTGTTCTTATCGTATCGTATAGAGTTTCTCCTTTTTGTACGCTAGATGCATCAGCTGAAAAGTTTAAAACATCAAGTCCTAATCTCTTCTCAGCAACTTCAAAGCTAAATCTCGTTCTCGTACTATTCTCAAAGAACAAGTTCGCAACAAAAGTTTGCTCTGTCGTTTTGCTCTCTTTTCCATTCGCAAAATCTTCTGCATCTTTTAGGATTTCTGAAATTTCTACTTCCGATAATTCACTCATCGTTAACAAATGGCTCATCGTCATCCCTCATCTTTCTGATTTTTATGTTACCACTTTTGAATTTTTATAACAACCTTTGCATAAAAATACCCTAGTCATGTGAGACTAGGGTGCAAGAAAGAAGCCACCCTTTTCGGTCTCACAGGACTGAATTAAAAGGTTATTATTATGAAGCAATCTGCTTAGATTGTTTTATTTGTTTCGTTTCCGGTAGTAGTAGATTTAACAGTACACCTACAATTGCTGCTAGTGCCATTCCTTCTACTTGGAATGATTCTCCTACGTGAAGTACCGCTCCACCAATACCGATTACTAATATTACTGATGCAATCATTAGGTTTCGTTTGTCACTTAAATCTGTTTTATCATCTACCATCATGCGTAATCCGCTTGATGCGATTACACCGAATAGTAAGATTGATACACCACCCATAACTGGTGTTGGGATCGAATGAATCAGTGCAGAAATCTTACCGATAAATCCGAACATGATTGCGAATACTGCTGAACCGATGAATAAGTATACACTGTATGCTCTCGTAATTGCTAGCACACCGATGTTTTCACCATACGTTGTATTTGGTGGCCCACCGATTAGTGACGCGATTAATGTTGCTACTCCGTCACCGAAGATTGAACGGTGTAAACCTGGTTTTTCAATTAAATCTCTTTTAATAACATTTCCAAGAACAATTTGATGTCCGATATGTTCTGATATTGTTACTAGTGCAACTGGTACCATCAAGAGTACAATCTTCCATGAAAACTCTGGTGTGTATGTTACAAATGGTACTGTGAAATCTGGTACAACAAACCATTTTGCCTCAGCTACCGGCTTTAAGTCTACTAGCCCTTGGAAGTAAGCGAAGATATATCCGCCGATAATGCCAAGTAACACTGGTATTATACTGAAAAATCCTCTTCCAAATATCGAGCATATAATTGTAATTGCTAATGTTACTAACGCTACTGAAAAATGTGTAAAGCTATATTTGCCATCCGCATCGTTCATCGCCATGTTAACTGCTGTATGTGCTAAAGCTAGACCGATTACCATTACTACTGGACCAACTACGATTGGTGGTAGTAATTTCATAATCCACTCTGATCCTGATTTCTTAATTCCGAGTGAGATTAAAATGTACACAAGTCCTGCTAGCAAACCACCAAGCATTGCCGCTCCCGGTCCACCTGCCGTTTTGGCTGTTATAATCGGTGCGATAAAGGCGAATGATGATCCTAGATAAGCAGGTACTTGGCCTTTCGTTATAAGAAGGAACGCTAACGTTCCTAATCCACTTGATATTAATGCTACTGATGGATTCAATCCTGTTAAAAATGGAACAAGCACTGTTGATCCAAACATCGCGAACAAATGTTGTATACTTAAAAATAACCATTTTCCCGGTTTCGGTACTTCATTAACGTCTAACACTGGCTTTTGTTCCATTGTTACATCCTCCTTCAGTTTAAATCTTTGCAATAAAAAAACTCTTTGTGCCTGTGCACAAAGAGTCCTACACTTTCGTATGCCAAATTTGACATATGAAAGCCAAGACCCTTTGGCAGCCTCACAGGACTACATTTAAAAGGGCTTTACTTATCGTATATGCTTACTCGATCTTGTTGATCTGTCTCTTGCAAATCAACTTCGATACGCTCTTCACTTGATGTTGGAATGTTCTTCCCTACATAATCAGCGCGAATTGGTAATTCGCGATGACCTCTATCAACAAGAACCGCCAATTGGATTTGAGATGGTCTACCTAAATCCATAAGAGCATCCATTGCTGCTCGAACTGTTCTTCCTGTATATAATACGTCATCCACAAGGATAACTTTTTTCTTCGTAATATCTACAGGGATATCAGAACCTTTTACAAGTGGTTCTTTATTTTTCGATTGTAGTGTTAAATCATCACGATATAACGTAATGTCTAACTCTCCAACTTCCATTTCTTTTCCTTCAATTTGACCAATTCGTTCTGCCAAACGTTGTGCAATAAAAATTCCACGAGTTTTAATTCCGACAAGAACACAATTATCGACACCTTTATTTCGTTCCACGATTTCATGACTAATTCGTGTTAAAGCGCGGCGAATCATTTGGTCATCTAAAACGACAGCTTTCTCTTGCATGCTCTACACCTCCAAGCTTTTTTCTTGCGTGAGAGTAATGGTATAAAAAAAGTCCTCTCAGCGTGTGCGAGAGGACTTTTGAAAAAAGGGTACAACATACCCTAAGTATTTCAAACCGTTACCTTCTCAACCTCACGGGGCTGTGTTAAAGGATCATTATTTAACTGTTGTCAGTATCTCAGTTTTCTTATGATTTGTCAATACTATTTTCGTAAAATATTTAATGCGTCTTCAAACACTTCTGGAATTGGTGCCTCAAACTGAATATATTCACCAGTACGAGGATGATCAAAGCCTAAAATACCCGCATGAAGTGCTTGTCCATTCATATCTAACGTTTTCTTCGGACCATACTTCGGATCTCCTGCAAGTGGATAGCCAATATATTTCATATGAACACGAATTTGGTGCGTACGTCCCGTTTCTAAGCGACATTCTACAAGTGTAAAGTCTTTAAAGCGTTCTAACACTTGGAAGTGCGTAACAGCGTTCTTACCATTTTCATCAACTGTCATACTTTGACGCTCTTTCTTATCACGAGCAATCGGAGCATCAATCGTTCCCTTATCATGCGGAATCACACCGTGTACAATCGCTTTGTAACGTCTCGTTACTGTTTTTGCTACAAGCTGATTTACAAGCGATTCATGTGCCATATCATTTTTAGCAACCATTAATAGTCCAGATGTATCTTTATCAATACGATGCACGATACCTGGACGCATTATACCGTTAATGCCTGATAAGTCTGTACAATGGTGCATGAGGCCGTTTACAAGTGTACCACTTGTATGCCCTGGTGCTGGATGTACAACCATACCACGTGGCTTATTTACAACAAGCACATCTGCATCTTCATAATAAATTTCTAAATTTAAATCTTCTGGTTGAATATCTAACTCTTCTGGTTCAGGAATTGTTACTGTAATTTCATCTTCTTCTTTTACTTTATAATTTCCTTTTACAGCTTTCCCGTTTACTGTCACAACGTCATCTTTAATCCATTGCTGCACTTGCGTACGTGACCATTCGTTATTTATCCCTGCAACGAATTTATCAATTCGCTCGTTTTTTTGCTCTGCTGCAACTGTTACTTGTACTACTTCACTCATTCAATTACTCCTTCGCTTTCTTGCCTTCTAATAATGTTTGAATAATAATTAATACAACACCAATACATAATGCTGAATCAGCTATATTGAATACTGGATAGTTGTACGAGAAAATATACACGTGAATGAAATCCACTACTTCTTGTCTAAATACACGATCAATAAAGTTACCAATTGCCCCGCCCAAAATTAGGCCTAACGAAATACCTAGAAGCTTGTCTGTTTTCGCATACTTTTTCATATAAAATACAATAAATACTACAAAAACAACTGTAATAATGTAGAAGAACCACATTTTATTTTCTAAAATACCCCAAGCAGCACCTCTATTTCGATGTGATGTTATGTATAATACATTGTCGATAATTGGAATACTCGTACCCAATTCCATGTTCTTTACAATTAACCACTTCGATATTTGATCGATAGCAATGACGAATAACGCTATTACATAATATATCATTTTCATTTCCCCCACAAAGACAGTGTACCTCAAAATTTTAGCATAGCTGCTACCTTTTCACAATGAACCTTTATAGAAGAATAAAATAAATTAAAAAAAGGTAATATAATATCGTTGTGCGTATTCATACATTTACCTTTTCATAAAAGAATTCATGAATCGTACGGGCAGTCGGCATTGTCTTCATTTGCTTTGTCGAAATTAATCTCCCCGTCTCTTCACAAATACCATACATGTCTATTTCCATCTTAAATAATGCGCGTTCTACATCCTTTAAATCCTCTTTTATATCATGTAATAGCAATTTTTTCTTTATCTCTTCCTTAATTTCATATCCAAGTTCTTGGCTGAACTCGACATCATATTTGTGCATTACTTCTTTAGCTAGTCTCTCTTGCAACTCTTTTCTCATCAATTGCAATTCTTCTTTTATTTCCATGTAAATTTCATTCACGTGTACATTCCTCCTAGCTGTAATGTACAGTTAGTGTGTCCGAAATTTATTTGCTTACCTCACACACATTTTTCCTTCACAGGAAAGAGTCTGAAAGTGATTTTGATATACCATCAACAAAAAAACTGACTGCATCAATAGCAGTCAGCTTTTTTATTATTTTACATAGTTTTCTTTAACAACTGTTGCACAACGCTCACATAATGTTTCATGTTCAGTATCTTTACCAATTGTTTCTGAAACTACCCAACAACGTTCACATGTTTCACCAGTTGCTTGGGCAACAACAACCGCTGTATGTTCATACTTCGGTGCATCTGCTGGCGCTTCATCCATCATACCACCAAGTTTATACTCAGAAACGATGAATAATTGCTTTAAGTCTTCGCTAATAGACTCCAACATAACTTTCATTTCTGCAGTTGGATATAGTGTAATGCTTGCATTTAATGACTTACCGATTACTTTTTCATTACGAGCTACTTCTAGTGCTTTTAACACGTCATCACGTAATGTCATAAATGCATCCCATTTTGTTTTTAACGCTTCCGCGTCATCTAATTGTACAGCTTCTGGCATATCAGTTAATTGTACACTTTCTTCTGTTACGCCTGGAATATATGGCCATACTTCATCAGCTGTATGCGGTAAGATTGGTGTTACAAGTTTCGTTAACGCAACAAGAACATCATATAATACAGTTTGAATTGCACGACGATCTTCGTGGTTTGCACCTTCAATGTATAAAATGTCTTTTGCAAAGTCTAAATAGAATGAACTTAAATCAATTGTACAGAAGTTATGAATTGCATGATACACAGCAGCGAAGTCGTATGTCTCATATGCTTCTTTAACTTTTGTAATTAAGTCATTTAATTTCACTAACATGTAACGATCTACTTCACGAAGTTCAGCTACAGCTACTGCATTTTCACTTGGATTAAAGTCGTCTAAGTTTCCTAATAAGAAACGGAATGTGTTACGGATTTTACGATACACTTCTGCTACTTGTTTTAAAATATCATCTGAAATACGTACGTCAGATTGATAGTCAACAGAAGATACCCATAAGCGTAAAATGTCTCCACCTAATTGATCCATAATTTTCTTCGGTACGACGATGTTTCCAACCGACTTACTCATTTTACGTCCTTCACCGTCTAGTACGAAACCGTGGCTTAATACGCCTTTATATGGTGCTTTACCTGTTACAGCAACTGCTGTTGATAATGAAGAGTTAAACCAACCACGATACTGGTCAGATCCTTCTAAATATAAATCAGCTGGACGCTGTAAATCTTCGCGCTCTTCTAATACCGCTTGGTGAGAAGAACCTGAATCGAACCATACATCCATGATGTCTGTTTCTTTACGGAATTCGCCATTTGGGCTACCCGGATGTGTAAACCCTTCTGGTAATAGATCTTTCGCTTCACGCTCGAACCATACGTTAGAACCGTGTTCACGGAATAAATCTGCTACATGGTTAATTGTTTCATCCGTAATAATTGGATCACCATTCTCAGCATAGAATACCGGAATTGGCACACCCCATGCACGCTGACGAGAAATACACCAGTCACCACGGTCACGAACCATATTATGAAGACGAGTTTCTCCCCATGCTGGTACCCATTTTGTTTCCGCTACAGCTTCTATTAATTCTTTACGGAATGCTTCAATAGACGCAAACCACTGTGCTGTCGCACGGAAAATAATTGGTTTTTTCGTTCTCCAATCATGTGGGTATGAATGTGTAATGAATGTTAGTTTCAGTAACGCGCCTACTTCTTCTAATTTTTCTGTAATTGGTTTGTTAGCTTTATCATAGAATAAGCCTTCAAATCCAGGTGCTTCATTTGTTAACACACCTTTATCATCGACTGGGCAAAGTACTTCTAATCCATACTTTTTACCAACAACGAAGTCATCTTCCCCGTGTCCTGGTGCTGTATGAACACAACCTGTACCTGCATCTGTTGTTACGTGATCTCCTAGCATAACTAATGAATCACGATCGTAGAATGGGTGTTTTGCAACTGTGTACTCAAGTTCGCTACCTTTTACTGTTTTCACAACTTCAGCATTTTCCCACTCTAACGTTTTTGCAACTGTCTCAAACAGCTCAGAAGCAATGATATATTTCTCATCATTTACTTTTACAATGCTATATTCAAGCTCTGGGTGAACAGAAATACCTAAGTTTGCAGGTAATGTCCAAGGTGTTGTTGTCCAAATGATGTACTTTTCATCACCTTCTAATACGTTCTTTCCATCTTTTACAGGGAATGCTACGTAAATAGATGCTGATTTTTTATCTTGATATTCAATTTCAGCTTCCGCTAAAGCAGATTCACTCGTTGGAGACCAGTAAACTGGTTTTTGACCTTTATAGATATAACCTTTTTTCGCCATGTCACCAAACACTTTAATTTGTTGTGCTTCATAAGCTGGCTCTAAAGTAATATATGGATTATCCCAATCTGCACGTACACCTAGACGCTTAAATTGTTCACGTTGACGTTCTACTTGTTCATATGCATACTCTGCACATAACTTACGGAACTCAGCAACTGTCATTTCTTTACGTTTTACACCTTTATTTGTTAAAGCTTGTTCAATTGGTAAACCGTGCGTATCCCATCCTGGAACATATGGTGCACTAAAACCAGTCATTGATTTATAACGAACAATAAAGTCTTTTAATACTTTATTTAATGCATGTCCCATATGAATGTCACCATTCGCATATGGAGGTCCATCATGCAATACAAATAAAGGACGACCTTTTGTATGTTCTTGTACTTTTTCGTAAATATTCATTTCAGCCCATTTTTCTTGCATTGCAGGCTCACGTTTTGGTAAATTCCCACGCATTGGGAACTCAGTTTTTGGCATCAGTAATGTATTTTTGTACTCCATGCTCAATTCCTCCTTACATGTATAAAAGAAATACTTAAAAAACGGAATAAAAAAGAGACCTTCTCATCCCAAAAAGGGACGAGAAAGTCTCCCGCGGTACCACCCTAGTAGATCATATACATATGTATAGAATCCTCTTTATATTCTTAACGCGAATACACGCCTACGCTTACTCTATTTGTTCAGCGCGGAACTCCAGGGTGATATTCCCACTATCTCCTTATCCTGAGCTTACACCATCCTCAGTTCGCTATATAAGGTTTGAAAAGGTACTTATCCCTATCTTCGTTTTTCTTAATAAATATGTTGTTTAAAATTATATGTAATAATGAGAAAAACGTCAAGCTTACACTGTTTCTTCTTTTTTCAACAGTTCATCTACTTCGTCTTCTAATTCAATTAGTTTATCCCAATCATCGTTGTTTAACATCTCAAGCTGTGTTTCTAATAACATACGGAAACGAGTTCGGAATACTTTCGCTTGTTTCTTTAGCTCTTCAATATCAAAAGCAACTTTTCTTGATTTTACTAATGCTTCGTTAATAATACGATCAGCATTCTTTTCAGCTTCACGCACAATTAATTTCGCTTCTTTTTGCGCATTACGTTTTACTTCTTCCGCTGCTTCTTGTGCAACAACGATAGATTTGTTTAACGTATCTTCAATATTAGAGAAATGATCTAACTTCCCTTCTAACTGCGCAACTTTTTCTTCTAAAGCTTTTTTCTCACGAATGACCAATTCATAATCTTTGATAATTTGATCAAGAAACTCATTTACTTGATCTTCATCATAGCCACGGAATCCGCGACCAAATTCTTTGTTATGAATATCTAATGGTGTTAACGGCACAACGCCACCTCCAAGTAGTTATCTAAATTTCCTCTTTCAATTATATCTTTTCTTCGACAAAATAGGAGGATTTCCTTCTAAAAAACCAATCATTTTAGTATACCATACAAAATTCTCCATTTGTCGCGTTTTGTTCTACCTTCTACAGAAAATAATTTACTTCGGCCATATCCTCTAACAGAAAAAACATCTCCTGGATAACATTCATACGAAGTTTGCTCCACTGTTTTCCAATTGACTTTTACTAAACCATTTTTTATGAAAGGTTGTACTTTCTGTCTAGATAAATGTAACATTTCAGCTAACATAACATCTAAACGAAGTGAAGAAACCGTTCCAGATTTCTCTCCCCACGTTTCATGTATCTGTAGAATTTTTTCTCCTTGCACTGACGCTAAAGAGACTTTTACTTTCCCTATTGATTGTAAGTTCATCTCAATATACGATACAATTTCTTTCGCAACTACAATTTGGGCACGATTTTCTTGCAGCAAAATATCACCACATTTTTCTCTTGTTAAACCAAGAGACATAAATGTACCTAATATTTGCCTATGTTCTAGCGTATAAAACTTGGAAGGATAGTCAATTTCTAATACTTCTACTTGAAATTCTTCTTCATTTAATTCTAGATAGTCTGGATAAATAAGTGCTCTTTTACGCTCTGCATTAGGCGTTGCACCACCAAATTGCACAGCAACATCACCTTGTCCTATTACCATAGAAACAATTTGTTGTTGCCTAGGATCAAGAAAATCCGTTAACTTCACTTGATGGTACTCCGCCGCTCGCTTCCACTCTAGCACTTTATCCACAAAGACCTCCTCATCAGGCCTAAAATGTTCGTAGATGCTCATGTATTTACCTTCTTACTATAAGAAATAGCTTAATAAACTGAACAAACCAGTTTTAGCAAGTTTCAACGCAAAGATTGCAACGATTGGAGAAATATCAATCATTCCAAGCGGCGGAATAAAGCGGCGGAATGGTTCTAAATACGGTTCACAAATACGTGCCAGGAACTCTCCAAAAGATGATTCCTTTGCACCAGGAAACCATGATAGGAGAATGTAAATAATAAGTGCCCACGAGTAAATCTCGATAGCATAACTTAACACTATAAAAACTGTTGTCATGGCGTATTACCACCTCTTTATATTTGTTTCTTCTTCTTCACCGAATAACTCTGAAATTGCACCAACAATATCTACATTTTCAGGTGTACACATAAATGTTTTCGGTCCTATTTTTTGAATGTCCCCGCCTATAGCGTATACAGTACCACTTAAAAAGTCAACGATACGCACCGCTTGATCAGTAGACATTCTCTGCAAATTAATTACAACAGCTCGTCTACCTTTTAAGTGGTCCGCAATCCCTTGCGCTTCCGAATATGTGCGTGGTTCTAATAAAACAACTTTTGAAGATTGTTTTGCTGTTTCAATACTAACAACATTTTGCTTCGGTTGTGCTTTCGGAAACGTAACGTCTTGTTGTTCTGGTGGATCTTGCTGCTTTTTCATGTCTGTTTGCTCCTTTTCATAACCATATTGAGCTGCTTCTTTTTCTTCCGGTGTATCAAAAAAGAAGTATTTTACTTTTGACCAACTCATAATAAGATTCTCCTTCCTTTTACGCTTTTCCTACTAAAATCGTTCCCAAACGAATATATGTAGCCCCTTCTTCAATTGCAATCGTGTAATCGTTGGACATTCCCATTGATAATTCTTTACATGGCGCATGTAATAACTCTAGCTCCTGCACCTCTGTTTGCAGCATACGTAATTCCTTAAAACAGCGTCTGATTTCTTCCTCTTCTTCTGTAAATGGAGCCATCGTCATTAGTCCAACCACTTCAATTTTATCGAATTCTTGCAAACTTTGAATAAAAGAAACAACCTCTTCTATTGCCAATCCTTGCTTCGATTCTTCAGATGAGGTTTTCACTTGAATAAAGCATTTTACTTTCTTATCAGCACGTTTCTGAATTTCTTTCGCCAGGGAAAGACGATCTAACGAATGTAAATAATCAATTTCATTAATAATTTCTTTTACTTTTCTCGTTTGTAATGAGCCAATAAAGTGCCAATTAACTTTTGAACCGAAATGCTCGTATTTCTGTAAGAAACCTTCATTTCTATTTTCACCTAAATCGATAATTCCAGCTTCAATTACTTCGTTTGTTTTTTCAATCCCTACAGTTTTTGTAACTGCAACAAGTTTAATATCTTGCAACGAACGTCCAGCTCGAGCGCAAGATTCTTTAATAGCTTCGTTTACAATTACTAAATTTTCTTGTACTGTCACTTGCTTCCTTCCTCCTTAAAACCTATGAAACTCAACATTCTTCCTGTCTTACCTTGATCACGACGATGAGAGAAAAATAGTTGCTCTTCACAGCTTGTACAAAGAGATGACATTACAATATGCTCTTCTTTTATGCCTGCTTGTACACATAATATACGATTAATTTCTTTTAAATTAATTGCGTACTGCCCGTCAGAAATTTTTTGATGAGGAACAGCACCGCTAACTACTTCCTGTGCTGCTGTTAATACACGATCATCCACAACATAACAACAAGATCCGATCGACGGCCCAATTGCAACATGAATTTCATCACTTGAAATACCTTCTGCATCCCACTTTTGAATCATTTCCTTTGCAATCTCTTGTACAGTGCCTTTCCATCCAGCATGCGCAAGTCCTATCATACCATGTGATGGTGCATAAAAATAGAGCGGAACACAATCCGCGTAACAAGACGTTAACAGAACATCTTCATTACTCGTATAAATGCCATCTGTTTTTGAAATGCCGTCCTCATATGAATAGACGCCACTTCCCTTTTCCTGTTGCCCTACTTTTTCAACATGATGAGCATGAACTTGTTCAGAGCAAATCCAGTTTTCTAATGGTTTTTGTAACTTATTTGCTAAAATGCGTCTGTTTTCATGAACGTTCTCCACGATATCATTCACATGTAATCCTAAATTCATCGTATGAAAGGAGCCCGTACTTATCCCACCATCTTTTGTCGTAAATCCAGCAGTAATGTTTCCAAGTTCTTTCCACGCTTGTAAATACAGTATACCGTCCACATATTTAAATGGTTCTCTCATAATAAAGCGGCTCCTTTTAATTAAAATAACAGAAAAAAGCATGGTACTTCCTGTCTATTTTACCATACTTTTATTTTTTCATAATCCTAACAGAAAAAAAAGAGGAATTTGTAATATTCTTTATGAAATTGTCGGTGTTTGTATTGATTCTGTTACAGTATTAACAGGATTTACTCTTACAAGTATGACATCCTCTCCAATCTTCACAATTTCCTTCCAAGGAATTACAATCTCAACATCTTTTCCAAAAATACCTAGCATACGTGTCTGTTTGGAAATAATAACAGAACAAACTTTCCCTGTGTTCATATCAATTTCAATATCTCCAATATTCCCAATCCTTTTTCCATCTGAAATATTTATAACATCCTTCATCTGTAACTCTGAAATTCGTATCACCATTTTTATCCTCTCCCTTATATGACGAATTGGAAACTGTTTCTCATATTTACAGGAAGCCACCTATACGAAACACCATACTAGTTTCATTATATGAACACTAATCCCCTACTATGAGCACAAACTATATTACATATAAAAAGGTCTCACCATAATTGGTGAGACCTTATCCTTGAATCGTTTTATTCATTTGTTTAATGGCTGACTTCTCTAAACGTGATACTTGCGCTTGCGAAATCCCAATTTCTTCTGCAACTTCCATCTGTGTCTTTCCTTGGAAGAAACGTTTTCTAATAATCATTTTCTCTCTATCATTTAAACGCTTCATTCCTTCTTTCAATGCTAATTCTTCAACCCACTGCTCGTCCTTTTGTTTTTCATCACTTAACTGATCCATAACAAAGATAGGATCTCCTCCATCATTATAAATTGGTTCAAATAATGAAACTGGGTCTTGAATCGCATCTAAAGCAAATACTATCTCTTCATGAGTTACTTCTAGCACTTTTGCAATATCCATTGCTGTTGGTTCTTTTGAATTTTCTGCAATCAACTTTTCTCTTACTTGCAAAGCTTTATACGCAATATCTCGCAATGAGCGCGATACGCGAATCGGATTATTATCACGCAAATATCTGCGTATTTCCCCAATAATCATCGGCACAGCATACGTTGAAAATTTTACATTTTGGCCTAAATCAAAATTATCAATTGATTTCATAAGTCCGATGCAACCAACTTGAAATAAATCGTCAACATATTCTCCTCTGTTATTAAATCTTTGGATGACGCTCAGTACAAGACGTAAGTTTCCATTCACTAATTTTTCTCTTGCGCTTATCTCTCCACTTTGCATTTCACGAAATAATTTACGCATCTCTTCATTTTTTAATACTGGAAGTTTAGCTGTATCAACACCGCAAATTTCTACTTTGTTTCTCGTCAAAGTGTTCCCTCCTATCGGGAGTTGCTGTACAGTGTAAAGTATTTCCTTTGAAGGGGATTTTATGCATGTGGTTTTTTCACGATTTGTTATTTAAATTATCTTTCCTAATACAACTAAATAGAATAAGACCAGCCTACATAACGGCTGGTCTTATTCTTTACACCATTTTATTAAATTCTTTTCGTAATCTTTTTATAATTCTTTTTTCTAAACGCGAAATGTATGACTGTGAAATCCCAAGCATATCAGCCACATCTTTTTGCGTCTTTTCCTCTCCTCCAGCAAGCCCAAACCGAAGTTCCATAATTTGTTTTTCACGATCATTTAATTGGTGTAATGCTTTCATTAAAAGGTGACGATCTACAGTAGCTTCTAAATCTTTTGTAATAATATCATCATCTGTACCTAACACGTCAGACAATAACAGTTCATTCCCATCCCAATCAATGTTTAGCGGTTCATCAAAAGAAACTTCCGAACGATTTTTGTTATTTCGACGTAAATGCATTAAAATTTCATTTTCTATACAACGAGATGCATATGTTGCTAATTTTATTTTCTTTTCCGGATTAAATGTATTTACAGCTTTAATAAGGCCGATTGTTCCTATACTAATCAAATCTTCAATATTTATCCCTGTATTTTCAAACTTTCTTGCTATATATACAACGAGCCTTAAGTTACGTTCAATGAGTAATGACCTTGCTGCCTGATCTCCTTTTGGCAATTTATTCAAAAGAACTTCCTCTTCTTCTTTTGTTAACGGTGGTGGCAACGCTTCGCTTCCACCAATATAATAAATTTCATCGGTCTTAATTCCTAATTTCAGCAATACTTTATACCAAAGGTATACTAAATAAAATTTTAATTTCATCATATTATCCCGCCTCTCATTATTAAGCGATCACCATTTTTTGTGAAATCAACATTTTTGGATGCACAATACATTGATACTCCCCATTAGTAGACAGCTGTTGTGTATTTAATCCAATTAATACTTTGTTTACAACAATAGAACTACCTTCATGGTCAACTTGCACACTGTCAGGCTTAATTGCCCACAAAAATTGACTCTCTACTCCTACTGCACGGAAAGGAATTAAGCGTAATTTGGTCGCCCAACCAGAATCATTTTCTGGTATTTGAGGAATTTCTGTTTTGGAATAAATTTGCTCTGTTAACCAAGATGGTAAGCAATGTTCTAATGATGAAACATGCATAATCATAACGGGTGTTTTGGTTAATGGGTCGTAAAGTTGGTTCCCACTGTCAATAAGGCCTGCCAGTTCTAGTTCTTCTTCGGCTAATTGAATTTTTACTTTCACAATTTGATCATAGTGTATTTTCGTGACCTCTACGCTTTCAATACGCTTTTTAGAAAAATAATAAATTACTGGAAAACCAAAAATAACAAATAACCAACTAATTGGATCACCGTAAGAAATTGACTGAGATTGAACCAATCCATTTACCATTTCATTCGTTTGCAAAAAGAAATGAGTTCCAATTAATCCTCCGCCAACCATAAAGGTTACAAAGTAAAAAGTAAAAACAGTTTGTGCATAATTTCTAAATGTTGTAAACCCAAATGCTGTATACACAATAAGTAACGAGTACAGTAGTTTCATAATTGGATGTGTCATCATAGAAGCAAAAGGAGTAAAGGCAAAAATAACAATAGTTGAACCTATAAATGCCCCTAGCACAAGCCTCCATCTTTTGATTTTCTTTTTTAACACGGTAGCTGTTAATAAAAGCAAAAGAAAATCAATGCAGGCGTTTAACAACCAAACAACGTCGGCGTAAACAACCAAACAATTCACCTCTTTTTTCAAGTTGAGACTAGTATAATGCATATCCAATAGGAAAGTGTGTCAATTTGCGGAGGTGTTTTTTTGTTATTTTGTGATTTCTAGACATAATCTGTCGGTAAAAAATAAAAGTACAAATTCATAGAATGATATACTCTTATTTTCACCAACAAAATATATTGAAATATACGAAATAAAAAAAGACCTGCTTAGCAGGTCTTTTCCATTTAAAAAACAAAAAAGGAGCATGAAAGCTCCTTTTTTTATCGTCTACGACGGTTACGTAAAAATGCTGGAATATCGATATCATCTGAATCTGAATGACGCTCATGTACAACTGGCTCTTCACGCTTCATTTCGCGTTTTACTTCACGCTGTTTTGAAGGTTGAGCTACTGGTTGTTGCTGTTGTTGCGTGTGGTTCGCATTCGGACGGATAATTGGTTTTGGTGGTTGAGTTGCAATGCTATCATCAAAACCAGTTGCAATTACAGTTACAACGATATCATCTTTTAATCCTTCGTTAATAACAGAACCGAAGATCATATTTACTTCTGGATCTGAAGCTGAAGCTACGATATCTGCCGCTTCTTGTACTTCATATAAGCTTAAGTTAGCGCCACCCGTAATGTTCATGATAACACCTTGAGCTCCATCAATAGATGTTTCTAGTAATGGACTTGAAATCGCTTTTTTCGCAGCTTCTGCAGCACGATTTTCCCCGTTACCAGAACCAATACCCATTAAAGCAGAACCTCTATTAGACATAATTGTCTTTACGTCTGCAAAGTCTAAGTTAATTAAACCTGGCGTTGCAATTAAATCCGAAATACCTTGAACACCTTGACGTAATACGTTATCAGCTTCACGGAATGCTTCTAACATTGGCGTATTTTTATCAACAATCTCTAATAAGCGATCATTTGGAATTACAATAAGAGTATCTACATTTTCTTTAAATGCTGCAATACCAGATGCTGCTTGCGTCGCACGCTTACGTCCTTCAAAAGTAAATGGACGTGTTACAACACCAACTGTTAAAGCACCTAATTCTTTTGCAACTTGAGCAACAACTGGAGCTGCACCAGTTCCAGTTCCACCGCCCATACCAGCAGTTACGAAGACCATATCCGCACCACGAAGTGCTTCTTGGATCTGTTCTTTACTTTCTTCTGCAGCTTTTTTCCCTACTTCAGGGTTTGCACCTGCACCAAGTCCACGCGTTAATTTTCCACCAATTTGCATTTTTGTTTCAGCTTTTGATAGATTTAATGCTTGTGCATCAGTGTTCACAGCGATAAAGTCTACACCTTGTACACCGTGTTCAATCATACGGTTTACAGCATTGTTTCCGCCACCGCCGACACCGATAACTTTTATATTCGCTAATTGATCTTGAGTAGTATCAAACTCTAACATGTCGAAATCCCCCTAGAACCTCATTTTTCGTGTCCAATTTTAATCCCATAAATAACGGAATACACGTTTTACTTTTGACATCATGCGGTCATCATTTTGATTATTATTGTTTTGATTACGAGTTTTTTGTTTCGCGGGTTGCTGTTGTACCGGCATTGGTGCTGGTGCTGGTACTGGTTCAAAATGCTCTTGCTTTTCCTGCACATTTTTCCCACGTAATTTAGCTTTTTGATAAGAATGTTTAATTAATCCAACTCCACTTGTATATTGGGGCTCACGCACACCAATATAATCAGGAGTTGCTACACGAACATTTTCATGTAAAATATCATATGCAAGATCAAGAACACCTGGCATAGAAGCAATTCCGCCAGTTAGTACATAACCAGAAGCCACTTGCTTTACTCCTAACTTACGCACTTCATCTTGAACAAACATTAAAATTTCCTCTACACGAGCCTCTATTATATCCGATAATTCCAACTGAGAATATTGTTCTGTTTGGTCGCTTCCCATAATAGGAACCGTAAACATCTCTTCTTCAGATGCTGTATCATAAAAAGCATGTCCATATTTCAACTTAATTTGATCTGCATTTTCTGTTGAAGTTTTCAACCCAATCGCAATATCTTTCGTTATATGGTCTCCACCTAATGGTAATACGCTCGTCGCTTGTAACTCTCCATCTTTAAAAATAGATAAAGTTGTAGATCCTCCCCCCATATCAACAAGGGCTACTCCTCTATTTTTTTCATCTGAAGATATAGCAACTGTTGCAGCCGCTAAAGGTTGAAGACAAATATCAACAATTTCAAGACCTGCTTTTTCTACACAACGAAGTAGGTTATGTAGTAAAGTTCTCGAGCCTGTAATAAGTGTACCTTCCATTTCTAATCTTACACCGATCATCCCGCGTGGATCGTTAATCTCGTCAAGACCGTCTACGATGAACTGTCGAGGTACCACATCAATAAACTCACGTTCTGGAGCAATTGACACAACTTGTGCTGCATCTAGAACGCGTAAGACATCTTCATTCCCGATTTCACGATCTTCATTTGAAACAGCGACTACTCCGTGACAAGGAAGTAGCTGTACCTGGTTTGCATTGACACCTACTACAACTTGCTCAATGTGGATTCCCACCATGCGCTCAGCTTGTTCAATTGCTTTTTTAATTGATCGAACAGTCTCATCTATATCAACTATCGATCCCTTCTTTAAACCATTTGATTTTACATTTCCAACACCAATAATGTTTAAGCTGTCATTAACCATTTCACCAATGATGACTTTAACATTGGATGTACCGATGTCAAGACTAACATATATTTCATTGCTGTTCATTCTTTGGCACCTCCTTCTTTATTTATACCATACAACTCAATATATGGAACAACAATCGCAACTTTACTATTTATAAGAAAAATATTCAACGTCTTTATACGTTTCCCTTTTTTAACCCTATATTTTTCTTATTTTTATTTAGCATTCAATTAAGAATATCGCAGTAAACTATGAATAACTGCTTATCTTGAAATAATTCTATTTCGAGTGTAAAGTTTACCGCCAAGTATAAGTCTACACTAAGATGTACTCATAGAAAAGTGAAACTTGTACCAATACTAGTATGAATCTAAGAATTTTTACATATTTTTCATCAAATGAACCATTCTTCTAAATTCATATACATATAACAGAACATTCGTTCTGTTTTTTTCTGCTATAACCAGCGAAAACTACCATTCTATTCTTTTTTTTCTTCCACACCTAATTCTTTCGTATATGCACCTACTTCTAAGTCAATTAATACCTTCTTACCTGGCTCAATTGTTTTTAAAATAAGCGGATAGGTTTCCATACGTTTTGCGAAATTTCGAATCGTAGTGCTCACTTCATAACCCTCATTCATATATAAAGTAAGATGATCTTCATTCGCATTCGTTGGTGAATAGCGAATTTCCGAAATAGATTTTAAAATAGCTGGTGTTAATTTTTCTAGTTCAGTGATTAACTCCTTCATTTTCTCTTCTTTAAAAGGTTCAAAAATCGGTGCTGCAACAGGAAGTTTTCCATTAGGTAGTACATCAAGCGTTTTTCCATTCTCTAATAACGGTTGTAATTTTCCCTCTTTATTTATATAACCAATCGTTAAATATTCTTCGATATGAATATCAATCTTGTTTGGAAAACGTTTTTTTACATTTACTGCTTTAATTTCTTTTCGCTTCGTTAAGTTTTCTTCAGCTTTATGTGCTGTCACTCGGAAATAACTTGTATCATATGTCACGCCCGAATCCTTCATTACTTGTTCATCCGTCATATAGTGATTTCCAAACACACTAATCTTTTTTATATTACTAAGCGGAGACCGAAAATAAATTAAAAAGAGCACTAATAAAAATAAAATTGATATGTATAAAATCAATCGATGATTAACATTTTTTTTGTTTTTTTTCTTTTGATTTTTCAATTTTGGTACACGATCTTGTAGTTTAATCACTTTACTATTATTCATGTACGATCCCCCTATGTAACATAAAGAACGGCATGTTCCTCATGCCGTTCTTATCTTCTTATTATAACATAAATGATAATGAGCGGAATGAATAACCGTTATCTTCCAATGATTTCTACTTCTGTGTGCATATCTACATCAAATTTATCCTTAATTGTATGTTTTATTAATTCAATTAAGGACAATACATCTTGCGCTGAAGCTCCCCCGGTATTAACAATAAAATTGCCATGCATTTCAGAAATTTGAGCTCCACCAATCCTATAACCACAAAGCCCTGCTTTTTCTACTAAATTTCCTGCAAAATGTGGGATTGGATTCCGAAATACACTTCCTGCACACGGATAATTCCATGGTTGCGTTTCACGGCGGTAATCTTTATTATTTTGCATGCCACGTACAATTTCTTCACGTTTTCCCGCCTGTAATTGAAACTCCGCCTCTAAAACAATACCAGGACGTTTCGTTTGCAATACAGATGCCCGATAAGAAAACTCCAGTTCTCTATTCGTTAACCAGTCAATTGTACCGTCTTCAAACAGAATGAGAGCCTTCGATAATACACTCGATATATCTGATTTATGTGCACCTGCATTCATATATACTGCACCACCGACACTTCCTGGAATACCGCTTGCAAACTCCAATCCAGCTAACCCTTGACGACTAAGTAAAGTTGACAATTTAATAAGAGGATATCCACTACCAACTCTTACCTTATGTTTTTCGACCTCTAAGTGATCTAATCCTTCTCCTAAACGAATAACAACACCTTCTATGCCTTGATCAGATACAAGAAGGTTTGAACCGCGCCCAATTACAGTCCACTTCGTTTTGTATTGCTTTACTAACTGTAATGTTTTTTCAATACCGGCTACATGCTTTGGCACAATTAAAATATCCGCTGGTCCACCTATTTTCATAGTTGTATAACGTGCTAACGACTCGTTAACTAAAACACGACCAACGTCTGCTTCTATAAGCTCATTTACTAATTGTTCCATAGACAATCTCCCCCATATTAAGTCTCCTTATGACAATAATATGCAGGGCGTTCACCTAACGTTATCCCTCTATTTACGGGCAGTACGACTCCTAAATCAAAATTCGGTAGAAACAAAGAAAGTAGGCGGAATCGGGATGCCCGTAAATATCCGATTAGTGAAGGGTAATAATCAATGAGAGAGAATCACTCCCCACTGATTAAAGCCTCACTTTATTTTTTTACAAGCTTATTCATTACTTCATACAGCTTATTTGCTGCATCTGGAATACCTAGTTGCTTAGCAGCTAGCTTCATATTTTGTAATGTTTGTGCATCTAATAAAATCTCATCAATATCACGAATAAGTGTTTCAGCTGTTAAATCTTTTTCAAGTAACATTTTTGCCGCTCCTTTATCAACAACTGAACGTGCATTCTTTTCCTGATGATTATTGGTTACATACGGACTCGGTATTAACACACTTGGTTTTCCTAACGCTGTTAATTCTGCAAGTGTTGTTGCCCCAGCCCTTGAAACAACAAGGTCTACACCAGTTAGTACCTCTGGCATATTATGAATGAACGGCTTAATAATAACATTGCTTGGGTTCCCTTTTTGCTTAACGGCTTCCATCACTTTGTCATAATGTACTTCACCTGTTACATATAGTATTTCGTAGCTTTTGTTCCCAAACTGTTCAATTGCTTCAACGAAGGCATCGTTAATCGGTCTAGCCCCACGACTTCCACCAAATATAAGTACAGACTTTTTAGGAAGAGAAAGCCCAACTGAACGTTTCCCTTTCATTCCATTTTGATCCATTACCTCTGATGCCCGCGGATTACCTGTCATTACCACTTTTGACTCTGGAAAATGCTCTATAGCTGCTTCAAAACAAACAGCAACTTTATTTACATAACGGCTTAAAAATTTATTCGTTACACCTGGTACACTATTTTGTTCGTGTACAATAGTTGGAATACCTAATTTGGCTGCAGCGTATACAACTGGCCCACATACATAGCCACCCGTTCCAATTACGATATCAGGATTAAAACGACGAATATATCGTTTACTATCCTGTACACCTTTTAGAAAACGCATTACTGTTTTCACATTATCTAATGATATTTTTCGTTTAAATCCACTTATAACAATAGATTGAAATGGTACACCTGCTTTTGGAACGATTGTACTCTCTAGTCCATTTTCCGTACCAATATATAAAAATCTTGCTTCTGGATTTAACTTTTTTATTTCTCTAATTAAAGCAAGAGCTGGATAAATATGACCACCAGTACCCCCACCACTCACTAATACACGCACTACTAACTCCTCCGCTTCTTATTTCCATTATATTTATTTCTATATACATATTGCATTTTTACACACATACGAAAAACCCTGTCTTATAAACAGGGTTTAGTAGCGAGAATGGCGACTTATATTTAATAATACACCTACTGCCATTAACATTAATGTCAAACTTGATCCACCATAACTTAAAAACGGCAAGGTAATACCCGTAACAGGCATCAGTCCTGTTACAACACCAACATTAATCATTACTTGAATCGCAATCATCGCCACAATACCTACTGCTAAAAACGTACCATATAAATCTGGCGCTCCTAATGCGATACGAATCCCGCGCCATAATAATAGACTAAATAATAATAACACAAATGAACCGCCAATAAAACCTAATTCCTCGGATAAGATTGCAAATATAAAGTCAGTTTGTGGTTCAGGTAAATAAAGGAATTTTTGTCTACTTTGTCCAAGTCCAAGCCCAAATAATCCACCAGGTCCAATTGCGAGTAATGATTGGATAATTTGAAATCCACTTCCGAGCGGATCTGACCACGGATCTAAATATGATGTAATGCGTTTCATTCGATACGGTGCTGATGCAATTAACCCTATAAATCCTGCTACACCAATCAAACCAAACATTGCAAAGTGAAAGACCCTCGCTCCCGAAATAAATATCATAATGATACATGTCCCAACCATTACCGTTCCTGTCCCAAGGTCTGGTTGTAACATAATCATCCCAAAAGCAAGAAACACAAAACTAAGTGCCGGTAATAAACCACGTTTAAAAGATGTAATCAATTTTTGCCGTTCTGCTAAAAACTTTGCCAAGAAAATAATCATCGCAAACTTCATAAATTCTGACGGTTGAATCGAAAATGCACCGATTCCAATCCAACTTCGTGCTCCTCCTCGAACAAGACCTACTCCAGGAATAAGAACGAGAATAAGAAGAATGAAGCAAACTAGCAAAATCACTTTTGAATACGTACGCCACACCCAATAATCAATTTTCATAATAAAAAACATAGCTACTACACCAAGACCCGCAAACAGTAATTGTCTTTTTGCAAAAAAGAATGAGTCCCCCATTTTATAAGAGGCCCAAACTGCACTCGCACTATAAACCATAATCATTCCGATTGTCAACAATGAAAGTGTTACGATGATGAGAATAAAATCAGGCGTTTTCTTCATTACCCACAAACACCACCTCTTTAGGCAGAACCTTTTGCCCTATGTAACAAAACATCAGTAGGTGTTAGCCTACTGATGTTTTGATTTACTTTATATAAGTTTATGCACAGCTTGTATAAAAATGTCTCCTCTTTCTTCAAATGTTTTAAATTGATCCCAGCTTGCACACGCTGGAGAAAGAAGAACGACATCACCATCTTTAGAATGAGCATAAGCTTTCACCACTGCTTCATCTAAAGTATCGACACTTTCAATTATATCTAATCCCGCTTTTTCTGCCGCTCTTACTAGTTTAGGAGCTGTTTGTCCAAATGTTACAATCGCTTTTACATTTTTGAAATACGGAATTAAATCATCGAATTCATTTCCTCGATCAAGCCCACCTGCTAGTAACACAATCGGTTGTGTAAACGCAGATAGTGCTTTCTCAGTCGCTAACATATTCGTTGCTTTTGAATCATTATAAAACTTACGGTTGTTAATCGTTGTTACATATTCCAAACGATGTTTTACACCCGTAAAACGTTTTAACACGACCGTAATTGCTTCATTAGAAGTACCTAATAATTTCGCAATACTCATCGCAGCTAAAATATTTTCTAGATTATGTTGACCAGGTAAAACGATATCGCTTACTTCAACAACTTTTTCACCTTTGAAATAAAGAGCGTTATCTTTTATACACGCGCCATCTTCAATTTCTTTCGTTGTCGAAAACAGGATTTTTTGACCTTTAGAATACGCAGACAAAGCCATCACATCTGCATCATCCGCATTTATTACACTATAATCATTTTCTGTTTGATTTTTAAAAATATTTGCTTTCGCTAAACCATATTCTTTCTTCGTCCCATGATAATCTAAGTGGGCCTCAAATAAATTTAAAAACGCAGCAATTTTAGGTTGGAACAATTCTACTCCCATCAATTGAAACGATGAAAGTTCTGTAACTACAACTTCATTTTCTTTTGCATCCTGTGCTACTTCACACGCTACAGTTCCAATGTTCCCTGCAATTACAGGATGCTTTTGTCCTTCTTTTAGCATTTCAAATGTCAGCATTGTCGTCGTCGTTTTACCGTTAGACCCCGTAATCCCAACAAATGGTGCTTCTGAAATACGATATGCTAATTCAACTTCCGTAACAATCGGAATTTGCTTTTCTTTCGCAGCAACTAGTATTTGATTAGAATACGGGATTCCTGGATTTTTTACTACAAGAGAAATATTTCTCTCTAATAATTCTAAAGGATGTCCACCGCATACAACGTCCATTCCTTTTGCTTGTAATTCTGCAGCAAGTACATTCTCTGCTAAAGGCTTTCCGTCATTTACAATAACATTTGCCCCTAACTTTTGTAACAATGTAGCTGCTGCATAACCACTTTTTGCAATGCCTAATACAAGAATATTCTTATTTTGAAATTCAGTTACAGTTTTCAATTACATCCACACCCCGATATAAATTCCTAACACAGCTAATAAAAATCCTGCAGACCAAAACGTCACAACAACACGCCACTCTGACCAACCACATAATTCATAATGATGGTGTAATGGACTCATTTTAAAGACACGTTTTCCTGTTGTTTTAAATGAAATGACCTGAATGATAACCGATAAAGTTTCCATTACGAATACTCCGCCAATAATTACAAGTAGCAATTCTTGTTTTAATAAAATCGCTACAGCTGCAATGGCTCCACCTAAAGCTAATGAACCTGTATCTCCCATAAACACTTTTGCTGGATTCGCATTGAATACTAAAAATCCAAGTACAGCTCCTACAACTGCCATACAGAATATCGCTACTCCAAATTGCTCTTGTGCCACAGCAATAATACTAAATGCTCCAAATGCAATAGCAGCTGTTCCTGATAATAAACCATCTAAACCGTCAGTTAAGTTAACTGCATTCGATCCACCAATAAGCATAAATAGTACAAGTACAAAATACGCCCAACCTAATTCAAACTTAACATCCGTTCCTGGAATCATGATGTATGTGTGGAACGCTTGCCCTTTTCCAATTAAAAAGAATGCAATAGCAATAACAAGCTGACCTACTAATTTTTGTTTTGATGTTAAACCAAGATTTCTCTTCTTAACTACCTTTATGTAGTCATCTAAAAATCCGATCAATCCGTAACCAAATGTCACTAATAGTAATAACGAAACCTCTGCACCTAAATGATTAAACTTAATCGCCATAATAAGTGAAGTTACCATCATAGATACGTATATGACGATACCACCCATTGTCGGTGTCCCTGATTTTTTTTGATGTGACTTCGGTCCCTCATCACGAATACTCTGTCCGAACTTTAATTTTCTTAAAAATGGAATAAACAATGGCGAAAGGGCAACAGAAATTAAGAATGCTACCCCAGCCGTTACTAATAAACCTTGCTCAAGCACATGTAGTCCTCCTCTCACGTTGTTACTCTTCGTTGTTTAAACGCCCTGTAATTGCTTCTTTTGCAACTTCACGATCATCAAAATGATGAACTTCTTTACCAATAATTTGATACGTTTCATGACCCTTACCAGCAATAATAATGATATCATCTGCTTTCGCTTTAGCGATTGCATGGTGTATCGCTTCTTTTCTATCAATAATCACTTCATAATTATTTCCACGTGCACCATGTACCATATCATCTAAAATAACCGCTGGATCTTCACTTCTTGGATTATCTGATGTGTAAATTGCATGAGTTGCATATTTTGTTGCAACACTTGCCATTATCGGTCTCTTCGTCCGGTCCCTATCGCCGCCACAACCAACGATACAATACACACCACCTTTTGCAAATTGTTTTGCAGTTTTTAATACATTTTCTAAACTATCCGGCGTATGTGCGTAATCAACAATAACTGTATAATTTTGCCCTCCATCAACAACTTCAAAACGCCCTGGAACCCCAGCTAGTTCCTTTATAACAGCAATGATTGTTTCTAATTTCACACCCGAAACAAGTCCTGCTGCTGTTGCTGCAAGTACGTTATATACATTAAATTTACCTATTAATTTCATCGTAACATTTACACTTTCATACGGTGTGACAAGCGTAAATGTAGTCCCGCCACTCGTCATAACGATATTTTTTGCCATAATGTCACTTGTTGTATCAATACCATATGTTACAACTGTTGCTGCAGTACTTCTCATATACTCTTCTGTTACATTATCATCGCTATTCAGCACAGCGTACTTTTCACGATTATGATTATAACTATTGCCAAGCTGTGCAAATAGTAACCCTTTTGCATGTTTATATTCTTCCATCGTTTTATGATAGTCTAAATGATCTTGTGTTAAATTCGTAAACACCGCTACATCGTAATCACATCCGTGTACACGACCAAGATCTAACGCATGTGACGAGACCTCCATTACCGTGCTGTCCACACCTTGTTCAACCATTTTTGAAAACGTCTGTTGAAGTGTTAGTGCATCTGGTGTTGTATTTTTCACCTCAAATGTTTCATCACCGATTTTCATATTAATCGTTCCAATTAGCCCTGTTTTATGACCATGTGCTCGCATAATCTCATCCATAATATGCGATGTTGTTGTCTTTCCATTTGTACCTGTAATTCCGATTAAATGTAACTTGTGTGTCGGTTGACCATAAAAATAATCAGCTAAAACCGCTAACGAACGAAAAGTATTTTTCACAAGTACAACTGGAACGTCAACATCAATTGGTCTTTCCGCAACAATAGCAGCCGCTCCTTGTGCCGCTGCTTGCTTAGCAAAATCATGGCTATCAACCGTATATCCTTTCATACATACAAATAAGCTTCCCTCTTTCACTTTACGTGAATCAGCTTCTATAGATGTGATTTCTGGATTTTCTTTTGGAACAACTGGAAAATCATGCAAACATGATACAAGTGTATGCAACTTCATTTCACTAAACCCTCTCTACATTGTTTATTTATCTTTTTTCAGTAAGCAACACATTACCTCCTATATAAGGAGGTAAGTGCTACTGACCTATTTATGAATGAGACACTTACTGTCTCAAATTAAGTAACTGTTCTATAAAGAACTCACTTCCACCAATTGTACCATAAAACGTACTATGTTACCTTTAATTCCCGAAGTAAATTCTAATTTTTGAGCCTTCTTTTACTTTAGCTCCCGCTTCTGGTGATTGTTTAATTACTTTCTCTCCATCTCCACTTATATCAAGCTTCAAATCGACGAGTTGTGTTTGTAAGTCTTTCTTTTTCATTCCAATTAAATTCGGAACTTCTACAGTTGGTGTATCGCCCCATTTATATTCTTTCTCAACTTGTTCTTTTCTCGGTTTCACTCCCATAACAGGAAGCGCATCTCGAAGGATATTCCCGACAATTGGAGCTGCTACCACTCCACCAAACTGTGTAACCCCTTTTGGATTATCAACAGCTACATACACAACAATCTCTGGATCATCCGCTGGAGCAAATCCGATAAAAGATACTATATAATTATTCTCTAAATATTTACCATCTTTCACCTTTTGAGCAGTACCCGTTTTTCCACCTACACGATACCCATCAATATAAGCACCTTTACCAGAACCTTTCGCTACAACATTCTCTAATGCATAACGAACTTTTTCTGAAGTTTCCTTGGAAATAACTTTTCTTTTCTCAACAGGTGTCTTTTTACTAACAACTTGATTATTTTTCGGATCAATAAACTCCTTAGCTATATACGGCTGATACAATGTTCCACCATTTACAGCCGCCGCTACAGCTGCTACTTGTTGAATCGGTGTAACAGAAACCCCTTGGCCGAATGAAGTTGTTGCTTGCTCTACTGGACCAACTTTATCTAAATTAAATAAAATCCCACTGCCTTCACCTTGCAAGTCAATTCCAGTCTTCTGCCCAAAACCAAAATTACGAATGTATTTAAATAATCGGTCTTTACCAAGGCGATCACCAAGTTCAATAAATCCCGGGTTACATGAGTTTTGAACGACTTCTAAAAACGTTTGACTGCCATGACCTCCTGCTTTCCAGCATTTCAATCTAGCTCCACCTACTTCAGCTGCTCCATCATCATAAAACGTATCCTTCTCTAAGTCTACTAAATTTTCATTCAATGCTGCAGCTAATGTAATGATCTTAAATGTTGAACCAGGCTCATACGTACTCCATACAGGTAGATTTCTGTTATACACTTCTGGAGAGACACTTTGAAAATCCGCTGGGTCAAAACTCGGTCGACTAGACATGCCTAAAATTTCACCATTTTTAGGATTCATTGCAATCGCAATCATACCGTCAGGATTATAAGTTGACTCCGCAATATTCATTTCTCTTTCCATAATCCTTGTAATACGCGCATCGATTGTTAATCCTAAATTTAAACCAGCTTCTGGTTTTTTGAAATCATCACCAACATTAGGCATCCTTTGTCCTTTCGCATCTGCAAAAAAACGCACATGACCTTTGTCCCCATTTAGCTCTTTATCATAATATTTCTCTAGCCCCATAAGACCTTGGTTATCGCTACCTGCAAAACCTAATACATGTGATAAAAAGTTTCCAAATGGATAGTACCGGATAGAATCCTCTGCGATATACACGCCCTTCAAACTTAATCCTCGTACTTCTTTCGCTTTGTCATGTGATATTTTCCTTCCGCCTTTATCTAACCTTACAATTGATTCTTTTTTTGTAATCCTTTTATAAATCTCATCTTTTTCCACACCTAATACTGCAGCTAACTTCTCTGCAGTCTCTGCTGGTTTTTCAATTTGCCTCGGTACAACAAAGACAGTTGGAGCACTTTTATTCGTGGCAAGTTCCACACCATTTCGGTCTAAAATTTTCCCACGTTCGGGTTCAAAAGTAATATTACGACTCCATGAATCTTTCGCACGATCCGTTAACATATTCCCAAGAAAAAATTGCACATATCCAAGACGAATATCGATAATAGTGAAAATAAGTATACCTGATATAAGTATAAAAATAAGTCGTTTTCTAACTGTTACATTTGATACACGCATATCGGAACAAGCCTCCCTTACGCCTAGCTTGTTCCAATATATGCTTGTACTTATTTAATTAGAACTTATTCTCTTTTACCATTACGGCTTTTCTGCTTCTTGCTGTGGTTCGAGTGGCGGTACGAGTGTGACACCTAATTCTGTACCAGGTTGTAATAATGTTCCTTCCGCCACACTTTGTTCTGTTACGTATCCTGTACCAGAAGGTTTCAAGTTAAGCTGTAATGTCTTCGCTAAATTCATAACATCACGCAGTGCCCATCCTTGTATATTTGGCATTGTAGGCTTATCTCCTACCAAGAAGACTCGGTCGCCTTTTAATGTTTGTTCAGTCGCTTTTGGTACTTGTTGCTGTACTTTCCCTTCACCTAGTACGATTGGACGAAGTTTTGCTTTATCAATCGCTTTCCCCGCTTCAGCCATCGTTTTACCAGTTACATCTGGAACAGTAGTTTGTTGTTCTTTCAGATGTTTTTTCGGATCTTTCACTTCATTTGGCTTAATCTTTAAATACTCTAAACTATTTTTTGTTACATATTTAAAAATATCAGCTAAAGGTTGTGCACCGTTCTCATCATCTTTTAATTTCGGCTGTTTAACAGCTACATACACAACAAGTTGTGGATCGTCCATTGGTGCCATACCTAAGAATGAGAATATATAATTCTGTCTTCCTGTCATATAGCCCCCTTTTCCATCCGGAATTTGCGCTGTACCTGTTTTACCACCAACTGAATATCCATCAATTTTATAAGCTGTCCCTGTACCTTTCGGAGATGTAACAACACGTTCTAATAACTGTCTTACTTGCGCTGCTGTTTCCTTTGTAACAGGTTTTCCTACTTCTTCTGGCTTATGTTCTAATTTTACTTTGTCTGTTATTGGGTCTACAATTTTATCAATTGCATAAGGTTTCATCATTTTTCCATCATTTGCAATGGCCGTTGCAGCTTGTACAAGCTGAATTGGTGTTACAGTGGAACCTTGTCCAAAAGCTGTTGTCACTTGTTGTATTTGCTGATCAAATAAAATTGTATTCGATCCTTCACCTGATAAATCAATGTTCGTTTTTTCATCTAATCCAAAACTATGAATATATTTTCGGAAACGTTCTGGACCAAGTTTTTGATCTCCTAAAATTGCAAACGCTACGTTTGAAGAACGCTCTACCCCTTCATCAAACGTGATAGAACCCCAACCAGCACCGCCGTTATGATCTTTTATTTTCCTATTTCCGACTTGATATGTCCCAGATTGATAATAATCTTGTCCTTTGTACACACCTTCATTAATAGCTGCCGCTAACGTGAAAATTTTCATTGTTGATCCAGGTTCAAATGCATTGGCAATTGCGTCATTATAAAAGTATTTATTATTCTCTATGTTCGGATCATAACTAGGTTTACTAGACATTGCTAATATTTTCCCCGTTTTCGGATCCGCCACAATTCCAATTAAACTTTCCGGCTCATAATGTTGACTCGCCGATTTCATCGCGTCTTCTAAATAACTTTGAATACGTTGATCCATTGTCAAATATACATTATCTCCATTTTTAGGTGCCTTCACATTCACTTTCCCACCGTCAAGAGATACCCCCCTACGATCACCTGTATAAGCTACCTCTCCATTTGAAGCTCCTAAATATTTATCCAAACTTTTTTCTAATCCAAATTGACCTACTGCAATTCCATCTTCATTCGGTTTCGCATGCCCTATAACATAAGATGCGAAATCACCATTTGGATAAACTCTCGCATTTTCGGTAATAAAAGAGACCCCTGGCAATTTCAATGCTTCTATTTGTTCTTTCTTTTCTTTCGTCAAGCCCTTACCTATCTTCCCAAATTCCACTTGACTTTTATCTTTATTTAACGTGGCTAAAATATCCTCTTCGCCTTTTCCAAGTACTCCTGCAATTTTCTTTGCAGTATCTTCTTTATTCTCAACAGAGTTAGCTCCTTTTAGCGCAGCTACTATTTTATAAGAGTTTGCGTCTTGCGCTAACACATGACCGTTTTGATCATAAATAGTTCCTCGGTTCGCTTCAAGAACTCCTTTTTTACTATGCTTTTGTTTAGCAAGTGCATCTAAATCCTGATTATGAACTGTTCCTGTTGATTGTATGTAAAAAAATCGGGCTAATAACAGCAAAAAGAGCAGGAGGAAAAATATCATAAAATAACCTGCTCCCTTATTGGTATGAAATTTAGTCATATTCTTCTTCATCGTTCCTTCACACCTATTGCCTTATTTGAGGCCTTTCACATTATTCGCATTAATTTCTAGCCCGTGTTTTTTTGCAACTTCAGCGATTCGTTCATAGCGACTTAACTTCTCTACTTCAGCTTGTAATTCTTGATTTTCTTTTTGCTGCTGTACAATTTTTTCTTCTATCGTCGCTGCTTCTACATTAACTTGATAAAGGCCTGCTTTATTTCCAATAAACGCGACACAGGCATACAATAAAAAGCCAATAAACGCTACATACAACAGTTTTTCGATTCTTGTAATTTTCGCTTTAACCTTCGGCTTAGCCATCTGCTGTGGGGGCGTTTGAATTTGCACCTCTTCTTGCGCTTGTTGTTTGTACTTTACAGCTAAATTAGTCATACCTCTCTCTCCCTTTTATCGTTTTTCAGCGATTCTCAACTTCGCAGAACGCGCACGATTATTTTCTTCTAGCTCTATATCAGAAGGTAAAATCGGTTTTCTTGTAATAAGCTTTAATTTCGGCTTAAATTCATCAGGAATAATCGGTAATCCTGGCGGCAATTGTGGCGTTGTACTATTTCGCTTAAACGTTGTTTTACAAATACGATCTTCTAATGAATGGAATGTTATAACACTAACCCTTCCACCTGGCTTAACCATCTCAATAGCAGATTCCAATGCTTCTTCAAATACTTTTAATTCATCATTTACAGCTATACGAATTGCCTGAAACACTCGCTTAGCAGGATGCCCACCCGTTCTACGAGCTGGAGCCGGAATACCTTCTTTAATTAGCTCTACTAATTCTCCTGTCGTTTCAATAGCTTTATTCTCACGATAAGCTTCAATTTTTCTTGCAATTTGTTTTGAAAATTTTTCTTCACCGTATTGGAAGAAAATCCTTACAAGTTGTTCATATGACCAGCTATTTACAACATCATACGCTGTTAATGGGGCATCTTGATCCATCCGCATATCTAGCGGTGCATCATGATGATAACTAAAGCCTCGTTCTGGTGTATCTAATTGTGGGGATGAAACACCTAAATCAAATAAAATACCGTCTACTTCTGTTATACCTATTTCCTGCAGTTTTTCAGCTAAATAACGGAAGTTACTCTTTACTGTTATAAACTGTTCACCGTATGAAGAGAACTTTTCTTTCGCGTTTTGAATCGCTATCTCATCTTGATCAAACGCTATTAATTTTCCACCTTCAGTTAATTGGGATAATAAATAAGAACTATGTCCTCCTCCCCCCAGTGTACAATCTACATATGTACCATCTGGCTTTATATCTAAGCCGTCTACTGTTTCCTTTAAAAGCACTGTTACGTGTTTAAACATTGTTGCACCTACTCTTTTTCCAATTAATTATGTTGAATGTATCCCTTCCTCTAAACACATATTTCACGCTTAGAGAATGAAATAATACGAAAGAACGACTCATTTAACTTACCAACAAAGGCAACATACTATACAAATCGCTATTTTCTTTTATTATATACTAAATTTTATCATCTTTTGCGGGAATTTAAATAAAAAACTGTCGAAAAAGCGAATAATACGTTTACATTTTGTGCTATTTTGTCATATATTTAAGTATCCAGCACAATTACCATATCCAACATTTTTTGATTGATAATTCAGAAAAAAATCACTTCACAGTAAATTCAACGGAATAAAAATAAAATCCTGCTCCAAAGAGCAAGATTTTATAGTTTTATAACATGATGTTTTCCGTCCCAAGAAAAAGGGTTTTCCATTACACGATCAACGAAATCCAAACCAAACTGATTTAAATAATAACATACATTCCACACACGTTCTTGTGGTGCACCTAATGGACGAAGTGCGAATTGTATACGACGGAATTTATTTAGCTGAACCTCATACTTTTTCTCAACATTTCTTTTCAACATTCTTTCCAGCAGTTCAATTTGTTCATTAATTTTCAATTCGTTTTTCCCTGCAAACGCACCTAACCCTGGCTCTATTTTCTTTACAAATTGCTGTAAAGATGCATGAATATCAGCAATTTCTTTTTTCGCCTTTTCAAAATGATCATCAATCGGTTCCTCTATTTGATTGGACAACCAGTTTTCACGCAATTTATCGACATCATTTAAAAATGGATCACTTTCTCTCAATTGCAAATCAAATAAATCTGTCGCTATATCTCTCTCCATATAAGTAATTGTAAGACGAGGAACGACAGGTGGCATTTGAAAACCGACAGTATGGAATACTTGTTGTAATTCACTCCAATAAGCTAATTCTCCTGGACCTCCAATAAATGCGAGCGTAGGAAATACATACTCTTGCATAAGAGGACGTGTTACAACGTTATTACTAAAACGCGCCGGATTTCTCTCCATCTCTTCAATCAACTCTTCGTATGAAAAGGAATGCGCCCCATCCTTTCCAACAAACTTACCTTGATGCTCTTCAAGCAATACTCGTTCATTATTTATTTCCATGAATATATGCACTGCATGAGACTTCGTTTCAATAATCGGTTTGTATCCTAGTTCTTTAATTACTTCCTGCTGATTTCGAAGGCCCTCTTGTACCTCTTTATACTTACTTATAACTCGCTTAAAAAATGGAATTTCTAACTTTCTTAATTCAGGATGATGTGAATCAACAAGGATTAAACCAGAATTAGCAAAGATTTTCGTAATAAGATGAGCAAAGAAATCTACATACGTATTCGATTTTTTCAAAGCATCATCAACAAATTTTAATACATCCTTCGTAAAATTTGTTTCTGGGTATGTTTTAAAAATCTCTTCAATCCAATTTCTACAATCTTCAACAGAAAGTTCAGACTCAGAAGCACTCGCCTTTTTCGGATTACGGTCATAAAAAATTGTTTTTTTCAACTTTTTATTTTTCGCTACGAAAGTATGGTTAATCTCATCCATATCATGGTCTTCACCCGCAATCCAGAAGACAGGGACAACTTTAACTCCTAAACTTACTTCCTTTTCCTTTGCAAGCTGTAAAATTGAAATAACTTTATGAATTGTATAAAGCGGTCCAGTTAATAACCCCGCTTGTTGTCCAGCTATAACAACATATGTATTTTCATCTCCAAGCGCTTTTACATTTTGAATTGTAGATTCTCCCGCTTGTAATTTTGTATTATATTCTAATAAATGCGCTACTAAATCTTGGCGGAAAAACTCCCTTTCACGCAAATCATGTAAACGTTGTTTAAAAGCATCTTCTGTTAACACATAATCAAAACATGACTGTATCTCTTTTTTACCGTTCATATAGTCCGCTACAACACCTTGTTGCGGAACAGAGATTTCTTTTATCTCCATATAATTCTTCCTTTCGTATCCAGTTCTCTCACCAATCCACATTGTAGTCAATGTTTCACGTAAAAGCAAAGAATAACACTTATACTCTTGTTTCTAAACCTTTTATTGCATCGAACAAAAATTGAAGTGTCGGAGCTGTTCGTTGCTGTTTCTTAGCTTCTTCTAATACATATCCAACAATCGCATTAATTTCCGTCTGTCTATTCGCTCTTACATCCGCTAACATAGAGGATGTATTACGAGACGTTCCTTCACACACATTTCGTACCATTTGCCATATCATTTCTTTTTCTCCTCTAATAAGAAATGCGACCTCCTGGAACACTTGCTCCATCATTTGATAAAAAAAACGATTCGTGATTAATTCACCATTCTTAACTCCCAATAATGCTGTCAACGGATTGATACATACATTTACTACTAATTTTTTGTGCATAATCTCTTCCCAATCCGTTTCTATTTGAACTGGAAAATAAGCAACAGGAAAATAATTGAATATTTTTTTAAAATGTATAGATTGACCACAAACCACTCCAAATTTTGTTACCCCTATCCCAGTATGATGAACGATATGCCCTCCCTCTTTTTTCGCACCATGTTCTACAATACCAACAGCTATATTTTCACTCCCTATGTTCAGCATCTTTTGAAGATGCGACATTCCGTTTTGCAAAAAGATTAATGATGATGCCCCTTCCACAAACGGTAGTATGTGATCTATATGATATTGCTTCACAGCAACAAATATATAATCTAAATTTTGCGCTACCATACTTTCTATCGGTAAAACAGATGGATATACTGTTTCACATCTTCCATCTCTAATACAAGTTACACCTGTTTCCTTCAATTCTTCCGCCTGCTTAACCGTCCTAGTAAACAACGTAACATCTTGGTTATTTTTTTGTAAATAAAATGTATACAATAGACCAATAGCACCTGGTCCGACAATTCCAATTTTCATTTTCACACAAGGAATTCACATTAAGTGCCCTTGCCTTCCCCCCTTTATATCTTTTTAAAGCACATGAGCACGCCCTATAATTCCGCTGTCCTTTGCCCAACAAATACACTCTCATTTTTCACTATGTATGTACTACCTATTAATACGCTTCTACTCTTAGTTTAGCAAATCCTCAAAAAAATAAAAAAAGAAATATACTATCTTCTTCATAAAAATAAAAAAATGAGTTATAATATTATTGTAAATATTTTTACTTTTCTGCATTCAACGAGACAAGAAAAGGATGTGATGTAATGGGATTCCCAAAAGTTGAGCGCTTGCTCATCAATTATAAAACGTTAGATGAATTCAAAAAATTTAAAGGGTGCGGAGCCCAGGAACTATCTATGCTGGAAGAATTACAAGCAAACATTATTGAAAACGACAGTGAATCTCCATTTTACGGTATTTATTACGGTGGATCACTAATTGCACGTATGAGTCTATATATGAAAAGAAATGGCGGAGAACCATTCGAAATTACAGGTCCCTACCTCGAACTTTATAAACTTGAAGTATTACCAACTTTTCAAAAACAAGGATTCGGGCAAATGCTTGTAAATCATGCGAAACAAATGCAATTCCCTATTAAAACGATAGCACGTATTCATTCAGCTGGTTTTTGGGATAAATTAAATTTCAACCCCGTATCAGTAACTGATGGAGATTTTTATATTTGGCATCCAGAAGCAAATTTGAATGCGGTTACAAACGAAGAATCAGCTTAAGAAATAAAAAAACAGCTGTATAACAGCTGTTTTTTATTTCTTAAGCTTCTCTAACTTCTCATTCGAGCGAGCATTGTTTCTTTCCGCTACCATTACACTTCTTTTTTGATCGATATAATCAAGTAATGTTCTATACTCTTCTTCATATACTGATAACCGCTCCAGAAGACGCTCTCTTTCTGTTTGTAATGATTCAACTTGTTGTTGCAACACCGTTAAAGAGTTTTCATCTTTATAATTTTGCAAGAAATTAATAACATCATTCAACGTAATTGACGTAGGTTCTAACACCTTTGTCTCTTTCACTTCATAATTTTCTACTTTACGAAGTTGCTTTGCTTCCTCAATACGTTCTTTAAATTGCTTTCTTACGTAAGAATTCCATCTAAACCCACATGCTGCTGGTGTACGAGATAAATTTTTTCCCACTTCCTTAAAGGCAGAAAGTTGTGTTCCACCTTCTCGAATATGCCGGAGTACTACTTCTGCCAGAAGCAAATCTTCATCATCAGTCCAAGCATCTTGTCTTGTTGTCGCCATCTCTCTAGTCCTCCCTATGCATTTTTTATTAAGCATATGCAGTTACTAGAAAAGATAGAATACAACAACTAAAGATTAAGACAAAAAAAATAAACGCAGAAGATATCTTCTGCGTTTATTTTCCCGCAATTACTTGCTGATTACTTCTTTACCTTTGTAAGTACCGCATGCTTTACATACACGGTGAGCTAATTTCGCTTCACCACAGCTTGGGCACTCTACCATACCAGGTACTGATAATTTGAAATGCGTACGACGCTTTCTTTTTACTGTTTTAGAAGTTCTTCTAAAAGGTACAGCCATTCTTCCCACCTCCTTAAAAGAAATAGTTATTTTCATATGAAGGCCTGAACCAGTCTTCCGATTATTTGTCAAAAAACTTTGCAAGTCCTGCCAATCTTGGATCAACAGTCTTTTCTTTGTCTTCTTCCGAAATCACTTGCCAGTCTTGACCTTGCGTCGGTGCTCCACCAGAAACATCATCACTGAAAATTTGCATTGGAATCTCCAAAAGTATATTTTCCTTGATTACGGGCAGTAAGTCAAGTACTTCTCCTTCTAAAGAGTGAATTTCAGCTTCAGTTTCAAATTCTTCTTGTGAAGTTTGGAACACCTCAGTTGTTTTAATGTCAAATGGTAATGTCACATCTACTAAAGAGCGAGAACATGGTAAAACCATGCTTCCAGTTATATGTAGATGAAACGTAAACTTACCGGAGCCAAAATCAACTCTTCCCGTTACATGAACAGGATTAATTTCACGAATATCTTTCTCGACCTCTTTTAGCTCACTTACATCTACCATCTCATCCAATGTCAATCCTTTATTTCTCAATTTATTCAATTGATGGATGGACCATTTCATATCATATCACCTCAAGGCAACAAACAAAATTATAGCTAGCCATTTTATATTTGTCAATGTTTTTTCTTTACACCTCTAAAGAAGCATTGTGTCCATTATGTGTTAAAACGTGTGTTTTTGTCCAGCTATATTTTCTATTTTAGACAAAATGGACATAAAGTAAATAATAAATGTGGTACAAGTTGTGGTCAATGTGGTCTGCGTGGTCAAAAGAGAGTGGTCGTTTGCGATCACTCTCTTCTTATATATATATTCCCATTTACTATCCCCGTTAACTCCTACAGAATTAAATTTCTTGAATTACATATACTTTTACAAACACATCGTATTTTGCTGCCAGTTGTTCCAATTTCTTTTCTCTATATTTGGTTATGGTGAAGAAATGAATAACTGGCACTTTTCCGTTATATTTTTGTTTATATATTCTAGTAAGCTCCTCATAACATTTTAATTTTTCATCATTGACCACCATCTTTTGGGTACGATCTATTTCTACAGCATGAAGTATTCTGTCCTCGTCACGAAATTTCACATCAGGAATTATCTTCTTCTTTTTATTATCTTTTATATATCTAATTTCTGTTTCTATTTGCCAGTCATCTGGGCAAAACAAATGTAGCCAAGCTTCATTGCGTAAAATAGCATGTGCTACTCTACTATGATGAACTACTTTCCCTTCACCAAATAGCTTGTGCCCTGATTGATTTAAATAATAAACATATTCTTTATTGTGAGTTAATTTACTCGTGTAAGAAGAGAGATCCTTCATAATTCGATTTGCATTTCTTATCCCGCCCATATCATGCACACTCATTAAATGCCTTCTTGTCGCAAACTGTAGCTTCCTAATCGTCGCAAGAATCGCCATTTGACGGTTGATTTGCATATGCGTTTGCATCCTCATGTTTCTCCACCTCAAATTGTTTTAAATAATTCCACATCACTTCATTGCTAATATAAGGCACCTGTATTTCAGTAAGTCTATCGGTTTTAAAAATTGCACGACCAGGAATGCTTTTTATTGATTCTAATCCTGGTTCATCTATTACAACATTTGAAGCTGTTTGAGTTGGTAGCCTAAAACCTAATTTCGCATCACTATTTTGTTTCACTTGGCGTGGCAATGTATCTCCTGTAGGATACTGTGTACAGAAAATTAATCTAAATCCTAAGGCACCGCCTATACGAGCTATGTGGGACAGCATTTGTTGACACGCTCCCAATAGTCTTTGTTGTTCTTTTTTCATACTTTTATCAGGACAAAGTTCGGCTCCTTCGTCTACTATAATGAAGTACCGCTCTTTGATATTTGTTTCTACAACGTTTGTATAATGTCTATCTTTCATGTATTGCATTTTCTCTTCCATCTTCTCAAGAATGTCCTTTAATATCATAAAGGCTTCTACGGGCTTCTCAGCAATGGAAACTATTTGTTTTAAGTTCTTATATGGTCCGAACTCCAAACCGCCTTTTAAATCAATAATGTATAAATGAATATGCTCTGGTTGGGCTATAGTAAGTGAAGTAACTACATTCTTTAGAAACACCGTCTTACCCATTCGTGTGAGACCACCTAATGTCATATGTGGAGTTTTATCAAAATCATGGTAGATAAGTTTTTCTAAACCTTGGCCCATTGGTACACGCCATTTCCCTTGTGTCACTAAGTCATTTGACCATGACCATTTTTTCGGTATATCTCTATGAAACACACGAATATTTAATTTGTAATTGTCGTAATCAATTCGAACAGGTTTGTTCAATCCTTCAGAAACAACATCCTCAACTTTCTGAATAATTTTACTTGGCATTCCTACTGGTAATCGATATACATAAGTTGTGCTTCGGTCATCATTTTTTCGCTCAAGAAAAACCGGATACTGTAATCTCTCCTCAATCCGGATAGCAATTCCACTTACCTCAAAAAATACTTGTATCTTTTTACGGTCATCATCTTTACTTTTAAGTTTATCACCGAATATGGCGAATAATAATCCTGCGACCGGTACCGATAATAGCTCCAACATAAAATCACTCCCTATATCCCTCTTATAGAGGGTATATATCCCTGTTTCAAGGAATACGTGCATACAAGCAAAATCCCTTATGACATATAGAATATAAGCTTTCCACATCCTATTCCTTCATAGAAACATAACTAGAACATAACGTAGAAGGTATAAAAACGAGCCTGTAAGCGTTGTGTACAAAGTAATACGTGGAAGCCAATGTGGAACGTTCTTCCCCATTTTTTCTGCTACCTTCATTGCAACTACTGACAAACCTGTTGCCGTCCAAATAACTACCGCTTCTCCTGCGAGTGTCATGCCTATTCCTCCTCTTCTTTTTCACGAAATATAATACCTTTTCTTGTAAGGACTGCATCATAACAGTCCATTAAAGTTTCCCAATTTAAAATATCTTCTTCCTCACCGTATAGATCCTCTTCAATAACCTGGGATAAACTGAAATATCTTTTATATTCCTTGTTATTAAACACTTCATGATTTTTCATGTGATTCATAATTGATTCCGTTTCTGATCTTGATTTGGATTCATTGTACATCGAGCGTAATTCCTTTGACGGATGAAGATATGGAGTTGTGTTCAGATGATTGTACTGCCAACGCATGTAACCCTCTCCCCTCTTGATGTCCTTAGTTCCACTTGGTATTCCTGGTGGTCTTGATATAGGTATATGACTTAGAAAGAGTTATATTGCCTGTCCATTTAAACTTTTCTAAATGTTCCTTGATTAAATTAAAGGAGGACACATTTCCATATGCGAATTGTATATAATTAAAGAGGTGATATTGTGCGATTAAAATGTAAACTACGTGTTATTTTTGCTGAAAGAGAAATACGTCAAAAGGAATTTTCAAATCTTATTGGAATTAGTCAAACTACAATGAGCTCACTTGTTAATAACACGACGCTCCCTAGCTTTCTTACAGCTTACAAAATTGCAAAAGAATTAAAATTGCACATGGAAGAAATTTGGATAGAGGATATAGAGGAGGATAATGCAAATGTATAAAAAACTTATAAGTCTTTGTGTCGGAAGTACCCTATTATTAGGTCTAACAGCTTGTGATTCTTCCAAACCAAATGAATCAAGCGAAAAAACACACGTCAAATCTCAACCAGAAACTAAAAAAGATTTAACATCTCAGGATGAATTAAATAAGAAGATCAAGCAAGATGCTGAAGAAGTTAGTTTTGTTAAAGCAAATGGAGATCAATACGAAAAAGGAAAGAGACTTAAAGCTACAGGAACGGTAGATTTATTACTTAAATCTTCAGCATTACCTTCATTTGTCATAAGCACAAATGAAAATGATGGAAAAGGTATGTACACTATTCAAATTGCACAAAGTGGTGTGCAATCAAGCGAAAATGAAATAACTCTCAAAAGCGGATTGAAAATATCTAAAGGTGCAACAGTAACGATTTATGGCGCTTACGATGAAAAAGATAAAACAGGAATGCCTAAAATTAGTGCAACAGTAATTGAGCAATAAAAAAAGCCGTCATAATGACGGCTTTTATTTTTATTAATAAAACTATTCTTTTGTAAGAAATGACATCATATATAATTCCATTTTCTTGTTAACTTCACAAATTATTACTAAAAGAATACTGTAAATTCCACTATATCTATTTACTTTATAATTTTAATATAATAATATTACATACGTAATAAACACATAGGGAAGGAATGGAAAAGATGTTAAAAAAACTTAAAAAAACTATGGTCGTTGCTGCTGCTGCTGTAACATTATCTACAGGATTTGCAACAGTTGCACCACAAGAAGCTCAGGCGGCGCACTGGGCAGATTTAGATATGAGATGGGCTTTCAAAAATGGTATTGTTACAGCTGATTTAAGAGATAATCTAGCTACTCGTCAAGATGCCTGGTTAATGATTTACCGTGATAGAAAGCAAGCATCTCCAGGGGATGGGTATGCTCAAGCACGCGCCTATGTTATTAAACGACATTTTAGTGATGGTTCTCGTGGCACTGACTGGATAACTCGTAATGAAATGATAGGAATGCTTTATCAAGGCTTAGGTAACGGACCTGCTTGGAATTCAAAATACGGATTTAGCCGTGCAAGACAGTGGGGAATTAACAATGGTTTCTATGATGGTTCTCGCGGAAATGATTTTGCGACAAGAGCTGAAATTATAGCTATGTTGCATAGATTAGATGGGAATCGCTAAACAATACAAAAGAGGACTGCTAGTAGTGAGGAGTCCTCTTTTTCTTTATGTTAATGTAAGCCCACTCACATAGGTTTCATTTCTCTTATTTTTGTTCCTTAAACTATTCTTTTGTATAGTAATACTTTAATCCTTTAGCATCTAACCATGCTGTTGCTTTATCTAACTCACTACCTTGACGATAATCCGACTCAAAATAAACAAGCCCCTGACGATCTCCACGAGAAACAATTTTTGAAGTGTATCCAAGCGTATCCATCATTTGAATCATTTCTGGAATTAAATTTACACCAAATTCATAAGTAATCACCTTATTATTTTTGTTCACGATAATCTCCACTCCTTCTTGTTTATACGATTTATTTGTAAACCAATCTAACGACTTGCTTCCAATTAATTCATTCAAATCACACTTTCCAATACCAGGTACATTTCCTGTTTCAGTGTATTGCCAGATATCACATGGATAAGCTGGTCTATTCCCGCCATAACGAGGAATCCATACAAAGTCAGATTTTACATTTGCCATTCCGAATGGAGCATACATATGATGGCCAACATATAAACCAACTTTCTTAGCACCTAATCTACGTAATTCATCGATAAAAGCCTGTGTACCTGCTCGCATGTCATCCATTGTTTTCACTTCTACATCAGCCACCCAGACTGTCGCGCTCTTATCTCCACGATTCCAGAAGTCTCGTGCTTCTACACGTGCGTCATTCTCAGAAACGAAACGACAGAATGCATAGTTACCAAAAGGGATACCATGTTGCTTCATAGCTTGTACGTATCCCTTATATAATGGATCTACATAATTCGAACCATCTTGTACACGAGCGATGATGAAATCAATGTGTTGTTTTGCCACGGGCCAATTAATATCACCATTCCATTTTGAAATATCTACAGTGTAACCCATTATTTATCCTCTCCTTCGCTATTTACATCATGATCAGACCAAATCCCCAATGTGATACCAACAGTCAATAAATAAGGCGCTAATTCATCCAAAAAGCTTTTTGCCTCTGGAACACCAAACTTCGTAAATAAAAATCCAAGCAAAGAAAAAACCGCAACCCATGTTTTCCAGTTGCGGAGTCGTTTTTTAATATTCTCTTTTGTCATAGTTAATTTATCTCCTTTTCTACATTATCTAAGCGTTTATGTGCTTGTTTGGCACTCTCTTCAACTCTTGTAATGCGCTCTCCAAGTACAATCATTTGCTTTTCATTTGCCTTTAAATCAATACGAATATCATCAACTCCTTTACTGATGTACTCCAATTTCGCATTTGTTTCTGCCCCTTGTCTACCATCTGACTTAATCTCTTTCGAGCGATTCAGTGAATAAGACATATATCCTATCAATGCTGACGCGATTGCGATAAGTGCTCCTACTTCAATTGTCATTTCTTCACTCCTTTTTATGCTGCAAAGTAACTTGGGTCCATTCCAAATATCTCTGCAATATCTTCCTCACTTCTATCTTTCAAATAAGATTCAGTTGTGGAAATATCAGAATGATTAGCGAGTGATTTTAATTTTTCAAGTGGTACTCCTTGTACTTTTAAATTATCTAATCTGCTATGACGGAAACAGTGAGGATTCATTTTAAATTCTTTCCCTTCCTTTTCGGTTAGCATCTTAGCAAATATGTCGCACCAATAATTAAATACACTCTTGTTCAATCTTTTTCTCTCACCATTCTTATAAACACGCACAAACAAATCTGGAATAGTATCCTTACCTCGCTGATTTATATATAAACGAATACATTTCTGCACCCGGTGATTGTAATATAATCTAAACTTCTTACCACGTTTTCCTCGTACCACATTTGTATAATAATGTTCTGTAAGCCCTTCTTTTTGAACCTGGTAAACCTCATTCTTTCTAGCTGCACTGTAATAAGAAAGAGCTAAATACGTTGCTAACATATATTTTTCTTGCTCAAGTAATTCATCGATTAGCCAATTAATCTGGTCCTCAGTTATAAATGTGATGTCTCGAATTGGATTCTTAGGTAAACCACGCACCCTTGATCCTACGTTGAACTCGTAATTATAATCATCATCGTCAGCACAAAACTCAAGAGCTGAACGTAATGCACTCATCAATCCATTCACACGTGCGTTTGACATTCCCATCTCTTGAAAGATAATAGATAAATTCCGAATATCTTTACGTGTTAAATCAATAAGTTTTTTATTTTCGAAGTGTTCATGTATCAGAAACAGAATAATTCGTAAATCCCAACTGTATTGCTGTAAAGTGCTTGCCGCTTTCCCTTGCGATTTCTTTTCAATGAGAAAATCTTTGACTAGGTTTTTATTTTCCTGGCTAACATGCTTTTCATAAATTACTTGGTCTACTATTCGTTTCACACTGATCATCTCCTCAAAATAAAAAGAGAAGTGAAATCACTCCTCTTGATTAATGAATTGAATCAAAGCCGTATTTAATGCAAAATAAAAAACAGCTTATGGCTGCTCTGGTTTCTCATTTATCTTTTGTTTTAGTATGCCAGTTCGTTATATTAGTTGACCACTTCCGTTACATCTTTTAAAACAATTACATAGGTTGCTCTTTGTAATACTTTGTGTTTCGTTTCTAATCCACCAAAAGCTTTTTCTATACACTTCCACTTCATTTCCTTACCGTCAAACACATCATATCCGGATAACATTTGAAATCCATAATTTACTACATCGCTCCCAAAATCCGGTCGCATTTTAAACCATCCTTTCACATTTGAATGTGTAGTATGTGGAATCGCTTGTTTTCCTAATGTAGTTAACTCGTTTATTAAATCTTCCGGAAGTTTAAACAATGGAAATTCAGAAACCATTAATGATTCATCATAATTTAATTGTTCTCGAACTCTATCAGCATTGATATTGATAATCATATGATTCTCCTCTAATAAGATATCAGAACCATGATCGATTGTTAATTCATCAAATACCGGTTTGAAAAATTTAGCCATAATAATTCACTCTCTTTTCGTTTTATTTGTTTAGTAATTGTTGCACTAATACCTTTAATTCATCAATTTCAGCTTTCATTGAAACTTTCTCAAGTTTTTCTGCTTCAAGTTGTTCTTTAAGAGTGTCAACTTCCTGCTTCAACATACCGTGGTCAAATTGAAGATTTTTAACTTTAAAGTCAACTTCTTGTATTGCTTGAATAGAAATTGAAACCGAGCTATAAAGTGTTACAGCGTCTTTCTGTGGTGTGGTGAATACATCGTCAGAGTCCTCCGCAATCATACCGTAATTAATTGGAAGTGTAATAGACTCCCCTGACTCGAAGCGTTCAACATCTCTTATAAAGTGATACTGTTTGATGTTTACAGAGTTGATTTTATCTAAAGCAGAGAATGGAAGGTCTTCTATGTCCGTTTTAAGCGTACGAGAAGAATTAGGGATAAATTCTTGCGCCCACATACGCCCTGTGGCAGATATATTTTCTTTAGCTCGCAGTGTTCTTAACTCTATATCTCGCCATCCATTACCATACACATCTTTAATTTGTAAATTCATATCATAGCCTGATACAAGACTTGCTCTTAGCATTAATCTTCCCATGTTTAAATCATGATCATTAACACCATTGGCAAAGTATATACTGTTACCAGTACTTTTTCTATCAAAATGAAACTCACCATAGTCATTTTTAAAATAATGTGGCTCTGTTGTTGTCACTATAAACTTCCCGTATCCTCGAGCCCATCCTACTGAGTTAAAAACAATGTCATTCAAATTATCAAAGTATAATCTTCCGGCTGCATATGTATACATATGCCCACCGTCATTCTGCATTTGAATATATGATGACCATATACTATTACCTTCCGCATTTTGTCCTTTAGATAATCCAAATGTAGCCCAAGCTTTAGATGGTTCTTCAACGCCATTAATTCGTGGAGTCGTTTGATAAATATAGAACGATCCTGTACCAGTGAACTTTCTGTTATCAGAGCCAAGAACAAATGAAGGTTGGATACTTCCATCAGTTGTTTCCATAAATCCTATATAACCACGTGGTCTATCTAAATCAAAAATCTTCATGTCTTGCCTATTTATTTCAACAAATCTGTCTCCACTCGTTTTAAGAGTTACCCCTTCTAAAACTTGTCCTTTAATATGACTCGCTGTAATAAAACCTTTTAAGTTAATTCTGTTCGCATTCAAAGTAATGTTTTCTTTACTCATATTGAATGCTGCAATTACATCATTTTCTTTTACAGATATACTAACGCCCTTTTCAGTTAACTGAAGACGGGTTTCCATATCTCTTACATAAGATGATGTGGCAAATTGCCCATTGGCTTGCTCTTTTGTATATACCTCTGTCTTTTTAGCTGAGGCATTGATTCCCTGTTCATTGATAGTAAAACGGTTATCAATCAAAGTCATTTTCTGATTAAATTGCTCAGTTGCAAGTTTGTTAGCTAGTTCGCCCAACAAATCTTGTTTATTTTTATCAACTGTTTGCTTCAACTCAGGTATCTTAAATCCAGCAACATAATCTTCTACTTGTTTAAGCTCGACTTTCGCACCGATTGCTGTTGCCTGTTGTTCAAGTTTTGAATTTGCATCAGTAAGCTTTTTCCCTTGATCTGATACTACATTGTTCAAATTACTAACTGTGGTGGATAGTCCACTTGCTGTTTGTTCCACATCACTCATACGTTGTTCATATCCAGCTTGGCTATTTTGAACACTTTTTACACTGGTTTTAACACCCTCCACACTTTGCTCAATTTCAGTTGTTTTTTTCGTGAATGTTTCTTTAGAAGTAACTTCATCATTAGCTAGTTGCCATGTAGTTCGTATATTACCTTCTTCAAATTTTGCATGGTGAGAATTTAAATTCCCATCAATATTGCGCCCGGAATAGTAAAATCTAATTTGGGTTACGTCCTTGTCTTTGGTCTTGAATGTATATGATAATGGTTCATCTTTATAATCCACATTAACCTTTAATTTCGAGTCTGTTCTTATAGACCTATACTCTTGCTCTCCATCCGTATACGTTATCGCTGTTTCTACACCGAACCAAGGATTTGTATTAAGTTTAGTCATTTTCCCAGTGAATAAAAAAGAAATAGTAAACGTCTTATTTCTGTAATTAATCTTATTAGAAAGAGTCATTTGTTTACTATCTGACCAGGTTCCAGCCATGTTCTGTTTGTTTAATCCTGATTCTGAATCACTTGCTAGATTGATTGAACCTACAGAAAGATTACTCATATCAGTTTGTAATTGTTCAATAGTCTGCTTATTTGAAGTGGCCGTATTTTTTATTTCATTTGTTGTTTTTGTTAAATCGTTTGTTGTTTGCTGCACCTCGGAAATTGTCTTTTTGGTGCCTTCCACAGTTGATTCAACCGTATTTAATTTATTACTAATATCAGTATCTTTTTTCGTTAACGATTCAATAGAAATTTTAAATCCATTAGAATCCTGTTCAAACTGAGTTACTTTCTTATTGATCTCACCTTGTTTATTTTCGATATTAGTAATTGTACGGCTGACACCTTGTAAACCTTCCTGCACTTCGTTGAATTGTCCTGTAGCTTGATTCTGTGCTTCTTTAACCTTTTGATTTAACTCCGTTTTCGTAGACTCAATATCTTTATTCACCTGATCCAATGTTTCTTTCTTAACCGATTCCACATCAGGAACAACCGATTCCCAAGCTGCGCCTGTCCATATCTTTAAAATACCAGGTTTTCCATTACTAATATCACGCCAAAGTGTCTTATAAGGTTTAAGTCCTGTTGTCGGTGGATTCTTAGCTTCAATGATGTCTACCGTGTTATTTTTAAGATTCTCTTGCACTTTTTCAGCCAATGTTTTCGCTGCTTCGGATTCTTTCTTAGCATTATTAGCTGTTTCATTTGCATCTTTCACTAATCTATCTAACTGATCTATCAGTTCTTGCTTATTTCCTAGTGAACTAAGGATACGATTGTAAATCTTTCGTAGTTCTTCATTTGGATCAGTAATTTCACGATAATCACCAAACACATATTTATCTTGTGTAGGATCTGTAAAAGATTCATCACCAGCGATTGTTCTCGCTTCTAAATAAAGCTTAGGTGTGAATCCAGTATCTTTAATTCGAATTGTATCTCCCTCATTGATTAACTCGTGAGCTAGTCCAAATACACGCCCTATACTTTGTGCTTGAACATCATAAGAAACCGAGGTATTCACACGTTTTGCTAACTCTGTTTTCATAAGAGTCAATAAACGTTCCGGTGTTATATCTTGTTCTGTTTCTGGTGTGTAAAATCCAAATTTATGTTTACCTTTTTCGTTCCAACGTTGAAAAGCATCGTTATCCACAATATATGGCATACCTTTGTTTATATCTGCGATAGTGAGAACTTCTCCGCCTTCTTTTTTGATAAAACCAATTAAAGCGGTACAAATGTTTTGTGAGTTTTCAATACGCTTAATTCCAACTAAATCTTTACCTAACGTGACTTCCTTTCCTGTTTCTCTTCCTCTTTTTTTCACCATGTCTACATACCAACCTACAATTTGAGAACCAGCCACTTCAACACGGTATATAATTTCTAGTTCAAATAGGGAAGCAATCTTTTTTAAGAAACTCAATGGATCTATAAATTCGTCAATAGTCATAGAATGAAATCCAGCGTACTCCGTTTTACCACGCTTCCATTTTGTACCTACGAGAGCAATATCCATAAATTCATTTACTGTCTTGCCTTCAATTTTCTGCGGACGAATATAATCATCTTTAGCAAGATTAATCCATGCACCCGATGCGTAAGTAATGACGGATCTATCGTTTGGGTCTTTTTCTACTTCAGTGATTACATAGGGAACAATACGCCCATCCCTTACTTCTTTTAATACTAAGTTTTGTTGCATAAGTGTTGCTGCATATTTCGTGTTATCAAATACTTTAAACTCTAAAGTATCAATATTATTCTTGATTTCCCAATGACGTTTATCATCCCAATAATCTTTTGGTTGTATAGCTGAAACGGTTTGACTCGTTTTAAAATCAATAATATGTAAGATTCCACTTGGTGTTCTCATCTAAACCGCTCCCTATATTTAACCTTTGCTGTTCCGATATCAGAAGGCATGATTTCTAGTGTATTCATACCTTTATTAATGACAGGAAAATTACTGAAAAAGTCCTTAATATTAATTGCATCCTTCCCTTCAATCGTTACATGACTATTTTCTGTATCAATTACAACTTTATCGCCCACATCTACTATATAAGGCGGTGTATTTTTGGTATTTAAATTTACTTTCCAAAACTTTAAATCACTAACAGACATAGCTTCTACTGGCGGTACATCTTGCCATTGCATGATACTAATCTGTATTTGAGCTGCTTTTTCCATATGATAGTTATTTTCGTCTGTCCATCGTGCAAAACGTTCTGAATCATCTTTTTCTGTCCCCGGAAGAAATTTCGAAATATACGCTTCCCACACATTCCCTGTTCTAGCTATCCATAATCGACCAAAATATTGATTCCATGTATTTGGATAATCACCGCTCTCATAAATCAATCCTGTTTTTCCTGGCTTGTTATCGTATCCAATAACCATCGTTCCAAAATTTTGTTCAGCTTGCCAATAGAGATCGTTCATAGCAATTTTTGAAAGTACCTTACTATTTTCATCGAGTATTGCTATCTCAACTCGTCCCATTTCATTGATTTTCTTACTCTTACAAGTTACGTAGGCTTGCATAATAAAATCTTGTACTGGACCACCAGGTATACTCTTTTTAACAGCTGCACCATGCCATCCTTTACCTGTTCCAGTACCAAAATCAGAACAATAAAATTGATATTTATCTGATTTCATTTCGCCAACTGGCTCACCATCTTCCATTGCACTGACTTTACTCCATCCGACCGTAGTAGCCATTTCATCCCATACTATACGTTGATTCCTTTCTACAGGCTTTTCTACAGTTTTAAGTGGCATACCGATACGAAAATAATCTCGATCACTTAAGGATACTCCGCCGAACCATACATCTAAAAAAGTGTTTGGTTTCGTAATGTTAACCTCGATAATAGGATTAGAATGAACGGTTCCTTTGTTTTGAACATTTGCTGTTAACCCAAGCGCACCTGTTTGAAAATCTACTGTTCGAGTAGGTCCTAATTTATAAGGCATTGGACAAATAAATTTCAAAGTACCTTTACCTAACGTAACGAAATCATCAGGATTAAAATCTTCATCAATTATAGCTAAATATGTTCGATCAGGAGTTGCATCAAATACTAGATCAACTGCTTCTTCTGTAATTAACCATGCTGCTATTTCTTCTTTTAACGTTTCTAAATCTGTTCTATCTGGAACGATAATTCCTACAGGAACAGGAAGTGGACGAGGATCTGTATCCGTTCCTAATAATCTTGCGCCTGGATATCCAGGTGTTTTTAAGAAATTACGTTTTAGAGGTGCCCATGTTGGTGGACTCCATCCTTTTTCTATTTGAATATATTCTTTTCGTTGATTGTTAAATGTAAAAGAGCTCATTTTGACACCCCATTTCTTTATAAAATAAAAGAAACCCAAACCTAAAAGGCTGAGTTTCTCTTGTTTTCTCTATCTTGATATTCAGTTGTATATCGATAAGTACCACGTGCAACTTCTCGTCCATCTAAATTAACAGGCACTTCAATTGCTAATCCGCCACCTGGGACCGCAAATTCACCATTTATTCCTTGAGTTTGATACAACCCATTAGCTTGTGCTCCTAAATTACCTACATTAACTGTTGGTACTGCCGCTGCACTCATTGTTTTAGAAGCTTGATTAATAATCCCTATTGAATTCTTCATGCCCTCTGCAAGTCCATCCCCAATACTTTTCCCAGCACTGTTACCCATTTGACTAAACTGTTTAAAAGTATTATTTACAGTATTAAAGATGTTTTCAAATGCGGAGGATAACATGTTATCTTTATTTGGATTTAAATTCGGATCATTATAGAAGTCTTTAAAAATTTGTTCTCTAAATCCAGCAACTTTTTTACCGATTTCTAGCCACTTTCCTGATTCTACAAATTCCTCTTCTAATATTTCTTGGAACGGATCGCCACTCTCTAACACACTACGTATATAACGCGCTACAGGGTTATCAGCACTCATACCGCTATTAACATCATAACCCTCTAATTCTTTACCAACTGCTTTCAATGCATCTCTCATGTCCACTGGTAAATGTGTAATCCAGTCATTTAGATAATCACCGTCTTCAAATATTGCTTCAAAGTATTTTTGGAGTGGATTATTATTCATCATTCCATTCATATTTGAACGATTAAATGCATTTAAAGTGTTTTCTAGAATGCCAAATACAGAATTTGATAGGTCTTGAACTACTTGAAGAACTACACCTGAAGATTGTTGAATACCGACTGCAAGACCACTACCAATATGTTTACCAACTTTATCACGCATCACACGTGATGGACTGTGGATATCAAAGAATCCAGTAAAACCATCTAAAATGCTGTTACCAATTGATCTAACTTTGTCCATTACTTTTCCAGCCATACTACCAAGACCGTCAATCAGACCACTTATAATGTCTTTCCCTATCTTAATTAAATCAACTTTTCTTAAAGTATCAACAATCTTCGGTATAATATCTGTTACGATTGTAGACCCTAATTGTCCTACCATGCTTACAATCCCTTTTATTAAAGCCCAAATCAATTGAACACCAGCCTCAAGGATTTTAGGTAAATTTTTAATTAATTCTCCTGCTAAAGTAATGATAAGTTTTAATGCTGCGGATATTAATTCTGGTAGAACTTTTATAATACCAGTAATTAACATGAGCAAAATTTTGATACCAGCTTCAAGGATCTTTGGCAAGTTAGCGATTAATGTGGATGCTATTTTAACAATTAAATCTAAGGCTGCATTAATAAGTTGCGGTAAGACTTTTACAATTCCATCGATAATAGCCATTAGAATTTTTATACCCGATTCAATTATTTTAGGTAAGTTTGCTAGTAATGTATCAGCTATTTTCGTTATAAGATTTATTGCTAAATCTATTAATTGCGGTAGCATTTTAATGATTCCATCTATTAAGCTAATTAATACTTTCACACCAGCTTCAATAATCTTTGGTAGATTTGATGTAATTGCTTCAATCAAGGTTGTAATGACTGTAATAATTGCTAAAGCGATCATAGGTAAAGCTTGTGTAATACCTGTGATTAACGAAACTAATAAATTTATTCCTATTTCAATTAACTGAGGTAAAAATGACATAATCCCATTAATAATGGTCTCAATAATCGTTACAGCTATTGGAATTAATTGAGGAATCATCTGCATAATCCCATTTATTAAAGTCATAATCAACTGAAGCCCTGTCTCTATAAGCATAGGTAAGACCTGTACAATTCCGGAAATTAAGGTTTGAATAATTTGGATTCCTGTTTGAACAATCATAGGAAGATAAGTAGCAATCATTTGTGAAATGGTATTAATGATTCCAACAATGGCTTCAAGGATAATTGGAGCCGCTACAACCAAACCATTCACAAAACTAGAAATCATTTGAGATCCAGCTTCAAGAAATTGCGGTAATGCTGTTGTTACGAAATTTGCTATATTAGTAAAGATATTTGTTATGGTTTCAAGAATTATTCCTGAGTTTGCATTTAAATACTCTGATATCGCTGGCAAATAACAAGATACAGAGACAAGAACACCAGGAAGTCCACCAATAATTGCGCCCGCTATAGAAGGGCCAATTGTCTTAAAAACCTCTCCTAATTGGCTAAAATCTCCTGAAAAAACAGCTTTCACAGCATCGAAAAGATGAAGACATGCTTCACGTATTTTACTTACTGCCAGTCCTATTATTTCAGCCGCATCCTGGAATCCTTTCGGTAAGTGCGTGATCCAATCATTTAAGTAATCACCATCTGCTGCTGTCCAAAATAGATATTTACCTAAAGATACTAATATGTCGATAAAACTTTGTATTCCACTTATCACGCCAGTAATACTATTTTTAAAACCTTCATTTGTTTGCCATAACTTTTTAATTCCGATTACCAACCCGACTATCGCTGCGGTGGCGGCTATAAATCCACCTACCACTAATGCAACTGGACCAGCAACAGCCCCAATACTTACACCTGCAATTCCAGCTATACTGGATAAGGTGACAAATACCGGGGCTAAAGCCATGCAAGCTCCAATTAATATTCCTAATGCTACAGCAACAGTTGTTAATGCTGCGGCTAATGCTGGATGTGCTGAAACCCAACTTGCAAAAGCTCCAATAATATTAGCTACAATACCCAACAGTGGCTCAAGTGCCATTTTTAAGTCACCCATTGCTTTTTGGAACTTCACAGCTGGACTTGCATCCATTTTCTTAATCATTGCATTTAACTCTTCTTGACTCACATTTAAATCTATAACTTTACCTTGAGCATTTAACAATGTATCTATAATGTTTTGCCCTTGATCTTCAAACATTGTCATTTTGTTATCGTAAAGGCTTTTTATCCTCTACTTCTTGCACTTCCTATTAATGCAAGCTCGGCATACGTTTTCACTAATAAGTGTCGCGGTCTCGTGGAGAGATTATATCTTTTCACCCTCTATGCTCTGCCCCTGACTACACTTCGTATAGCCTTCGGTTCAAGTCAGGAATCTCACCCTTCTTGCTTCATACCGCGATTTTAATTCGGCACAATTTATCATCTACCGAAAAGTTTTACACCAATCTCATTTCGCTTTGTTTCATTTTCAACTTCATTTAAAGCTTTAGCAATACTTGTCATAGCGGTTGAGCCTTCTTTACCGCCTTTTGCTACAGATTGTCCCCATTTTTGTAATTGATCGGCTGAAATTTTCGTACCTTCAAGGGATTCCTTCATTGATTTATCGACTTCTTTACCAAACTCGGCCGCTTTAATCCGCCCTTCTTTCAGTCCATCTAATAGGTTATCGATATTCCAAGTGCCTGTATCAACACCAGCTGCCATAATAGCTTGTACTTCTTCAGCCGTATAGCCTGCTCGTGTTAACTGTTGTCCATATTCGGCAATTATGTCTAATTGTTCTGGTGGGAATCCCATTTTCAAAAGAGAATTTGTTAATGCTAGAGCACTTTCATTAGTTATCCCTAATTCATTCCCGATTTCATTCGATTCTTGAATTAACTCAGTAAAATCAATACCAGCATAAGCTGTAGTAATGGCTGCTGCACCTTTTACAATTGACGTATTAGCTGTATCGCTTACGGTTTTATTTAAAGCCCATTGCCTACGCGTTCCTTCAAGAGCTTCCTCCACATCTACACCATACGCTTCGATTCCTCGAACAGCTTGTTCAACTGACTTCTTAGATGATGCCGGGACTTCAAAAGTTACATCAATTTTCGTTTTTAATTTCGAAGTATCAAGTGCTTTTTCAATTACACCTGAGATACCACCAGCCGCCATTGCTCCGCCTAACATATTTTCTAAACCGATATCTAATTCTTTGAAGCTTTTCCCAGCTCTTTCAGCTTCTCGTGAAAGGTCTCTCAAATCATTTCGAACTTGTTGTATTGAATTACCATCATCAACAGAACGAAGCGCACGTTGTAACTTTTCAATATCAGCTTCTGCTCCCAATGCTTCACGACCAATAAGACCAATCGCTTGATCTAACTGTCTACTGGTAGCCGTACCACTTTTAATTGCATTCACAAGACGATTTCCTAACGCTCCTGCAAAATCATCAACACTTTTCCCTGTAGCTCTAAATAATGTTTCTAATTGCCTTGTTGAACTCGCTACGTTGTCTTGTTCAGCTTTCATATTTCCAAGCTTGTTTTTTAGACCATTAAGCGACCCTTCTGTAAATTCAATTTCACGCCTAAACGCACGATATTGTTCTTCGGAAATTTTTCCATTTTGAAACTGGGCTTGTACCTGTTGTTCTGCTGCCTTCAATTTATCTAGCTTTTGGGTTGTATTTTCAATTGCTTGCGTAAGTAATTGTTGTTTTTGCGCCAATGCTTCAACATTACCTGGATTAAATTTCAAAAGTCGTTCAACATCTTTTAGCTCTTTTGTTAAATCATTACTTCGTTTATTTACATCTTTTAACGCATTTTGTAACGGTTGAGTGTTACCATTAATTTCAATCGTAATCCCTTTAATTCTTCCTGCCATTTTCTCACCTCTCTTCTTTAGAAACTATTAAAGTCTGCTTGTGTTGCTTTACGTGTTTTTTCTTGTGGGGGTTTCTGCATTTCTAAATATTCATCGATATAATCAAGGCACATCCCAATCGTCATATCTTCTAGATCAGCCTTTGTAAGTTTGCATTTATAACACAAAACAAGGAACGTCTCAGTGGTGAATACATCCCCCTGATTCGCTCCTTGTTGACTATTATTGCTATCTACAACTTTTTTTTAGATTGAATTGTGGAAGCTATCATATCTTGAATATCTTCTAAGATTTCGATGATTGGAAATTCATCAAATGAATCTAACCATACCATCGGTTCTGGTATCTTTGGATCAGCTGTTTTCGCCATAGTCCAAACAAGATTATAAAACACTTCGAAATCCACACTATCTAACTTACTTGGATCTAGATTTTCCATATCGATTTTCCCAAGTGGTGCTAACTTGAGAAGTTGTGCAAAATAATCCTTTCCAAATTGCGCTTTAAATCGGACTGGTGTCCCTCCTGTACTTTTCAAACGAATATCTTGACCATCTACTGTAATTGTCTTTTCCATTTACTATTACGCTCCTTTTGGTGCTGCTGGTTTTTTAACGTATACTTCTTTGTACCAATTATCATAAATTGCTTGAGTTGTTTTAGATGTTGTTTTTGTTTTAACCATTGGTCTTCCACCAGGAGCTAAAACGATTGGACTAGAAACAAACTTCAGTTCATTTGTATTTGGTTCGGCTGAATTTGTTTTTGTTTTAGATGCAATTGTTGGACGACTCGCTGCACAGTTATACATAACATGTCGAGTAGCATTTACATCGCCATCGAATTCAAATAGTAATGCAAATGGTTTCCCTTTAGCATCAGCTAATTCATTTAATACACCATCTGTCTCATCTAATTGTTCGCCTAACGCATCAATAGCAAATTGCTCTGGAATAGTGGCAATATTTAATGTTCCATCGTAACCTTGGTTATTACTTGCTGCGTAATAAAGCATGTCATCTGCATAGAATTCAATTAAATCACCACGCGGCTCAAATGTTAGTTCAACCCCACCAGGCAATGGAATCGGTGTCGCAAACTTTACTAAAAAATCTTGAGTATCAAATGGGACATAATGTACATTCTTTAAACCAAACGTAACTTTATTTTCTTTAAGCATTTATATCAACCTCATTTCATATATTTTCTGATACATATTTTCAGATTCAATAATTCCTTCAATCGGTGAGTCATAAGGAATCTCATGATCGTCTAGAACTTTTTCAAGTTTGGCTTCTGCAACTAAGTTTTTTTTAGTTGTGTAAAGCTCAATATTTAAATCATTTATTTTGTGATAAACCTTGTTATCTGCCATTAGGTTTGCTGATCCATCCACAAGGAAACAAATATAAGGTGGCGCTGGGACTGGCTTCGTTGGTGTTGCTGTGAAATGCGAATAAGCCACAGGATAACCTGTAGCTTCAAGAATTTTTGTTAATTCACCTAATGTCATTGTTGAACCGCCCTTTCAATACGTCTTGGCAATTCATCAATTACATATTCTTCAACTGGACGGATATGCACCTGTGCCGGAACACGCCCACCGCCAACTTTCGCATGTCCTTTTTCTAACAGGTGTGTTAATTGTCCTTGAGTATTATGGATAACAACACCATTGCCTTCTTTTTTCTTACGCCAACCTTTACGATATGCACCTGTTTTTTTAGGACTTTTCTGCTTTAATTTTTCTACGGCAACATCAGAAACTTCTTCTTGCGCTGTTAACAATTCTTCTTCCACAACATTCGCATATCTTTGTAATTCTCTAGCAAGTTCACTCGCAAAATCGTTCATATTAAACATGCTCCTTTGCGATAATAGTCAATGTTTGATACATTTCATCATCATTCATTGGCGGTTCGATAATGTCAAAGATACGATCCTTCATTTTAATTCGCATTAATTCTGTAATTCCTGTTGTATAAGGAATTACAAACCGATAAATTCGTGTAGACTGTGAAGCCGAAGCTTCAATGTACTCTGAACCTTTTACCGTTTTTATCATTGCCCATGCTTTTTTTACTTCTTGCCAATTACCTGTTTCAACATCTTGATTCAGTTCATCTTTTATTACTTCAGGTTGTTCAATGATAATTCGATTTCTACAATCACCTGTATTCAATGGCTTTTTGTACTGAAAAGGACGCATATTAATCACCGTCCAATTTAATTTCTTCTAATGCTTTATCGATACCTAAACTATTAATCTGACTTAAAAAATTCTTGTCAAAATACTCTAATGCATCGTTATAAACATAACGAGAACGTTCAAAGACTAATTCTTTGAACTCCTCGTCTTTATTTAAATCATAATTTCCACAAATCCTAATTAATGCCTTGTTAGACGTAGAAAGAATGCGTTTTAGGTTATCATCTTCATCATCACCCAAGTGCATCCTATCTTTAAATTCTTGTAATATTTCAGTTGAAATCACTGTATCCATTCACATCATTCCTTATTTAGTTTCTGGAGTTGTAGGCGGTGTGAAAGAAATCTTTAAATCATATACAAGAGCTGCTTTATTATCTTTTGGTTTACCATTAGCAAACTGTTTAATTGTATAAAGCGTAGCATCTTCGAAAGCTAATGTTTGATCAAATTCTTTTAGCTTGTATCCACCTGCGATTGCAGCAATATATTGTCCTTTTACAAAGAATAATGCTTTACCAACAGGAACTTCCTCACACTCGACAGGTTTAATGTTATAAGGCAATGCCATTACCCATTGACCTGTTGCGGTCTGGATTGTATTACGTGCTTGTACGCCAATCGCATCAATCGGGTTCACTACCATTACAATTTTATTTAATACTTTTCTGGATTTCCCTTTAGCATCAACAGATAAAGCTTTTACTACTTCATAAAGTTCGCCTGCTACAATTTCCCCTTTATCAGACGGAGCAAATGTTAATTTGCCAGAAGATTTTTTATCAGTAACAGCGCCTGTTTCTGGATTTACATCTTTCATTAAACCAACTGGTTGATGTGCTACAGATCCTCCACCATTAATAAAACCAAATTCTAGACCAACAGAATATGTTTCTACTAAAACAGTTCGAACATAGCGTTCAATCCATTCCGGCCCAAGTTCCTTCATATCATTCGGAATTGCTGCAAATGCAGTTAATTTAAGTTGGCCAATTTTTTCTTGTTTGAAGATAGCATCAATTTGTCCACGGATTTCCCCGAATAATTCGCCCCATACATACGCCTTCGTTGCATCAGAGTAAATAAACTTCGTAACTGCTCCTAAGTCTTGCAAACCAATTTCAGCTAATAAGGGATGTTCTGTAACTAAATCTTCAAACACACGCTCTTGCGTCGTTACAGGAAGGATTGATCCATCTGTAAATCCACCTTCTTTAACAACTGCATTAAAGAATTTTGTTTCTGATGAAGTTAAAACATTTTGACCACGTTGCTGTAAAATTGAACGATCAAGCATATCGTTATTTACTTGTTCACGAACTGTATTTGCTACATCTGTTTGTAGTGCATCAAAGAAACCTTCAAACGCTGACGTTTGTTCTTGTTCTGTACTTTCCGCGTTAGTTAAAGTATCCGTCAATTTTGCTTTTGCCTTATTAAATGCTTCAGATTTATTAAATTTAATAACCATTATTTGTTTCCCCCATTTTTTATAATTTTAAAAGGAGCCCTTTAATCCCACTGTTTTTTACAGGTTTAGGATTCGGCTCCTTTGGTTGTTCTTCTATATTGTTTTGTAAATCATTCAGAATTTCATTTTTTAATCCTGATAATGCTACATTTAAATCTTCTTTTGTAATTCCTTGGCCTTTGTTCATGGTTCCATTTCTAAAGCCATCGATTACTTTCTGCGGAAGCATGGCAGCAGTAGCCGTTGAAGCTGTCATTTTAACTGGATTCTCCATAAACATGATTTCATCCGCGAAATTGTTTTCTAATGCTTGTTGCGGACCCATCCAAGTTTCTTCAGCCATCATGTTAAGTAGTTCTTCTTCTGATTTACCACTTTTAATGACATAGGCATTTACAATTGCTCGATCTGTTATTTTTAACATCTCAGCCGCCTTTTCCATGTCACGATGATCTCCACCATGCCACTTAGCAGCGTTGTGAATCATGATTTTTGCTGTTGGAGAAATTCGAACTTTATCACCTGCCATAGCAATTACAGAAGCTGCACTTGCTGCTAAACCAACAATTTGAACTTCCACATGACCAGGATAATTTTTTAATGCAGTGTAAATTTCCGAACCCTCATCTACATAACCACCAGGACTATTGATTGATACAATTAAATCCTCACTATTTGCATTATCCAGTTGTTTTGTAATCTTACCTGGGCTTGTCGCATCCATTTCAAACCAATCATAAATCCAAGCTTCATCATTCGAAATGATTGGCCCTTTAACGTCAATTTTTACCGTCATTTGTATTCTCACCTCCTTCAGATTCAGTTAGTTTCGTATAGTTTTTCGTAATATGATGTGTATTTAAGTTAGGATCATCAGAAACTTCATATCCTACTTCTAGTCGAATCTCATTCCCTGTAAATGCACTTGAAGAAATGAGTTTATCGATGCTTGTCGCAAGATCAAATATACTTTGATAAGAAACAGCTTTAACTTCAATTTTTTGCCCTGAAAGAAACTCTTCTTCTTCAAAAAATTTAACGTTTGCTTCATCAGAAAGCTTTTTTAATAAAGGTTTCACTGTAAAAAGCATATAATTTTTCGTTTGCTTCTCAACATCAGCCATTTCGCCATATATCAAAGCAGTTGGAATACCAAAAGCCATTGCTACTTGATTTAAGAAACCATTCGTTACTTTATTGATTTCCTCCACACTCTGACCAGAATTCCCTCCGCCTGATGTTTCAGCATACTTAAAACCTGGTTGTTGCGGAATAATAGCAACGTCTTTTTCTCCAATCGCTTTATACATGTTATCAATGAATTCTTGAAGCTTCGTTTGATGTTCTTTACTCTTTGCAGCAAGCATATCCATATCAACTGTTCCGCGAATTTGATTCTTACGTTTTTGAGAACTTAATATTCTACCGAATAAATCACCATAATCAGTAAACAAACCATCGATAAGAGGTGATAACTTAGCATTCCTGTATCTTAAATGAATGACTTCACTTTGTTTAAAACTTCGCTTAAACTGATAATCTTTTACGGTTACATTTGTAAAAGTATCTTCAAACACAGCATATTCATTATGTTCAAAGTCATCAGCTATAAGTAAATCACCATCATCCGCTTGTATAATCAAAGCTTCATTATCATAAATAAGTTTGTAAATGAAACTCTCCCAAAAGGTACTTGCTGTCATATTCTTATTCGGTCTGACATTTAATCGGTAGTAAAGCTCATCCTTTTCAAATTCTTCACCATTTTTCACTCTAAATTCTGACTGACTAATTGTTCTCCCTAAAAAGGATATACAGGTATCAATCGCCAGTCGCTTCATGTGTACTCTATTGGCTTTCTCAATAAACATTTCCACATCAAACATAAATCCTACTTCACTATTTCTTTTAAATACTGCATCTAGCCATCCAATGATTATCACCCCCTTTATTAGAATTTAATACCATCTAACATAAAGTCGAATTCATCCACAAGAATATTATCCGCTTGCCATAACGCATGTATAAAAGCTTGAAATCCATCTGTTTTTCGCTTAAATTCATCTTTTTTCAAGTATTCTTTGTTGCCGTCTTTTTTGATGTGGACGTAGACGTTATTGGTGTACCAACGCATTAATGGATTATCCCCAAAAATAATACGATTGTTTGCAAATAACGTTTCAACTCGTGGAGCTAAAAGTGAATGAATCGCTTTTGGATTACGAATATATAACAATATGAAACCTTCAGCTTCAAGTGCTGTTTTAACAAGATCAAGACGAAATGTATCAGCTACTATTGTGTTAAATCCGTATATCTCACGCATTTTTACAAACCAATCTACAATGTGAGAGATATTAATAACTGGTTCATCCACAATAGTTAGTAAGCCATTTTCAGCCCATTCATATATAGGTGCTTTTAATTTCACCTTGTCCAAAAATCCCTTACGTACAAATGAATGACCTTTCCATATATAATCTTCACCATGTTTAAATAGTAGACCAACCGCAGCAAAGTCTTTGATGCTGGCGAAGTCGAGTCCACCTACAGCTACTTTATGTTTTAAATCAGGAACTTCTCTAAGCGTTTCTCCATCTTCTTCAAAACCAGTACGCATGATTTCTTCCCATGAAGCTACAGACTTTGTTAAATCTGTTTCAGGGTAATTCATACGTTTTGTGATGAATTCTTCACGGTTTGAAGGATTATTTTCTAATTGTTTATATTGAGTTAATACCTTTTTAAATAATTGTTTAGCATAAGAACTTCTCGGCTCACTAAACATCGGATTCGCTTTTTCCCATACATCAGGATTATCAATTTCTTCTGGATTATCTATCTTGCAAATGAAAGGGAATAATGGATCTTCTAAATCTTTTCCCTTTAGAATGTTCATCGCTCGCTCTTTCGTTTTGTCCAGGAATCCGTCGCGGACAAAGCCATCTGTACCAATAAAAAATTCTCTAGCATTTGGCACTTTTCCAAGTCCACTAGAGAATACATTTACTACATCAAAGTTTTCATATCGATGTATTTCATCGTAAATAACACAACCGTCACGAAGTCCATCCTTAGAACCAGCATTAGATGTATGATATTGAATAATGCTTTGCGTATCGTTACTCAGTATCTCTACCTTGGTTCGATAAAACATATCTTCTAGTATTTCTTTTCCTTTAATAGCATCATAGACTTCACGAAAAGAAACTTTGGCCTGTTTCTCGTTGTTCGCCACAATTGAAACATTGTATCGATCTATTCCGTGCAGCGGACTAATAAAGAAATGGCATAATGATGAAATTAAACCGTTTTTACCACCACCACGAGCCATCATAATTAAAAATTGCTCGTAAAAAACAGAATCATCTTCTTTATAGAAAAGAAAAACGAATGCTGTTAGGAACTTTTGAAATGCTTGCAATTCAAAGTACCATTTCTCAGTGAATTTTATATAGTCCTCATGCATTTCATTATCGAAATACAAATCATCGCGTATTAAAATGTATTTCTCCAGGTACTCAATTAGCATTATGCGCTCTTTATTCAGCTTAATTTTCCCTGCGCGATACATCTCAATATATTCAGTGACATATTTATTTTGAATCATGTTAAATCTTTAACTGAGCGCACAGGTTTTGAAGGAACTTTCTTTTCTTCTGCCGATGCTTCTAATCCAAGTGCATCTAAAATCTTTATCATTCGATCATTTGTTTTATGTAAATCGTTAATAGAAGGATTGGATTTCGGACCATGCATGCCAGATACTTTTATTCCTGTTTCTTCAATATCATCAACAAGAATACACTTTAAATCCCACAACGATAAATAGTCTTGAATTAAGTCAGTATAATGATTACCTACAATCTTTTTTTCTTTTAATTGATTTGTTAGATCCTTTTCAATCCTTTTTCTCATTGTTTCACGCTTCACTCTAGCCACAATATCCCTCCCTTCTGATTTACATCGTTTTCCAATTTGATATAACGCGCGAATTTGGTTATAAATTTGAAAAATCGACCCCCTCCTCCGGTGCCCCTTAGAGCATTTTTTGATGAAATATTTTAAGGGGGGGTATTATTATCGAATCATTTTTACCACTTTTCATCGTTTTCCCATTTGTTTATCTTTTTAACAAACACTCTACCGTGTTCTTTATTATGGCAATCCACACAGACTGTTTCTAAGTTATCCATTTCTAATGCAAGCTCTGGATAATGTTCGAGTTCTTTTATATGATGGACAACGAGCTGAATCTTCTTACGCTTTGCACTCTCACTGTATTCATTGGTGTCCACACGAACACTACCATTGCGCTTACACTCTTGGCATTCATAGTTGTCACGCTTCTTTACTTGTTCTCGTATACTCTTCCACTCACCACTGTCATAGAACTTACGCTTTTGTTGTTTGGTTTTATATTCATTCATGAAGCTTACCTCTTTGTTTATAAAACAACTTAGCTATATCAAGAGCTAACAGGATAATCCAGAATGGAATTAAAAAGAAGATAACAGCAATTGATATAACAATTGTCGCTATCAACCATACAGCATCATCTATATTCTTTTGTGCAACATCACATATCGATGGATATAACCTGATTGTTGTATAAAGAAGCCCAACAATAAGATAAGCTAATAACCATAGCATTCTATCATTCTCCTTCCTCAATCCTTCCACGGAATTGAATATCAAGACATTTTTCACAATAGAAACTCCCCAAGATATGGATAGATACTTGTCTGTTATCAGCTTGTATCTGTGTTGTTTTACTATCCATCAATCGATATTTATGTTCACATTCTTTATGCTGATTGATATGTTGTTTGTACTTCTCTAACTTCCACATATCTACAAAAGCACCATTACACTTAGGACAAACAGTTACTTCTTGATATTCTTCTTTTGACGGATAATTAACTCTATCCTGATGGCCACACACTAAACATTTAGAAGTATGGTAATGGTTAGTCTCAGTACGAACCTCACACATCTGTCTCACTCCTTTAGAAAGAATATTCCAATTATATATTTACCAAATAAATACAAGTTGTTATAATAAGGTTAACATTGCCATCAGGAAAAGTGATTCGCACCCCAATGCGAGTTGCTTTTCCTTTTTTTATGGTTATTTTTCTAAGAATCCATCTACTGCTTTACCAAGCAAACTGATCATCGCTTCTCTCTTTTGCTTTGGTGTTGTATTATCTTGCATTTCATTAAAGATAGGAAGTACACTTTCTAATTTCTTTTTATCGATGCGTTCATTTACAAGATCCTGTCCTAACATTGAAATGAATGTACCAATTGCAACCGCTTGTTCTTGTTTATTTAGTTTCATTTATCTCACTTCCTTTAATCACGCGACCTTGAATTGAATCAGAAGCGTGTTCTATTATAGACTCAGCTAATACTTTCCCGTCTAATGAAACCCCAACTTTACAATCCACTCCTACCAATTTGCTATCGTTAATCTTTTTAATTACTACAGATTCTTTGACTATTTCTCGAACATGAGTTATATCAGCTTTTGTTGCCAATCCTCCTTCTAACATGGTTACTCTTTTTTTTAGTTCTTCAATCGTTTGTTGTAGTCCAGTAACTTGGATTCTTAATTCAACAATTCCAACTTTCATTTCGTTGTTTTGATTATCCATCATTCATCCTCCTCCAAAATAAAAAGCATCCGTATGGATGCTTTTTTCATCATTTTCTTATTTACTTTTTAATTACGGTATGTGAAGTTTTATTCCTCTCTCAGCTAACAACCACAACAGACACCATCGGAAAACTTATCAGGTTCTCCTAATTCTGTCTACCTAGGATGTTGTTAGCTCAAAGAAGAGCAAAAGCTCTCCCTAATAATGGTACCATTCAATCATTACCATCTGCTGGTTTCGGATTTTATGTGCCATCATTACGAAATCGTTTAAACAACATATAGTTTATAAAGGAACATTGTGAGTTGTGTTTTCCGCCACTTCTCACAATACAAATATATCACGTGAATTCCAAAACAACCGGCACATTTCCTGCCAAAAAGCGGTCACGACTCTGCCACTTATTTATTTTTCAACTACTCCCAATATTTTTTTAAACTCTTTCTCGATTTCCTCTTTTAATTTAGGAATGTCCTCTTTCATATATTTTTTCATTTTCTCCTTGCGTTCCGTTTCTTTTTCTTGATCTTCTACTGATAGATTACCTCTATAAGTGTAATACACATTTATAGGTACGTTAACATCAGCTAACTTTACATGCATCAATTCAAATAATTTACAAGTATCTTCAGAAAAATAAATTCGATTACGTTGATAATTATTATAAAACTCCAACGAATTAGTGACTAATTTCCTTTCTACTACCTTTAAACATTCGATATCGCCACTTTCCTCTGCCCACTTTAAACTTCGTATATCTTGATCTATTTCGCATAATATGTTGTACAGATTTTTTATTGTTTCTGTTCTATCCGCGTGTAATTTACTAAATACAATTTGATAGTTATCGTTTAATTTTCGTAACTCTGAATTATAATCTGCTAATTGTTCATTCAGTAATTTTTCAATCCTTTTCTTTGCATAATGAGTTACTATACTTCCTACTCCTGCACCACCTAAGAACCCTGCTAAAATATTTGACCAATCAATATCCATCTATACGTTTCTCCCTTCAACTCCACTTATATTTCATAGTACTATATATCGATTATTAGTCACACACCCACTTACCCATATCTTGTATTGTGTGTAACTGACCCCTTTACCAAATCCCTTGGTATCATTGATTTCATTTCACTTTCTCTTTTGAGTTACACAGTACGAAATTTATGAGTAACTGTATAGATTTAAAAAGAAAAAAGCAATGATTAGATTTTAAACCTAGTCATTGCTTTATCCATTGCATCTTGGTTTACACCTATATAACGTAGTGTGACTTTCTCTGACGAGTGATTGAATATCTCCATGAGTAATGCTATGTTTTTCGTTTGCATGTACATATGATACCCGTACGTCTTTCTCAACGTATGTGTTCCTATTTCATCTAATCCAAACTCTGCCGCTGCTCCACTTAATATCTTATATGCCATACTGCGACCGATTGGACGATTCCTACCTTGTCTACTTTGCAATAAATATTCATTGTCTTCTCTTTCTTCAATAAACCATTTAAGTTCTCTTTTCAATGCTGCGGTAATTTGTATTCGTTTCTGTTTCCCTGTTTTCTTTTCTCTCATAGATATATGACTGCCTTTGACATCTCCTACCTTCAATTTCAAAATGTCCGAGATTCTCAGACCTGTATTGATTCCCATAATGAAGAGAATGTAATTACGTAAGCTCTTTTCCTTAAAATAATCTTTTAACTGCTGTATTTGCTCCGGATCACGTATCGGTTGAACAAAATTCATTATTCATTACCTCCCGTTTCTTCTGTCTCGTAAACTTCTAATCCAAGTGCAAAAGCAAGCTTATAAAACGCTTTAGACTTCCAACGTCGATAAGTGCGCTCTGACATCCCTATTTCGTTATAAACCATGTAATCACATACATCCTCTTCTTCTAAATAACGTTTATAAATAATATCTCTTTGAATGCTTCCTGCACGTCCGTTCCCTAATCGATTTAGAAACTGATCAATACGCACTGACATTCTTTCCAGCCATTCTTCTCGTTTACTTTGTTGGATATTTGCTATAGCAACATCTTCTAATGGTTTTCCAACTGTATGTGTAGGCCCATGCTCACGCATTTCATAAGAAGGAGTGACTTTCATTTCTTTACGCATCATCCCAAATTGTCTATGTATACGTACGCTTTCCAACACACCTTCTAATTCTTCTTGTGTTGCTGTTCTATCAATTTTTGGTAAGAAAGATAATTGTTTAGTCATGTAAGACCACTCCTTTTTATTTTTAAATTACTTTTGTCTTAAAGCTCCACGTCTACGTTCATAACAAGGTCTATGCATCCCCATTAAATCCTCAATTTCACGAGTACTTAATTTCTCTTTTTGCTTTTTCTTATTTTTCTTTTTTCCTTTCTTGGATTGCTTTTTCCATTCACGTAGCTGATCCTTTAGCACTTTCATTTCCCCATCTCCCTTTTCAAAATAAAAAGGACACCTATTCCTCAAACAGCTTGAATCGCTGTTTTACTGAATTGGTGTCCTCTAGTTTTCTAGCCGGACGATATTATTTTTTTATTTTAAAATACCAGCTTGTACAAAAATGTTTCTCCAAGCTTTATTAACTTGATACTTCTCCACTTCTTTTGTACGACGAGCAATCGCTTTTCTAATTTTTCTTTTCTTTAAGCTAGCCATTTCTCTTAACCTCACTTTCTATTTTCGACCGTATCTACATTCGGAAACATAGATAACACTGGTACCCTATAACCGCGTAATTTAAATTCATATTTCTCTCCATTGTTAACTTTCGCTTGAACATCTGCTGAATCGAATTTCATCATAAACACACTATCTTTATTTACAATTACCTTTTCTAAACTATCATCTTGTTTTACAACAATATAAAATTTATCGTGATCGTTACTTCTCTTAGTATATTTATCGATTACTTCACCTTTAACTGTTGTTACATGCGCATAATTAATCACTTCAAAAATAATTGAAAACAATATCATTACAGCAATTGCTATAAGGCCAAACCACTCTTTACCCTTCATCTTGTAACCTCACATTCTATTCAAAGGATTATTTTGTTGAGTTTCTTTTGTATGGGACCGTAACCGTAGCACTAAACGAACTGTCAGGGTTACCCCAATCTATCCCTATTACCGTTTGTTTATGCTGTTCAATACCAGCAACAAAACCATCTACAAGTGCTTTTCCTAATTCTCTGCCTTCTCTCGCTGTCATTGGATAAATCGGTGTCCCATCATCAAGAAGCATGATTGGTTTTCTATTTTTACTATATTTACGTTCTTTATTATTTCTCCCAATTGTAAGGCGAAATATATCTTTTACTTTCCACATTTTCCTCTACCTCCCTGAATAAAATTCAATATTCCGTATATAATATAGATAGGCTGTATGCCATAACTCATTTAAATGAACCCCAATCAGCAGTTCCCTGACCTGAGCAGTTAGCTTTTGCTAGCTGCTCTTTTATCGTTTTGGATGGCCACATGCTTCTGCATAATCCCAATACCCTTTACATTCGGTTGAATTAGGTGTCATTTTAAAATCCGCTAAACTTTCTGATACGCATTCCTTTGAATTAGAACGATTAGGAAAATACATATTCCAGTAACACTCTGTGCAATTACATGTTAATTCTTGATCACCTTGCACTTGAGCCACTTTTGTAAATAACGCTTCAAATTCATCCATCATATCCGTTCCTCCTCGAATAAATTTATAAATATTGTCCATACTATAAATACACTTGAGTTCTGAACTTCCTTCTTAACGCTTTTCTGGAAAGCAGTTAGCTTATGCTAGCTGCTCTTTTATTTGTAAAAATGCACTTAATTGACTGGGCACACATATAATATTCTGAGTTCCTTTCTCTATAAAATAGTCATTATAGAACTGATCTCGTCACGAGGGCACTTTACTAAGTGCCCTTTTTATGTTCCAACTTAATACAAAATGAAATTTTTATAAAAATCTACATAGCTATTAATGTATGTTTCTTTGCTCTTTCACCGAAAATCACTACTGCATTAGGAAAAGGTGCGTTATCCTTACTTTCACCGAACTTTAACCTTCCTTTAACTAATCGTATCTCACCTTTCATACAATAATCGTGCCACCATCTTGTATCCGTTCTTGCTGGCAACAAACATACTACAGTGGATCCTGTTAATGAGGATTCATATGCTTTTTGAACCCATTTTCCTATACCTCGACCATACGGTGGATTCATCCAACATGTACCGGTCCATTCCTGTTTTAGTCCGTCCATTTCTGGAGTAAAGTACTTTTCGCATTTTGCATTGTCTTCTAATGCACATACGTCTAAATCAAAGTTGAACTCCTTATGTAATTCATCGAAGAAATATTGCGGTGTTGCCCATAAATCTGTTTTAGAAGTAAACATGCCTTTATTAATAGTCATGCCCTCCCTCCTTTCTAATAAAATAGCGTTTTGATTATAATTTATAATCATGTGCTGCCTGCCTTAAGAATTTTCTTACCGCGCTCTTCTCTCTTTCTACTGGGTTGATTACAAGCTCAGTCACCTTAAACCCCAGCAATTCAGCACCTTCTATATTCCCTCTAAGCAAATTGTGTAAATTATGACTATAATATTCATCCGTTACCTCAATCACTAATTCAAGCTTCTGACCAGCAGGAAATGTAAGTAATTTTGTAGCCGCTCTATATTCTTCATCTTCTTCCATTCGTTTATTGTGCCGACGTAATTTCTCTTCAAATTCTTCAGATTTACTTATCTTTATCATCCCGTCTCACCTTTCTCTCAAATAACGATTTTGTCTTACTCCTCAACCTAATAAAACTGTGTTAAAATTAACCCATAATTTGTAAGGAGGTATATAAAATGCTCTCACCATATACATGTGTATCTTGTGATCAACCTCTTATACAACACGATGAACATTCGTTTATTCATTACTGCATCAATCCAGATTGCGAAGAAGCAAAACTGGAATTATCTCTGTTGGAAGAGATGGGGTTGTGAATCCTATCTCTTTTCTTTACAATAAGGATTTTGTTTAAAACTCATTAACCTTATTGATTCCTTTGCATACATTACAATCACAAGGAATTCTACAGGTTTCCCTAGGCCAGTTACCTTGTATTCCTTGCACACCTTAAGGGAAGAATCCGTTTATAACAAACGGGTTCTTTTATTTTGGGTTATAAAATAACTATTTTGTAGTAATTATTTATAAATCGCCCCTAAACCTATATAATCTTTATATAAAAATATTATTTTTTTAAATTATAGGGGGATTTTTTTATGCTACAAGGCATTAATCATATTTGTTTTTCTGTATCAAACTTAGAAAAATCTATTGAATTCTATCAAAAAATACTTCAAGCAAAATTATTAGTAAAAGGTAGAAAATTAGCGTATTTTGATTTAAATGGATTATGGATTGCTTTAAATGTTGAAGAAGATATACCAAGAAATGAAATTAAGCAATCTTATACACATATAGCTTTCACTGTAACAAATGAAGAATTAGATCATTTAAAAGAATTATTAATTCAAAATGATGTTAATATTTTACCTGGTCGAGAAAGAGACGAGAGAGACCAAAGATCTCTTTACTTTACAGATCCAGATGGCCATAAGTTTGAGTTCCACACCGGTACTTTGCAAAACCGCTTAGAGTACTATAAAGAAGATAAAAAACATATGACTTTTTACATATAATAACGCTTTGGTTTATTTAAAACTAATTAACTATTATTTGAAAAATCGGAAACAATTATCTGATGTTTTTTCTTAATACTCGTGATATTATTTTGTTGCTGGTGTTCACCATCCCAAGAACTCAGCAACTGTATCCAAAACCTGTACTCTTTATATAATGAGAGTACAGGTTTTATTTATAGGTTTATCCCTCAATCATTTCTGTATATTTGTATAAAATTCAAATTTGGTCTTACTTCACATCAACACGTTTTTGACTTGCTTCCCGACTAAATCCGTCTGGGTATCTTGTTGCTAATTTAGATATATTCATTTGAGCGATATCTTCTAGGGTATATCCCATTTCATGAGACATGATTGAAATGTAGTACAAGATATCCCCTAACTCTAAAGCGATTTTATGCGTATTTCCTTCTTCTTCTCCTGGACAATGAGCTGGATCAAAACCATGCCCGTGGAAAATAGCTTTTTTTACAACATAGGCAACCTCACCAGCTTCTCCCGTAAGTCCTAATGCTGCATTTAAAACACGTCCACCGAAATCGTTATTTGTATTCCATGTACGTAATGCCGCTTCTTGATATTGATCTAATTCATTAATTTGATTGATATTCATTACATCTTGTCCTTCCTTTGATTTACTGATTAATTTTGTTACTCCAAATACACCGTTTTCCATTGTTTTCATTTTCATTCGCTCCTTCTAACCAATATTTTTCTTTTCTCTTTTTATCTTAAGTTTTGTAGTGGCTGCTTTTATCGGGTCCCATCCATAACTCAATCTAGACCTGAAAGTACTAGCGCTTATGCCGTTTGATTCAGCAATCTTAACAAGCTCCTTCCTATCAGTTTGTTTGCGGGTTGGAATACTTGCAGCATCTTTAGGATCCCAACCGTTATTTACCCTACTGTAAAAGGTGCTTGAATTAATTCCGTTTTCCGTCGCTAATTTTAACCATTTATTGTATTTACCTTCGTTCATATGCCAATATGTTCTCGGTGATGTAGTCAAAGCTTCTTGTAAGTCCCAACCGTACCTGTACATTCTCATGTAAAGAACCCTTCTACTAATACCATTTGCTTCTGCTTGCTGATATTCCTCATCAGCTAACCATCGATTGAAAGCCATCAATTTCCCCTCCTAATCTAGTTCCAGAAATTCTGCTCTAGTACGTTTTGAATTAGTTATCCTAATCTTCTGAATACCTTTCCCGTGCTCTTCTATAGCTGCATTCCAAGCTTCAACTTCAGTTTTAGCATCAAAACAATCCATCTTTTGCCGTTCCTCTTTATCGTAAAAATGCACTTCGTAGCTTGGATTCAAAAACTTTTCACTGGTACTTATTGCGGCATAGTTGAAACTACCCATAACATCATCAATAGTTAATTGCTTCATAATCGCATCCCCAGTTATTTTATTTTTTCTGTGATGGTAGTTGATACACGATCAACTTTCCCACCTTGCCAAGTGATTACTTGTTCCCCAAACCCTGTTACTGGAGGATTCAGTGGAGTAACCTCACCATTTTTAACCACATAAATTTTATTATCAGTAACATCGATTTCAACTTTCGTAGGCTTCATACGACTGAAATCCTCCTTTTTCTTGTTAGCTAACTTTTTGTTGCTTTTTACGTCGTAATTCTTGTTTCATTAACTCGAATTTAATTAAGTACGCTTTCCAACGCTTGTCATTTTCTTCTTGTTGTTGCTTCGCTACTTCACAATTACAACCGTTCGTTTCGATTACACCCGGATAAATTTCTTTACGAATAATTCCTGTATTACGGCATAATACACACATGTTTATTCCTCCTTTTACGCTTCTATAAATCTTTGTAAACGTTGCTTTGCTATCTCTCTTCTATAACTAGCGGCTTCATTTTTTACAGTTAGACTTGTTTCAACCATTCGGTCATACGAACGTTTTCCAACTTGGTTTTTCAGCTCTTTTGGTTCCAAATTACTCGTATATAAAGTAGGAAGTTCTTTTCTGTACCGACCATCAATGATATTGAACAATTTTTCTTCTACCCATTCCGTAGTTTTTTCTGCTCCAATATCATCTAATATAAGTAAGTCGCATTCTAAAAGTGCTCTCATAATTTGTGTTTCATTTTCTTTGTTTTCACTATTGAAGGTGCTGCGAATACGTTGTAATAATTCTGGAACGCTTTGAAATACGACAATGTATCCTTTTTTAGAAAGCTCATTTACAATCGCGGCTGCTAAGTGTGTTTTACCATTACCAGGTTCTCCCCAAAGCATTAACGATTCCCCGTTCCACTCTTTAAAAGTCTTCACGTATTCCACTGCAACTTTATAAGCAGTCTCTGATCCATTTCTATCTAGAAACGATTCAAATGTACTTTTGGAGAACCTTTCTCCTAAGTTACTAATGCTGAACAACTTTTCTATCTCTCTCTTCTTAGCAAAGTTTTGAGCTTCACGTATTTTTGCTTCTTCACGTTCTACAACACACTCACATGTAGGAAGTATTTTGTTTTTAATACGTAACTGCGGAACCTCTACAGTGATTACGGCGATATATTTATTACAGTGTTCGCATGTATACCCTTCCGTTTCTTCACTACAAGCCGATGTATTCACTATCCGAGTCATCACTCTTCCGATTGATTCCGACACGCTTTTTCACTCCTTTATTGCGTTGATATTCAGTTTCTAAAGCATCAACATCTTTTAAAGTTTTCACGTTATTGTTAACCCACTGTTTTAAAATGCCCTCAGCATAATTCCATTTCTTCTGCTGTTTCAAAGCACGTTCCATAGCTGCTTGTACAAGTTCTTCGCTTGTATCATTTACCCATTGAGCAATACTTTCGGCTATGAATGAATTTAAAATACCGAAATTATTTTCGTAGAAAGAGAAGATGCTACTACTACTTACATTCTCTGTAGTATTCTCTGTAGTAATCTCTGTATTTGTCTTACGTTTAAATGTAGGAGGCTCTTCCGTTTTATCGTAAGAGGGTGGTACATTTTGTTGTAATACCCTCTTACGTTCTAATGTAGGAGGGGTGCCATTCTCCCAATATAAAATTGATATTTTTTGTATTTCTTCAGGAATGGGCTCTATAAACATTACATTGTTACATCTAGTTCCATTTACAAATACCGTACGAAACTCGATACGGACTAACCTTCTGTCCTTCAAGTAATCACATGCATCTTTTACTTGTCTTTTTGTAAAACCAAATGAATCTGCAAATTGCTGATAGCTCTTTTGAAGCGTATCCGCTTTAAACTTTTGTTTATATCTCACATTATTTGAATGCTCATCTCTTACTTCTGTAGGTTTGTACCAATAAACAACCTCTCCTAATATGGAAATCGCGACCATATTTGGTTTTCCATTATCTAGTGTGAGTGTTTTAAACCAACCATGATCTATGACATTTCCACGGAAGTTCATCTGTCCTATTTGTAAAACTACGCTGTTCAAATCAGCCACTTCCTTTCACAAATCGCTATGTGCGATTCGCCACTTCTAATAATTTTCTTTATTTTGTAATGCGGATAACCATTTTTGAAATACTGTTCGATCATCTTCTTTAATTCATCCTTGCTCTCTGCTAAGTCCCAAAATTTATTAGGTAATAGCACTTGACATTCGATTAAATCCATGTACTATTTCCCTACTTTCCGTGATATACTTATAACAATTGTTTTTTCTTAAAGGACCCACTGCCATGGGTCTTTTTATTTTGTTCTACGTCACTCCAAGCCCATCGTTTTATTGGTTCGTAAGTAATGTAAAGCAACAATACACTGCATGCGATAAACATTGCGAATACTACTAACGATGTTGTATCTTCCACTAAATCACCTCCTTATGTATCAAACGGTAATTTTGTTAAAAATCCGAAATTTATTTTAACTAGCATTTGCTCCCACCTTTTGTGCTTCTACCCATTTAAGAAAATCTTCCGCTTTAACCCGTTTACTTTTTCCAATCACAATTGTTGGGAAATCCTTTCTCTTCATAAGTGCATATGCTGCTGATCGAGAAATATTTAAGAATTCTTGTACATCCTCTGCTTTCAGTGAGAATGGTAACTGTTTTATTTGGTACATGTTTTTAGCTCCTTTTCATTTTTTATTTAAGCCATCTTACAATTGAACTTTTTTGAAAAAAGTTTGATTTTCTTGAACCTCAACACCTAAAAAAAGATTATATATGTCTTCTTCTAATATTTTCGCTATTTGCATTGCATCATCTAATGTTGGAGTTGCGTAGCCAGTTTCCCAATTACTGATTACCGTTTTCTGTTTATTTATCAATGCTCCTAGTTGTTCCTGGGTAAAATTTTTACGTTTGCGAGCTTTAATTAAATTATGTCGTTTCTTTCCCATGATGACACCTCCTAAAATCCAACTTTCTTGAACTTGTTACACTCATTATATATCCAAGTTTTTTGTACTGTCAATAATAATATTTGAGTTTTTTGGATTTTTAAACAAAATTTTAAAAAACTAATGCAAAACTTTTACAAACAAAGTACAATTTAATTGTACTTTTAAATTAGAAAAACAGTTTACAGTTTTGGATATAATATATATGGGGTGAATTTATGACTATTTTAGGGCAAAGAATAAAACTTTCTAGAAAGAAACGTGGATTAACACAAGATGCATTAGCATTAAAAATAAAAGAAAAGTTGGATACGGAAACTAAAGTAACTAAAACTACAATTTCTAATTATGAAACAGGCTATAGTTCACCATCTAATGAAACTTTAGTTATCATTTCAGATGTATTAAACGTATCTGTCGATTATTTATTAGGCCGATCTGATGATCCGGAATTAAATGCAGTTCAGTTCACTGAATTAAGAAAAGAATTTAACGAACTAATTGACATGTTAGAAAAGATGCCAAAAGAAAAACAAGATATGTTACTGGATATGATGAAGGCTGCTGTAGGCCATAATAAAAAATGATTGTCAGCAATTGGGCTAACAATCATTTTTTTCTTTTTTTACTATGTTTTTTATATTCTCTACCAATTTTTTTTCATTCTCATCTGTAGTTAATGCTCCTAATTTTAACATTTCCCATAAAGTGCTCTCTAGTACATTTTCCATACTCGGTTCCCCCATCATCCTTAATTATTCAAAAATATCAAATTGTAGAAAATGAATAACCCCTTAAACGTACGAAATGCCATTGCACCCTTAGATGCAATGGCATTTTAATTTATTTGTTATCCTAAAGTACCTGGATCCATTTTCATTAGTTGTACTTCTTTTACTTTTCCTGTTGCCTGATTATCTTTAGTTGGTACCGAACTAATCGATAACACTGATAATGCGAGCGTACATGCAATAACTACACTAGCAATTATTTTTTTCATTCTCACTATCCCTCACTTTAAGATATCAAAAATTTTTATGTAGAATAAGTTTCCGTCCTTTAAGAACCGGTGATATGCCTTTTTTCTCAATTCTTCATCATTCATCGCAATCGATAAATAAAAATCTTGAGTTGCAGTTCGATTGCTGATTTGATTTAATATTTTGCAAGCTTCACTGTTCTTGTTTTGACGAATACACTGTAACGCAATTTCAGCGTCGTCATGTATATATTCTAATTTTACAGGAATATTATGAATAATACAACAGAAAGCAGTTGTATTTTCCACTAATTTTCTTTTTAGTAATGATTTGTTATTCTTAATCTTTCTTAATTCTGAAAGCGATAATTCAAAAAAATACAATGCTTTATCAGGATTACTGAAAATATAACTCTCAGCAAAAATACTAAGTGCTGTAGCTTTCAATAAACGCGGAATCTCTTGTTTCTCTAGTACATGCTGTAATAATTCCCTTGCCGTTTTTACTTCGTCTTGCATTAAACTTGCATATGCACAGATTATATTTAATTCTACTTCGTTTAATGTCTTTTCTAAGCCTTTTGGCATTTTATCAATTTTCTCCTGAATAATTCCTTGGAGAACAGTTAATACATTATATGCCCCTAAATCAAAATAACCATATACACTTAAAGTATTCACAAGAATATTCACACCTGTTTTATTTAAATTCACTTTTGTACGTAATGTTTCAATTTCTTTAAGAAACGCTCCCGATCTCAATGATTGAGTTTGTCTATCTAAACAAACTCGGAATATATCTCTATAATTATTAGTTACAGATTGTTTATAATCGTTCTCAACAAGATCATGAAGTAATTCCGTATAACCTGACTGATATAAATAATACATTGCAGTTCTTATATCAGCTTCTTTATCTGTATACTTTAAAAATTCTTGAACCACTGCCATCTTCTGTTCTTCAGAGTCAAGACCACTCAATATTTTAACTAATTTTGCGAAAGTCATAGGTACTTTTCCATTCAATGTTTTCCATAAATTTGACTGTGATAAATTTGTGATTTTTGAAAGCTTTACTGAATTTAATTCATCATCTAAAACAATACCACTTAAACTAGATACTTTATTCATAACGAAGCCTCCTTTGAACGCGAGACACCTTCCCTGAACTTTCTCAATAGAAAACCTATACCATTCAAGTTTTTTTAAAGTTTATATGTTATACTTGTGCTGACTCATGGCAAGTATTTTCCCTACCGTATTAGGGGAACAGCATAAGAGTGGCTGCACACTACTTTTGCTGCGCTATGGGTCTTTTTTGTTCTTATTTTTATATTTAAAATCAGTTTATCACAAGATTTAGAATCTTCCATTCAGTTTATTATCAAATCATGTTGAGAAAGTTTTTTTCGAAAATTCCTTTTTCACTAAGAATATTTTACCATCAAAAGAACACTTGTTCTAGTTTATTTTTAAATATAGTCCAAAAAATTAAGCAAATATAATATTTAGGGCAAATTATTTGGTATATATAGTCTAAAAATATTGCCTTATTTATAATAAAGGCATGAATACATTTGGAGAAAATTTAAAAAAATTTAGGAATGCTCGCACTTTAACACAAGCCGAATTCGGCGATAAAGTCCAATTAAGCCGTAGTCAGATTAGTAATTTGGAAACTAATTTTAATGAGCCGGATTTGGATTCGCTAGATCGTATCGCGTCATTTTTTGATATCTCTGTCGATACACTAATGGGCCGGAAATTCACGACAAGTGAAAAGCACTTAGAAAATGTTCTCGATGAAATTCAAACGGTTTTCGCAGGCCTAGATGAATCCCAACGAGAACAATTCTGTAAACAACTCAAGTTTTACACGCAATTCTTAAACGAGAAAAAAGAATTGTTATGAGTCGATTGTAGTAGAAAACATTTCCAATCGCAACGGTAAAAATTAACAAATTTTCACAAAAAAAGAGAGCACTTGGCTCTCTTTTTTTATATTCCTGTGCCTGGATCTTTTATGTATCCTCCACCTGCCCCAGGATCATACATCCCCATTCCGCCACCTGGATCTTTCCAATACCCTCCACCCGGATTTGGGTCATACTTCAATTGACTTCCACCTAAACCGCCTGGATCATAGTTATCTCGTTTCATTTTCTTAAACCTCCCGGTTCTTTTCGCCATCCACCGCCTGGATCAGTTGTATATCCCCCGCCTGGTCCTGGATCGAAAATACCCACTCCTGTCCCCGGATCGTATAACTTCCATCCTGTACCAGGTTTCTGTGATTCTTTAGAGTGTAATAACATAATTACCATCCTCCTGGATCAGTATTATTTTTTAAACCTCCACCACCTGGCTCATTCATTCTATGTCCACCTGGTTCTATTTTTAATCCTGCGCCCCCATTACCTGGATCAAGTACTAATGGACTTCCACCTGCTCCTCCTGGATCAGAAATTACCTTTGAACCTCCTGGGTCTTTTATGTAGCTTTTCATAATCTCACTCTCCCCTTTCTTTTATACACCTGTCCCCGGACCATAAATTGGTTTCCACCCTGTTCCTGGATCTTCGTCATATTTCCAACCGCCACCGCCTGGTTCGTTATGCCAACCTACACCAGGATCAGCTACTCTGTGACCACCAGGGTCCTTTGTGAATTCCTCCATATTTTCCCCTCCTTTATTTAATATACAAATATTGTAGCTCACTTCTTTTATATCTGTAAATTTCCTTTTACAGAAATTAGGCTTACATGCTATCATTTCTTATACCACTACCACATATCACAGCTTGTATCTAGAAAACGATTATGACGAGGTGAAAAATCATGGCATACTTTCGTAAACGTGGTGAGAAGTGGTCTTTTACCATGGATGTCGGCAAAGACCCTATCACAGGTAAACGGAAACAAATCACTAAAGGTGGCTTTAAAACAAAGAAAGCTGCTCAAGAAGAAGTGGCAAGAGTAACAAATGATTTAGCAAATGGGGATTACGAGAATAGTGATATTCGCTTTTCTCAGCTCGTAGAAATCTGGATGCAAGAAAAAGAATCATCATGTAGACCATCAACATTGTATCAATACAAACGCATTCTACGCTCACGTGTTATGCCTGAATTTGGCGAAAAGAGATTATCAGATATAAAACCATTGACTGTTCATAATTTTCACCAGAAGCTACTTAAAGAGGGTCTAACTACGAAATACATTTCATCTGTTGATGTTATGTTAAAACAAATCCTCGATAAAGGCGTAGAACTAGAAATGATTAACTCTAATCCTGCTAAGAAAGCTAAACGGCCTAAAGTTAAAAAGAAGTCGCAAGCTAGTTGGACAGTTGAACAAGCCATGAAGTTTATGGAGTATGCAAAAATACAAGGAAGCTATTATATTGCGTTTGTTTTAGCGTTGCATACAGGCATGCGGATCGGAGAAGTATTAGCTTTACAGTGGGATGATATTAATTTCAAAAACAAGACTATTCATGTACAAAGAACATTAACGCTTGTTGATGGAAAGTATGAATTAGGTGAGACAAAAACTGAAGCATCTAATCGTATAATCCCGATGACAGAAGAATTAATGGGAGAGTTGTTAGAATATCGAAGTCATAAGAAGGAGAATTCTTTCGACTTATTAATTTGCACAAGAAATAAAAAAATCGTGCATCCATATACGATACGCTACCAAATGAAAGCTTTGTGCGAAGCAATTGACGTACCGTATATTAGATTCCACGATATCCGAAGAACGTTTACAACTATTTTAATCGATTCTGGCGCAAATGCAAAGGTTGTTTCAAAATTGCTTGGTCATACAAATGTTTCTACAACTTTAAATATTTATACTGATGTTTATGAAGAACGTCAAATTGAAGTAACTGAAATGCTAGGAAATGTATTAAAAAGTGGTCGAAGTGGTCAAAATGTGGTCATCGTTGAAAATGAAGAGGATTAAAACCCGTATAACAAGTGGTATAATGCGTTTATAGTGTAAGTTTTTTCTTTACACTATAATGAAGTCATCATAGTAAATAATATATAGAGTATCACGTTTTTCAAAAAGATGCTACATCGAAAGGAGAGATTACCATAAAAGCTGGTGGTATTGTTGTTGAATATAACCCTTTTCATAACGGTCATCTTTATCATGTGCAACAGACAAAAAAGTTAACACAATCCGATATAATAATTGCCGTTATGAGTGGTCCTTTTTTACAGCGTGGTGAGCCCTCACTCATTTCCAAATGGTATCGCACTAAAATGGCCTTAGCAAACGGCGTAGACCTTGTTGTAGAGCTTCCATACGTCTTTGCAACACAAAAGGCTGAAACCTTCGCAAATGGTGCTATTTCCATTTTAAATGCTCTACGTGTTTCTGAAATTTGTTTCGGTAGTGAGGATGGACAAATCGAAAATTTTTATAATACCATCTCCGTACAAAAAAACGAAGAAGAGACTTTTAACTGCCTTGTAAAACAATTCATGGGCGCTGGTAATAGTTATGCAAAAGCAACATCGGATGCTTTCTCACACATTTTAACATCCGAAAAAAACATAGATATGTCACAACCAAATAATATTTTAGGCTTCCAATATATGAAAGCAATCCTGTCACAAAATAGCTCTATACAAGCTCAAACTATAAAAAGATTTGCCGCTCATTATCATGATGAAACATTTAGTGACCAACATATTGCAAGCGCGACAAGCATCCGAAAACAACTCTTTAGCGAAGAAGGATCATTTACAGCAATTGAACCTTTTCTCCCACAGGCAACCACTTCGCTTTTAGCAAATTACAAACAAAACTACGGGATATTACATAATTGGGAACAATACTTTTCATTTTTCAAATATAAACTCATGACGATGTCTCCAGGGGACTTACGACATATATATGAAATAGAAGAAGGTTTAGAGCATCGTATTTTATCAAAAATACAAAACAGTTCCTCCTTCTATTCATTCATGGAAGCATTAAAAACAAAACGTTATACATGGACTAGATTACAAAGAGCTTGTACACACATTTTAACAAACACAACAAAAGAGGAAATACGTAGCGCAAATATAGAACAACACGCACCATATATTCGCCTGCTAGGCATGTCACAAAAAGGACAAACTTATCTTTCAAAAAACAAGAAAAAAATCGAACTTCCAATCCTTACTCATACAAAAACATTTGACCATGCCGCTTTAGATATAGAGAAAAAAGCAAACTCTGTATATTTCTCCATCATGCACGAACCGTTACGCACGCAACTATTAAAACAGGATACAACACACCATCCTATTCGCTATGATGAAACATCTACAAAATTCCTATAAAAAAACCTCTCTATTTCAGAGAGGTTTTTCCTTATCCATCTTTTCTAAATATGTTAACGCATCATCCAGCGTATCTACTGGTACAATTTTCATTTTTGTTTTAATATCCTTTGCAGTCTCAAGTGCATCTTTATAGTTCGATTTCTCCGCACCTTTTTCATTTGGCGCAAAGAACACTTCAGCCCCGGCATCGCTAGCAGCCACCACTTTTTGATTTATACCACCAATCGGGCCCACTTCTCCTTTTTCATTAATTGTACCTGTTCCAGCTATTTCATGTCCTTTGGTTAAGTCTTCTTCCACAAGTTGATTATATATTTCTAATGTGAACATTAAACCTGCAGATGGTCCACCAATTTCATGAGAATTAATTTTCACTTTCGGATCGACCACTAATTCTCTTTCCGTAACGATAGAAACACCTATACCGACACGTCCATTCCCATTAGGAATCGTCTTTACATTTAAATTCTCTTTCAATTGTTTTCCATTTCTCATGTACTCAATACTTACAGCATCGCTTTCTTTTTTTCCAGTCATATATTCAATAAATTGCTCCGTCTTTTCAAAAGTTTTTCCATCAACAGCTATAATAACATCACCAAGCTTAAGCTTTCCTTCTGACGGCATTCCTTTTGCCACACCAGCAACTAATACACCTTTATTTTCAAAAGATACTGAGCGATTTGCACGTTTATATGCATTATAAATTGCTGCATTTTGTGAATCTTTCATCGCATAATTTTGGCGAAATTGATATTCTTCATCACTCTCACCTTTTTGCAATATTTCTTCCGCTTTCGAAATATGTGTATATTTATTAAACTGTGCCGCTATTAAATTCACCACATTTGCTGGTCCCATTGAAACCGTAACAAGCATAAAATCACCAGATTCTTTCGTTCCACCCTCAACTTGAACGTAAGGCTCTAATTTGGCAGCCATTCCTGGTTTTGTTACATAATACGGTAAACGTACGTAAACAAGTAACATCGCCAATATAACCCCTATTAAGATTGCATATATAAACCGAAAACGCTTAAACATTATGTTTCTCCTTCCACTGCTCAATTAATAAATAAATATTTGAAACATGTTTTTCTGCTTCTACTTCTCCAACTCGAATAATATCTTCAATGTTTGTAAAAGCACGTGAACTAAATTGCTCTACAGCTGGTCGCATCATTAAATCCGATGCAATTTGCCGATTCATTACAAGCTCATGCTGCATAATTTCAATACTTTGCATGATTACGTCATAAATGGACGTAACATCGCCATTCACCTTAATTGGAGATACATCAACAGCGATAACAATATCGGCCCCTAACTCTTTCACAACCGATACTGGGATGCGATCAATGACTCCACCATCCACTAATAATCGTCCATCTATTTTTTCTGGTACAAACACTCCAGGAACAGATATGCTAGCCCTCACCGCATCTGCAACTGGCCCACTTGTAAAAACCACTTTTTCCCCCTTCAATATGTCAGTAGCCACAACAGCCGTCGGGATATCTAACTCTTCTAAATTTTTATTATATGTAAACATTTTAATCATATCTTTGACACGTTTTCCAGCAATAAATCCCATTTTCGGTACCGTGAAATCTAAATAATACTTCCGCTTAAAAACAGATGCCAATTTATACAATCTTTCAACGTTACTACTTGCCGCATAAAACGTACCTATTAACGCCCCCATACTACTTCCTGCAATCATGTGAATAGGGATACCCGCTTCCCTTAAAACCTTTATTACACCAATATGAGCAAACCCTTTCGCTCCTCCAGACCCAAGTGCTAAACCAATCTTTGGTTCTTTCATTTTTCTCACCCTTTAATTTTTTTCATTCCTTTTTCATACTTATGGTCTAAATTCACTACGTATCCACGTATACTGAAATGAACGTTTTTTGGGACAAAGGGGGATTTACTTACATGTATGAAAAATGGAAAACCGCTTTCCTTACCATATCAACGCTATTTTTAACCTTTTCTCTTGTACTCCACCCCCAAGCCGCTTTGCAAGCTTCTATTCGCGGGTTAAATATATGGTGGGAAGTTGTATTCCCTTCACTACTACCGTTTTTCATCATTGCGGAACTTCTAATTAGTATCGGTGTTGTAAAATTTATTGGCGTTATATTAGAACCACTCATGCGCCCACTTTTTCGCGTTCCAGGGATAGGCGGATTTGTTTGGGCGATGGGAATGGCTTCTGGTTTCCCTGCAGGCGCCAAATTAAGCGCTAGACTACGAAAAAGCAATCTTTTAACTCAGATTGAAGCGGAGCGCCTCGTTTCTTTCACAAATTCTTCTAATCCACTTTTTATTTTCGGTGCTGTTTCTATCGGTTTTTTTAATAATCCGAAATTAGGAATTATATTAGCCGCTGCCCATTATTTCAGTAACTTTGCTGTCGGATTAATTATGCGTTTTCACGGCGATAATACCGCTTACAAAAATAATACACACACTACAAAAAAACGTCGTTTTCAAAACCCTTTTTTAATTCTCCACGAGACGCGCTTACAAGAAAAAAGACCAATTGGTAAATTACTTGGGGATGCTATTGTTTCTTCTATTCAAACATTACTTATGATTGGTGGATTTATTATTTTATTCTCTGTGTTAAATAAAATGATTACTGTATTCCACATTACAGCAGCTCTTTCTTTTATTATGCAATATATTTTATCATTCTTCCAACTAAGTACAGATTTTAGTATACCTATATTATCAGGTATTTTCGAAATGACACTCGGAAGCCAAATGATTAGTCAAATAAATGAAACACCGCTCTTACAACAAGCTATGGTAACAAGCTTCATTTTAGCATTTAGCGGTCTTTCTATTCAGGCACAAATTGCTAGCATATTAGCTGAAACAGATATCCGATTTAAACCCTATTTTTTCGCACGAATTATTCAAAGTATCCTTGCCCCTATTTTTACATTTGTATTTTGGACACCGTTTTATGAGAAAGTGAGTTCTTTCTCACCTATGCCACAAGATATTCCTGTATTTTTATCCAAGCACCCTTCTATACTACATGAAATTTGGACATCTTTTATACATTACGGACCAATTTTCACATTATTTTGTCTATACTTATATGTAATTTTATTATTTTTGCGCACGTATAAAGAAAAACCCCGTTCACTTTAACGGGGTTTGAAACTTTTCTTTTAAAGCACGCTCTACAATAGGAGGTACAAGATCTACTACACTTCCTCCATACCTCGCAACTTCTTTCACAATACTCGAACTTAAAAATGAATATTGGTTGTTTGTCATAATAAAAAATGTTTCAATATTTTCATCTAATTTTCGATTCATAGAAGTAATTTGCATCTCATATTCAAAATCAGAAACTGCTCGTAAACCACGTAATATTGCATTTGCATTACGCATCTTTGCATACTCTACTAATAGCCCACTATGCGAATCTACTTTTACATTCGGGATATCCTTTGTCGCTTCTCGAATTAGTTCTAATCGCTCTTCAACTGAGAAGAATGGTTTTTTTGATGAATTGTTTAAAACGACTACGTACACTTCATCAAATACTTTTGCTCCCCTTTTAATAATATCCAGATGCCCAAGGGTAATTGGATCAAAACTTCCTGAAGAAATAGCTATACTTGTCATTCTGTCCCCTCACCTTCATACTTATAAATCGATATTGCAGTAATCCCATAATTCTCAGCTCGTACTTTTACAAGCCTACCTATTGAATTAGGTAAAACCACATCATTACCATGCTCTGCCATAATTAATCCATCACTATGCAGCAATCCATGTTGATCCATTACACTAATTAAAGATACAATTTTTTGCTCTTTATATGGAGGATCTATTAATATAAGATCGAATGACATTTCACGTTTTATTAACGCCTTTACTGCACGTTCCGCATCATTTCGATATACTTCAGCTTGTTCCTGTATTCTACAACTTTCTAAATTTTGATGAATTACTTTTATCGCTTTACTATCCCGATCAACAAAAATTGCTTTATCGATCCCTCTGCTCAAAGCTTCAATTCCAAGACCACCGCTACCACCAAATAAATCAAGGGCGATACCACCATCAAAATAAGGACCTATCATATTAAAAATAGATTCTTTTACTTTATCTGTCGTTGGACGTGTTGTATTACCAGGAACCGCTTTAAGTGGGTGTCCTTTACATTTTCCTGAAACTACTCTCATCTGTTGTCACTACCTTTATTTCAATCTATCGAGGGATTATTGAAAGCCATTTCCACTTCGGTAACCGCTAACAAACCACATTCACCTAACTATAGGAAAACTCGGCCTTAAATAACCTCTCGTTATTTATATATATTCATCTCATCATTCACTAATATGAACCCAATATGTATATTAGTTCCACTTTATCTTTTTTATCCTATCACAAAATAAAAAAAAGAAAAATAAAAAGCCCAACATAAAATTTAATTTCATTATGTATATCTTCATTTAGATTGGACATAAATAATTATAACAACATCACCTTCGATGTTGTTGCCAACCGCGGAGAAGACTTACGTTTCCCCATAAGTTCTTCCTCCGGTTTCTCCTCTCCCTTTGCCTTCTTACTAGTACATGCTAGTATAAGAAGGGCCCTGCTATGCAGGGTTTTTTTTCTTTGTGTGCTTTTCATTTAAAAAGTGAAATGGTACAGTAAAAGAAAGAGGAGGAAAAGATATGATTCAACGCTTTATAGAACTTGGAGAAGGCTACTCTGATTTATATGAATTACTTGAAATTGCCAAAACAAATCAAGAACGTATAGCACATATGTTACAATTTGAAACGATAAAAAACGATAAAAAAGTGTGTTCGCTTGTTGTAATATTAAAACCAACTACTACTGGTGATTTCCAACCATTATACATATGTCGTGAAGGCATTCCTGTATTTGAAAATAAAAAAAGTAAACGTGTCATTTTATTTGAAGAAACGGCAGAACAACTTGGGAAAAAAGTGGCTACCTTTACTGTAAAACCATCTACAACTTTCCCAGAAAAAGAACTATTTTTTAATCATTTAATTGGTATTTTACGAATGAACAATTTCATTCCTCCGATGAAATAACACGTTATTTCAAGTGAAAAATCCCCCGCTAAATTTAGCAGGGGATTTTTTCTATTAGCTATAATCGTATTCTTTTGCTCGATCAGGACGAGAATTTTCAAATTCCGTTTTTAAATACGGGCGATACGACTGTTCTATCTTTTTCACAAAAGGAAGTTTGTTCAACTTATGCATCATATGCTCAATTTGTTCCATATCACAATATACTACAGCATATTTTAATCGTTTTGATATGTAATGTATGTTACCATATTTCCTTAAAATCTTGGCATGTTTCAATGAATGTAAATAAACAATCATACTTTGTCGTTGCCCGAACATAATCTTCTCCATCTTCTCCTTTTAAAAACATATATTTTATATTCTATGAAAACCGATCAGAAATTTATAACATTACAGGACAAACTCTGTATACGTTTTCTTCCAACTTCTAAAAAACGGGGTACATCACCCCGTTTTTTTACAACCACAACCTCCGCCAGTACCACAGCCTCCACCACAGCCACCAGCATCAAAGAATGGATTTCCTGTTGGCACTTTAATGGAAGCAGACACTTCCGAACCGATTGCTACACTAACTTCGTCTAATAACTTCTGCAAAGCAGTTTCTGCTCTTTTAAAAGCTGCAACCTTATCATGTAAGTCCACAGAACGCTTTAATTCTCTCATTTTCATCGAAACGGTAGTATAGTCAGGATGGTATTTTCCAAAACGCTGTACTTCCTCATACCGTTCTTTCATCGCTGTAAATTGCTGAATTAGCGTCTGAAGTTCCATATCTTCATGTAATTCTCTATAATACTTACGATAATCTTCTGCTATATCTGAACAGATAATCGCTTTTGCAAGCTGCTCTGCCTTATCTAATATTAATACGCTTTCTAGCGTCGCTACAATCATGAGAGACACCTCCGAGTATCCATCATACCACATTTAGATTAGAACTACTAATTGAAGTGACTTACTCAAAAGAAAGATATAATGAAACTATTTTTACACTATATCCGTACACACTTATACATTAATATGTTCCGCTATATTATATTTAAGAACATCCCATTTTCCACTATTTTGTTTCACATAACTAATGCACGCATTTTTTAATGGTGTCTTAAATGTAATTTCATCTGGTTCAATGGCATGTAAAATCGCTTTTATCGCGTGTGAGTGAGCAACAATAATAATACGTTTGCCAAAATGAGTTGTCGCAACATCTTCTAAAGCAGCAAAGCAACGAGCTACAATCTCTTCATCTCGCTCCATACCTTCTACTTTACCTTCAGCAATCAACTCTCTAACAGCCGCAACCGGCTTCCCTGAAGCTTCCCCAAAATTCCGTTCAACAAATCGCTCATCTAATAAAATCGATTGTAATCCAGCTACCTTTGCAATTTCATTAGCCGTTTCTTGCGCTCTAATTAACGGGCTACTTATAATGATATCCCACGTTTCTTTTTGTAAAGCAGCTGCACTTTGACTCGCTTGCTTCTTACCAACTTCATTAAGCGGAATATCTTCTCGTCCCTGAATAATTTCTTGAAAATTCCAATCAGTTTGTCCATGTCGTACTAAACAAATTTCCGTCATGCTGCAACTCCTTTTTAAATAATCAATCTCTATTGTAACAAAAGTTCTGCATGACAGACATATTTTTCACTTCCAATTAGGTTGCATTTTGTTGCTTCATATACTGAAACATATCAATCATAATCGAAGCAACGGCCAATTGATTTTGAAACTTTTCCACTTTATCTGGTATTGTTTTTTTGAAATGTTGCATCGCCGCTAACTCAAAAGCCTCTTTTTCTTCAGGATTTCGTGTTAATTTTCTATACCAGTATGGTTGTTCTCTAATATAGCGAGATAAATCCTCATCAGCCTTTATAAACTCCATAATTTCTGCTCTCATCATCTTTCCCCCTAATCCTTTTGAAAGAAAAACGGGTTATTTTCTGAAGTACTTTGCTCTTGCTGCGTACGGTTACCTTGAAATTGCTGAATAACTTGTTGCACGCTCCCAATTGCACTCGTCACATTAGCTAAATGGTTCTGCATTTGTTCCACGTCCAACTTTTTAAAAAAAGAAAGCATTTGCCCCATCACATCAGCGGTTTTTTCCTCTTCAGTTCGATTATCTTTTTCTTTTTTATTTTCTTTTACCGAAGAAAACGCAGGCGCTCCATCCGGTCTATACGTTGCCCATATTGGGTCCTCTTCACCAAGTAAGTACCATTCTTCATAAAATTGTTGCCATGTTTTGTGACCACTTCTAACCTCATGAACCATTTTAGGGTGATGGTTTACAAATTCTTTAAACTGTTGAACCGATGGATGTAACGGTCCTTTTGTTGTTGGCATAATCCTCACCTCTCCATGTATATCTACTATATAGTAAGAAAAAAAAGGCGCATGGTTCGCCTATTTTTAGACGATTCATGCACCTTTTTTTCTCCTATTTGCATACGGTCAGATTCCCACCTACAATTCAGTGAATACGAAGTAACTAATTTGGTGATGTAACACCCCACCGCTTACAGTTTCGCTTTATTTTCGAATAAAGTTTTGTGTATAAAATTTATCGTATACACCAACACCTAATCCTGTAAATTGTTCATTTAATAAATTCTTTCTATGCCCCTCACTATTTAACCACCCTTGCACTGCCGCAATTCCATCACTATGTTGCGCCGCTATGTTCTCACCAGCAAGTTGAAATCCTACTTTCCCGCGCTGCAAACGATCTCCTAGCGTACCTAATGTAGGTGAGTCATGAGAAAAATAATTATTGTCTTTCATATCTTTACTGTGACCAACAGCAACATCTGCTGTTTCCTGATCCCATGTTAGTAATGGTAATTTATGATGACTTCGAATGATATTTGTTAAATCAAAAATTTGTTGCATATTCCCATTTTCTACTTGTTTTATTTTTTCCGGAGTCAATGGTTGTTCTGCTATTAATTCACCTGAATAAACGAGCTGATACGGTCTTTGGCGTAATAAAGTTTCATCATCCATATAACGAACACCAACAAGCTCATGTGTAAATTGATCAAAATACAATTGCGCCCATCCGTCTTCTACAGGTATTAACGGTTGTTCCATGACTTCGGTATCAGATAGCTCAAATTGATAACTATTTTTCCCTCTTTTTAATGAAATTTCATGCGAAAGCGGACTTTTTTTATATACTTCTTCATATTTTTCATTTATATAATAAGGTAGAACCTTAACTTGTTCACCAGCTGCGTACGCCGTTACAACTTTACGTTCAGAAACTCCAAATTGAACATACTGAGTTAAATCCTGGTTGTATACCCACCATTCATATCCGTATGCAGATGGCTCTATTCGAGAGGGTTCTCCCCACTTCGCTAATAAGTTTTCAGAGTCTTCACCAATCATATTTAAAACAGTATCTGGGGAGTCTTCCTTCATTTGCTTTTTCTTTTTCACAATTTTATTTTCTTGCTTTGATTGAGATGGGGTTAATATATATTGTGAAACGAGTAATTTCCCGTATAAATCAACAGCTAAAATTAAAAATGTAATCATTACGATACGCAATAATTTCTTCAAACGATATACCTCCTGAACAAAACATAAAATTGAGATATACACAAATCCATTTCTTTCTTTTTGTGTGTACCGTACTCTTTTCACTATATCATATTTTTGTGAAAAAAGTCTGGATTATCCCTTTTCTCTCAATATGAATTGCACTTTCTTATTATTCATACTATTATAAAAATAATGGTGTAACATTAAAAAAGGAGGTATTATATGCGATTTACAAATACGAAATTTAATGGAGCCGTCGTTGAATTAACTCTTTTAACTGAAATCATGGAAAACAACCACTTCGTACTTGCTGGACAGTGGGATTATGAACGGGTTACATACGATTATAAATTTGAAATATTAAAGGATGTTTATTATTTACGAGTACAAGGAGTTGCTATTGAAGGTGACATTGGCAGTAGACATGCTGAAGTAAAACTACTTCCCCCCTTATTAGGAAAACATTATTATCCTCACGGCGTTGAATATGGTGATGATGAGACTTTCCCAACGAATGTACTTCAAAAAAGCGAACAACTCCTACAAAATGTCGAAAAAGAGTTAAAAGAATTTCAAATTATTGATTAACAAAAATAAGCGCATCAATATGATGCGCTTGTTTTATTTCCCTTCCCTAAGAATGAATCGTTTTTTTTACTGGATATCCATAAATAGATCCATCTTTTACTTTAATCTCCTCTTCCCAAGGAACCTTATATTTACCTTCAGCTAAATCTTTTACAAACGTATATGGATTTTCTTTCACCCCACCAGGAGTTGCTACATATCCTCTTGAACCTAGATTATATATATTATTTTCCAATCCCCATCCTAATCTAGCTTGATCTGCTAGTTCTGGATATACTTCAGCAGTAACAATCTCCCAAGGATTTCGATGTCCCTGTACTAAAGTAGTCCCATCAAAATTACATACTTGTCCTTCACCAAAGTAATAAAATACACCATCATAACCCGCTAAGTTTACCGACAATGTATACATTAAATTCTGCCATGCATTTGAACGATTGGTTAGCATCCATTGTTCACTAACTTGTGTACTATATCCAGAAATACGAATTAAGACATTTGCACCTTTATAGGCCGCTTCACGAGCTACTTCAGGGAACATACCATCATGACAAATACAAACAGCTAATTTACTTCCTCCAGGTCCATCACAAACAGGTAAGCCTAAATCTCCAGCTTTCCAAGGCTCGACTGGCACCCAAGGATTTAGCTTACGATACTTCAAAATCATCTCACCTTGTGGATCAATAATAACTGCGGTATTATATGGCTCTCCACCATCAGGATTTTTCTCCATTATTGAAAAAACACCATATACTTTAGATTCTTTACATGCCTCAGCAAATAAGTCTGTTTCCGGCCCAGGCACTGTACATAAAAATTCTTCCGTAGTCCATTTTTTTGTATTTAGCCCTTGTGTACTATATTCAGGAAATACTATCAATTCTAATCCAGGGTAACCTGATTTGGTCGAATGAATTGTTTTTATGATTTGTTGAATTTGTTTATCAATGTCTGCACGTGACTCTACTACTGGTACTGGATATTGAATTAGTGCTGTCAAAAAACCACTAATCGGCTTTACCATACTTCCACTACTACCCATTTAAACTCCCCCTTAAAATAGTTCGTATTTATTAAATATAACAATATATATATTTGTAACTCTCTAAAAAACTTGCACTACATATGGAATTATTACGCATGAAAACTAGTAGTAAATTTTATATCCACTTTTAGTACACGCCTACACTAACTTAACATTAATAGTTGGAAAATTCAATCTTTTTTTAAAGTGACTAAGTAAAAAAGCGTATGGAATCCCATACACTTTTTTACTTAGTCTGTAAATATGGCGGCAATTGTTGCAACTGCTCCTTATCCTTTTCACGTTCTCTACGTGCCCATCTAAAGAATACATAACCTATAATTGTACCGTACACTATTTCCTGGACAATTTTCATTATGATACCACCAGTTTGCTGGTCTTGTACGACTGGCATCCAGTGCAAAAATTCTGGTCCCGTTATATTTAAATCAGATAAAGTACCCGCTGGTACACATAGTTCCATCGCTTTCATCCAAGCAGCCGGATCCGTATACGTTGCAAATAGCGGGGCTGTTGCAAAAATGATTAACGCACAAGCAGGCGTTAATAATATGCCGTTAGCAAACATATAACCAAGTTTCTTTATATCACTTAACGTTTGATATTCTGGTAATGGATTTAACATCGGCCACCACATCATGATTGCTGTAAAAAACAATATAGCGAGACAAATAGGATGAGCTATTTGACTTTGTTTTACTGTATCAAAAACAACTGGTAAATGATAAAAAGAAAACAGGCCGTTAAATACAAACAACGCAATAAGTGGTTTAGCAAATGCCTTTAATATAACTTGAACGAACTTAAAAGAAGTAATATAACGATATAACCAAATTGGTATACCAAGCAACAGTAACGGTGGAACCGCAATATACATGACTGCCATTTCAAACATATGAGCACTAAATATAATATGGCCAATTAAATCAATAGGCCCTCCCTTTACAAAATACAAAAGAACAATACCAGTCGTAAAATAAAAAATTTGCTTCTTACTTACCTTCGTCGCATTTTCAAATCGCATTCTATATGGCCCAATAATTAAGAAGTACCCAATAAGAATCGAAAGCATAAATAATAAAAAGATTGGACTCCATAAAGCCTGAAAACCAAATATCCACAAGTTACTCATTTTCACACCGACCTTCGTAAGGTTATCTCATAATATGAAGAGGGAGCTGTGACAACACAAGCTCCCTTATTTTTCACTTTTCAAATCCACACGATTGTCATAAAAGCTAAAATTGTAATTAACCCTATTAGCAAACCAGAGTAAAGAAAGAAACTTGCTGCTTCATGTCCTTTATGACTCATATGCATAAAATAATACAATTGAAAAATTACTTGTACCACTGCTAATAGTAAAATAAACGGTACAGAGAAAGTCGGACTAAAAGTTTTTGGATACGCCACTGCTACAAATGCAACTAATGTTAAAAAAATCATTAATGCAAACGTAATAACTTGATGCCTCATTTCCTCCGCACTTTTTCTCTTCCGATAAACAAGATCAACTTTAGGATTATTCGTTTGCTTTATCGCCATTGTTTATCCCACCATTCCCATTAAATATACTACAGTGAAAATAAACACCCAAACTACGTCAATAAAGTGCCAATAAATCGATGCAACATAAAACTTCGGTGCATTGTATAAATTTAGACCTCTCTTCGCATTTCTAAAGATTAATGTTAAAATCCAACATAACCCAAACAATACGTGGAGTCCATGTGTACCAACAAGAGCATAAAACGCAGAGCCAAAGGCACTACTTCTCATAGTATGCTTAAATTCATGTGTATAATGATAAAACTCATATATCTCAAACCCTAAAAAGCCTAAACCTAGCAATACAGTTACTAGTAACCAAAGTTGCATTTTCTTAAAGTTAAAGTTTTTCATGTGATACATCGCATATACACTCGTTAAGCTACTCGTTAATAAAAGCATCGTCATAATAAAAACGAGTGGCATTTGGAACATCTCTTGAGATGTTGGTCCACCATTTGTAGAATTCTTTAACGCTAAATATGTGCCAAATAAGGAAGCGAACAACACTGTTTCGCCTCCAAGAAATAACCAAAAACCGACAAACTTATTTTTCCCTTCAAGGGTTGCTTTTTCAGGCTCTGCTGGAAATGTTTCATTCGTTAATTTTTCATCTACATGCATTATGCCTTGCCCCCCTTATCATCTAAATCTTCTTTATGAATATGATATCCATGATCATCGATTACTGAACGTAGGAACATTGCGCCAAATGTAATGATTAAACCAATAATTGCTACTAATAACCAAAACTTATCTTTTCCGCCCTGCATATACATCGCACCAAATGCCGCTATAAACAATCCGAAAGAAATGACAAATGGTGAAAACGAAGGATTTGGCATATGAATATCACCAACTGGTTCCGCTGCTGTCATCTCTTTATTACCTTCACGTTTTTCAATCCAAAACGGATCTAATCCGCGAACAAATGGTAATTGTTTAAAGTTATATTCTGGTGTCGGTGCCGGCATTGTCCATTCTAATGTACGTGCATCCCACGGATCACGACCAGCTTTTTCTTTTGATACTGTCGTTTTAATTACATTGAATAAAAGAACAATCGTTCCAAGAGCCATAAATACCGCTCCGATAGAACTAATCATATTCCCCATTTCCAACCCTTGCCCTTCAAGATATGTGTAGTAACGACGCGGCATACCAATCAAGCCAAGGAAATGCTGAATAAAGAACGTTAAATGGAAGCCGATAAAGAATAGCCAAAACGTTATCTTTCCTAATGTTTCATTTAATACTTTATTAAACATCAGTGGCCAATAATAATGAGCTCCTGCAAGTAAACCAAATACAACACCGCCAACGATTACATAATGAAAATGCGCTACTACAAAATAGTTATCATGAAATTGATAATCAGCTGGTGCAGATGCTAGCATAACCCCTGTAACTCCACCCATTACGAATGATGGAATGAAAGCTACTGCCCACATCATTGGTGTCGTGAAGCGAATACTTCCGCCCCACATTGTAAAGAGCCAGTTGAATATTTTAATACCGGTCGGAACTGCAATCGCCATTGTTGCAACTGAGAAAATAGCATTTGCAACTGGACCAAGCCCAACTGTAAACATATGGTGAGCCCATACCATAAATCCTAAAAATCCAATTAATACTGTCGCAAACACCATCGACGAATAACCGAATAATCGTTTTTTCGAAAATGTCGCGAAGATTTCTGAGAATATTCCGAAAGCTGGGAGTATAAGAATGTATACCTCTGGATGACCAAAAATCCAGAATAAATGCTCCCATATAATTGTATTCCCGCCCAGCGCTGGATTAAAGAAACTTGTTCCAAATAAGCGATCTAACATTAAAAGTCCTAATCCTACAGTTAACGGCGGAAAAGCAAATAATATAAGCGAAGATGTTACAAATGTCGTCCATGTAAACATCGGCATACGCATATACGTCATCCCTGGCGCACGCATATTAATAATGGTTACAAGGAAGTTGATACCTCCAATTAATGTACCAATACCTGAGATTTGCAAGCCAAGTACATAGAAATCAACCCCATGACCTTTAGAGGCTAAAGCTAAAGATGCATAAGATGTCCATCCTGCATCAGGTGCTCCACCTAAAAACCAACTTAAATTTAAAAATACTCCACCAAAGAAAAATAACCAAAATCCGAGTGAATTCAAAAACGGGAACGCAACATCACGTGCACCAATTTGAAGTGGTACAGCGGCGTTCATAAATGCAAACACGAGCGGCATAGCTGCGAGGAAAATCATTGTTGTACCGTGCATCGTTAATACTTGATTATAAGCATCCCCAACAAGAAAAGCGTTGTTAGGAATCGCTAATTGAAGGCGAATAAATAGAGCTTCTATTCCGCCTATTACAAAAAACAATCCACCTGCAATTAAATAGAGAATGGCAATCTTTTTATGGTCTACTGTTGTTAAATAATCCCATATGACAGCACCCATCCCCTGTTTTTTTGCTACAGAACTCACGTTTTCAACCTCCCCTTCGCGAATAATCCCTCTTTACTTTTCAACTTTTAACGTTTGTAAGTATGCATTTAATGCATCAATTTGATCATCCGTTAAGTTGCCATATTTGCCAGTCATTTTGTTTCCTGGCTTCATATTTTCAGGATCTTTCAGCCATTTTTTTAAGTTTTCTTCATTGTTTTCGGCAATACCGGCAACCATATCGCGATCCGCAAAGTTTGCTAAGTTTGGTGCGATACGAGCGGAAGGTGGTCTACTATCATTAGATCCAACTGCGTGACAACCAATACAGCTTTTATTAAATATTTCTTGGCCCTCTTGCGCCTTTGTTGAAGCTACTTCTTTCTTCCCATCAATCTTCTTCATATCAGCAAGCCATTTTTTGTACTCACTTTCATCTAAAGCTTTCACTTTAAATTGCATTAAAGAATGTGATGGACCGCAAAATTCGGTACAAAAACCATTATAAGTGCCCGATTTATCTGCCTTTAACCACATTTTGTTCACATTGTCTGTATTTGTATCCATTTTCCCTGCTAAAGATGGAACCCAAAATGAGTGTTTAATATCGGCACCCTTCAAATTTAAATACACTTTCTTACCTGTGGGGATGACCAAATCTTGCGAAGTTACTATCTTTTCTGATTTATAAGAAAATTCCCACCAATAAAGATTCGCTGTTACATCAACAACGATAGTATCTTTATCAATATTCTTTTTCTCCATCGCACTTACATCAGCAAGTTTGAATGTATATGTAACCGTTGGAACAGCTAAGATTAGTAAAAGAATAATCGGAATAACTGTCCATATAATTTCTAGCTTGTGATTCCCTTCAACTTGCTCTGGAATATAATCTTCCTGGCCTTTCTTTTGGCGGAAACGCACAATTACATACAAGAAAATAATAGTAACTACTAGCACTACTCCTACCATGATTGCACTCGCCAGTAGAAGTAAATCATATTGCATTTTTGCTACCTCTCCTTGCGGAATTAAAGTAGATTGAAAGGCTTTACCGCATCCCCCTAACAGTAAAGCCAGCAGTGAAACGAACGAAAGCAGTCGCCACTGTTTCTTCATACAAACAACCCCCACTTTCCTTGTGAATTAGATTGTACTTTATAGTTAAGTAAAGTAAATCTCAACGTAAAGAAATCCAATTATGTCGTTGTCTTAGAAGAATGTAACTACAATCATTGATACAAATAAGATTGTTAAATAATTTAGGGAATAAACAAACATTTGCACGGACCATTTGATGTCATCTTTCTTACGGAAGCCATAAAATCCTAAAACGATCCATCCGATGTTAAGCAGTGTTGCAATTACCATAAATGTTATCCCTAGTCCACTCATATAAAATGGTAGTGGTAATAAACATACTGTCCAAATCATAATTTGGCGTTTCGTAATTTCAAATCCATGAACTACAGGAAGCATTGGAATTCCTGCATTTCGATATTCATCAACACGTTTCATCGCTAATGCAAGGAAATGTGGGATTTGCCAAATAAACATAATTAAAAATAACATCCAAGCAATTGGATGACCTAAAGATGGATCGATTGCTGCCCATCCAATTAAAGGTGGAACTGCTCCAGATATACTACCTACAACAGTATTTAGTGTATACTTTCTCTTTGTCCATAAAGTATATAGGACAACATATGTGAAAGCACCAATAAATCCCATTAAAACTGCCATTGGTGTTGTTAATAATAAGAATACAAATCCAAGAAGTAATATAACTAGTCCAAATGTAAGTGCAAATCCTGGTTTATACTTTCCAGTAACCGTTGGACGTGTCTTTGTTCTTTCCATTAACGGATCGATGTCTCTATCGATGTAGTTATTTAAACAACATACCCCCGCCATAATTAATCCTGAACCAACGATTGTAAAAAATAGCTTATCCAGATTGTCCATCACACTTAATCCATTAAAGTGTAATGCCAACCAAAATCCTGTAAATACAGTAAGTGTATTTGAGTTTACAATCCCCATTTTAACGAGTGCTGATAAATCTTGTAACCGAGTTGTTTCCGGTACACTTGTAACAGCGGACTCATCATGCAGCTCACTTGTTGCATGGTTCATCACTCTAACCCCCTCTTAAAACTTTCATCTTTCTTTTTGCGCCTATTTCAAATGAAATAATTCGCTTCTATATAGCAATATTATTACAGTAGAAACATTGTTAACCCATTCTACTACTAATCTACGCCCATACTCCAATATATTAAATCATATTTCCCGAACATTTTGTGAAGAAAACATGAACTTTTTGTGTCGAATATAAAAAACTTCATTCTGACTTGTCCTTATCATAACATGATGTTACCTTCTATAATAAACTATTTTGTCCTATTTAACACGTATTCTCCCCATTTCTTTTCAAAATAGCCTATTTTCCAACCAATTTTTTCCTTGTGAACCCTGTTTTTACACCTATTTTCTCTCCCTTTCCTTCCCCCTCCATTTCTTTGCTATTTTATTATTTTTTATATATCATAGGAACTAGCGCGTTTTATTCTATACATAATGGAATGAAAATATTTCGCAATAACTTCATAGCAGAAAGATGGTGAAAGAGATTGCAACGCTTTATTAAATGGTTAGCAGTCATTACAAGCCTTGATTTATTAATAGTTTTATTAGGAGGCGCTTTAGTTACAAAAACAGGTTCTGGTCAAGGTTGTGGTAAATCATGGCCACTTTGTAACGGTGAATTTGTTCCATCTAATTTATCAATGGAAACTATTATTGAACTTAGCCACCGATTAACATCCGGATCAGCTGGAATTCTTGTCACACTCCTTTGTATTTTGTCCTGGAAATATTATAAACATGTGCGTGAAACAAAAACGTTAGCAATTTTATCCTTCGTATTTTTAGTTGCACAAGCATTAATGGGAGCAGCAGCAGTTGTTTGGGGACAAATGCCAGCTGTACTTGCTATCCATTTCGGTATTTCCTTAATTTCATTTGCTTCTGTCATTTTATTAACGTGTCTTATCTTTGAAATTGACCAAAAATTTGATGCACGTTCACTTATTATGGACAAAAAAATGAAATTTCATATTTATGGTGTAACAATTTACAGTTATATCGTCGTCTACACAGGCGCTTTAGTACGTCACGAACGAGCTAGCTTAGCCTGTCCAGACTTTCCTTTATGTAGCAAAAACAGACCTATGCCAACTCAACTACATGAATGGGTTCAAATGGGCCATAGAGTTGCAGCGATGTTAATTTTCGCTTGGATACTATACGCGATGATTCTCGCTATCCGCCATTACAAACAGCAACCTGTAGTATATTGGGGATGGATCATTTCATTTATCCTTGTTACACTTCAAGCTGTAGTAGGAGTTTTAGTTGTATTTACAAACGCTAGTTTAGCAATGGCATTGTTACATTCTCTATTCATTTCTTGCTTGTTTGCCGTACTATGCTATTTAGTTATGTTAGGAACAAGAAGTAAAGTGAATGCAAAAGAAGCCGAATCAACTTCTAAACAAACAAAATAATTTAAAACTAAAATCCCTTGCCAATTCGGCAAGGGATTTTTTGCAATAAGAAAAGAGCTGTATTTACACAGCTCTTTTCTTATTTTAGTGATCTAATTCAATAAGTAAATCACCTGTTTGAATTGCATCACCATCGTTAACATATACTTTTTTCACTTTACCATTAAACGGCGCTTGAACTGTCGTTTCCATTTTCATCGCTTCTGTAATTGCCATAGAATCGCCTTTTTTCACTTCATCCCCTTCTTTTACAACTACTTTAATTACCGTTCCTGGCATCGTTGCACTAATATGATTTGGATTCTCACGATTTCCTTTCACACGTTGTGCAACTGTTGCTTTTACACTCTCGTCTTTCACGATAATTTCACGTGGTTGACCGTTAAATTCCAAGTAAAGAACACGGTGTCCATCCGGCTGTGGTTCTCCAATTGATACAAGTTTAACCATCAATGTCTTACCCTGTTCAATTTCTACATCAATTTCTTCACCTAGTCTCATACCATAGAAGAACGTCGGTGTATCAAGTACAGATACATTTCCATAAAGCTCAGCAACTTTTTCATAGTCCATAAATACTTTTGGATATAAAGCATATGCAACTACATCAAAAATCGTTACTTCGCGTCCAATTTTATGGAATAATTCTTCTTTTAACGCTTCAAAGTCTACTGGCTCTAGTAATTCACCTGGTCTTACTGTTAATGGCTCTTTTCCTTTTAAAATAATCTTTTGTAATTCTTTCGGGAAACCACCGTACGGTTGACCTAAATCACCCGAGAACATTTCAACAACAGACCCTGGGAAGTCCATCGCATGCCCACGCTCTAAAACATCCTGTTCTGTCAGATGGTTTTGAACCATAAATAATGCCATATCACCAACAACTTTTGATGATGGCGTTACTTTTACAATATCTCCAAACATGTCATTCACACGGCGGTACATTACTTTCACTTCATCGAAACGATCTCCTAAACCAACCGCTTTCGCTTGTTGCTGAAGATTACTATACTGCCCACCCGGCATTTCATGCATATATACCTCTGTATGAGGCGCATTCATACCACTTTCAAACGGTGCATAGTATTTGCGTACATCTTCCCAATAATGAGATAGTTTTTCTAAAGAATCTATATTAACATCTGGTTGTCTTTCGTTTCCGCCTAACGCATAGTATAGCGTGTTCGCACTTGGTTGTGACGTTTGACCAGCCATAGAACTCACTGCTACATCGACGATATCAACACCTGCTTCAATTGCCTTCGTATACGTTAATATACCATTTCCACTCGTATCGTGCGTGTGCAGATGAATTGGAATCGACACTGTCTCTTTTAATGCAGAAACTAAATCATATGCTGCATTTGGTTTTAGTAAGCCCGCCATATCTTTAATACCTAAAATATGAGCTCCTGATGCTTCTAACTCTTTTGCTAAATTTTTATAGTAATTTAAATCATATTTACTACGCAGTGGATCATGAATATCTCCTGTGTAGCACATTGTTGCTTCTGCAATTTTACCAGTGTCTCGTACAGCATCAATTGCAACTCTCATGCCTTCCACCCAGTTTAAGCTATCAAAAATACGGAATACATCAATGCCAGCTTGAGCAGAACATTCCACAAATTTTTGGATTAAATTATCTGGATAGTTTTTGTATCCAACTGCGTTTGAAGAACGAAGTAACATTTGGAATAACACGTTCGGCATTTTTTCACGAAGATCTAGTAATCGTTCCCATGGATCTTCTTTTAAGAAACGATACGCAACATCAAACGTTGCACCGCCCCACATTTCCGCTGAGAATAGGTTCGGTAACATTCTCGCTGTTGGCTCCGCAATTTGATGTAAATCTTTTGTACGAATACGAGTTGCAAGTAATGACTGGTGTGCATCACGGAATGTTGTATCCGTTAAAAGTACACGTTTTTGATCCTGTACCCATTTTACTAATCCGTCTGCTCCACGCTCGTCCAAAATTTGTTTCGTTCCATTTTGAATTGGCTCTGAATGTTTTAAACATGGAATACGAGCATCTGGGAATATTGGTTTTTCTTTTTTCCCTACTCCTGGGAAACCATTTACTGTTACTGTGCCAATATAATTTAACATTTTTGTTCCACGGTCTTTACGTTTCGGGAACAAGAACAGTTCCGGTGACGCGTCAATAAACGACGTATCATATTCCCCTGATAAGAAGTTTTTATGTTTTACTACATTCTCTAAGAATGGAATATTTGTTTTAATACCACGAATACGGAATTCTTTTAAGTTACGTTCCATTTTTGCAGCAGCTTGCTCAAAAGTAAGTGCCCAAGTTGTAACTTTTACAAGTAAAGAATCGTAGTACGGTGTAATAACTGCACCTTGGAAGCTATTTCCTGTATCAAGACGCACACCAAAACCACCGCCTGATCGATACGCCATAATTTTTCCTGTATCCGGCATAAAATTATTTAGCGGATCTTCAGTTGTTACACGAGATTGAATTGCAAATCCATGCACAACTACTTCCTCTTGCTTCGGCACACCTACCATTTTGCTATGTAATGAATGTCCATCAGCTATTAAAATTTGTGATTGAACGATATCTACTCCTGTAATCATTTCTGTAATCGTATGTTCTACTTGAACACGTGGATTTACTTCAATAAAGTAAAACTCATCATCTTTTACAAGGAATTCTACTGTTCCTGCATTTAAATAGTTTACATTTTTCGTTAACTTCACAGCAGCATCACAAATACGCTGACGCAAATCATCTGAAAGTGATACACTCGGTGCTATTTCTACAACTTTTTGATGACGACGTTGTACAGAACAGTCACGCTCGTATAAATGAACAACATTACCTTCTTCATCTGCTAAAATTTGTACTTCTATATGTTTAGGTTTTTCAACGAATTTTTCGACGTAAACTTCATCATTACCAAAGGCTGCTTTCGCTTCTGATTTCGCTCGATTATATGATTCTCCTAATTCCTCACTAGTACGCACAATACGCATACCACGACCGCCACCACCAAGGGACGCTTTAATAATAATCGGGTAATCATACTTTTCAGCAAATTTTTCGACTTCTTCTAATGAATCTACTGGACCATCACTACCAGGTATAACTGGAATTTGTGCTAGCTGCGCTTGTGTTCTTGCTTTCACTTTATCTCCAAACATATCTAAATGCTTACTTTTTGGACCGATAAAGATAATTCCTTCTTCTTCGCAACGTTTCGCGAATTGAATATTTTCTGACAAGAAACCATATCCAGGGTGGATTGCATCTACATGATTACTTTTTGCAATCTCAATAATGCCTTCAATATCTAGATAAGCATCAATTGGTTTTTTTCCTTCCCCAACTAAATAGGACTCATCGGCTTTATAGCGATGATAAGAACCACTATCCTCTTTAGAATAGATTGCAACTGTTTTTAATCCTAGTTCCGAACAAGCTCGAAACACACGAATTGCAATCTCTCCACGGTTAGCTACCAATACTTTTTGAATACGTTGCAGCTTTGTCATGATTTTCCCCCTCTACTTTCCTACCACTCTAGAGATAAAATATATACACACCTTAAAAAGCGTGAAGTTCTTCACTTTCCACATTATATTATACTTAGAAAGCTTCACTTTATTTTTATCCATCATACCTTATTTTTTAACAAATGATAAGTTTTCTGTACAATTTGTTTCACAAAAATAGTATAGCATACCTCCTCCTTTTCTAACAACTTAATTGTATATCACATTAAACTTAATGTGATATATTTTTTAACTGAAAGATATATTAATACATCACATTTAAAACTACTTAAAAATAAAAAACACATCATGCTCTAAGCACAATGTGTTTTTATTTTACAACTACAAGATGTGGTCCATTTTGTTCTCTTTCTTTCATTACACCATTCTGTTGTTTCTCTTGTCGTTTCACGTGACTAGCAATATTGAGTAGTATTCCCATTGCAAGTAGATTAGCTATTAAGGAACTCCCGCCATAACTAATAAACGGTAAAGGTACTCCCGTAAGCGGTATTAATCCAGACATACCACCAACATTAACAAAAGTTTGTACTCCTATTAAACTTGCAATTCCGATTGCAATTAAACTTCCAAAAGGATCGTTACATTTTTGAGCAATCCTGAATGAACGAATAATAATAAGTAGCAAGCAAATTAAAATAATAGCTACACCAATAAAACCTAATTCTTCAGATATAATAGCCATAATAAAATCTGTTTGCGGTTCTGGTAAATATCCATATTTTTGCACACTATTTCCTAATCCTCTACCATTAAGCCCTCCTGAAGCAATTCCAATAAAAGAATTTACTAATTGGAATCCATCATTTTGAGGATCATTGAATGGATCAAGGAAAACTGAAAAACGTGCCTTTTGGTATCCACTTAATTTATAATTAGCCAAAAAATATAGAGCTGGAATCCATACTATAGAAGTTAAAACAATTCGTTTAATCCATAAATTAATCCGTACTCCTGAACAAAGAAACATAATCCCTACTGTTGCTGCAATTAACAAATCGGTACCTAAATCATTTTGCTTTAAAATTAAAAACATTGCCATTCCAACAAAACCAAGTGTAAGTCCCGACCCTTTAAAAACAGGTGTATTTGTCTCTTGTCTCCTTGCAAAAAAGCGAGCTAATATAATAATAATCGATAGTTTAACAAATTCAGCGGGCTGTATACCTAATATCCAACCTTTTGCACCATTTATTTCCTTACCAAAAATCAAGGCTGCTGCTAGTAAAGCAATACTCCCTAGCCCCATCGCCGATAAAATTATTCGTTTCCTCCAAAACTTATAAGGTAACGAAGCTACAATCACTAACAATACCGTTCCGATAGCTAAAGTTATTAATTGTTTTTTAAAAAAGTAATTTGCCGGCCAGTTATGCCTCGAAATCGCAACAATGGAACTAGAACTATATACCATTATTACTCCCAGCACACATAAGATAACAAGAGGAAGTAATAATGAATAATCCATTGATTTCCATACTTTTTTCATTTCATTTCCTCTTTCTGTTTCAATTTAATTATTGTTGTATTCCATATGTACATTGGTTCTTCCTGCTTTATTATACAAATAAAAAGCTCAAACTAATTTAGTTTGAGCCCCCTTATTTGAACCCGTTATTGTTGTTTGTTTGTAAACGCTTCATGAAGTGCAGATAACTCACGTTCGAGCTCACCTAACATTGCTTTCCCTTGTTCTTCTGCAATAAGACCAAGGCGAACTGCAAAATCGACCTCGCGGGATAGTCCAAACATTTGTGTGTCTAACACTTCTTCATATAATGGACATTGCGGCATTGTAAGATGGTCCATTTGCACCTTAATAAGTCTTAAAATCTTCTCTGCATCCGCTTGTAGAAGGGCTAGTGCCTTTTCCTGATGATTTGCTACTGTCTCAGACGCCAAATTGATTCCCTCCGTTTCCGTCCTACTCTCCTATATCCTATCTATTAATATTAGCGATAGTTTTAATAAATTGCAATAGAAACATTTTTTGTGACAACAGTGTCTAATACTATTATACTGAAAAGTGGGAGTATAACACAAATGGGGGAACAACAATGAGCGAAATTTTATTTATTAACGGAAAAGTACGTTTTCCAATTACTATTGATCCAACTGTTTGGATCTTTGATGATCGAAAAGTAGATTTGACAACTTACTTTGATGAAACTAGAGAAAACACGTCTGAACTAGAAACTTATTTAAAAAACACTTCAGAACATTGGGATCGCGAAATCCGTGATGGTGCCGCTTTTCCCCCAATACAGCAAAGTGTGAAGAAATATAAAAAAGAACAGCTGATTACTGGAACATTTGGTATACCACTTCATCCATTCCTTGCTAACGCTGAAATTTTAGAGGACGCTACGCAAGTTGAAATTGAAACAGTAGAACAAACATTAATACTTCCATTAGAAACTGTCGAAAATGCTATTCTTGGTTTTTCAAAAGAAGGGAAGCCATTAAAAGAGGATGGACCTGTTCATCTATATTACAATGATGGATCTAATAGACAAAATCCAATCCGTAACATCCGTAAATTTACAATTATTTAAAGAAAAGGAGTGAGCTTAAGCTCACTCCTTTTTACAATAAATCTGCTGCTAGTTGAGCTAAATTAGATCGCTCCCCTTTAACAAACTTCACATGACCACTAATACGCTGTTCTTTAAACTTCTCTACAACATACGTTAAGCCATTATTATATTCATCTAAATATGGGTGATCAATTTGCTGAGGATCTCCCATCAATACAATCTTACTCTTTTCCCCTACCCTAGTTAATATCGTTTTCACTTCATGCTTTGTTAAATTTTGTGCTTCGTCAATGATAATGAACTGATCTGGAATACTTCTCCCGCGTATATAAGTAAGGGCTTCTACTTCAATCGAACCCATTCCAGCTAAAATAGCATCTAACTCTCCTGGCTTTTTCGTATTAAATAAATACTCTAGGTTATCAAAAATTGGCTGCATCCATGGTCTTAACTTTTCTTCTTTTTCTCCTGGTAAATAACCGATATCTTTTCCGACTGGAACAATTGGTCTTGCCACAAGTAATTTTTTATATAATCCTAAGTCTTCTGTTTGCATAAGTCCCGAAGCTAACGCAAGTAACGTTTTTCCTGTGCCGGCTTTCCCCGTTAACGTTACAAGCGGAATATCTTCACGAAGCAACAATTCTAATCCCATAATTTGCTGCACGTTTCGTGGTCGTATCCCCCACACTTGTTCATTGTGAAAAATAAGTTTCTTTACCTTTTTACCTAAGTGATCCACAATGCCAAGCGCAGAACTAGAGCCTCCCAATGCATCTTTCATTACTACAAATTGATTTGGGTAAAAAGGATGATTCGCAATTTCAGATAGAGGCAATTCACCTTTCTCATAAAAATAATCCAATTGTTCTTTTGATATATATCCTTCTAAAAAGCCAGAATATATATTTTCTACTTCAATTACGCGATCACTTAAATAATCTTCAGCCTTCAAACCAATTGCATCAGCTTTTACCCTTACGAGTACATCTTTACTTACTAAAATAACAGACTTCCCGTCCTCTTTTTCCTGTTCTTCTAAAGATAGATTTTTTGCTACAGCTAAAATTCGATTATCATTTGTTTTTTCTACAAAAATATCTTGTAGTTGCACAAATGAACGATGGTTCAATTCAATACGAAATGTTCCGCCGTTTTCTAGCGGGATACTTTCATGCAGCTTTCCTATTTCACGAAATTTATCTATTAACTTAGATACATAACGAGCGTTTCGTCCTACTTCATCCATATAACGTTTTTTCGAATCAACCTCTTCTAATACAACTGCTGGAATCACTACTTCATTGGTTTCAAATGAAAAAATAGATAAAGGATCCTGCAAAAGTACATTCGTATCTAACACATAAATTTTATCCAACCTGTTACCCCCTGACTCCACTTTTAAATTTGTAGAACAAGGGTTTCATCCATAAAATATGGACGAACCATTGTTATAATTATATGTACCGTGTAAACGAGGTAGAATCGAAAATCATAGTCATTAAACCTTTTATTTATTCTTTATTCATTTCTATTCAATATATTACTTTTTATTATAATTATTAACGTTAAATCACAATAACCGATTACAAAAGTGAATAAACGAATTTCCTATTTAGCACCTTTATAATTCTCTTATCCCTACTAACACTTCATTATCCAGCTTTTTCGCTGCCCGAAGATCATATGTTTTTTCATATGTTGGTTCAATTGCAAGTTTCGCTCCATAAAACATAACATCACGCACTTCTTGCACATTTACTTCTATTACAGTTAATTTTAGAGAAATACCTTCCATTCTATCTGTCAAAATTTCACTTGCACCACTTATAGAAAATACGGATTCATTCGCCATTATAGTCAATACCACACCTGTATTATGACGTATATTTTCCACAATACGTGAACGTTGATCTACTGCAAATCGAATACTAGTTTTACTCACTGCATACACCCAAGAAATAGCACTTACGTTAGGAACTTGTTTTTCGAAATCTGTCGTTGCTATCATAACAATACACTCTTTACGCAACGTTTGTACTAAATCCTCTGTTAAGGTAGGCTCTACTACATTCGCCATATTTTCACCTCCAAACATACTTGGTATATCCTTATCATAACTTATTTTTTGAATTGCGAAAATATTATTTTTTCCCGCTATTATTCAAAAACATTATACTTCCATGATATACTTATACTGATAGAATTCGTATTGAGGTGACGAAATGAGAGTCAAATGTATGATTTGTGATAAAAAAGATATGTTAGATGATGAAAATCCTATGGCAAAAAAACTGCGTAATCGCCCTATTCATACATATATGTGCATGGAATGTTCGGAACGAATTGCAGAGCGTACAATGGAACGTCATGCAAGTGGTAATTTCCGATTATATCGTGATAAAAAAATCGAAGATGATTGGTAAAATGTAAATAAGTCCTTACTCATATAGATAAGGACTTATTTATATTTTTCTGGTTCACGATTCATCTGATCCAAAAAACAATCAATGGCTTCTAACGGAAACCTTGCAGATTTCCGTTCTCCATTTATTTCATATGTAATTAAATACATTTCCTCGTTCTTTTCGACTTCCACATTTCTTAATTTATGTTCTTCATATATCATATTTTGAAATAACAAATATGTTTCTTTTGCAGCACTATCATTTGGACGTGCTTCCGCAACTGTTTTAATTGTTAACCAATTATATAGTGCATCTTGTACTGAACGCATGAAAACTCCCCTTCCTCAGCCTGCTTTTTGTTGTTTCGCTTGACGCAAACGCAATCTATAAATTCCAAGTACAATTGCCGCTACAACTAGTCCTTCTCCAACAGGTAAAAACACAGCAAAAAAGGTTAATACTGTACATCCAATTGCTAATGATATGTATATCACAATATTTTTTAGTACAGACAACTTTCTAGCAAATCCTAAATTATAAACGAGACCACTTAATATAATAATCGTCCCATAAAGTAACCACATTCCTAACTCTGGATTTTCATCTACCTTACACAATTTTGCAAAAAAAGACATCCTTTCTAACACACTCTTCCCCCCTAGCAGTAAAATGCAATTTTCTTTATATACTTAATACAAGAGTAACTCGCAAAAAAAATACTGTCCACAAAAATGAGTAAATATTCTAAAAAATAAACAAAATAAAAAAACAACGACCTTTATAAAGGTCGTTGTTTTTTTATTTTTACGCTTCAACAGATTTCTTTTTCTTAGCAGCTCTTTCGCGCTCACTCTTATCAAGAATCTTTTTACGTAGACGAATTGATTCTGGAGTTACTTCACAGAACTCGTCATCGTTTAAGTACTCTAATGATTCTTCTAAAGTCATTAGGCGTGGTTTCTTCATTGTTGAAGTTTGATCTTTCGTCGCAGAACGAATGTTAGTTTGTTGTTTCATTTTCACAACGTTAACTGTTAAGTCGTTCTCACGAGTGTGTTCTCCTACAATCATACCAGCATATACTTCTGTACCTGGTTCAACGAAGATTACACCACGGTCTTCAACTTGCATAATACCGTATTGTGATGCTTTTCCTGTTTCAAGTGAAACTAGAACACCTTGACGACGTCCACCAACTTGTCCAGCGTGTACTGGTTGGTAGCAATCGAATGTATGGTTTAAAATACCGTAACCACGAGTTAATGTTAAGAATTCTGTTGTGTAACCAATTAAACCACGTGCTGGAACCATGAAAGTAAGGCGAACTTGACCGTTTCCGTTATTCACCATATCTAACATTTCACCTTTACGTGCACCCATAGATTCCATAATAGAACCAGTGTATTCTTCAGGTACATCGATTTGTACACGCTCTACAGGCTCACATCTTACGCCATCAACTTCTTTAATGATTACTTCTGGCTTAGATACTTGTAATTCATAACCTTCACGACGCATGTTTTCAATTAAGATAGATAAATGTAGTTCCCCACGTCCAGATACGATCCACGCATCAGGAGAATCTGTATTATCTACACGTAAACTTACATCTGTTTCTAATTGTGAACGAAGACGCTCTTCAATTTTACGAGATGTAATGTATTTACCTTCACGACCTGCAAATGGGCTATTATTTACAAGGAACGTCATTTGTAGTGTTGGCTCATCAATACGTAATAATGGTAACGCATCTTGATGTTCAACTGGACATACTGTTTCACCTACGTTAATGTCTTCCATACCAGAAACGGCTACTAAGTCCCCTGCTTTTGCTTCTTCAATTTCTTGTCGTTTTAATCCCATGTAACCGAATAATTTCGTTACGCGGAATTGCTTCACGCTTCCGTCTACTTTCATTAAAGCAACTTGTTGTCCAACCTTCATTGTACCGCGGAATACGCGACCAACTCCAATACGTCCAACGTAGTCGTTGTAATCAAGAAGTGCTACTTGGAATTGAAGTGGCTCTTCGCTGTTATCAATTGGTGCTGGAATATGTTCGATAATTGTATCAAATAATGATTTCATATTCTCTTCTTGATTTGCTGGGTTTGAATCTAAGCTTGCTGTTCCGTTCATTGCTGATGCAAATACAACTGGGAACTCTAATTGATCTTCGTTTGCACCAAGCTCAATGAATAAGTCGATTACTTCATCAACTACTTCATCTGGACGAGCGAAGTCACGGTCAATTTTGTTTACAACTACGATTGGAGTTAAGTTTTGCTCAAGAGCTTTCTTTAAAACAAATCGTGTTTGTGGCATACAACCTTCATATGCATCAACAACAAGTAAAACACCATCAACCATTTTCATGATACGTTCTACTTCTCCACCGAAGTCAGCGTGACCAGGTGTATCTAAAATGTTAATTCTTTTATCTTCATAGTGAATCGCTGTATTTTTCGCTAAAATTGTAATACCGCGTTCTCTTTCTAGATCATTTGAATCCATTGCGCGTTCTTCAACGTGTTCGTTCGCACGGAAAGTCCCCGCTTGACGTAATAACTGGTCAACAAGTGTTGTTTTACCATGGTCAACGTGGGCAATAATTGCTATATTACGTAAATCTTGTCGTTTTTTCAACATGTCCAACTCCTAATGTCTTTTTAATCCTTCTCTATTATAAGAGCGAAGGGGATACAATAGCAATTAAAATAAAAGCAAGAATGAAAATATAGTTGTATTCTTACTTTTGTGAAAGTAAAATGAGATTGGAGGGTGAAGAAATGGAACACATTCAATATCGCTTTTTATTAACTGCAATTATCGGTGTTATTTTCTTAATCGGTATCGGCATTATGATTGCTGAAAATAGTCCAATCGGTATTATTATTTGCATTATCGGCACATTTGTTACAGTTGGATACGGTTTTGTAACAAAAAGAAAAATGCGCAAATCACAATAACGCTAAAAAGTAAGAAGCTTATACACAGCCTCTTACTTTTTTTGTTGCTCTCATATAAACGATAACACTTCTTCATACACTCCTGGTTTTGCAACTAACACACTGCTCTTCTCTATGATAGAAAGTGGCGCTCCAGAGAATGTCGTCACCTTACCTCCAACTTCTTCTACAATTATCTGTCCTCCGCCAAAATCCCATGGTGATAATCTCGGCGTTATATATGCATCTATTCTTCCTGTTGCAACGTATACCATCTCTAACGCTGCACAGCCATATGATCTTGTGCCCCTTGCTTTCTTAACAAGTGCCATCATACTTTCCATATTAAGCAATGGATTATCTGTAAGCCATATCGCATTTAAAGCTACAATACCTTCCTCTACAGTTCCTTTTTTCAATGGAGGAATTGATATATCATTACAAAAAGCTCCAGATCCCTTGACTGCATGATATAGTTCATCATGCACTGGATCATATATAAGTCCAATCTTTCCGATACCGTTCTCATAAATCCCAATTGAAATCGCAAAATTTCTTTTTTGATGAACAAAGTTCATCGTGCCGTCAATTGGATCAATTAACCAAACAACCCCGTCAGAAGACGTTATCTCGTCTCCATAACCCTCTTCTCCTAAAATACTATGATTCGGGAATGTTTCTTTAATTTTCCCAATTAAAAACTGTTCTATCTCTCGGTCCATATTTGTAACTAAGTCAGCTGCATTTGATTTTGTTTCTATAATAAGTGCTTTTTTCATTGATGCCATTAAATGCTCTCCTGCATCCCGAATCCACCGTTTGGCGTGTGCATCAATGTCTTTCCATACTTCTTGCATGTTTAAACACTCCGATCTATACTGTTCACAGAAAAAACGAACCCTTTATAAGGTTCGCACCAACTAATTTTTTATACATATACTATTATTACGCTTCTAAACGAATCATTTCAAGTCTTAACACTTCTAACTTTTGTACACACTCTTCTTTTTTCTGTTTATCATCTTCCATCATCGCATCATATAAAGTTGCTAATTCATAATCTAGCTCCAAACGTAGCACCGGTATTCTCTTTTCAGCATCTGTTCTCTTTAACGCATTAATCACCTGTCTCATATTATTTGCCTCCTCCCAATATTCGTCTGCCCTCGGACTAGAATTAATTCAATTTTCTGATTTTTTGTTTTATACTATACTATGTTGGATAAATCATCTATGCAACAAAATTATATTTTTTTATTTAAATTTTTTTGTGCTGTTTTTTTTATGAATAGTACAAGCTATGCTAAAATAAAAGCAAAATAGGAGTTGGAGGAACAATCATGACAATACAAACATTCAAGTCAACTGATTTTGATGTCTTTACAGTTGATGGTCTCGAAGAACGAATGAGTGCAATTAAAACGAACATTCATCCTAAGCTAGAAGCTTTAGGGGAACAATTTGCAGAATACTTATCCAAACAAACTGATGAGAACTTTTTTTATCATGTTGCAAAACACGCACGCCGCAAAGTCAATCCACCAAACGATACTTGGGTTGCTTTTTCAACAAATAAACGAGGATATAAAATGCTACCGCATTTCCAAATCGGCTTATGGGGTACTCATGCCTTCATATACTTTGGTTTAATCTATGAGTGTCCACAAAAAGTTGAGACGGCTCATGCCTTCTTAGAACATTTAAATGATTTAAAAACAAATATTCCAAATGACTTCGTTTGGTCCATTGACCATACTAAACCAAGTGTGAAATTACATAAAACACTTGAAACCGAAGACTTACAAAAGATGATTGAACGACTAGCTACTGTAAAAAAAGCAGAATTATTAGTTGGTATTCATATATCACCAGAGGAGTTTTCAGCAATGACCAACGAACAATTCCTTGCTAAGATTGAATCTACGATGCAATCACTCCTTCCTTTATATGCACTTTGTAATCGATAGTAGAAAACGGACAATTTATATTGTCCGTTTTTAGTTGTTATCACATTATATCACTTCAGTTTTTATTTTTCAAAATATTTTTTACATTTTTACAAGCTTTTGTTCTTCGACTTCTTTTGCCCTTTGAATAGCACGATATATAGAGTATCCACTTACTTCTTGAAATTCTTTATCAATTTTCTTTTCTTCTGCTTTCGATGGAACAATCTCTTTAAAACGACGATATAAACCCATTAATTCTTCTCTTACAATCCCTTTTTCATAAGCTTTCTCAATCGCTTCATAAAACTTAACAATTGTAACCATTTCCTCATTTGACCAATCATAATCTAACGGATATTGATATTCCATTTCGCACCTCATTTATCATTTCTTCTTGTTTCATTATGCTATCTTAAAGAGAATATTTTATTCTTCATTATAGCCACTCTGCATTATACACTATTTATTCATTTTAATGGAATTGTCTTCCTCTATTCATTAGTTGAGGCTAACTATTAAACATACTCACCTTAAAAACATTTTTTTCTATACATCTATAATTATTGGTGATATAATGCTTTTGTTTTATAGAAAATAAAGTGAAGCTACCATCTCAAAAACGATTTTTTGAATGGCAGAAAAACAAGCCTTATTCTAAAAAAGACTAAACTTTTTTAGAGCAGGATTATATAAAACAAATTACACTAAATATTATGAAGAAGAAGGGGTGTATAGATTGTCCCAATACGAAACACCATTGTTTACCGCTTTAGTTGAGCACAGTAAGCGAAATCCAATTCAATTCCATATTCCTGGTCATAAAAAAGGACAGGGCATGGATCCTACATTTCGCGAATTTATTGGGCATAATGCATTAGCAATTGATTTAATTAATATTGCGCCACTCGATGATTTACATCATCCAAAAGGTATGATTAAAGAAGCACAGGATTTAGCAGCCGCTGCATTCGGTGCAGATCATACTTTCTTTTCTATTCAAGGTACAAGTGGCGCTATTATGACAATGGTGATGAGCGTTTGCGGTCCTGGTGACAAAATCCTAGTACCACGAAACGTGCATAAATCAGTAATGTCAGCTATTATTTTCTCAGGTGCAAAACCAATTTTCATGCATCCTGAAATCGATCCGAAGCTCGGTATTTCTCATGGAATCACAATTCAATCTGTCAAAAAAGCACTTGAAGAGCACTCAGATGCAAAGGGCTTACTTGTTATTAACCCAACGTACTTTGGGTTTGCTGCAGACTTAGAACAGATTGTACAATTAGCACATTCTTATGACATCCCTGTACTAGTTGACGAGGCTCATGGTGTTCATATTCATTTTCACGATGAATTGCCGATGTCAGCGATGCAAGCTGGGGCAGATATGGCAGCAACAAGTGTTCACAAATTAGGAGGCTCTTTAACTCAAAGTTCTATTCTTAATGTGAAAGAAGGCTTGGTGAATGTAAAACATGTCCAATCTATTATTAGCATGCTTACGACTACATCAACTTCTTACATCTTGTTAGCATCCCTTGATGTTGCGAGAAAACGTCTTGCTACAGAAGGAACAGCACTCATAGAACAAACAATACAATTAGCTGAACATGTTCGTGATGCTATAAATTCTATTGAGCATCTTTACTGTCCTGGAAAAGAAATGTTAGGTACAGATGCTACCTTTAACTATGATCCTACAAAGATAATTGTATCTGTAAAAGAGTTAGGTATTACCGGCCACCAAGCTGAAGTATGGCTTAGAGAGCAATATAACATTGAAGTAGAACTCTCAGATCTATACAACATACTATGTCTTATCACTTTGGGAGATACAGAAAGTGATACAAATACACTTATTGCAGCATTACAAGATTTAACAGCAACATTTAGAAATAGGGCAGATAAAGGTGTTCAAGTACAAGTAGAGATTCCAGAAATTCCAGTGCTAGCACTTTCTCCCCGAGATGCTTTTTATTCGGAAACAGAAGTCATTCCATTTGAAAATGCAGCGGGGCGTATTATAGCTGATTTTGTTATGGTTTATCCGCCAGGGATTCCAATCTTTACTCCGGGGGAAATTATTACACAAGAAAACTTAGAGTATATTCGTAAAAACTTAGAAGCAGGTTTACCTGTACAAGGTCCTGAAGATATGACATTACAAACATTACGTGTTATTAAAGAGTACAAGCCTATCAGTTGATAGGCTTTTTTTTCACCTTTTCTCCTTTTCTTCATACGATACTAAAGAATGTAACGTATAGGTGGGGATACTATTATGATTGTAATAGGCCGTTCTATTGTACATCCTTATATTACAAATGAATATGAGCCATTTGCAGCAGAGAAACAACAAATTTTATCAATAATGGCAGGAAATCAAGAAGTTTATTCCTTCCGAACAGCTGATGAACTCAGCTTTGATCTCAATTTACGAGTTAATATTATTATCTCTTCACTAGAGCTTTTTCAAAGTGGTTTTCAGTTTCGTACATTTCAACAATCCTTTTGCAACCCCCAGTATTGGAAAAGAACATCCCTTGGAGGATTCGAGCTTCTTCCAAACATACCACCTTCTATTGCCATACAAGATATTTTCAAAAACGGAAAACTATATGGAACTGAATGCGCAACCGCTATGATCATTATTTTTTATAAAGCTTTACTATCATTGTATGAGGAAGAAACTTTCAATCGTCTATTTGCAAACCTTTTACTTTACACATGGGACTACGATCAAGATCTAAGACTCATAACAAAAAACGGTGGCGATCTTGTTCCAGGTGACCTCGTTTACTTTAAAAACCCACAAGTGAATCCAGCTACGATTGAGTGGCAAGGAGAAAACACAATCTATTTAGGAAATTTCTTTTTTTACGGACATGGCGTAGGTGTAAAAACAAAAGAAGAAATTATTTATTCATTAAATGAACGACGAGTTCCTTACGCTTTTATTTCAGCTTTCTTGACCGATACTATTACCCGTATCGATAGTCGTATAATGAGCCAATACGCTTCTTCTAGTACACCACAGACCTCCATAAGCTTTATTCCGATTAGGGATGATGCAATCGTTGCAACAGTTGGTCATACAACTACAATTTATTAAAAAAGCGCCTACACATGTAGGCGCTTTTTCTTATTATTAAGCTTTTGTATGTTCTTTATGGTCACATTCGCAATGAGATCCACATTTCCCGTATAGTACTGTTGATTTTTCATCTTCAAAATGTCCAATTGTTCCTTCACATACTTGGCATACGATTGTTCCCATTTTCATTTCCCCCTGAGTTTTAATAGTAATCTATTTATTTATCATTAAGCTTTCGCATTATCTTTTCTAGCACAGTCACAATTTGTTCCACATTTTCCGTAAAGTACTGTCGTTTTCTCATCTTCAAAATGTCCGATTGTTCCTTCACATACTTGGCATACGATTGTTCCCATTTTCATTTCCCCCTAAGTTTATGGTCCTAAAAACTTTTAGCTGTCCATTTCCTATCAATTATTGGGCTTTTGTATGCTCTGTGTGATCACATCCGCAAGATCCACATTTCCCGTAAAGTACTGTTACTTTCTCATCTTCGAAGTGTGCAATTGTACCTTCACAATCTTGACATACGATTGTTCCCATTTTTCATTTCCCCCTAAGTTTATAATCCCAAAAACTTTTTGTAACCGCTTAACTTTCTGTCTTTATTTTAATATGTTATACTTTTTACGTCAATAGGTTTTTAGTATAACACATTAAATATTTTCAATTTAAATTAGTATGCAATATTCAAATGAAAAAACAGCCATATTTATAAGTACGACTGTTTCACATTAATTATTCTTCATATTCCGCATGTAAAGAAGTTGACGGAACTAGAAATTTGAAAAATTGAGCTAACTCCTTTGCTTCCTCTTCTGATCCTAATTTAAAAATCTCCTGTATATATTGAACATTCTCTACATCATCTCGTCCGAGTAAAGTAGACCTTCCTGTTTGCATACAAACAATGAGCGGCTTTCCAAAAAACATATTTGTATAAATAACACCAAAATCATAACGTGTATCATGTGTCATAAACCCTAAAAATCGTACCTTCACACTTTCATGCTCATCATACAATTTTTCAAACATTGGTTTCCACCTTTCTATATCACGTTTCATTACTAGTATATTAAACAAAACATGTGATACTCCTTTTAATTGTCAAAAAATTCAGTAGGATGTAGAATGATAGTATTCTACTAAGTTAGGGGGAACTTATATGCAACACGCCTTTATTACGCTTGTACCTAAATCCAACCAACAATCAGTTTCAATAGATGATATAAAACAACTTTTTCATTATTATAAAACAGTTACTTCTAAAACTGGTGCCCAAATTAATTACACGTATACAAATACCGCTTTTCCTTATGAAATTTTAGATACATCTACAACAACATTAAAACTTCAATCCAATCACGACCGCTATGACTCAATTTATATTGGTGTTGGTATAGAAAATGAACAATCTTTCATCCAAGTTTCTTTACCACCTAATGCAACATTTGGTGACAAAGGGAAAGCAAATGAATTTTGCCGTTTTTTAGCGAAGAAATTAGAAGGAGAGTTACAATTATTTAATGGAAGAACAATGTATTTTTATAAACGCTAATTTAAAAAATAGATAATATGATTAAAAATAGTATACAATTTGAACATGTAAGAAATAAAGCTTGCTTTCTCACGTGCAATACAAAATATGCTATTACATAGGCTAGATATAGGAATACGAAAAAAAGAATAACTTTATAATGAAACTTATCACCATTCGATAATGTTAATACAGTGGAAAAGCCACTCCATAGTAGTAAATGATAAAATATAACATGTAATATTTTCATGGAACCTTCTCCTTTGACATGCTCTATTTTATTAATATATGGGGTTAAGTTTGAATCAATTACATATTATAGGATGATATACATTACCTTTGAAGTAAGTTACGCCTGAATCATTTGTTAAAGTATTATATATTCATTCGACAAGTACGTTTAAAGACCTTGCAGGTCATTTGATGAAAATAAAAATAGCCCCTCTCTTACAATAAGAGAGGGGCTATTTACATTACTTAATTATTTTACAATGTGAATTGGCATTCCAAGAGCAACTTCAGCTGCTTCCATTGTGATTTCACCTAATGTTGGGTGAGCATGGATTGTTTGAGCGATATCTTCAGCTGTCATTCCAGCTTCGATAGCTAAACCAATCTCAGAGATAATATCAGAAGCACCTGCACCTGCAACTTGAGCACCTACAAGAAGACCATCTTCTTTACGTGTTACAAGTTGTAGGAAACCGTCAGTGCTGTTTAATGATAATGCACGACCGTTAGCAGCGAATGGGAACTTAGATACAGTTACAGTCATTCCAGCTTCTTCAGCTTGTTTTTTAGTGTAACCAACAGATGCTAATTCTGGATCAGTGAAGCATACTGCAGGAATTCCGATGTAATCGATAGCTGATGCATGGCCACTAATTGCTTCTACAGCTACTTTACCTTCGTAAGAAGCTTTGTGAGCTAATGGTGGTCCAGGAACGATATCACCGATTGCATAGATGTTTGGTACATTTGTACGACATTGCTCATCGATTTCGATGATGCCGCGGTCAGTCATTTTAACTCCAACTTGCTCAAGACCGATTTCTTGAGTGTTTGGACGACGACCTACAGTTACTAATACGTAATCTGCTTCTACAGTTTGGATTTCACCGTTAACTTCAAAGCTAACTTTTACGCCAGTTTCTGTTTCTTCAACGCCTTTAGCCATAGCTTTTGTATGGATATTTACGTTACCTTTTTTCTGTAGAGCACGTTTAACAACAGAGCTCATAGCTTTTTCGAAACCAGCTAAGATTTCGTCGCCAGCTTCTACTACAGTAACTTCTGTACCGAAGTTAGCATATGCAGTACCTAATTCCATACCGATGTAACCGCCGCCGATTACAACAAGTTTTTTAGGAATTTCAGGTAAGCTTAAAGCACCTGTAGAGTTGATAACACGTTTAGAGTATTTGAATCCTGGAATTTCGATTGGTGTAGAACCAGTTGCAAGAACAGCATTTTTAAACGTATAAGTTTGAGCTGCATCTTCAGTCATAACGCGTAATGTATTAGCATCTACGAAGTAAGCTTCACCGCGAATGATTTCAACTTTGTTACCTTTAAGAAGGCCTTCAACACCGCCAGTTAATTTCTTAACTACGCCGTTTTTCCATTCTTGAACTTTTGTAAAGTCAACTTTTACGTTTTCTGCAGTAATACCCATGTCATCAGAATGCATTGCATTCTCATAACGATGACCTGCATTGATTAACGCTTTTGAAGGAATACATCCAACGTTTAAGCATACGCCACCAAGGTTAGCTTTTTCAATGATTGCTACCTTTTGACCTAATTGTGCTGCACGAATTGCCGCAACGTATCCACCAGGACCTGCACCAACAACGACTGTATCTAATTCAATTGGGAAATCTCCTACTACCATTGTTATTACGCCTCCATTACTAATAATTGTGGGTCATTCAATAGACGTTTAATTTGGTTTAACGCTTTTTGAGCAGTTGCACCGTCAATTAAACGATGGTCAAAGCTTAGAGATAATGCTAATACTGGAGCTGCAACAATCTCACCGTTTTTCACAACTGGTTTTTCAGCGATACGGCCGATACCAAGGATTGCTACTTCTGGGTGGTTGATAACTGGAGTGAACCATTGTCCACCTGCAGAACCAATGTTTGTAATTGTGCAAGAAGCACCTTTCATTTCAGCTGGAGCTAGACGACCTTCACGTGCTTTACCAGCAAGATCATTGATCTCGTTAGAAATTGTGAAGATAGACTTACGATCTGTATCTTTAACAACTGGTACTAATAGACCTTTGTCTGTATCAGCTGCGATACCGATGTTGAAGTAATGTTTATGAACTACTTCTTGAGATGCATCATCTAAAGAAGTGTTTAACATTGGGTATTCACGTAATGCAGATGTTAAAGCTTTAACAACGTACGGAAGGTAAGTTAATTTAATACCTTTGTCAGCTGCTACTGCTTTGAACTTCTTACGGTGAGCAACAAGTTCTGTTACATCTACTTCGTCCATTAATGTTACGTGAGGAGCTGTGTGTTTAGAGTTAACCATTGCTTTCGCAATCGCTTTACGGATACCACTCATTTTCTCACGAGTTTCTGGATATTCACCAGCTGGGATTGGTTGTGCTTTTGGTGCTTCTTCTTTCGCTGCTGCTGGAGTAGCTTCTACTGCTGCTGGAGCCTCAGTTGCTGCTACAGTTTGTCCACCATTTGCAAATGCATCGATGTCAGCTTTTACGATACGGCCATTCTTACCAGTACCAGATACTTTATGAATGTCTACACCTTTTTCACGAGCGTATTTACGAACAGATGGCATAGCGATTACGCGCTCATTTACTACTTCTGCAGTTGCTGCTGGAGTAGCTTCCGCTGCTGGAGCTTCTACTGCTGCTTCTTCAGCTTTTGGAGCTTCATCATGATCGTCACCTTTAAATTTAAGGTTTTCGTATCCAGGAGCATCAAATTTAATTAATGTATCTCCTACGATTGCAACTGTTCCTTCTTCTACAAGTACTTCAAGTACTTTACCTTTAACAGGAGAAGGGATTTCTACTACTGCTTTATCATTTTGTACTTCAAGAAGTACATCGTCTTCGTTTACTTCATCGCCTGGTTTAATAAACCATTTTACGATTTCACCTTCGTGGATACCTTCACCGATATCTGGTAGTTTAAATTCAAATGCCACGGAATTCAGCCCCCTGATTCATTTCATTATTATGGAATATGTACAAAAGAAACCAGCATGTGCTGATTTCTTTTGCACATGAAAAGCTAAAAATTAGAAGTTCATTACTTTGTTTACAGCTTCAACAATATCTTTGTGGTTTGGTAACCATACGCTCTCTGCTTGAGAGAATGGGAATACTGTATCAGCAGCTGCAACACGTACAACTGGAGCTTCTAAGTTTAAGATTGCACGGTCGTTAATTTCCGCTACAACGTTAGCTGCAATACCAGCTTGTTTTTGAGCTTCTTGAACTACAACTACGCGACCTGTTTTTTCAACAGAAGCGATGATTGTTTCGATATCTAATGGTTGAACTGTACGTAAGTCAACAACCTCTAAAGAGATACCTTCTTTTTCAAGTTCTTCAGCAGCTTTTAATGCAGCGTGAACCATAGCGCCATAAGCGATAACAGATACATCTGTACCTTCACGTTTGATATCAGCTTTGCCTAAATCAATTGTGTAATCACCTTCTGGTACCTCTTGACGGAATGAACGGTACAATTTCATATGCTCTAAGTAGATAACTGGATCGTTGTCACGAATCGCAGAGATTAAAAGACCTTTAGCGTCGTATGGAGTAGATGGAATAACAACTTTTAGACCAGGTTGTTGAGCCACTAATCCTTCTAAGCTATCAGCATGTAGTTCAGGAGTATGAACACCACCACCGAATGGAGAACGAACTGTTACTGGAGCAGTCCAACGTCCACCAGAACGGTAACGCATACGAGCTAATTGACCAGAAATTGAATCCATTACTTCATAAACGAAACCGAAGAATTGGATTTCTGGAACTGGACGGAATCCTTCAAGTGCAAGACCAACTGCAAGTCCACCAATACCAGACTCTGCAAGTGGAGTATCCATTACACGATCTTCACCAAATTCAGCTTGTAAACCTTCAGTAGCACGGAATACACCGCCGTTTACACCAACGTCTTCACCAAATACAAGTACGTTAGGGTCATTTTTCATTTCAACGCGTAAAGCATCAGTGATTGCTTGAATCATTGTCATTTGAGCCATGGCTTACTTCGACTCCTTTTCTTTGTAGATTTCATATTGTTCAGCTAAGTTGTAAGGCATTTTTTCGTACATGATTTCCATTAAATCAGTTACTTTTTGTTTTGGAGCTTGGTCAGCCTTAGCAATTGCTTGTTTGATATCTTCTTTTGCTTCTTCGATTACTGTCTCTTCAACTTCTTGAGACCATAGGCCTTTAGCTTCTAAGAACTTACGGAAGCGTACGATTGGGTCTTTTTGTTCCCATTCGTTTTCGATATCTTTTGTACGGTAACGAGTTGGGTCATCACCAGCCATTGTATGTGGACCGTAACGGAATGTTAAAGTCTCGATTAAAGTAGGGCCTTCGCCATTTACTGCGCGCTCACGAGCGAAAGCAGTCGCTGCGTATACAGCTAGTGGATCCATACCGTCTACTTGAATTCCGTAAATACCTGCTGCTACTGCTTTTTGTGCTACAGTTTTAGCTGCAGATTGCTTTTCTACTGGAGTAGAGATTGCATAACGGTTGTTTTGAACAACGAAGATTGCTGGAGCTTTAAATGCACCTGCAAAGTTCATACCTTCGTAGAAGTCACCTTGTGAAGCACCACCGTCACCAGTGTAAGTAATTGCAACAGATTTTTTACCACGTAGTTTCATACCTAACGCAACACCAGCAGTTTGGATGATTTGCGCACCGATAATGATTTGTGGAGCTAATGCATTTACATTCTCAGGCATTTGGTTACCCATGAAGTGTCCACGAGAGAATAAGAATGCTTGGTATAATGGTAATCCGTGCCATACTAATTGTGGTACATCACGGTATCCTGGTAAGATGAAATCTTCTGCTTCAAGTGCGAAATGACTTGCTAATTGAGAAGCTTCTTGTCCAGCTGTAGGTGCGTAGAAACCTAAACGTCCTTGACGGTTTAAAGAAATAGAACGTTGATCTAATACGCGAGTATACACCATACGACGCATTAATTCTTTTAATTGATCATCAGATAATTCAGGCATAGCTGCTTCATTCACAACTTCACCGTTTTCATTTAAAATTTGTAATGTTTCAAATTGAGCTGCGATAGCTTTCATTTGCTCATCAACATTAAATAGGGTCTTTTTTGTTTTAGTACCCATTCCGTTCACCTCTTCCTCTCTTGAACCATATTCTGAAACGCTTTCACTGGCTATTTTCCAGTTTAAAAAGCGCAACGATGTAAACCAACATGTTTGTCTGTCGGTTGAGAATAATTTTGTGTACCTAACAATCTGTACTAATGTTTTTTCAGAAACATATTAATACAATCTTGATCACGTTTTTTAGTTTACAACTATTCTAATTACGATGTCAATTACTTTGAATACGTTTTTTTATAAATAATATGCAGGTTTCTACTACACAAACGTGTTTTTATTTTTTACATCTGTATTAGTAAGCATTGACCTACTGTTATATTATTCCCTTTTTCACTTATTTTTTCTCTTAGAATAATATGTAAATGATTTAATTCTCTTTAGTTTTTCTCTCTTCGTAACAAAAATATACAAACTACTCTTCCTTTTTTAGGTAAATACCTATACATTTCCACCCTCTCTTCCATACATTATAGTAACCGCAGTATTAGCGGGAAATGATAAAGGAGGTCATCTCATGTACGGATACTCATATTGCTATCCAACTTGTTCATATCCTTCCTACGGTTATGGCGGTTCTTGTGGCGGGTCTGGACGCGGCTTCGCCTTAATCGTTGTGTTGTTTATTCTTTTAATTATCGTTGGTGCTGCTTGCATTCGCTAATGTAAAACGAAACAACTATGGAAAGAAAAAGACGGCTTTGCCGTCTTTTTCTGTTTATCACATACATAGATACTCTATAATAGAACGATTTCCAAAATGCCTTCCCTTTCTTGCCGATGACTTTTTCCATCTCCTTTGGTAGACTAAAGAGGAAAGGAGAGATTACATATGCTTACAATGAAAGATGTTATTCGCGAAGGAGATCCTATTTTGCGCAACGTTGCAGAAGAGGTGTCATTACCGGCAAGCGAAGAAGATACAAATACCTTAAAAGAAATGATTGAATTCGTAATAAATAGCCAAGATCCTGAAATGGCTGAAAAATATAGTTTACGCCCTGGAATCGGATTAGCGGCTCCGCAAATCGGTGTTTCAAAAAAAATGATTGCAGTTCATGTAACCGATGCGGACGGTACATTATATAGCCATGCATTATTCAATCCAAAAATCATTAGCCATTCTGTTGAACGTACATATTTACAGGGTGGTGAAGGTTGTCTATCTGTAGACCGCGAAGTACCTGGTTATGTTCCTCGTTATACAAGAATTACAGTAAAAGCAACTTCTATTAACGGAGAAGAAGTAAAATTACGTTTAAAAGGTTTACCAGCAATCGTATTCCAGCACGAGATTGACCATTTAAATGGAGTTATGTTCTATGACCATATTAATAAAGAAAATCCTTTTGCCGCTCCTGATGATTCCAAACCTCTAGAGCGATAATAAAAAGGCGGAAGTTAACTTCCGCCTTTTTATTATGAAATGGGTTCCATATTCACTTACAGCAATCCAGCCCACTTTAGTCCATGATATATACCGTCTTCACTAACATCCTTTGTCACATGATTTGCAAGTTTTTTTAAGTCTTCATGGCCATTTCCCATCACAATACCTGTGCCAACGGCTTCGATCATTTCTAAATCATTTAAGCCATCTCCGAATGCATACACTTGATCACGATTAAAACCTAACTTTTCAATATATTTCTCAATTCCTTTTGCCTTAGAACCACCATTAGGAATGATGTCCATTGAATATGCATGCCAACGAATAAAATGAAAATCTGGATAATGATTAATAAACTTTTCCTCTTCATTTACTTCACAAAAAAGTAGTGTTTGATAAATATTACGTTCCTCATAAAAATTAGGCTCATATGCTGGATGCTCAAAGTTTAAGCTTCCGAAGCCTTCTTTCACATAATCATGATATTCCACTGATGCTCTCATATTTTGATGGTCAAGGTATACAAGTGGATATCCTTCTTGTTTTGCAAACTGAGTAAACTTATGTAAAGCATCTGGATGTAACGGATTATCAAATATTACCTCATCTTCAAAGACAACATATTGTCCATTAAAACTAACATAATTATGTATATCAAGTTCCTTGCGAATATCTTCGAACATAAATGGCGCGCGCCCTGTCGCAATTGCTACATGTACACCTTTCTCTTGTAACTGTTTTACTGCATCTCGTGTAGATTGTGGAATTTTTTTATCATGATCTAATAACGTTCCATCAATATCAAAAAAGACAATTTTATCATTCATTTGTCAAAATCCTTTCTGGCACTCTATATTCCTATTTTGAATATCACTTTTCAAATTCTAAAAAAAAGTATAACATATTAAACATCTGTGAAGAAAGCGTTCCCTTTCTGACCTTATTTGTAAACTTTGCATATATATATTAGTAAAACATGTGGATACTTGTTCGGATGAATTTTCTTTTCCATTCTTCCTCATACTATACCTATAACTAACGGCTACTAATCGTTACTATAGAATAACTTTCACTGTATGGGAAAGGACAAGATTCACCATTCACTTTTGTCCTATCTCTTATATCAGAGATAGAGTTTTCACTAGTAATAGGCATGTTTAAAATAAGGAAAGGAAGGAGTAATCATGCTGAAGAAGCTGAAGAAAAAGCTCAAGCGTTATTTAAACGGTCTAGTCCGTAAAAAGACAATCGCTTAAATTATGCCCATTTAGGGCTTTTTCTTCATTCTCATTCGAAAAAACATGAAAATCGTGACTGTTTGCTTTATAATAAGTAACAGATAATGCAAAACATAGACAAGGAGAGGTTTTCCAAATGATTTTTAAAGTATTTTATCAAGAAAAATTAACTGAGGTTCCAGTACGTGAAAATACAAAAGTTTTATATTTAGAGGCTACGTCTGAAAAGGATGTTCGTACAAAATTAAATAAGTTCGCATATAATATCGAGTTTGTTCAGTCTGTTACTGGCGCTCATCTTGAATATGAAAAAGAAAACGCTGATTTAACATTAGCGGAAATCGTATAGCGATATGAAATTTCTAAAAAACGACCAAGTTGCTGTATTTGCTCTCGGTGGGCTTGGTGAAATCGGTAAAAATACATACGCTGTTCAATTTCAGGATGAAATTATTATAATTGATGCTGGAATTAAATTTCCAGAGGACGAACTTCTCGGAATCGATTATGTAATACCAGACTACACTTATTTTGTGCGAAACGAAGATAAAATTAAAGGGTTATTCATTACACATGGTCACGAAGATCATATCGGTGGAATCCCTTACCTATTACGTCAAGTGAACATTCCAATTTACGGTGGAAAATTAGCAATTGCGCTCATCAAAAACAAATTAGAAGAACACGGCTTACTTCGTAAAGCAAAACTTTACGAGATTCAAGAAGATGACGTTATTAAATTCAAAAAAACGTCTGTATCCTTCTTCCGTACAACTCACAGTATTCCAGATTCGTACGGCGTTGTTGTGAAAACACCTCAAGGTCAAGTTGTTCATACAGGTGACTTCAAATTTGACTTCACACCAGTTGGTGAACCAGCTGATTTAACGAAAATGGCTGAAATCGGTAAAGATGGCGTACTATGTCTATTATCTGATAGTACGAACAGTGAAGTTCCAAACTTTACTATGTCTGAGCGTCGCGTTGGTGATAGCATTCAAGACATTTTCCGTAAAGTAGAAGGACGGATTATATTCGCAACCTTTGCATCAAATATTCACCGCTTACAACAAGTTGTTGAAGCTGCTGTTGAAAACAACCGTAAAGTAGCTGTGTTTGGTCGAAGTATGGAAGCAGCGATTGAAATTGGACAAAACCTTGGTTATATTCGTTGCCCGAAAGATACATTCATAGATGCATCTCAACTAAACCGCTTACCAGCTAATAAAGTTGTTATTTTATGTACAGGTAGTCAAGGTGAACCGATGGCAGCACTTTCACGTATTGCAAACGGTACACACCGCCAAATTCAAATTATTCCTGGAGATACAGTTGTTTTCTCTTCTTCACCAATTCCAGGAAATACAATTAGCGTAAGTCGTACAATTAACATGTTGTACCGCGCTGGCGCTGATGTAATTCACGGTAAACTTTCAAATATCCATACAAGTGGACACGGTGGACAAGAAGAACAAAAGTTAATGTTACGTCTAATTAAACCGAAGTACTTCATGCCAATTCATGGTGAATATCGTATGCAACGTATGCACATGAACATAGCAAATGATTGTGGCATCCCTGAAGAAAATTGCTTCATTATGGATAATGGCGATGTTCTTGCTTTACGTTCGGATGAAGCTAGCGTAGCTGGAAAAATCCCATCTGGTTCGGTCTACATTGATGGAAACGGTATTGGAGATATTGGCAATATCGTATTACGAGATCGTCGTATCCTTTCTGAAGAAGGACTTGTAATTGTAGTTGTAAGCATTGATATGAAAGAATTTAAAGTTGCAGCAGGACCTGATATCATCTCACGCGGTTTCGTTTACATGCGTGAAAGCAGCGATTTAATCAATGATGCACAAACATTAATTACAACTCATTTAGAAAAAGTAATGGAGCGTAAAACAACACAATGGTCTGAAATTAAAAATGAAATTACAGACACATTAGCCCCATTCCTATATGAGAAAACGAAACGCCGTCCAATGATTTTACCAATCATTATGGAAATATAAGAAAAAGGACAATGCCATGAAGGCATTGTCCTTTTCTTTTCTCTTATCTTAAAAAGTGTTTAAATCGATCCACTTCATCGTCATGACCAATGACAATTAATATATCTCCTGCTTGAATACTCTCCGTAGCTCGAGGGGATACGATAACTTCTTTACCTCGTTTAATTGCTACAATATTCAATCCAAACTTCGCACGAATATCTAATTCAATTAAAGAGTGCCCATCAATTTTTTTATTCGCAATAATCTCTACAATACTATGCTCATCTGAAAGCTCAAGGTAGTCTAACACATTGCTTGATGCAATATTATTAGCAATCCTTTTTCCCATATCACGTTCTGGATGCACAATATGATCTGCACCTATTTTACTTAACACTTTTTCATGATAATCATTTTGAGCTTTTACAGTAATATTTTTTACACCCAGCTCTTTCAAAATCAAAGTCGTTAAAATACTTGAATTTAAATTATCTCCAATAGCAACGACTACGTGATCAAAATTTCGAATACCGAGGCTTTTTAATACCATCTCATCTGTTGAATCTGCAATTACAGCATGCGAAGCTATATTTGCAAATTCATTAATTTTATCCTCATCTGAATCGATTGCCATTACTTCCATACCTAATTGAGCTAGTTCTCGGCAAATACTTCCACCAAAGCGACCAAGTCCAATGACAGCAAATTCTTTTTCTTTCTCACCCACAGGAATTCCTCCAATAACTTCAAGTACTATTTATTTTCAGTGTAACACACTTTATATGCGTCACAAAAACTGTAATTAGCTCTTATTTTTGTTTTTGTATATAAAAATATTGTTGCAAGTAAAAAGCGATACCAACAAGTAACATAGCAAATACAAATATATTTCCAAACGAACTAAATGTTTCAAAAACGAATAATAATGTTTCTTGACCAAAAAAGGCAAATAGAAGCTGTGTGAAGGCAAATAATAATGCCCATATGTAATGATGTTGATGGAATAAATAATGCGTTGCACCTAAAAAAGCAATAAATGAAAAGATAAAGATCCACCAGTTTTCTAAAAATAGTTGCCAATTAAAAAATTGATATCCATTTACTAATATCGCAATAAGCGCGATAACTGCCATCGTCGGCACACTCCAAAATAATGCCCGTCCTCTAAAGAAACGAGTGCCTTTAACGTCTCCTTTTTCATGTGCAATATATGTTAGTACTACTGTGCTTATATACAAAACAGAAAGAATTGTTAAAACGATAATGAGCCAAAAATGTAATTGATAATATTCATGCTCTATATTTGTCACGATTGCAGCTAACATGCACGGAATTAACATTCCCGTCCAACCATCTACTTTTCTTTCATTCCAAAAGACCGTATTACCAATCCTTATTCCTAACAACATAAAAATAATGATACCCAATACAAATAACGTAGTTTTATTCCCTACTAAACTCGTTGAGAAAGCAATTAATCCAATAAATAAAAAGAGCACAAACCCATTCATAATTTCTAGTACAGGTGATAAATATCTCTTTACCCATTTGTATGTTTCGTCATATTCATTATTATCTACTAGACGATAGGCATAAAAACTTATCCCAAAATAAACCGCCGCAATAATAACATACGCATATAAGACGAAACATAAAATCGCACTGCTAATTTGCACGTAATTCCCCACCCTTTTTTCTATGTTTCACATTGATTTTACACACTTTTCATACTAAAAGTAAACATATATAAGTTAGTCAGATAATTAATAATGAGCAGTGGCTAAAACCCCCTGCTCATTATTAAAACAGTACAATTAACTTTAATTCTTTTATTTGTATGTAAATGTCTAAAATCAATCTATACGAGCGTTACTTACACCTCAAAACAAAAAGTTTTTTGGAACCTTCATGAAAGCGGAAGTTTTATTTTCTATTCCCTTTCCACTTTACATATTGGCTTAGAAATGTAATTGCCTTTTCAATCACTTCTTCGTCTGGTTTTAATTTTGCATGATGTAAACCATATTCTGAATTTACTCCAAGCCAAAACATAAATCCAGGGATTTCTCGAAGCATATAACCAAAATCTTCACCTGTCATTGCCTCAGTACATGTAATAACATTCATATCAGTTTGTTTATGTACAAATTGCATAAACTCTCTCGTTAACTCTTCATGGTTATATACTTGATGATACATTGCTCCGTAATCTATAATCGCTTCACACTGGAAAGAAGCTTCGATACCTGCAACAATTGCCTCAATTCTGCTTTTCACACGCTTCATTGATTCCACTGATAATGTTCGAATCGTTCCTTCTAAACGAGATTTTTCTGCAATAATATTTTGAACCGTACCACCTGTAATTTTCCCGATTGTAATTACTGCACTATCAAGAGGATTTACATTGCGACTAATAACAGATTGAAGCTGTGTAACAAGATGACTCGCTGCAACAATCATGTCATTTGCAGTATGCGGATAGGCAGCATGGCCACCTTTTCCTTTTAAATCAATATATAATTCTGAAGTATTGGCAAATAACAGTCCTTCTTTCGTTGCAATTGTCCCTACAGCGTATTCTGGTGCAATATGAAGACCAAGAATTATATTTGGTTTCCATTCTTTTAACTCTTCACTTTCTAACATAGGAAGAGCACCGCCTGGTCCTTCTTCTGCTGGCTGGAATAGAAATACAAGGTCATCATCTATTCTTTCGCTCACAGCTTTCGTTAGAAGGCCTAAACCGATCGCTGTATGTACATCATGGCCACATGCATGCATCATTCCTTCATGAATAGAAGCAAACTCGTATCCAGTTTCCTCTGTAATTGGTAAACCGTCTATATCTGCACGATAACCTATTATTTTTTCGGGTTTTTTTCCATTTACTTTAACGATTACACCCGTTTTCCATGTCTTCACTTCCACAAATTCATGAGAAAGTGTTCCTATATAATCTAAAATATACTGTTGCGTTTTCCATTCCTTAAATCCGATTTCTGGAATTCTATGTAGATCTCTACGAATTTGGACAAATTTGCTTACTGTCATTTTTGCACCTCTATCTATAAAAAGCGTAAGAGCCCATTTACGCTCTTACGCTTTTTTACTTTTTATTTCTCTGGGTTTAATTGACGAAGCTCTTGTTTAATTTCTGTTTTTGCTTTTGTCTTCTCATCAATTTCTTTAATTACACGTGCTGGAGTACCTGCAACAACTGTGTATGGAGGCACATCTTCTGTTACAACAGCTCCCGCTGCCACAACTGCACCTTTACCTACTGTAACACCCTCTAAAACAACTACGTTTGCACCGATTACTACATCATCTTCAACGATAACTGGTTTTGCAGAAGGTGGCTCAATAACACCTGCAAGTACAGCACCTGCACCTACGTGACAGTTTTTACCGACTGTTGCACGTCCACCAAGTACTGCGTTCATGTCGATCATAGAACCTTCACCAATTACAGCACCAATGTTAATTGTTGCATTCATCATAATTACAGCGTTGTCACCAATTTCAACATGGTCACGAATAATAGCACCTGGCTCGATGCGAGCTTTAATACCTTTTAAATCAAGCATTGGGATTGCAGAATTACGACGATCGTTTTCTACAACGTAGTCAACGATGTGCTTATTATTCTCATCAAGAATTGTCTTAATTTCAGACCATTCTCCGAATAATACACCTGATTTTTTATTCACAAATGCTTGTACTGTTTCAGGGAATGTTACTTCTTTTAAATCCCCTTTTATGTATACCTTTACAGGAGTTTTCTTTTCACTTTTTTGAATAAACGAAATAATTTCGTTAGCGTCCATCATTTTCATTCTTGTTGCCTCCTAAATCCATTTATAATGTTACTCTACCAAACGAAAGAGCGAGTAGCAAGATAATAATCTTATTTTTCTCTTTGAATTTCTTCTATAATTTCTAAAAATGCTTGTACTTGTTTCAACTGCCTTGCCGAGTCACTTGTTAACAACCATGTTTCTCTCGTCAGTTGAACAGGTGTTTTATACATATTTTCCTGTACTTCCTTTAAAACAGTAGAAGGTAAAAGGGCATAACCTATACCATTTAAAACAAGTTGTTTACATGTTTCAATTTGGTCAACTACAATCGTTCGCTTAGGCGGATTAGAAAATAAACCATACCACCAATTTTGTATTTGTCCATAATAAGTCGAATCACTTTTAAATTGAATGAACGGCCTATTTGTTTCTTTTAACATCGAAATATCTTTTATTTCTTTATCAACTAAATACAGTTCATCTTCAAATAATTGTTGCTTCTGACCTTTATATTCTTGTGTTCCCCTCAGTATAGCAACATGAACGTCTCCTTCATAAAACTGCTTTTGCACTTCACTACTCCATCCAGTAAACAGCGATATCTTTACAGAAGGATATTTATGCACAAACTTTTTCAAAACAGGAGGGAGCCAATATTGACCAATAACTGATGCAACAGCTATTTTTAACGTTCCATGAGTTTCCGTTCTAAAAACAGCTAGCTCACTTTTTATATCTTCTTCCCTTTGCAACATTTCTTTAGCATAATTTGCTACTTTTTCCCCTTCAGGTGTAATTGTCAATCCTTTTTGTGAGCGAATAAAAAACTTCATTCCCCATTGTTTCTCCATAGATTGTAATCGTTGACTCAGCGCAGGTTGGGAAACAAATAAACGTTCCGCCGCTTTTCTCATATTTGATTCCTGAGCTAACACAACCATCATTTGAAAATCATCAATTTGCAACTTTCTCCCTCTTTCCTTAGCTTCCATACACCTTATTTCAATAAGCTTTTCATCCTTAATTTAGCCGAATGCTTTCATTCAGAAAATACAATTTCCGAGCGCAAACTTCCTTATGTTTTATGTCTTTTTAAATATAATACATACACAAGTGATATGCACGAAAAAAAAAGTGACTTCTTCGTTTCTATGAAGTCACTTTTCTCACGTTATCGATTATGTTGCCTTACTTTCTTATTCAACAATTTTAAAATAGCCCGACGTGTTAAAATCCCCTCAAAATAGCCTTCTTCATTAACAGCACAAATAAAAGGATGATCAATTGTCATTTCTAAAGCTTTTGCAAATGAATCTTCTAATTTAAGAACAGGTATATCTTCCTTCATCACCTGCTCTACTTTCATATCATCAAGTCTTTCAAACTCAATACGCTCTAATCCTAACATACCATCTAATATCATGGCAGTACTAATCAAACCATGTAGTTTATACATTGGATCTAAGACAGGTATCGCCGAATATCCAGATTTCACAAGAACGAGTAAAGCATGTTCTAAACTATTTCCAATTTGGACATGAGCTACTTTTTCCGATGAAATCATTAAATCCTTCACAAGAATTTGTTGAAATTCGTCTTTCGGAATACTAATCATATTACATCCCCCATTTTCCCTTTTTCCTGCTTATGTTCACAACTCTATTCACATTTTATGACAGCGTTTTCATATTATTATTTTGTCCTAAATTTATTTTAATAAAAATACAATCACACAGCTATTTTAGCATACAGTACAAAAAAAAGACTACCATTCCGGTAGCGCTTAATACCCTTTATTTTTTAATCTGTAAAATAACCTTGTGATTTTTTTATATTGCATCACATCTGTCTGTTTCAAACCATTCTCAATATCTGTAAGTTCCACAGCTAAAATTTCACTTGCATAATTTTGCTGAAATAAAATATCTAGTAGCAAACTTTCTTCTTCCTTCGTTAAAACAACTTCCCTTTGCATATACCCCTCTCCTTACACTCGCATCGTTACTCTTATTATATAAAAAATTCAACCTATTTAATGGATGTAATATTCAGTTTTTACTAAAAGATATGTAGCAATCGTAAATAGACAAAAAATCATTTCGTATATCGATTTGCATAGCTAAACGCCGCATAAGCATCCGGCTTAATTTTTGCAGTTAATCCCATCGCTCGAATTTTTTCTGTCATATCTAAAATAAATTCTTTTGTTAAACCATCATTCCCAATGTCTAAATGAATTTCCATTATGAATCCAGCCCCATCTTGAGCATAAGGGTGCAATAACTCCCATATTGTTTGTATATGAGTAGGCGTAAATAGACATGCGATTTCTTGACTAAACTGTGTTTCTAAATATATTTTCTCACGTAAGGTTGTTGGCTTATCTTTTACTGATCTATGGTGTAAACAACCCCAGGCACCTTTTCCAACACGATGAATATGGATTGCTGTAATAAACCTCGTATCCTTTTGATGGGCTTGCGAGTCTGTCCCAATGGATAATCGATATAAATTTCGTGGATCCTTTTCAATGAAACTACAAATACGGTTAAAAACCATATCGAAATTTAAATGTCTCTCTGAAACATTGTAAAATTTATGTGCACCGTCCATAGAGTCACGTCCTTTCAATTAGACAGACTTTTTGTATTCTCATTGTATGGGACAAAAACTAAAATTATAACTTCCTATCCTTTATTCGTTTCAATATTTCGAATTATAAAGTGACAAACTTGGCACGTATAAATTACATTTTGATTAGATTGAGCCGTTAATACATGAATAATCTCAGCAGAACTTTGACAATTAGGACAAATCACAACTGGTAAACGTTCCATACGATAACCTCCTAGTTATATTTCCCCCGCTATTTGCAGAACCCAACGATTGTGAGAAATTTAGCTTCACATATTCAGCCGGTTGACGGGACTAATTATCCACATGGATAAGCAAACTTGCACGGATTAAATTTTCATTTTAATACCATTGTAGGAAAAATAAAAAACTTCTATACATTACGCCGGAAAGTAATAGAACTAAAAAAGGTACTGCCATGTGGCAGTACCTTTTTTATATGTATCAAGAAATGATATCGTAAATCTCAATTGCAACCATGTCGATATTATCGAATTGATACACTTGAGGTTTTTCACCTTGTTGATACACTTCTAACTCATACATTTCACTTTTATCGAAAAATTTCACGCTACATTTGCGCTCACCGTTCACTTCAAAATAGCGTTGTGCTACTTCACCGCTTTCAGCTTGTTCTTGTAGACTAACAAGTCGAGTTAAAATTCCTTGGAGTAGAGACATGAAATCTCTCCTTTCTCTGATCTTCCTACCAATAGGTTTTACAGCTATACTCATTCTATCCGTCATAACAGAAAAAATGTTCCACACTCTAGGATAAAGGTTATTGGCCAGAAACTCAACTAAAAATTTGTCGAAATGCGAAGGAAAAAACAGAAAGAACATATTTCCCCTTCTTTATTGCGGTTTTTATATTGGAAGAATATAATAAAAAACAGAAAAAAGGAGGAATTACAATGAAAAAAATTGAGGTTTATACACAACCCGATTGTCCGCCATGTGTTATTGTAAAAGAATTTTTGAAGCATAATAACGTTGCATATAAAGAATTTGACGTAAAAAAAGACGCTGCTGCTCGCAATCGTCTTTTAAACGACTATGATTCTTATTCAACTCCAACAGTCGTAATTGATGGCGAAGTAGTTGCAGGTTTTCAAATTGAAAAGTTACAAAAACTACTCAATATAGAATAGGAATAGGTAAATACCTATTCCTATTCTTATCCCGCTATTTGTAGGTAATAAAACTCCCACCCAAAATTTAGCTACAGCAAAGAAGTTAGATGGAAGAGTAATCCCTCCCACTGATTAAAAGTTTCACTTTATAATTGTTGCAACCTTTTTATTTCAGTTAAAAGTTCCTGACTTTCATGATATCCTGCTAACTTCCATTTATCTTGATCCCTTTTCAATGTTACAATTTGATATTGTCCACTTTTTGTCCGCTCATATACATATAAATTTTTATGTTCTTCATCATACGACATTTTCGTTTCTGAATTAAAAGAAAACGGTGCTTCTTTTGCCGGAAGTAAATATTCACCACTTTGTTTATCACTTCTGCTATTTTCATCTGTAAATACTTGAAGGAAATTATCTGTAAAATACGGTGATAACATCTCTATCATCTTATTCATCGGCAAATTCTTTCCACGAATTGAAAATTGGGTTTCATAGCCTTTTTGTATCGTTGTAAATACTTCTTTCCGATCGACTTCCACTTCCTCTTTTCCTAAAACAGTCGTAACACTATAACCAACTAGAAAGGCAACACATACAAATAGAACAAGCCATATTCCATATTTCCTCATTTTTTCACCTTCCTTTTAAAAGAACTTGTCTTTGTAGTATTCATTGTAACAATGATTATGCAAAGAAAGGACAGGTTTCGTTCGTAAAATCTTTACAACGATAGACAGCATTTTCATCACCATTTTCACTATTACCAATTTATGATAAAAACAAACAAAAAATGCACGAATCTCTTCGTGCATTAAAATAAAACATCTTCTTCATATAAATATTCATAAGATAAATCTATAAATAAAAAGTTGTCATCATCAATCGGGAAAGAAAATGTTCGTACCATTTCTCCCGTTTCAATATCTGCATATAAATCTGAAAGCCTCGCCTTATTCTCAAAACGCATTTTCATGATATTCTCGAGAAAATACGGGCGCCAACTCCAGTTCTTCATATAATAATCCGGCATCACAATCCATTCTCCATCTTTTTTCATAACATTTCCTGATTGCTGGAAACCATCTTCATTACAAATAAATATACGAAAACTACACTGTGATACACTTTGACTAAATTGTAATAACCAATCATTTATATCTTCATTCTTTTTTTGTTTTGATAAAACATCGCCAATGCGATCGCGTAACATCTCTGTTAAATTATAAATTTTTTGTAACTTCTTCTTTTCATGCTGAATAAACTGATGACATTCATTACCAAGTCGCTCTTTCAAAACATTCGTTTCAATAAAATCAGGTAAACATTCTTTCAAATAATTACCTTGATAATATCTTCCGCCGTTCTTCCAAGCATATTGCAGTTGATAAAAAGCATCTATTTCTTCATATAACAAAGTTGCACCAATTCTTCTAGCAAGTAATGATAAAGAATATAAAATATCTTGATAAGATTGTAAAAGTGCTGTTTGCCTTAAGTTCGTTAAATCTACTTTTAAAATATCAGGTGCTAACACGCTAATACGCTCTAAATTACTTGTGCCCGTTCCGACTTTATTAATTGAAATTTGAATACCATATGTACGATAATACATAAGCAAATGATTAAATTGCTCTATATCTTCTTTACATTCATGCTCTGTAATCTCTAAAACAATTTGTTTTAAATTTAAACCTTGTTCTTCATACCTCAATAAAAGTTGAAGCAAGCTTTCATCATCATCATTCATTAATACATTAGCATTCCGATGTATAAATAATAATAATTTTTGATCGCTTTCTAAATAACGATTTAAAGCTTTTTCTACTATAATATTATCCGCTTCCAGTTGAAATTCACTTGGAATCGAATCATCGTGAAAGAAAGAAGCTAAACTTTGTATGCCCTCTTCTGTTTGAATACGTCCTACTACTTCGTATCCAATTACAGTATGCTCATCAGCACTAAAAATAGCTTGATAATAAGGAAGGACTTTATCCAAGTTACTCATTACATCTAATGCATCTATCAACGTGCTTCCCTCCCTTTACTTTTCAAAAATTATAACATGATATTTACGGAAAAATAATAAAAAATCCCTTCAGTTTTCCTGAAGGGATTAGAGGGGTAAAATGCTAAGGGGAATTAGCAATTCTACTATGAAGAAAAAAGAGGTCTTAAATATAACGTATATATGACCTCTTGTAAACACTTTTCTTTCATATGTCACAATTCCGTCACATTTAACCATAAAAAATGAATCAAACATTCATTTTTTTATCCCTTTTAAAATGGATATTGATGTAAATGTTGTCCTCCATCCATTGTCATGCAAGTTCCATTTATGTACGCAGCTTCATCTGAACATAAATAATAAGCTAGACCAGCGATTTCTTCTGGCGTACCCAGCCTTCCAAGCGGAACACTTTGTATCGTACGCTTAGCCATTTCTTCTGAAATCCATAATTTATCAGCACCGCCCGTACGTTCAATTGGTCCTGGCGCGATAGCGTTAACTCGTATTCCATATTTACGTCCCCACTCAACAGCGAGCGTCTTCGTCATCGCTAATACTCCTGCCTTCGCTGCAGCCGAATGAATAACTCCTGGACCAGCATCCCATGCATATGTTGCTACCATGTTAATGATATTCCCTTTTACCCCTTTTTCAATCCAATATTTTCCAACAGCATGGCTACAGTAAAATGTACCGTTTAATACAATATTAATGACTGAATTCCAACCATTCACGGATAAATCTTCTGCTGGACAAATAAAGTTTCCAGCTGCATTATTTATTAAAACATCAATTCGACCAAACTTCTCATCAATCTGTTCAATCATTTTCTGAATGTCATCCGTATTTCTTACATCCATTTGTACAGGTAATACTTGCCCTGGAAATTGTTCAATTTCCAACTTCGTTTCCTCTAGTTTTTCCTTCGTACGTCCTGTAATAACAACTCGTGCCCCTTCTTTTGTAAAACGAGTCGCCATTCCTTTTCCCATTCCACTCGATCCACCTGTTATAATAACTACCTTTTCTTTCACATACATCCCCTCCAAAAAATGAATACATATTCATTTTATCACTTTATTTAATAGAAATCTTTATATTTTTAAAGTTTTCTGATATTTTAACGTAAAGAACTTTCTTTTCATTCATTTTTTTTCGTAACCTATACTAATTTTTTATTATGTAAAGTATATTTTTAAATAAACTGAAAGGAGATTTGAGTAGCCTATAAATGGAATAAAAACCTTGAGGTATACTCATATTTTTATGAAGCACATTACAAGAAGAACTTTTTTGAAAATTGGTATGCGTACTTGTCTCTATTCATTTATAACCAGTAGCATCGGATACTACTATGCTAAATATATAGAGCCCCATTTCATTTCTTTTACACAGCACACATTAAAATCACAACTCATCCCAAAAAGTTTTCATGGTATGAAAATTCTTCAATTCAGCGATTTACATCTCGGATACTATTTCTCGCTCCAGCATTTATCTCAAGTTGTTTCTAAAATTAATGCTGTAAATCCAGATATTGTCCTTTTTACTGGAGATCTCATTGATAATTATCAAACGTATACTGACACTCCTTTCGTCGCATCCATTTTAAAAAATATACAAGCCCCCTTTGGTAAATTCGCTATTTATGGTAACCATGATCACGGTGGATATGGAACTGAATACTATGAGCACATCATGCGTGAATCAGAATTTGAACTATTGCTCAATAGTGAAAAAAGAATTCGTCTAATGGATAATAGTGAAATTTCTATTTTCGGTCTCGATGATATACTACTAGGCAAACCAAAAATAGAGAAAACATTACAACATGCACGGCAAAATACTTATAACATCGTTCTTGTTCACGAGCCAGATATCGCACCGCAAATTTCCAAATATCCAATCAACTTGCAACTTTCTGGTCATAGCCATGGCGGACAAGTACAAATCCCTTTTTTAGGAGCTATTATTACACCATCACTCGCCAAAGACTATATTGAAGGCTTCTATACGATGCAGGATTTAACCCTCTATGTCAATCGAGGCCTCGGAAGAACACGTGTTCCATTTCGTTTTATGTCAAAACCTGAAATCACAATTTTTACACTCCAACATTCGTAATAATTCGCCTATTTTCTTACATATCCTTTCTTGTACGCGCTCATCCACGTTTTGTTTACCATATGATAAAAGTGAGTCCAATAAAGGAGGTATGTTCATGTATCCATATTATCAACCAATTCCAGTCCGTTCAGCACCTATTGGTCCAGTAGGCGACTCACGCTTCTTCCCGTTTTTTGGCGTTCCCTTTCTAGCTGGAATTGCTGGTGGATTGCTCGGCGGAGCATTAGCTTTCGGCCCTCGACCATTTTATCCACCTTATCCACCACCTTTCCCGCCGACAGCACCTTATCCTTGTTACGGTGGACCATGTCAGCAACCATACTATTACTAAGTTAAAATAACGATTCTTTCAAATGTTATTCTCTCAACGAGCCACCTCATTACACGCTTATAATAAAACTATTGTTTCTACCCATCCTTCCATTTTTGGAGCATATGAGTAGAAAAAAGTAAAAACCTCTTATGGACATAAGAGGTTTTTACTTTTTTCATTATTCAGCGTCTGTATTTTGATACGCCATCTTAAACAACTTCACTTGGCTATCAATTTCTTCTGTACTACCATTAATAACATAATAGTAATCACCATCTTTATTTTGTTCACGTGTCTTCACATTATCAGCTAATGTAAGCTGTAAAATCGCCTTAATTCGTGCCTTCATTTCAATATCTAATATCGGGAAAGATATTTCCACTCGCTTCTCCATATTTCGCGTCATCCAATCAGCTGAAGATAAATATATTTTCTCCTCTCCATTATGATGGAAATAATAAATACGGCTATGTTCTAAATATCTTCCCACAACACTAACTACACGAATATTTTCACTTACATTTGGAATACCAGGTCTTAAACAACATGTTCCTCGAACAATGAGCTCTACCTTTACTCCAGCTTGCGATGCTTCGTACATTTTTTTTATTAACGGTTTATCTGTTAATGAATTCATCTTAGCGATAATATATCCATTTCCATATTGTCTATGATAACGGATTTCTTCATCTATTAAATCCATAAACTGCTCTCTTATATCAAATGGAGCAACCGATAAATGATGAAAATGTGGCTTTGTTGTATAACCACTTAAATAATTAAAGAAATTGGTTGCATCAACCCCAAAATCTTTTCTTGATGTAATATATCCAAAATCAGTATATAACTTCGCTGTTGCATCATTATAATTTCCAGTTCCGAGATGTACGAACCTTTCGATTTTTCCGTTTTTTCTTCTTACAACTAACGTAATTTTACTATGAGTTTTCAAGTGACTTACACCGTAAATAACATGACAGCCTGCCTGTTCCAATTCTTTAGCCCAATGAACATTGTTTTCTTCATCAAACCTTGCCTTTAATTCAACTAATACCGTCACTTGTTTTCCCTTTTCAGCCGCTATTTTTAACGCCTGAATAATCGGTGAATCACCACTTACACGATATAACGTTTGTTTAATCGCAAGTACATTCGGATCGTCTGCCGCATCACGGACAAAATCAACTACCGGCTGAAATGATTCAAAAGGATGATGTAATAAAATATCATGCTCAATTGCTTTTTCAAATACATCTTCTTCATCACCTAAATCTTGAGGCGGTTGCGGAATAAGAGCCGGATATACAAGATGTTCATATAAAGGAGCTAGTTTTTTATATAAAGAAAACAAACATGTTAAATCTAATGGACCATCCATTATATATACATCTTCATCTTTTACTTCCAGAACCTCATATAATAACGCTAATACTCTTTCATCAATGTGTTCTTTCCCAACTTCTAAACGAACAGCAGCCCCCCACTTACGCTTTTTTAATTCTTTTTCAATTACCTTTAATAAATCTCTCGCACCTTCTTCATGAATCGTTAAATCTGCATTGCGTGTAATACGGAAACGAGTAACAGATGATACTGTATATCCCGTAAATAATTTATGAGTAAAGCTACTAATTACGTCTTCTAATAAAATAAATTTATGCTTTTGCCCTTCGCTCGGTAAAATTATGAAGCGCTCAAGTAATGAAGGAACTTGTACAATCCCTAACTTCGTCCTGTTTTCTTCTTCCGCTTGCTTCTCATCATATAAAAGAGTAGCCAAATTCAAACTTTTGTTTAATAACATTGGAAATGGGCGATATGCATCAATAGCTACAGGAGTTAACACCGGGAAAATTTGCTCGTCAAAATACTCTTCTATAAATTCTCGCTGCTCTTTCGTCAAATCATTGAATGTTAAACGTTCAATTCCCTCTAACTCAAGCGCTGGTAATACATAATTTTTAAATGTATCATATTGTACTGTCATTAGTGCATGGGCTTTTATCGCAATTTTATTTAATTGCTTTTTTGGTGTTAAGCCAGCTTTATTTTCTGGCTGATTAAATCCAGCACTCACTTGATCCTTTAATCCCGCTACACGTACCATAAAGAATTCATCTAAATTCGAACTAAAAATACTAATGAATTTCAATCTTTCCAAAAGTGGATTATTTCCATCTTGCGCTTCTTGTAGTACACGTTCATTAAATGCTAACCAGCTTAACTCTCGATTATTGTAATAAGCTGTATCATTTAAATCTACTGCATTCCCCTTCGATAATTCCATTCTCTTCACACTTCCCCTTGAAACTTTTTTACTATAATTTAGTTAATTTCATTTTATCAAATTACAATATTACAAAGTGTAAATTTTTCGTAAAGACATCCGTACAACCTAATGTTTTAATTCAAATAATAAATTAATATTCGTTTTTAATACTCTTTCTAACTGTTTTTTTTGTTTTTCAGCTTGCACTTTTTCTGCTAATGCAGACTGTTCACATAAAACTTTAAACGTTAATCCCTCTTCGCTTTCTGTTATAGATATGGTATCAACAAGCGATCGTTGCCTTACATTTAAAGTAGCTGAAAATTGTAAAACAGCTCCTAATAGGCGGATTTTTTTTTGTTCACTTTTATCAAACCAACCTTCAAATGGAGATAAATGTTGTTTAAATAGCATTTTTGATTTATAAGATGCAATAAGTGCTAACCTCACTCTATCTTTATGCATCATGCCATCAATTGTCTTATTCGCTAATAAATAAAACGTATGTAAACGACTCGCTTCTTCGTCTATATATTTGCCTATATTAAATACTTTCGCTGCTTGATGGAACACTTCCCAGTCTTTTACTGACATAGAAATAAGCCCTATTTCCTCAAGTTGTTTGCAAATTAGTCTTCCATGTTTAATAAGTTGAATAACAAATTCCATGTCCATTTCGTATTCATATGATAGTAAATGCAAACTTTCTTCAACTACGTTCGGATAATATGAAATCCCCAAATCTTTTGTCAACTCTTCATAGAAAACACCTTCTCTTAACCCTTTTCTACTTAATACAAATGCCGGTGCCTCTATAACATTAACAAGTGTATGAAATACTTCAACCGCTGGAATAATCGTATCTGCTCGATCTTTTGCCAATCCTTCCAATTTCTGAAGTTCTATGAACGACAATTTTTCTAATTCCTCTTTTACACTTTCAATATCTTCTTCTTTCATCTTGTATAAATGTAATCCTGCTATAGGATAACATATTAAATTTTGATGGATTTTTACTAAGTTCCTAGCACTACCACCAATTGCAATAAGAGGCAATTTCTTATTGATTAACCATGGTAACGTTCGAAATTGAGACTCTAAATACTGTTGCATTCCCTCTAACTCATCTTTAATAGGAATATCACCTTTAATAAATTGTTGCTTTAAAGAAAGTGCCCCAAAAGGAAAACTATGGTACTCTAAAATCTCTCTATTTCTAAAGTATGTAACTTCCGTACTTCCCCCACCAATATCTACCGTTATTCCTTCTGAAAACGATGTAGAATTCATAACCGCCAAGTATCCGTAACGCGCTTCCTCATACTCTGATAATACTCTAAGAGTAAAGTCTGTTTGTCCTTCAACAAGCTTTTTAATTTCCTCTTGATTCTCCGACTGTCTAATTGTTGCTGTTGCAACACAAAGTACATGATGCAACTGATGGAATCTTGTACTTTCTTGAAATTGAAATAATGTCTGTAATAATACTTCTATTCCCTCTTCATTCAACACACCATCAATTAAGTAATTCCTTAACCTCGCAACAACTTTCGTATTTTCAATCTCTTTATAATAACCTCCATTTTGCTTTTCATAAATAACTAAACGCATTGTATTAGATCCAATATCTATAATGGCATACTGTTGTTTTAATATTTCTTTCAAACTTCTCACTCTTTCATTATCAAATTTCAAAAACATATTCTATTACTATTATACAAAATAGTTGTTTTTTGTAACAATATTGCTTTAATATTGAAAATATATACAATCACTTTTTGCGTATAATAAATACCTATTTTATTTATGGTATAATAATGAAAAATTGAAAGGAGATTCAATATGAAACCTTCACAACCACAATCTCAATTACAAAATCAACATTCTATTAATCGACTAGCTCAATCTATTTTCGTTGTGAATCGTCATGCTAAAGCAGCTACTAATCCTAAATATTTATACTGGTTAAAAAAGACAGCTTTAGAACGTTTGATTGCTGAAAAAAAAGCAATTAAAGAAGGATTACATTTTTCTAGAAACCCACGTTTTAGCCAACAACAATCTGATGTCCTTATACGTTTAGGCGATTATTTTTTCCACATCCCTCCTACGAAAGAAGATTTTCGAATTCTACCGCATCTTGGTCATCTTGAATCCTCCTATCGAAATCCGAAAACAACCTTATCATTAACAGTAGCAAAAAAAACACTTCAAGATTATATTGGTCCTGAAGCATTAAAACAAGAAAAAAAATTAAGTGAACCTGTTCCATGGTATAGTCGTACTTATACAAAAAAATAAAACAGTTTGGCCTACACTTGGCCAAACTGTTTTATTTTTTCTCTTCTTTAATTTTAATATTTGCTTGTTTATAAAAAGCTACTTTTTCTGTATTATAAGACTTTGTGAATTCATTAAATTTATCTTTTTCTGACTCAATATCCTTATAAGACTGATTAACTACTTTTACTTTTTCACTAATATCTTTTAATTTAGTACCTTTATCTTGTAACATTGTATATAACTCTTTTTCTTGTTTTAAAGATTTGTCATAGCTGTCATACATTTTATTAAATGAATCGTGTCGTTTCTCATACGTGCTTTTCACTTTATCAGCTTGATCTTTCAATTTCTTATCTTCAATTTTCTTCACATACTTATCAGCTGACTTCACTTCTTCTTGCGCTTTATTTAAAACTTCTTTTTCTTTTGTAAGCACTTTTTCTCGTTCAGTTGTATTTTTCACTGCTTGATTCAGTTTTTCTTTAACAGTTTGATTATTATCTTTTCCTTCTTGCACAATTTGGTTATATAATTCTTGTCCTTCTTTCTCTAAAGTCTCAAGTTTTTTTGCATCTTCAAACATTGTTTTTTCTTGTTTAGCAGCGTTTTCAAACGCTACATATAATTCTTCTTCTGGTTTCGGACCGAAACAACCGGCTAATAAAATCATTGATAATGCAGTTACAATTGCTAATTTACTATATTTCAACATCTCTTCCTCCTACTTATAAACGACCATCGTGTAATATAAAAAAGTTATAAAATATGTAATTGTTCTATACACTCGCATCTTTTTTACGAAGATCATTAATATTGTTTGTACAAATTATTACTTGATATTACATTCTTCTTTTTGAATTATTTAGCAATTCCATATCCATCTTTAAGTATACTACTTCGTGTTTTTTAAGGCCTGTTCACACTATGTATTACTTTAATGTCCACGGAATTTCACCTCAGTCTTAATAAGACTATAATAATTCACCTGATAAAAGGTGATTACTCCGCTCTCACGTCTATCATTCCCTTTCCAGCTTTCTATCAATTAATCTCTTTGTTCATTTTACACAGTACAATCGATGTCTCGCAACAACTTACAAATATTCTTTTCATTTCCTAAAAAGGAAAAGTGTAGAGCTTGCTTTCCTCTACACTTTTAAAATAAAACACACTGTGCAAATTGCATTGGCATTACCATCATAATTATATGCTTATTTCATATATTTTTAAAGACTTTTATTACAAACGTGGCGTTTTTTGTAATAAAAGTCAAAAAAATGTTACAAACAAAACATCTTCCTATCATATATCTTCAAATCAAAGCTTCACTCATTTTCTTGCAAATTTCTATACTGGTACAATTGATTTTGCGACTTTCTCAACAGTTCTTCAAACGTTTTTCCTTCTACTGGATAGCTAGCTGCTCCAAATAAAAGAGTGACACTGAGTAAATCCCCTTCTATTTCACTTTCAATATTTTTCATTAATCGTTTTGTTATTGTTGATGTTTCATGACCATTATCAATTGCTACAATAACATACTTATTTTCATCCCACTTTGTAACAACATCGCCCTTCCGAATTGTCTTTACAATGGTATTCTCTAATTTTTGTACTAACACTCCCAATTTTTTTTCTTGCAACGTGTCTTTTAATCCTTCCCATTCTTTTACAGAAAGAATGTACACTGTAATATTACGAGAATCTCTTTCAGATAAAGCAGCTACTTTCCCAAAAAAATCAACAACAAAATCGTTGCTTGCCATTCCTCCTACTTCCACATCCATACGCTCGCTCGCTCTTTTATCGTACCAATGTCCAAAATAATAACTTAGTATCATTTGCAATATATAAATAATAAAGACGGTATAAAATGATCGTGAATCTAGTTTTGCAATTACATCCTGAAGTGCAATCCATTCTGTAACTGCCACAGTATTACCAAGCAATAATCCACTAATTTTCCCTTTATGTTTCATACTTTTCCCCCTTTTATACCAATATATGTTTCTATATCAATAATGTTTTTCTACAAAATAAAAAATGTACATATCCAATGTACATTTCCGCTTAAGCTTGTATACCTTTTCTACTCTATTTCATATATATAATATATAACTTTTATAGAAAGGAGTAATCTATATGCTACAAAAAGAGAATCTATCAGATGCTATGCGTTTACTAGCTGGTTTTCTATTATCATTAAAATTATTATTTACCTCTTTCGGCATACACTTTATTACAAACGATCAAATCGACGCTATTGTTAATGTTGTTTCATTTTTATTTATTCTATACTTTGGCTACAAAAATAACTATGTAGGAAAAAAAGGAGTGGAGCAAAAGAAAATACTCAAAAAACACAACCTTCACTAAAAAAGGAACCTTTTGTACAGGTTCCTTTTTATCATTGACGCACAACAACTTCATTTGTTTGCAATGGGCCATATGATACCTCTTTGTCTTGAAATGTATATGTAGCCTGAAAGAATACTTGTTTAAGAGCTTTATCTTTATTAGCTTTTATTTTACAACGTAGTTCCACCTTCTCATTTGGTAACAAATCATCAATTCGCCATCTTACAAGCTGGAATAAAAACTCACTTATCCCCTTATCAACTTTTAAAGAATTAGGAATATAAGCAAAGTAATCTCGAATCATATGACTTACAACAACTCTCGAAATCATTTCTAACCCTTTATTTTCCACTTCAATTCGCATAATAAGTATGTCGTTTACATCATAGGTCAATTCATACGAAAATTGTTCTGTATACATACTACCAATTTGTAATGTAACGGCTATTTGAGGAGGTTCGTTTTCCTTTTTCGATCCGTCAATCCACAATACTGGTTGTAGCGGTATTGAATACTTTCCTGTATCCGAAATTCTTCCCCATATTTTCATAATATATATTCACCTCATTTCAGATGTACCATACACACAATGAATTCCCCAGATTACTAAAGTTTGCTACAAGCAATGTTTAATATTTCTCTTCCTTTTATCCTATTCGACAATATGAAGAAAAAACCATTTTTCATCTATTAACAGAAGGTGTTCTTAATGAAAATTTTTTACAATTTACTTTATGGCAATATTCAGTATGGCTCACTTGCTCTCCACTCATATGAAAGAATATTTTGGCGGAAGAAAAAGTTTGCCTTATAGTCAAATTTGACTATAATATTCTTTATGGCATATTAGTGCACTTATGGAAAAGAAATTAAAATCAACTATACATTTAAATTTTTATCCACTGCACTCAAAACTTAATATAGTTTACTTATTTCTAAAGGAGGGTTATATTTGGAAACTCAACCATTAAAAAAAGACACCAACAAGACAAAATTTGTTGTTGCTGGTTTACTGCTTGGTATATTAATGGCCGCAATGGATAATACAATCGTTGCAACCGCAATGGCAACAATTGTTGGAGACCTAGGAGGATTTGATAAGTTCGTTTGGGTCACATCAGCTTATATGGTAGCAACAATGGCAGGGATGCCTATCTTCGGGAAACTTTCTGATATGTACGGACGGAAACGTTTTTATATTGGGGGCCTCATTCTTTTCTTATTCGGTTCTGCGCTTTGCGGAACAGCTTCAAGTATTGAGCAATTAAGTATTTATAGAGCTATTCAAGGTATCGGTGGTGGTGCCCTTATGCCTATCGCCTTCACAATTATGTATGATATCTTCCCACCAGAAAAACGCGGGAAGATGACAGGACTATTCGGTGCTGTTTTCGGGACATCTAGTGTATTCGGTCCTTTATTAGGTGCTTATATTACAGACTATATAAGTTGGCATTGGGTCTTCTATATCAATATTCCATTAGGACTTATCTCCTTTTTCTTCATTACTAAATACTACAGTGAGTCTCTAGAATTTAGAAAACAAAAAATTGATTGGGCTGGTGCTATTACACTTGTCATAAGTATTGTTTGCTTAATGTTTGCATTAGAACTTGGTGGTAAGGAATATGCCTGGAATTCCACTGTAATTATTGGCTTATTTACAACAGTAGTTATTACGCTTATTATTTTCTTCTTTGTAGAACGAAAAGCAACCGAGCCTATTATTTCGTTCCATCTATTTAAAAAACCTTTATTCGCAGCTAGTCAAGGAGTTGCCTTTTTCTATGGTGCCGCTTTTATTATCTGTACAGTTTATATTCCAATCTTCATTCAAGGCGTTCTTGGAGGTTCCGCCTCTAATGCTGGATTAATTTTAACACCAATGATGGTCGGTTCTGTAATTGGAAGTCAAACAGGAGGACAATTAGCTTCTCGAACAAGCTATCGTAACATTATGATGGTATCTGGTGTCTTCTTCGTTCTTGGTATTTATTTATTAAGTACTTTAACAATGGACACACCTCGTTTACTCGTAACACTATTTATGATTCTCGCTGGGCTTGGTGTTGGCTTCTCATTCTCAGTATTAAGTATGTCCTCTATTCACAAGTTGGAAATGCGGGACCGTGGTTCGGCGACATCAACAAACTCATTCTTCCGATCACTCGGTATGACTCTTGGTGTAACGATTTTCGGTACAATTCAAAATCATATTTTTACAGATAAACTAAACTCTGTATTCCCCCCTGAACTAGCAAAATTAGCTCCAAAAGGCGGAGACACAAGTTTCTTATTATCACCAGGCGCTACCGCCAAAATTCCTGCTGAAATATTAGCGGGTATTAAAGAAGCTCTCGCTACATCTATTGCGAACACATTCTTCTGGGCACTCATCCCGGCTGTACTAAGTATTATTTGTATTTTACTTATGGGAAATGAACGCCTCTTTACAGGTCCTAAAAAGAAAGAAAAACAAAAGCAAGTTAGTTAATATAAAAAAGAAGCGGCATATCCCTTTATGAAAAAGGATATGCCGTTTATAATATGTATAAAGTGAAACTTTAATCAGTGGGGGCATCCCCCCACTGATTATTAGCCCTCACCAATCGGGCTTTTACGGGCAGTTAATGCGGGATAAAGTTTTTATATACAGGAGTTGAGACAGCATGAGCATGAAATTAGTCATTCTCGGCTTGCTACTCGAAGGAGATAAACATCCATATGAAGTGCAGCATATTATGAAAGAACGACAAATGGATTGTTACATTAAATATGCTAAAGGATCACTTTATTACGCCTTCGAGCAATTAGAAAAGCAAGGCGCAATTCATATTACAAATGTAATTAAAGACACAAATCGACCTGACAAAACGATTTTTCATATAACAGAAGAAGGTAAAAAACTATTTCACACTTTACTATTAAAACAATTCGAAGCCAAAAACCAAATATATAAACCTATTTATTCAGCCTTATCTTTCGCTCACTTTAGCAATGATCACGAATTAGTTCCTATTTTAGAAAAAAAGAAAAACGATACTCTTCAATATTTACATACTATGCAAACGATATATGATTGTAATAAAGGAAAGGTTTCACGTGCACAACTATATATTCTGCAAAGTGTAATTGAGCATATTACAGTTGAATTACAATGGCTAAACACCCTCCTTAAAGATGCTATAGCAGGCCGACTTTCAGAAGTTGCTATAGATGAAAATTGAGCTATGAAAGAAGACATCCTACTTCTTTCATAGCTCAATTTCTCTTTTTATACTGTAATATTATTAGTTAATCCAGAATAAAAAGTCATAATAATAAGAAATAAAAACTTTTGAATTTTCTTATTTTAAAACAGTAGACAAAATTCCAAAAATTGTGTTAGAATTTGTTTCAATATCATATCGCTTGTTAAATTCCTTTCAAAAGGAAAATAGGTACACGAAAGTTTCGTTTCGTGTTTAAAAGGGAAGCTTGGTGAAACTCCAACACGGTCCCGCCACTGTAAATGCTGAGATTTCTTTTTAGTGCCACTGTGAAAACGGGAAGGTGAAAGAAATTATATGAAGCATAAGTCAGGAGACCTGCCTGTTTTAACAACACTGATAGATTCACGGATGATGATGAGGTGTTAAAACAAAAAGGAAGGCTTATTTTCTATGCCTTTATACTTTTTGTTATAGGTATTTCCTAGTAAACGGAAGTGCTTACTTTTAATTAGGGAGGAATTTGAAATGGCAATTCAAACAAGTAACTTAGGTTATCCACGTATCGGATTACAACGAGAGTGGAAAAAAACATTAGAAGCTTTTTGGTCCAATAAAATCAATGAAGAACAATTTTTAACAACAATGAAAGAAATCCGCCTTCAACACGTAAAAGTACAGCAAGAAAAAGGGATTGAACTCATTCCAATTGGCGACTTTACATATTACGATCACGTTTTGGATACCGCTTATATGCTAGGATTTATCCCATCACGTTTTTCTGAGTTTACATCTTACCTTGATGTATATTTCGCAATGGCGCGTGGCTCTAAAGATCACGTAGCTTCCGAAATGACAAAATGGTTTAACACAAACTATCATTATATCGTTCCTGAATATGAAGAGGGATTACAAATCTCTTTAAAAGATAATCGTCCACTTCGCTTATACGAAGAGGCAAAACAAGAATTAGGCGTAGATGGCAAACCTGTTATTTTAGGACCATATACTTTTTTGAAATTAGCTAAAGGCTATACACAAGAGCAATTTGCTACTATTTTAAAACAGTTAGTTGCACCATACGTACAACTGCTTTCAGAACTACATGCAGCTGGTGCACCAGCCATTCAAGTTGATGAACCGATTTTTGCTTCTTTAACGAAAGAAGAAGTTCAACAAGCAAAAGAAATTTATGAAGCTATTCGTAAAGAAGTTCCAAATGCGACTCTTCTTTTACAAACATATTTTGATAGCGTAGAAGAAAACTATGAAGAAATTATTACATTCCCGGTATCCGGTATTGGATTAGATTTCATTCATGGTAAAGAAGGTAATTTAAATGCTATTTCAAAATATGGATTCCCAGCTGATAAAACTTTAGCTGTCGGTTGTATAGATGGCCGTAACATTTGGAGAGCTGACCTTGATGAAGTCCTTGAGCTATTTACAACGTTACAAAAACAAGTCCAAACGAAAGATATCATCGTTCAGCCTTCTTGTAGCTTATTGCATACACCAATCGATAAAACAGAAGAAACTCACTTATCGACTGAGCTGTTTGATGCGTTAGCATTTGCAAATCAAAAATTAGAAGAGTTAGTTCTTATTCATTCCGCTCTCACTCAAGGTACAGAAAGCATTAGTAATGAGCTGGAAACATATCGAAACGTACATCATACAATTCGTTCATCTGCTGCACGTAACCGAGAAGATGTCAAAGCAGCACGAACAGCACTAAAAGAAGAAGATTTTTCACGCCCTCTTCCATTTAAAAAACGATACGAATTACAGCAAGTTGCCCTGGAGTTACCGCTATTACCAACAACGACCATTGGTAGCTTCCCGCAAACAACTGAAGTTCGTCAAACGCGAAAAGAATGGCGTAACGGCGTTATTTCAAATGAACAATATGAACAATTTATTGAAAAAGAGACAGAAAAATGGATTCGTTACCAAGAAGAAATTGGTCTTGATGTCCTTGTACATGGTGAATTTGAAAGAACTGACATGGTCGAATATTTTGGTGAGCGCCTTGCTGGTTTCTCATTCACTAAAAACGGTTGGGTACAATCTTACGGTTCCCGCTGCGTAAAACCACCTGTTATTTATGGTGATGTAGCCTTTATTAACGGCATGACTATTAAGGAAACAGTTTATGCACAAAGCTTAACGGAGAAAGTTGTAAAAGGAATGTTAACCGGACCTGTTACAATTTTAAATTGGTCCTTCGTTCGAAATGATATTCCAAGAAAAGAAGTTTCGTATCAAATTGCACTAGCTCTTCGTCACGAAATTGAACTACTTGAATCTTCCGGAATTAGAGTAATCCAAGTCGATGAGCCCGCACTTCGTGAAGGAATGCCACTAAAAGAAAAAGATTGGGATGCTTATATTACATGGGCAGTACAATCCTTCCTTTTAGCAACTTCTTCTGTAGCAAATGAAACACAAATTCATACTCATATGTGTTACAGTAACTTCGAAGATATTGTTGACGCGATTCGCGCATTAGATGCAGATGTAATTTCTATCGAAACATCAAGAAGTCACGGAGAATTTATTGATACTTTAAAACATACAACATATGAAAAAGGCATCGGCCTAGGTGTATATGATATTCATAGCCCACGTGTACCGAGTAAAGATGAAATGTATAAAATCGTAGAACAATCTTTACAAGTATGTGATCCTAAATATTTCTGGATTAATCCTGATTGTGGTTTAAAAACGAGAAGAACAGAAGAAGTTATTCCAGCTTTAGAACATATGGTGCAAGCAGCGAAAGATGCTCGTTCCCTTTTAAAAACAAACGCATAACAAAAATGGGTTATCCTTTTCTCAGGATAACCCATTTTTTATTCTTTACTTTCAAAAAAGAATTCGTATTGTATTTTATATAATTCATCATCCGTTGGCTCTTCAAGAGGAATTGCTTGTAATACAACTATATACTCACCATTTGGAATAGGTATTTGAAATTTATTAGAAAGAATACTCGTTATAACGATACTTTCATTTTCAACTGTAAAAGGAACCGTAATCGTTCTAACTACTTCTTCTTTTTCAATATGTTTCCCTGGGGTCACTTTCACTTCACAAGTATAATCAGAAAGCGCTTCAAAAATAACAGTTCCATCTGCCTTAGCATAACCTCTTTCAAAATCTTCATCAGTCCAATCTACATAAGGCTGCTCACCGTCATAGTTCATCAACATTAATTGCGAATAAGAAATCGTTAACTCCATAGTTCCCCTTCTCCTTCATTATGAAATATACAACTACTACTTCACTTCAAATTTTACTCGCGTACCATCTGGGTATTTATCTAACTTATTCCCTACCCAAGAGCCTGCTCCGCGGTTATCCGCCGGACTTATATATTCAATATGTGCTCCTTTTCCGCCTTCCTTGCACATCGCCATTGGCCATTCATCACGATCATACCCTTTTTTTGATGGATATGGTGCTAACGACAATTTCCTTCTATCTGCAGCACCACCACGATCGATTGTACAAACTTCTGAATGCCCTTCTTTTATAGCATCCGTAATATGTTTTCCTGTCTCTGGATAACGTTCTTTCGGAAATTCTAACACTTGATCATACGTATTCGTTTTCTTTACACTTGTTTCCTCTGGCACAAGTACTTCATAAACTGCTACTAAAATAGACAGAATTGCGATAATTGAAATGATAATACCTTTTAATTGCTTCATGTATACCTCCATGTTTCTACCAGTTTCTTTTCCTCCGTTATTATAACAAACTTCTTCTGTATATGTTTTCAGACATTATTGCAGCTCTTCTTCGCCATTCCGCCAAAAACTCTCATTTTTCTTCATCTTTTCACTAATGCTGTAGAAAACTAATAACCTTCCGACATTCTTTTTCAAAGGAAGTCCTCATAAAAGATTGAAATGATATATACGATACTTTTTGGGGAGGAAATATTATGGAAGCTACCTATAAAACGAAAGATGTCACGAATAAAACAGGCATCCCAAAACATATAGTTCGCAAATATAGTCAACTGTTAGAGGAACATGGTTATATGATTTCCAAAACAGCTGATGCTCGTATTTATAAGCTGGATGATTTAAAACTATTGAAATCTATTCATGAAAGAGCTGCTACACTGCAAGAAGATATTTCAGAAACGATACCAATTATTTTAAAAGAAAAAGAGGCCCCACCTGTACCAGTTATACAAGATAAACAAGAAATACAACCGAAAGAAAAAGAAGATGGGCGTAACTTTGAGGAGTTCATGTTAAAACTTGAAATGCTCGCTCAATTAAATGAAGCAATTATTCATCAAAATTCTACTCTAATTACACAAAATCGTTTAAAGGATGAGAAACTAGACGAATTGATGCAACAAGTTTATGTAAAAGAAGGCTCTCAAGAAAAAATGCTTCAAGAGTTAGTCGATCACGCCGCTCAAACAGATGCATTGCAAAAAGAAAAGGTGGACTTATTAATGAATCATATGTATAAACGAGAATCCAAACAGGAAGAAAAAATGAATAAACTTGTTAGTCAAATTTATAACAAGGATAGTAACCGTGATGCACAGCTTATGCAAGTTATTCGAGAAATTCAAGAAACAAAAAGAATGGTTGCTGCCTCAAAAGAGCAAAGCTTCTTTCAATCATTTAAAAGTTTATTTAGCCGAGCAAAACAAGAAAAAACAAACGAATAAACAATATAAAATAAAAAGTTACCTTCCATCGGTAACTTTTATTCCTTATTTTGTACAGCTGGTAATATAATAATTGCTTCAGTGCCTTTTCCGCTCTCACTCTTATATTCCAATGTACCATTATGCGCTTGTAAAATACTAAATGTTACCATAAGCCCTAATCCTGTTCCTTTTTCTTTTAAAGAATAATATGGTTGCCCCAGCCTTGCTAACTGTTCTTTCGTCATACCAACACCACTATCTTTAACTCTTATTATGATTGTTTCGTCTTTTTGAATAGCTGTTACTTTTAAATATCCTTTATTTCCTTGAATTGCTTCAATACCATTTTTAACAACATTCATAATAGCTTGCTTCAATTTTGTCTTATCACCAATCGTATAAAGACTTTCTGAAATTTCAACTTGTAAATATACACCTTGCATCGCTGCAAATGACGACATAAGAGTGGTCATTTCTATTAATTGGGCTGATAAACAAATGTGTTCTTTTTTCTCAATTTGCGGCCTTGCTAAATTTAAGTAATCTGAAATAATTTGTTCCGCCCGATCCAATTCAGCTAATACGAGACGCATATAATCCTTATTCTTCACATCTTCCGTGCTTTCTAGCAATTGGATAAATCCACGAACAACAGTAAGGGGATTGCGAACTTCATGTGCCACACTTGCTGCTAATTCACTTACAATATTAAGTTTTTCTGATTTTTGCATCTCTGTACGTAGCAATGCATTTTCATTTAAATATTCAGTTAAATACACCTGAAATACCATTGTCATGACCATGATAAGCGAGGCAAATATAAATCCGCTATATATTTGCGAAATATACGGTGTAAATCCTGTTTCCAAAAGAACATTAATCATGCCTAATACTAAAGAAACAAGCACATAAAATGATGAAATCATAAATGCTAAAATTAATTTCTTATCCTTTGAAAAAAGAGACCATTTCTTTGATAAAAATAGCGGAACTATCAATAGAAATATTACTTCTAAAACTGGAAGAAAGCTCATTCCCTTTAGTAACCATTCATATGCAACAAAAATAACCGCTGGGATTAAACCAACAATCCCACCATATAAAAAACCACTGACAATTGGAATGGGGTGAAAGTTATACCCACACACATTGCCAAAACAAATAGAGTATGTCATGGAGAGAATGAGCGTAACGCTAGATAAAAACATAATAAAGTAACGATTTGGCTTCGGAGGCATTTCTTGATAGCGATTTAAACGAATCGCTTCATATAAAAATAGTGGCAAAATTATGATGGCAATTTGAATCAACAAATCACGGATAAGCTCCATAACCTCTCATCCCCTATATGTATTTTGATATGATTATATCATTTTATAGGTGTATTTGTTTTAAAATTTTGATTTTTCTTAACATATTTGTTAATTCTTTGTTAACAGCTCATAATAATTGTTACAGATTTTCGAAATGATTGTAAACCCTGTACCAAATTTCCTTCGTGCAGTATACAATGAATACGGATTACAAAGAAAATATAAAAATACTTTTTTAGACGGACAACTATAGCAAAATACAGCATATAATCCATACTATCTATGTTTACAAATAAGTGATCATTACTTTAGTAGGAGGAAGATAAATATGGCGGGTACTACGCTTGTTTTAAAAGAAGAAAATTTGGTTGTTCTAGAAAATGTTGAAAAATCAGTATATGAAGAGTTACAGCATAAAGCGGGAGATGAAAACTGCACATGTGCTGTGAACGAATCAGTTGTTCACCTTGGCAAGGTATCCTCTGTACTCTGGAATGAAGATGAAATAGATTGGGAATACGGATATTAAAAAGTCGCTTATAGCGGCTTTTTTTCTCTTTTCTCTCTCTTTCTAAATAACATATACAAAGCGTAATCATAGAAAATATGATAAAATGAACTTAATTTTCAAACGGAAGAAAGGGAGATACAATGGAACAATTCATTAACCCTAGAGTGAAGGACATCCAAATTTCTGGAATCCGTCAATTCTCTAACATGATTCAAAACTATGATAATTTGATTTCTTTAACAATTGGACAACCCGATTTCCCTACACCTTCTCTCGTGAAAGAAGCGGCTAAACGGGCTATTACAGAAAACTATACAAGCTATACACATAACGCTGGTTTACTAGAATTACGCAAGGCAGCTTGTAACTTCGTAAAAGATAACTACGATTTACATTATTCACCTGAAAACGAAACCATCGTTACAATCGGTGCTAGCGAAGCAATTGATGTTGCATTCCGAACGATTTTAGAGCCAGGAACAGAAGTAATTTTACCTGCTCCTATTTATCCAGGCTACGAACCTATTATTCGATTATGCGGTGCAACGCCTATTTTTGTAGATGTTCGTGAAACTGGATTTCGTTTAACAGCTGAAGTGCTTAAAAATGCTATTACAGAAAAAACAAGATGTATCGTACTACCGTATCCTTCTAACCCAACTGGTGTAACTTTATCCACCGAAGAATTAAAAGATATTGTAGATGTTTTAAAAGATAAAAATATTTTCGTCCTTTCAGATGAAATTTATAGCGAGCTTGTATATGAACAAAAGCATACATCTATCGCCCATTTCCCAGAAATGCGTGAAAAGACAATTGTCATTAACGGTTTATCTAAATCACATTCTATGACCGGCTGGCGTGTTGGACTTTTATTTGCACCAAGCTATTTAGCAGGACACATATTAAAAGTTCATCAGTACAACGTAACGTGCGCTACTTCAATCGCTCAATACGCTGCAATTGAAGCATTAACAGCGGCTAAAGACGCACCTAAAATGATGCGCCACCAATATAAAAAACGCCGTGATTACGTATATAATAGACTCACTCAAATGGGATTAACAGTTGAAAAGCCAACAGGTGCATTTTATTTATTCCCATATGTTGGTCATTTGACATCTTCATCATTTGATTTTGCACTTAATCTTGTTAAAGAAGCAGGACTAGCTGTAGTTCCTGGAACAGCATTCTCTGAATACGGTGAAGGCTACCTTCGCTTGTCCTATGCGTATAGTATCGAAACTTTAAAAGAAGGCTGCGACCGATTAGAAGCCTTTCTAAAGAAAAAAGCTAAGAGTTAAACTCTTAGCTTTTTTTATGCATAATGATCACAAGTTTGACGTTTTAGTAATTTATGAGGAATAATGATACACTTTGCAGTGGATTCTGCATTCTCTACTTTATCAACTAATGCTTTTGCTGCCTCATATCCTAGCTGATAAATATTCACATCAACTGTTGAAAGTGGAGGGCTTGCAATTTCTGATAATAAAGCATTATTAAAGCTTACAATAGAAACATCCTTCGGTACAACGAATCCTTTTTTAGAAAGAGCACTTAACACACCAAGTCCAATTAAGTCATCCGTTGCCATAATTGCCGTCGGCGGTTCCTGCAGTCCCATTAATTCCTCAACGGCTTGTTGACCACTTTCCCTCGAAAAATCAAAATGTAAAATATATTCTTTTGGTAATACAATGTCTGCTAATTTCAAGGCATCACTCATACCAGCTAAACGATCTCTCGTTACAAGTAAATCTGATCCACCACCAATGAACGCGATTTGCTTATGCCCTAATGAAATTAAATATTCTGCCACTTCTCTTGCAGCTGTATAATTGTCATTATCTACATATGTAATTTCATCTTTTCGATCATATGGTTTTCCTATTAAAACAAACGGGAAATTTTGTTCATGTAAATATTGAATAATCCGATCATTCTCTCTTGAATATAAAAGAATAATGCCACCAATTTGGCGTCCCTGTACCATCTTTACGACACCATTAAAAATTTCTTCTTCCGTTTCACCTGTCGACATGTAAAGCGCATAACCTTCTACGTGTGCAAATGAACTAATCCCTCTTATAACTTCTGGGAAAAATGGATTTTGAAAAGCTTTACTTGCAGAACTTGGCATAACAAGACCAAGTGTCTTCGTCGTTTGGTTCGCAAGATTTCTCGCATTTAAATTGGGATGATACCCTAATTCACTCATCACTTTCCTAACACGGCGCTTTGTCTTTTCACTTATACTTGGATTATCAGCAATTACACGAGAAACTGTTGATGGTGCAACATTCGCTTGCTTCGCCACATCTTTAATTGTAACTGTCATAAAAATCCCCTCCTCTCATTTCTCTGCCATTTTTCATATATTTTATCTCGCACTCATTGCAAGTCATAAACTTTCATTTCTTATATCTTGCAAAACTAATCCTATTCTCCCTCTTCATGTATTGTAAGGGATATAGCTATTTTTTCCTATACTATAATATACTATTTATTTCACTTCTTTTCACATGTGATGTCAAATCTCTTTTCATCTCCCTATAAACTTATTTATAGGGAGATGAAAAGAGAAATGGGACGTAATGTCCCATTTTTCATCCTTTTGTACCTCCAGCTGTTAAACCAGAAATAAAGTATTTTTGTAGTGATAGGAATAAAATTGAAATTGGGATTGCAATTAACACAGAACCCGCTGCAAACGTTGTAAATTCATTACCGAATTTTTTCGCAACCATTTCATATAATCCAACTGCTAAAGTATAATTTTCTGGTGTTCGCAAAATAATACTCGCTAAAATGAAATCTGTAAACGGACCAATGAAAGTAAATAACGCTACAACCGCTACGATTGGCTTTGCAAGTGGCATAATGATTTGCCAAAAAATACGAAAATGTCCTGCTCCATCCATACGAGCTGATTCATCCAGTTCTTTCGGAATCGTATCAAAATACCCTTTCATAAGCCATGTATTCATCGGAATGGCCCCGCCTACATAAATTAAAATTAATGCAAGATGTGTATCAATTAATCCTGTTAATTGAGCTAATACGTATAGAGCAATTAACGCTGCAAAGTTTGGAATCATTTGCAGAATTAAAAATGTTAATAAACCATTTTTTCTTCCAACAAAACGATATCTCGAAAATGCATAAGCAGTAAAGCTAATTGCTAACACTGAGAAAATCATCGTTAAAACACTTACTTTTAATGTGTTTTTATACCATAGTAAGTAATTACTATTCTCTAGATCTAATAACTTACGATAATGATCTAACGTTGCATTTTGTGGAATAATACTTGATCCAGATAAACTATCACCCGGATTAAACGATGAGCCAATAATCCATAATAACGGATAGAAAATGATGGCACACATTACGAAAATAACTAAATAACTTAATGAGAGACGTAACATCTTCTGTCTTTTAATATTCATTTACATCATATCCTCTTCTTGGAATGATTTTGTTCTCTTAAATTGCCATAACGCAACTGTAATAACGATTAACGATAATATCATTGTAAGAGCTGCTGCTTTTCCGTACTGCGCTGAAGTCATCGTTAACTTATAAATCCATGAAATTAAAATATCCGTTCCACCTGCGTCTTGTCCAGCTACAGCAGGACCTCCACCGTTAAATAGATAGATGATACTAAAGTTATTAAAGTTAAACGTATATTGCGTAATTAATATTGGCGCTGTTGCGTATAACACTAGTGGCAATGTAATTTTACGAAACTGTTGCCAAGCTGTCGCTCCATCTACTGTAGCCGCTTCATATAATTCTCCCGGAATCGATTGCAGTATACCTGTTGTCATCGCAAAGATAAACGGGAACCCAAGCCACGTTTGAATCATAATTAAAGCAATCTTCGCCCAAAATGGATCTGTCATCCAAGCAATCTTTTCAATTCCGAATAAAGCTAATACTTGATTGTTAATCGCTCCGAATGTTTCATTAAACATACCAGAGAACACAAGAATAGATACGAATGCTGGAACAGCCCACGGTAAAATAAAGATTGTTCGAATAATCGCCTTTCCTTTAATACCGGGCTGATTTACGATAATCGCTAAGAAAATACCAAGCGCAACTTGTAATGTTGTTGCAACGAATGTCCAAATGACAGTCCAAGAGAATACACTTACAAATGTCTCTCTCCACATCGGTAAAGTGAAAATATCAATAAAGTTTTTAAAGCCCACCCAATCTACTAATTTAGCTGGAGGAGAATGATATAAATCATAGTTTGTAAATCCAATTAAAACTACGAAGATGATTGGAAATACGACAACAAAGATAAGTAGTAGAAAACCTGGTGAAACCATTAAATAAGGAAAACCTTGATCTAACAAATTACGGTATTGCTCTTTTACAGAATTTAACGGTGTTCCGATATCACGTTTCTTTCCATTTTGGTATGCATCATATAAGTTAAATGCATATATGCCGAGTCCAAAAGCGATAACGATAAGGGCCAAGATTCCTTCTACTAATAGAAAGACAGAATGGTCACGTGGAACTTCTGTACCAAGCGTTACAATACCCCATAATCCCATATTTAATAAATCAGCAAAGGCTACAATAAATGAACCTGTTAATACTAGAAAAATAAGACCTTTTACAAATTGTTTATTATACATTTGGCCCACGCCTGGAATGATTGATAACATGGTTGCCATTTTCCTATGCTTAGAATGATTCAACCCATTTGCTGGTTCCATAGATGTTTGCATGTTCCTTCCCCCTTTTTTCTTCCTACATGGAAGGGAGAGAATTCGTGCCTCTCATATTAGAGGCACGAATTTCACCTTATTTTTTCTTGTTATGATTTGCCTCAATATTACCTTTAATTTGTTTCACTGCACTATCAAGCGCCGTTTTTGGTGCCTCTTTATCTGTAACAACTAATTGAAGCGCATCTCCAGCTGGTTTCCAAACTTCTTGCATTTCTGGAATGTTTGGCATTGGAATTCCATTTTCAGATTGCGTTGCAACTGCTTTTGCAGCTTCGTTATCTTTAATAATTGGATCTTCCATTACTGATTTTACTGGAGGAATTTCTTTTGTTTTTTCAAATCGAATTTTTGCGTTTTCTTCATTTGTTACCCACTCAGTGAATTTTGTAGCTAAATCATTTTGTTTAGAGAAACTAGTTACATGCCACCCTTTAACCCCAACGAACGTTTTCATTGGTTGACCATTTGGTAATTTCGGCATTGGAGCAACGCCATAATCAATTCCGTTCTTTTCCATTGCTTGGAACGCCCATGGGCCATTCATGATAGATGCTGCTTTTCCTTCATTGAATAACCCATCAGCAGCAGGCCCACCTGATTCACCGATAATACCTTTCGGGAATAATTTTTCTTTGTACCATTTTTGAAGATATTCAGCACCTTGTACTGCTCCGCTATTATTTAATCCAACATCACTTGCATTTGGCTTTCCATCTTTTTCACCAAATACATAACCGCCCATACCTGCCATAAATGCATTAGCAAAGTAGAAGTTATCTCCTAATGCTAAAAATCCGTACTTGCCATCTTTCGTAAATTCTTTTGAGAAGTTAAACAGCTCGTCCATCGTTTCTGGCGCTTTTGGCATTAGTTTTTTATTGTAAATAAAGACTGGCGTCTCAATTGCTTTTGGTAAACCATATAATTTTCCGTTATATGTCTGTGCTTTTATTGATGAATCAGTAAATTTACTCTTTACAGCATCATCTGCTTTCACTTCAGAAAGTAAACCTTCTGTTACTGCATTTCCGATTTGATCGTGTGGCAATGTTACAACATCTGGTCCAGTCCCCGCTGGCCCATCAAGGCGTAACTTCTTCACTTGATCTGTCATTTGCATTTCAACAACTTTTACTTTTACTTTATATTTTTCCTCAAAGCTTTTCACTGCTGCTTCTAAACCAACACCTTTTTTATCATCTTCCCAAACAAGAAGATCATAATCTTTTTTCGCTTTACTTTCCTCTTTTTTCCCTGAATCTTTCGGTCCACATGCAGATAACATACCAATAGATAATGCTGAAACCGTTAATAATGATAATGCTTTCTTCATCCCAAAAACCTCCCTAAATTGTCTATGTACCTCAGTAACTGAAAACGTTTGCATTTAATAGTTTAATTGAAGCGCAAACAATATCTCAATCTATGAAAACGTTTGCGCTATTTGTCTATCATTATACATTCTTTTATTCATTTTGCAAATATTAATTTAAAAATTATGTCATTATACTCTTTATACATTGACTTTATATGAAATGAATACTACTCTTATAAGCAATATTAAAGCTACGAGAAAGGCAATCGTTTGCAATATAGGCTTTATTATTACACTTAAGGGAATACTATGTATAGAGATATTGAAGGGGGATTTTCTATATGTTTAAAGAAGCCATTTATCATAGGCCGAAAGATAATTATGCATACGCTTATGATGAACAAACAATTCACATCCGAGTACGTACTAAGAGAGATGATGTTCAATGCGCCAATCTTATTTACGGTGATCCTTACGAATGGAAAGACGGGAAATGGATATCATCAAGTACACCCATGAAAAAAACGGGTTCTACTGCATTATTTGATTATTGGTCCATTGCAATCGAACCGAAATTTAAGCGCTTACGTTATGGATTTGAATTAAAATCTGAAACAGACACTCTTATTTATGCAGAGCGAGGATTTTTTTCTAGCATTCCAAATGATGATGTTGGTAACTTTTTCTGTTTTCCATTTATTCATGCAGATGATGTATTCAAAGCACCATCTTGGATTAAAGACACCATTTGGTATCAGATTTTTCCTGAACGATTCGCTAATGGCGATAGTACGCTGAATCCAGAAAACACCCTTCCTTGGGGAAGTGCGAATCCAACTACAACTAATTTTTTCGGAGGAGATTTTGCTGGTGTTATTCAAAACCTTGATTACCTTGTTAACCTTGGCATTTCCGGAATATATTTCACACCTATTTTCAAAGCTCATTCAAACCATAAATATGACACAATTGACTATATGGAAATTGACCCACAATTTGGGACGAAAGAAACTTTTAAAGAGCTCGTTGAAGAATGTCATAAGCACGGTATAAAAGTAATGCTCGATGCTGTGTTTAATCATAGTGGATACTTTTTCGAGAAATTTCAAGACGTACTAGAGAATGGTGAGAAGTCCGCATATAAAGAGTGGTTCCACATTCATGAATTCCCGATTATAACCGAACCACTTCCAAATTATGATACTTTCGCCTTTACACCGTATATGCCTAAATTAAATACAGCTCATCCAGATGTAAAAGAATACTTACTTGAAGTAGGACGTTATTGGGTACGCGAATTCAATATAGATGGCTGGCGCCTTGATGTCGCCAATGAAGTCGATCACAACTTTTGGAGAGAATTCCGAACTGAAATAAAGACACTAAATCCTGAAGTATATATTTTGGGAGAAATTTGGCACGATGCCCTTCCGTGGCTACAAGGCGATCAATTTGATGCTGTCATGAGTTATCCTGTTACAAACGCTCTACTTTCTTACTTTGCTAACGATTCCATTAAAGCAAGTGAATTCACGAAGCAAATTACAGAATCTCTACATTCCTACTCTATGAATGTAAATGAAGCAGCATTTCATTTATTAGACAGCCATGATACTCCAAGAATTTTAACAACATGCAACGGAGATAAAAATAAGTTGAAATTGCTCTATGTATTCCATCTTTCTTTCATCGGCTCTCCTTGTATTTATTACGGGGATGAAATTGGTATGGATGGCGGCATGGACCCTGATTGCCGTAAATGTATGATTTGGGATACTAAAGAACAAGATCATGCATTATTTACCCATATACAAACATTGATTTTATTACGTAAAGAACATAAAGCATTTGGAGGACATGGTACTTTTCAATTCATCGAAACAAATGATGAACATAATTATATTTCTTATACGAAAACATATGAGGATGAAACTATCTTTTTCGTTTTAAACCCTACTAATAGTGAAGTTACAGTTTCACTCCCTCTTCATGTTACTGGTAAGAAAATAATTAATATTTATACAAACGAAGAATTTTCAGCGGAAGCAAGTGTATTACAAGTTACACTTCCTCCATATGGATTCTCCATATTAAAATGGTAATCCAAAAAGCCTTATGCCAAGTTTGAAGTGGCATAAGGCTTTTTCTTATTTCAATTTGAATACTATCGCTTCATACGGACGTAATGAAATGTTATCTATCGATCCGATTTCTACATCGTAATTGTGTATAAATAACTCTGATTCACTATAACCAATATCCTTAGGCATTTCAAATACACTTTCATCCGCAGTAAAGTTTGCAATGACAAGTAGTTTTTCATCTCTATATGTTCTTACATAAGCAAAAATAGAAGGGTCATTATCTAATATTAAATCATATGATCCATATACAACTATTTCATTATTTTTGCGTAGTTCAATTAATTTCTTATAGTAATAAAAAATTGAACCTTCATCTTGAATTGCTTGTTTCACATTAATCTCTTTATAGTTAGGATTTACAGTAATCCAAGGTTCACCTTTTGTAAATCCAGCGTGATTCTGATCATTCCACTGCATCGGAGTTCTAGCATTATCACGGCCCTTTATATAAATAGATTCCATTACTTTTTCTATATCTTCACCATGGTCTATCACTTTTTCTTTATACATATTTAACGTTTCAATATCTCGATATTCATTAATCGACTCAAATCGGACGTTCGTCATTCCGATTTCTTCTCCTTGATAAATATATGGCGTTCCTTTCATCATATGAAGAACTGTCGCTAACATTTTTGCTGATTCAATGCGATACATTCCATCATTACCAAAACGAGATACAACGCGAGGCTGATCATGATTATTCCAATAAAGGCTATTCCATCCTGTATGCTCTAATGCTTTTTGCCACTTTGTTAAATTCTCTTTTAAAGTAAGAAGTGAGCATGGTTTTACATCCCACTTTCCACCTTCTCCTGAATCTAAATCCATATGTTCAAATTGGAATACCATTTGCAACTCTTTTCGTTCTTCTCCAGTATACAGTTGGGCTTCTTCTGTCGTTACACCTGGCATCTCACCAACCGTCATAATATCATAATGCGATAATACTTCTTCATGCATTTCATGTAAATATTTATGAATGTTTGGACCGTTCATAAAATGTTTATGACCTGAAACATAACCATCTTCATCTGTTTCAACAGCTGGTAGCCCTTCTTCTTTAGATATAAAATTGATAACATCCATGCGGAATCCATCAATTCCTTTTTCTAACCAAAACTTCATCATCTCATAAACATCTTGTCTTACCTTTTCATTATCCCAGTTTAAATCTGGCTGTTTTTTAGAAAACAGATGTAAATAATATTCATCCGTCATTTCATCATACTGCCATGCAGATCCACTAAAAGCAGCTCCCCAGTTGTTCGGTTCTTTCCCTTCTTTTCCAGGACGCCATATATAGTAATCTCTATATTTATTATCTTTTGATTTACGTGATTCAATAAACCAATTATGTTCATCAGATGTATGATTAACAACTAAATCCATCATCAGTTTCATATTGCGTTCATGCATTTCATGTAATAGCTCATCCCAATCTTCCATTGTTCCGAACTCGTTCATAATTTTACAATAATCGCTTATATCATAACCATTATCATCATTTGGAGATTCATAGACTGGTGATAACCAAATCACATCAATCCCTAATTCTTTTAAGTAATCTAGCTTTGAAATAATCCCTTGAAGATCTCCTATACCATCACCGTTACTATCCATAAAGCTACGAGGATAAATTTGATATACTACGCTTTCTTTCCACCATTGTTTTTCCATTATGCTACCCCATTTCATTCATTTTTCTCTTTTTCAAGGCGCAAACGTTTTCATTAATGAATGATAACAGATTCTATCTCAATTTAAAATAGCGCTTACAATTTTTATTGTTCTTTTTCTAAGAAAACATATGAAAATTACTAATAACTCTCCAATAAATGAAAACGTTTTATTTTTTTATTTATTTTTTGAATCTATTCGTTTATAATGAATTCAAAGAAAACGTTTGCATAATTATTTCTAGGGGGAAATACCATGGCAGAACTTAAATTAGAAAACATTTATAAGATATATGATAATAACGTAACAGCTGTAACTGATTTTAATTTACACATTCAAGATAAAGAATTTATCGTATTTGTCGGTCCTTCTGGATGCGGAAAATCTACAACATTACGAATGGTAGCTGGACTTGAAGATATTTCAAAAGGCGAGTTTTCAATTGATGGTAAACTAATGAATGATGTTCCTCCAAAAGATCGAGATATCGCAATGGTATTCCAAAACTACGCTCTTTATCCACATATGAGTGTATATGATAATATGGCATTTGGATTAAAACTTCGAAAAATACCAAAAGATGAAATCGATCGTCGTGTGAAAGATGCAGCAAAAATTTTAGGACTTGAACAATATTTAGATAGAAAACCGAAAGCATTATCAGGTGGACAGCGCCAACGTGTTGCGTTAGGTAGAGCAATCGTTCGAGATGCAAAAGTTTTCTTAATGGATGAACCATTATCAAACTTAGATGCTAAACTCCGTGTTGCAATGCGCTCAGAAATTTCTAAGCTACATCATCGCCTGGGAACAACAACAATTTATGTAACACATGACCAAACAGAAGCAATGACTATGGCTTCGCGTCTTGTCGTTATGAAGGATGGAAAAATCCAACAAATTGGAACTCCAAAAGAAGTATACGAAACACCAGAAAACATTTTCGTGGGTGGATTTATCGGCTCACCAGCGATGAATTTCTTCCGTGGTAAATTGACTGAAACCGATTTCGTTATAGATAATACTATAAAAATTAAAGTATCTGAAGGAAAAATGAAGATGCTACGTGAACAAGGCTATGTAAATAAGGAAATTGTTTTAGGTATTCGCCCAGAGGACATTCATGATGAACTACTATTTTTAGAAGCTTCGCAATCTACTGCCTTCACAACAAAAATTGAAGTCGCTGAATTATTAGGTGCTGAATCCATTTTATATATGAAACTTGGAAATCAAGATTTTGCAGCACGTGTAGATGCAAGACATACGTTTTCACCTGGTGACCAAATTAAATTAGCATTTGATATGAATAAAGCGCATTTCTTTGATAACCAAACTGAACAACGTATTCGCTAAAAAATTTATCTTTACTATACACATACAAAAAAACCGTCCACATATATTGAGGGCGGTTTTCATTATTATACTAGGGCTTCTACTGTATGAAATGATTGTCCTTTCGTGCTAATAATACCGAAAATCGGTAAATCACTAAGCACCACTTCTTCTTGCTGTTTCATAAAAGATGACGTTAATTGTTTTATCTCTATCCAAACGTCATTAATACAAAGTACATTGGAATCGTTCTCTTGTTGGCGAGAAAAAATAGAATCTATTTTATATAAACCAGCATTTTGAAAAAGCATATCAATGCGACTGAATGCATTCAAAGTAATGCTAATAACGCGTTGCCAATCTCCTTGCTTTCCCATATCATAGGATACAAAAAGTGCTTCTCCGCCTAGATTCATAATTTCCTCCACTGTTGCTTGTCCACTCTCTTGATCAATGTCCGTCACAATAACTTTTGCGCCTTGTTTAGCCAACAAAAGAGCTGTATTACGTCCAATACCGATGCCACCGCCAGTTACGATAGCAACTTTTCCTGCAAGCTTCATTTTCATTACCCCTTCTATAAGTCTTACCGTCATTCAGTATACTCCTTTATAAGAATAATCTGCAAGCAAGAAAAATCGCTATTTTATTTGTGAACGCTTACTTTTTATCCTTCTTTTTTCTTACTATTACGCTGATCAAAAACTAGACCGATAAAAATGAGAATACCCCAAAAAATTATGCTTCCTCCTGTCATTTTAACTTCCCCCTTATTATATAAAGTGAAATTTTACTCAGCTCCAATATAGCTTAATAAAGATATTATTTTTAATCATTATACCATTTTCTTAATTTTCAATCGATTATAAATGGAAATGACACATTTTAGCTTTTCCTTACTGTAAACATTCCCAATATACTTATAAAATCAAAAAGACCCTTTTATATATAAAAAGGTCTTTTTTCATTATACAAGACTTATTACTTTCGTTTTTGTCATTAAATCCTGAAAACCACAATTATCTTTGCGGAACAACATCATATATACATTACATATTAATGGAATTCCTAATAGCAATACGTTCGGTAATAACACTACAAAAAATCTTATAATTAATGTTTGCAACGTTAGCTTTTCACTCTTCAATGAAATTAATTTTATTCTCGTTACCTTTTTACCAAGAGTTACACCGTTCCAAAGAAAGGGTAATACAATAAAATATATCGCCATTAATATGAAAACTACTGCGAAATCATATCTAAAATCACCTAAGCTTATATTAAAGCGCTTAAACATAGCACTATAGTTTCCGGTCATAATAGCTACTACTGCACCATACATAACCGAGATTAAAAACATGTCAATTAGGGAAGCACCTATGCGATTCATTACAAGCGCTGGACGATGCATCTTTAACTTCATTTTATGTCGACTCCTTCATTTCCTTCTTTACCCGTCTCATCGTACCACTTCTAAAAAACATTGTAAACTAGCGTTTCTCTTACTTTTCTTGTACAATTTGTTACAATAGCATTATAAAGGAGGTTCCCATATTGAAAAAATGGATAATCCTATTCGTCGCCTTCCTATTAACTGGTTGTGCAGGAAACACAAGTCACTTAACTTATACGGTTAACGATGAATACGAACTCATACGTACTTCTGGAAATGCATTTGAACTTTTCCCCTCGCAAGATGCTGTATATGCCACACAATACATCCCTGCAAAAATTACAGACATTGCTTGGGATGATAAATACATTATTGCAAAACAAACTGAGGAAAAATCAGATCCAAATAACCCTGACGCAGCAATTGCAAATAGAAAAAGTGAACATTATTGGATTATTGACGTAAAGCACAATAAACGTTTCGGTCCCTACAATGAAAAGCAATTTAATGAACAAAAAGATGCGTTTAAAATTAAGGTGCCTTTTCAAAATGTAGATTTATACATAAAAGAAATAAAAAAACAGTCAGCATAATATTTGAATGCTGACTGTTTTGTCTTACATTATTTTAGTGAGATGTTAAACGTTTGTGGCTCTTTTACAACATCTTGTGTTTCTGAATCTCCTGCAAGTAAATCATCAGTTGTAAACTGAATATCCTTTACCTTGTCTTTTCCATCGTCAAGTATTAAACCAATAATACCATCTCTTGTTTCACCAGGCTTATAGTCTTCTCTTGATACATTTTTTGTACCAACTAACGTATCTTCGTCATATAAAAAGTTTTGAGTGGCTACTTTAAAATGTTGCTTACCATTAATCATAACATCATTCATAGAGAAAAATTGCATATTTTTATTTCCGCTATTCTCCACTTTATATGTAATCTCAACGTAACGAATTGTATTACTAATTTCTGTTCCACTTAGCGATGCATATAATTCTGCATCTTCTTGGCTTACTTTATCCCCTAATCTACGTTTTACTTCTTCAGGAGTTAGTGCCGTGTATACTTTCAATGTATTTTTTGCCTTTTCACTCATTTGTGATAAAGAGATTACTTTCACATCTTGTACGTAAATTTTCATTGGCGCTACTTCAAATGTTTGATTCACAGAATGCATCTGCTCTAACTTGAAAGTACCCCATCCTGTTTCTTTCACTTTTTGTCCTACTTTTTTCAGCTCACGCCCACCATATTCTTTCGTTTCAGGAATAGATTCTTTCTTCTTCGGTTCAGCTTTCTTTTCTTCTTGATGGAAGCAACCACTTAACATAAGAAGAAAACTACATAAAACAAAAATACTTTTCCATGCTTTCATCATTTCATTTCTCCTAACGCTATCATTCATGAATATAAAATTAGTCCCTTGCTTTGTAAACTATAGAAACAATGACAATTCCACAAAATGAACTTGTCAGTCCAGATACTATTATACCTCCAATTTGGAAAATATGAAAATAAGGATCTAAGAACGCATGCACGATAAATATAAAAGCTGTCACAATGATTATAGAAACCCAATACTTTCTTTTTTCTAAAGCTACAATCATATCTTTCCCTGTTTCATCTTTATACTTCCATAGTACGTATAATAGCAATAATAAGCCAACACATGTACTCCCATGTTGCATATATTTATACAATGGAATACTGCGTAATTCAATTTGTAACAATGGTATTTTCATAACGAAATAGCCTGTATTATGAGTAAATGCATCCCAAACGACATGCGTGAGCATACCGAATAATGCAGAATAGCAAAATACAAAGAATTCTTTCCAGGTATGTAGCCCCCACCTCTCATCTATTGCATATGAATAATAACCAGCAAACGGTTTAGGCAAATGCGTTATAAACGGCTTTTTTAAAATGTAATGATATATGTATGCGAGTAGAAATACAAGCGGTAAATTTAAATATAAGAACCCAAGCCATGTATGGCCAATAACACCATAGGGTCTAAAGTGTAAAAAATATTCAAAGTCAGGCGCCATACTACCTAATATAAGAGCCGTTACTGAAATATGTTTAGAATGCTTTTTCGCAAAAGGAAGAACTGCTGCTGGATGTGCAAATGTAAACGGCATACTTTAACTCCTTCTCACATTTTCAATAGAATACCATATATCATAACGAGAGAATGGATCTTCATGCAATATTTATTTTCACATTGGAATATGATAGTTTAAATGATATAATCCACATAAAATATTCAAAAAACAAGAAGGGATTCAGGTGTCATTAACACTTTTATTTGCTGCCTTTTTAAATTCAAAATCCGTTATGAATTGAGGTTTATATATTGATTGACGTACCCTTTTTACAAAATGTCACATTAAAAAAAGAAAATATCCCTAGTTTTTCCGTATATCCTTACTGTTTACCCGCTATTCGAACATTACAGTCACTAGCTTTCCATCCAAATGTAACATTCATTATTGGAGAAAACGGAACAGGTAAATCAACATTACTTGAAGGAATTGCAATTGCGTTAGGTTTTAATGCAGAAGGTGGAACGAAGAATTTCCGCTTTAGCACAAACGATTCACATTCATCTTTACATGAATACCTTCGAATTTCCAAAAGTTTCAATACACCAAACGACGGTTTCTTTCTTCGCGCTGAATCATTTTATAACGTTGCTTCTTATATTGATGAAATAGATGCTATAAAATCTTACGGCGGCGTTTCACTACACGAACAATCTCACGGTGAATCATTCTTTTCCTTATTTATGAACCGTTTTTCAGGACAAGGTTTATACATTTTAGATGAGCCTGAGGCAGCTTTATCACCGATGAGACAACTTTCCATGCTCATTCGAATGCATGAGCTAGCGGAACAAGGTTCACAATTTGTTATTGCGACGCATTCTCCTATTTTAATGGCTTACCCTGAATCTACTATATACTCTTTAACACAAGAGGGAATTCACGAATCCACATTAGAAGAAACTGAGCATTACCAAACGACGAAACTTTTCTTTGAAAATCGCGATCGATTATTCCATCATCTATTTAAGTCGTAAAAAAAGAAGCAGCAATAGCTGCTTCTTTTTTATAGTGCTTCTATAAATAAGGCAACCCCGATACCGCCACCAACGCATAAAGAGGCAATTCCTTTTTCTAAACCACGTCTTTTTAATTCGTGAATTAAACTTACTGTAATACGAGCCCCTGTACAACCAATTGGATGCCCAAGTCCTACGCCACTACCGTTTACGTTCACTTTTTCACGGTCTAAGCCTAACTCTTTCTCTACAGCTAAATATTGAGCCGCGAAAGCTTCATTAATTTCAAGTAAATCTGCATCTTCTAATGACCAATCTACTTTCTCTAATCCTTTTCGGATTGCTGGTGCTGGTCCAATACCCATAATTTTCGGGTCTACTCCAGCTACTGAATATCCAACAATTCTAGCTAACGGTTGTAAGCCTTTTTCTTTCGCTTTTTCTTCGCTCATTAATACTAGAACTGCACTTCCGTCATTCAGGCCAGATGCATTACCTGCAGTTACAGATCCATCTTTACGGAATGCTGGTTTTAACCCTGCTAATTTTTCCGCTGTAATATCTGCACGTGGATGCTCATCCTGCGAAAATACTACTTCTTTTCTACGTTCTTTTATTGTAATAGGAACAATTTGATCGTCAAAGTGTCCAGACTCGATTGCCTTCAGTGCCAATGTATGACTGCGAAGAGCAACTTCATCTTGTTCCTCTCTTGTAATTTCATATTGTTCAACTAAATTTTCCGCTGTTTCACCCATCATAATATGGTGAATCGGATCTTCTAACACTTCCCACACCGTGTCACGAATTTCTCCGTGCTGTAGACGTTGTCCCCAGCGGTGCTGTTTCAATGCATAAGGGCTCGAACTCATCGCTTCTACTCCACCTGCAACAACAACATCACTTACACCTAATTGGATTTGCATTGCAGCTGACATAATTGCTTGCATACCTGAAGAACATTGACGTTGGATTGTATATCCCGTAACTGTGTCAGGAAATCCTGCCGCTAATGCAGCTGTTCTCGCCGTATTTGCTTCATCAGTTCTTTGAATACAATGACCTAAAATTACTTCATCAACTTCATGTGGTTCTACCCCGCCTCGTTTTACAGCTTCCTGAAGTACAGGAACAGCTAATTCTACTGGCGTTACATTTTTTAGCGCTCCTCCAAAAGTTCCAATTGGCGAACGAACTGCAGCTGTAATAACAACATTATGCATTTTGTACTTGCCCCTCTCTTATGTACCCTAGTAAGTTTTTAGGTGAACTTCCATAAGATGTATATCTATAACTATCATACTATAAACATACTAAAAAATCAAAATATTTCATATAATAAAAATAGAAGGAATTAACCTTCTATTCTGTCAGTGCATATAAAAACTTTTGTAAAATTTTCTCTGTCGTTTCATTCAATTTTGGCAACTTATCTACTGGAAAATATCGGAGTTTCAACCCTTCATGATCGAGCTTTAATTCCCCACTCACATGATGTGCCTGATACAGATGAATGACATTGAAAATTTCATCGCCATTCGGATAACGGAAATATACTTCTTTTCCTGATAGAACACCAAGAAATTGCATTATTTTTGCAGTTAACCCCGTTTCCTCAAATAACTCTCTACGTGCAGTTTCTTCTGTCGTTTCGCCCAGTTCCATCGCCCCACCAGGTACACCCCAATTATATGTATCTGAACGATATTGAAGCAATACTTCTTGATTATCATTTAATATAATGATTGCTGATCCTACGAGAATAAGCGGCCTTGTACCAACGACTTTGCGTAACTCTTCAATATACCCCATATGTAAATCCCCCTTTCCCTAACCTCCCTTATCATAACAAAATTTTTCTCTTTTTGTTCATGTAATTTTAAAGAAAAAAAGAAGCTTTCGCCTCCTTTTTTTCACCTTTATTTCTTAAAACTTTCATATTTTACAGCTTCAAAAGCTTCCTCAATTTCATCATTACGATAATGGACATATGTAAAACGCCCCAATTCTACTAATCTTGCTATTTCCTGTAACGCTTTATGCTGCTCATATGTTTCTTTCAGCTTAATATGTACATAAAACTTCATTAAAGGATGTTCATATAAAGGTTCTCCTACCTCTACATATACATCTTCAACCCCTTGTACAACTCTTACATAACTCGCAAATTGATAAAGTGCTTCTCTGTCTGAAACGATTTTTAATGTATACATATATTCTCCCCCTTTCCTTTACTATATCAAAAAGACGACCACACCATGTTATAGAACTATGAAATTTTTTCGACTTGTCATCTATATATTCAATAAAGAAGGCGTTTATCCATACATGACATCTTTTTCCCACATATATTATAGGAAGAACTTTTTCATTTGAGGTGTTCCTTATGGATCCATACGTCAATATATGTATTTGCATTACTCCCGGCGCCGATATTTCTGATGACCGCATCGCAAAAGATTTAGCTGTTGCAGAATCAATTTGGCACCCCATTACATTTCAAATTCAAGAAGTAATTGTATTAAATGAACTTTTCCGTTTTTTTGACCGTGAAATCAGTTATAGAAATTCCATTCAAAGTCAAGAAAAGTTGGCATCCTTTTTCCAAACATGTGTAAATGAAGCTCCTGAATGCGACCTTTATATTTGTTATATTGGCAGTGATTATTTCAAAGAAACAGCAGTAATTGCCTGCGCTTACTCTTTAGCAAAACAACAGCAACTTACCGGCTATATTGTTTTAACAAATTCGGCTGCCCCTATGAAAAATATATATACGCTCGCTCACGAAATCGGTCATATTTTATTTACAAGACGTGTTCATGGAAAACTTACTCATGCAGATCCTCATTCTCCAACCGGCTCGGAGCACCATCCTTCTCCAACAAATCTTATGTATCCGATAGTCCCTCGTCCAGAAAACGTTCATATTCATTCCTTATTAACTGCAGAACAAAAAGCCCTCTCTTTACAAAGCTCTTTATTACAAAGAAAAAAACAGTAACCCTCATGTTACTGTTTAAAACAATTTATTCCGATCAAAAAACCAAATCCCGGCTGCTAGAAATAAAAATAGACAACTAAATATAAATGTAATCCCTCTAAAAATCCCTATATAATATTTCTTTGGAAATAATTTTTGGTATATCCAGAGCAGCCGCTTTTTATTGAACTTCTAGTTCACACTTTTTCTTTCTTCAATTTTTAAAGACCATCTCATTAATCCATATATACTTCCATACATAAGTAAGATCTTTGCAATTCCCCAAAATACATTTCTTTCTTCTAAGTCTTTAAATAAGAACATAATTGCAAGAGGAACAATTAGTACCACAACACCTATCCAACCAAGAACATATACTTCACCAATAAGAAGTAATAAAAATATAGTTACTGCTAATATATATGTCTGCATTGTCGACAATTGTAAAATTGGCGTCCCATACCATTTATTCATAAACATTAATAACACCAATAATAAAATAGGTATCATCACTATTACATAAATAATTCCAAACTCTACTAATTTACTTTTAAAAGAAGAAATTCTAAACGCAACAATCGTTCCAATAATCGTAATAATTAAAACGATTGGATAACCAATTAACTGTACATTTGTTAATGTAAATTGTTGATTCGGATTTCCAAATAAAATATTTGTAAGTAACCAATATCCACCTATCCCAATTATCATTCCTAAGATACTTTTTATACTCCCGCTTTTATCCTTCTCCATCTCTTTCGCTAATTCTTCCGCATACTCTTTTGGTGAATCACCAAATATATCACTTACCGTCTTTCCCTCTTTCTCACCTTCTATTAAATGAAGCTCTGCATCTTCTAGAAAGGCGTCCACATCTTCTTCTTTAATTCCTTTTGTTATTAAATACACTTTCGTATCGATTAAAAACTTTTCCCCTTCTTTAGAAATCTTCATAATAATCCCTCCCTTATTAAACCGCTTCTCTTCTATTCGTCTTCATCATAATTTCAACGAAAATTAAAATAAATAAACTTCCATATAAACATATAATTTGAAATAACATTGGCACGAGATCTTCCGATGTAAATGTTTTAAACACTAACATAATTGAAAGTGGAATGATTAAATATAAATTTTTAAACCATCCTTCAAAATATATATTTATAGCTACTGTGATGATAAAAATCCCACCAGCCACTATATAACTTTGCACTTCGGTGAATGTGAGCATTTTTGTCGGATATATCACATCTAATATCGTAACAGCTCCTAATAAAAACATTGGAGTAATCATAACTAGAGACCACATAGAAAACCATGTTTTTGTAAAGCTTGTTACGAAGGTCATTTTGCGAAGTAGAAAATTAGGACCTATAACAACTAAAATAAATGAAAAACTATAACCGATACACTGAATAAGTGAAATCTGTAACATTCCGTTATTCACTATTAAGATAGAAGCAATAATCCAAAATGATACGATATTCATTACTGTAAAACCAATTTGCTTCCACGTTTCCCATCTATCCTTTTCCATTACCTTTACAAGTTCATTTGCATATTCTTTCGGTGAGCTTCCGAAAATATCTTCTACACTCTTCCCCTTACTCTCACCTTCTATTAAATGCAACTCTGCATCTTCTAAAAAGTTTTCAATATCACTTTCTTTTACACTCTTTGCCGTCAAAAATAATCTCATATCTAATAAAAACTTTCGTGCTTCATTTGATAGCATTATTTTTCCCCCCCTTCCCTTCAAGTAGACGTTCTACACTACTTTGCATCGTTTCCCAGCGATCCATAAATTCATCAAGTGCTTCCTCGCCTTTTTCTGTTAATGTATAATATTTTCTCTTTGGACCAGATGGAGATTCCTTCATTACGCTTGTTATTAGTCCTTCTTTTTGCATTCGTATTAATAACGGATAAATACTTCCCTCACTCGCCATTGTAAAACCATACTTCGCTAGCTTTTCACTCATTTCATAACCGTATATTTCGCCTTCAGAAATAATAGCAAGTAAGCATCCTTCTAAAATCCCTTTCAGCATTTGACTTGTCGACATAATTTAAATCCTCCTACTATCTTGTTTTACAAGATAGATAAGCGTAAGTATCTTGCTTTACAAAATAGTATAGCAAAGACTATTTTGCAAAACAAGATAGCTAACGATATTTTTTCCAAATGTTTGCAGGAATTTCATTGTAGCCTCTCTAAATAGTGCACTATGAAAACTTTATTATGAAGGGATGTTTTTCATCATGGTTACAAATCGAGTTGTCTTTTTAACTGGTGCTGCGAGTGGTATTGGTTATGAAATGGGAAAGGCTTTTGCAAAAGAAGGTGCAAAAGTTGTGATTACCGATCGGCTTGAAGAACGTGCAAAAGAAGCTGCTGAACAATTACAAAATGAAGATTTTCAAGCTATCGGTTTAAAATGTGACGTTACATCTGAAGAGGAAATTACAGCAGCAATTTCTCAAACAGTTGATCATTTCGGTTCATTAGATATATTAATTAACAACGCAGGAATGCAACACGTTTCACCCATTGAAGACTTTCCAACTGAAAAGTTCGAGCTACTAATTCAAATTATGCAAATTGCTCCGTTTATCGCAATTAAGCATGCCTTTCCGATTATGAAACAACAAAAATATGGTCGCATTATTAATGTCGCTTCTATTAACGGCCTTGTCGGGTTTGCTGGAAAAGCTGCCTACAATAGTGCAAAACATGGCGTAATTGGATTAACAAAAGTTGCCGCTTTAGAAGGCGCTACGCATGGTATTACTGTTAATGCCCTTTGCCCTGGTTATGTCGATACCCCTCTTGTACGTAATCAACTACAAGACTTAGCTACTACACGAAATGTACCACTTGAAAATGTTTTAGAAGATGTTATTTATCCACTTGTACCACAAAAACGCTTATTACAAGTACAAGAAATCGCTGATTATGCTATGTTTTTAGCGAGTGAAAAAGCTAAAGGTATAACTGGTCAAGCTGTCATTATCGATGGTGGTTATACTGCTCAATAAAAAATAAAGTTTGCTCAAGAAGAGCAAACTTTATTTTTTATCGCGAGGATCTTCGTACTTTAGTAATTGCCGCGGGAGTTTCTCAATTGCAACAATTACCCCATCTAATTTACTTTCAATACGGTGAAGTAAATATAATGTTACAACAATTGGAAACCCTACATTACCTATCATTCTGATCCATTCTTCCATCTTTCTCTCCTCCTTTCACTATATAAATAAGGAATAATGGACCATTTAGGCATAAAAAAACAAGCTATTAAATTTCAGCTTGTCTTTCAAATAATGTCAGAATTTCTTTTTTATAGTCTCCACGTAAAATCCCTTTCTCAGTAATAATACCTGTAATTAATTCATTCGGCGTTACGTCAAATGCAGGGTTATAAACATTTGTTCCAATTGGTGCTACTTGTTTTCCAAAGATTTTCGTAACTTCTGTTTCATCTCTTTCTTCAATAATAATTTCGGCTCCAGTTTCTTTCGTAACATCAAATGTTGACAGTGGAGCAGCAACGTAAAATGGGATATTAAAGTGCTTTGCTAAAATAGCTAAATTCATTGTCCCTATTTTATTGGCTGTATCTCCATTTGCGACAATTCGATCCGCCCCCACAATAATCGCGTTTATTTCTTTCGTTTGAATAGCATGAGCTGCAGTATTATCTGTAATAAGGGTCACATCAATATTTGCTTGCTTCAATTCCCACGTCGTTAAACGGCCACCTTGTAAAACTGGCCTCGTTTCACACGCATATGCATGTAAACGCACACCTTTCTCTTTTCCAATATAAAAGGGAGCTAATGCAGTTCCATATCTGGCAGTTGCGATACTTCCAGCGTTACAGATTGTTAAAATATTATCGCCATCTTTAAAACATGTTAACGCATATTCCCCAATATTTCGACACACCTTTTCATCTTCCTGTTGAATACGAAGCGCTTCTTCTTCTAATATTTTTTGTGCTTCTTTTATTGTAGTAATCTCTCGAATAGATTCTCTCATACGATCAATTGCCCAAAATAAATTGACTGCCGTTGGGCGTGATGTCCCTAAATAGTTACAGTCTCTATTAAACTTCTTTTGAAATTCTTCGATATGTAAAGTATTATATTTTTTCGCTGCAAGCGCCAAGCCAAATGCAGCTACAATTCCAATTGCAGGCGCTCCGCGTACTTCTAACATTATGATACTTTTCCAAACCTCTTCAATAGTCGTTAATGTTTTGTATTCTGTGCTATGTGGCAATTTCGTTTGATTTAATACCGCAATTGCATCACCTTTCCAACTTACAGATCTCGGAACAGTAACGATTGTACTCATGCTTTTACACCCCTTGAAACTGTCTGTTGAAATAATGTTCGAAACAGTTGAATATCAGCACTTTTAGATTCATATTTTATTAGTTCTTTTCCTAAGGATAGCGCTTGTTTCTTAGCTTGAATTCTTGTTTCTTTATTTTCTATTTCATCTAAATCTGCTACATGAGCTAAACCAATTGTTCTACGAATTAGTTCACATCCGGCAAATCCAACTGCATCAGTAAAGATATTTTGCAAAATAATTGGTAACCATTGTTTTTCTTTCGTATATGCTTCTATACCTTCTCCAATCCATAACTTTGTAAAAGTTTCTACAAAATAACTCCACGTCTTTTCTATATGGAAAAATAGTACACTTCTTTTTTCTTCTTCTCTAGATAAAGCATTTAATAATAGATTTGCAATAAATTGACCTATGTCAAATCCAAATGGGCCATATGTCGCAAATTCTGGATCAATCACTTTCGTTTCAGAAGGTGACGAAAAAATACTACCAGTATGTAAATCACCATGAATAAGAGTTTCTTTTCTTGTTAAGAACTTATATTTATATTGTGCTACTTTTAGTTTTAAAGTTTTATCACTCCAAAGTTCATCAACCACGAGCTGTAAATCTGGCTCATAATCATTTGTATCATAATGTCCAAACGGATCTGTAAACACTAAATCCTCTGTAATTTTACAAAGGTCCGGGTTTACAAAGGTACCTTCTAGTACCCTCTTCTCTTCTGACTGTAAACCAAAATCTGAAGTATAAAATAAAACATGTGCTAGAAAACGGCCGATATGCTGGGATAAAAGCGGATATTCTTCTCCGTCTATTAATCCTTTTCTTGTAATTGTTAGTCTTGATAAGTCTTCTATTACCGTTATCGCTAACTCTTCATCATGACTGTACACTACTGGAACATAATCCGGTACATACTGCGCAAAAATTTGTAATGCCTTGCTTTCAATCGTTGCTCTTTTTATAGACAATGGCCAGCTTTCACCAACTACTTTCGCATATGGCAGTGCCTGTTTTATTATAATAGACTTCTCTCCATCATCTAATTTGAACACGTAATTTAAGTTTCCGTCTCCAATTTCATGACAAACGACATTTGCCTTCGCTTCAAAATAGCCATGATCTTTCGCATATTGTACAGCTGTTATTTCTGTTAATGAATAATATCCCATCGTCTTCTCCCCCTTTTTAAATTCAGAGGTTTTTCTAACACAGAAAAACCTCTTTTCACTAAGAAAGAGGTTTGAAGTTTATCTTCTCCCCTCTTATCTGCCAGAAAGTTTTACTTTCTGCTGGAATTAGCACCGTGCCTTTTGGCGTAATAAACGCCCCATTTCACAATGGTATTACGGTCGGTTGCTGGGTTTCATCGGGCCAAATCCCTCCACCTGCTCTTGATAAGAGTTATATAATTTTTTGAATTTTTAACTTTATGTTGAAGACTATACCAAGAATAAAAATCACTTGTCAACATTTTATTTGTATAATTCTGGACGACGATCCGCAAAAACTGGAATTCCTTTACGTACTTCTTTAATTTTCTCGAATACAAGCTCTCCAAATAAAATTGATTCCTCTTCATTCGCCTCTACTACAACTTCACCCCAAGGATCCACAATTAAAGAATGACCTGCAAACACATTATTCGGATCCTTTCCTGCTCTATTACAAGCAACAACATAACACTGATTTTCAACTGCTCTTGCTTGCAATAGCAAACGCCAATGTGCTAAACGAACTAATGGCCATTCAGCTACAACAAATAATACTTTTGCCCCTTTAACAGTATGGACACGCATCCACTCTGGAAAACGAATATCATAACAAATTGTTCCAGCGCATTCAACATCATCTAGCTTAAATTCGCCCGTACCATTACCAGCTATTAAATATTTATGTTCATCCATAAGCTGAAATAAATGTACTTTACTATATTCATTAACTAGTTCTCCTTCCTTGTTTACAACATACATTGTATTTGTAACACCTTGTTCCGTTTGCTTCGCTATGGAACCACCAACAATATGTACACCATATTGTTTCGACCATTCTTTTAACTTTTCTTTCGTTTCCAATCCATCCCTATCTGCAATTTCAGAAAGTCTTGTTAAATCATATCCTGTTGTCCATAATTCTGGTAAGACGATAACATCTGGCCTTTCCTTCATAGCTTCGCTTATTTTATTTTTAGCATTCTCAATATTTTTTTCTACATCTCCAAAAACAATATCCATTTGAATACATGCGACTTTCATTTTGTCAGCCCCATTCTTATTTTTTCTTTACAAAATACTGGAAAGATTATATCATTTGTCACTAGAATTGTAACAACTTTCAAAAGAGGTGGAAAGTATGAAATTATTTCAACCTTCTGAGATAGTAACATCATTGCCGACACAATTTTTCGCTTCACTTGTTGCAAAAGTTAACAAAGTCGTAGCAGCTGGTCACGATGTTATTAATCTAGGTCAAGGTAATCCAGATCAACCAACACCGCAGCATATCGTAAAAGCTTTACAAGATGCTGCAGAAAAGACCATTCATCATAAATATCCGCCATTTCGCGGACATGAAAGTTTAAAAGAAGCCGTGGCAACATTCTATCAACGTGAATATGATGTAGTAGTAAATCCAAAAACAGAAGTTGCTATTTTGTTTGGGGGAAAGGCTGGATTAGTAGAGTTACCAGTTTGTTTTACAAACCCTGGTGATACTATTCTCGTTCCAGATCCAGGCTATCCAGATTATTTATCAGGAGTTGCTTTAGCAAAAGCACAATTTGAAACAATGCCGCTTATTGCAGAAAATAATTTTTTACCAGATTATACGAAAATCGATGACTCTATTGCCGAGCGTGCAAAATTAATGTTTTTAAACTATCCAAATAATCCGACCGGTGCTACTGCATCAAAAGATTTTTTTGATACAACCATTAACTTTGCTAATGAACATAATATATTAGTTGTTCACGATTTTGCTTACGGCGCTATTGGATTTGATGGTCAAAAGCCCGTGAGTTTCTTACAAGCAGACGGTGCTAAAAATACAGGTATTGAAATTTACACTCTATCGAAAACTTTCAATATGGCTGGATGGCGTATCGCTTTTGCAGTAGGAAATGAAAGTGTCATTGAAACCATTAACTTATTACAAGATCATATGTATGTTAGTATTTTTGGTGCAGTTCAAGATGCTGCCCGCGAAGCACTATTAAGTTCACAGTCTTGCGTAATAGACCTTGTAAATAGTTACGAATCTCGACGAAACGCTCTTATTTCAGCTTGTCACTCAATTGGTTGGAATGTAGACATTCCAACAGGGTCATTCTTTGCATGGCTTCCTGTTCCAAAAGGATATACCTCTGAGCAATTTTCTGATATTTTACTAGAAAAAGCACATGTTGCAGTTGCTCCTGGTGTTGGATTTGGTGAGCATGGCGAAGGGTATGTCCGCGTTGGTCTCTTGCATACAGAAGATAGATTACGAGAAGCCATTAATCGAATTGATAATTTGAATTTTTTCAAAAAGTAATTGACAACATAAAAAATATCTGACAAAATTCAGTTATCTTAAAAATTTAAACATTTCTAAATACTTCTTATCAAGAGCAGGTGGAGGGACGAGCCCGATGAAACCCGGCAACCGATCTACAATTGTAGACACGGTGCTAATTCTCGCAGCATTACGCTGACAGATAAGGAGCTGGTTGTAAAAAAACCTCTCCTTAGCTGAGAGGTTTTTTTATTTAACTAGGAGGTTATAACAATGAGCGGAATTATAGCGACATATTTAATTCATGATGATTCACATCACTTAGAAAAAAAGGCGGAACAAATTGCACTCGGTTTAACAATTGGCTCTTGGACTCATTTGCCACATTTATTGCAAGAACAATTAAAGCAGCATAAAGGCAACGTCATTCATGTTGAGGAATTAGCTGAACATGAACATACCAATTCGTATTTACGTAAAAAAGTAAAACGCGGAATTATTAAAATCGAATATCCGCTATTAAACTTCAGTCCAGATTTACCAGCGATTTTAACGACTACATTTGGAAAGCTATCACTTGATGGCGAAGTAAAATTAATTGACTTAACTTTTTCAGACGAGTTAAAAAAATATTTTCCTGGTCCAAAATTCGGGATAGATGGTATTCGAAATCTTTTACAAGTGCATGATCGTCCCCTTTTAATGAGTATTTTTAAAGGAATGATTGGACGAAACATTGGGTATTTAAAAACACAATTACGCGATCAAGCAATTGGTGGTGTAGATATAGTAAAAGATGATGAAATATTATTTGAAAATGCATTAACACCACTTACGAAACGCATTGTATCCGGAAAAGAAGTTTTACAATCTGTCTACGAAACATACGGACATAAAACGTTATATGCCGTAAATTTAACAGGACGAACTTTTGATTTAAAAGAAAATGCAAAACGTGCAGTAGAAGCTGGAGCTGATATTCTATTATTTAACGCATTTGCTTACGGACTAGATGTACTACAATCACTTGCAGAAGATGATGAAATCCCAGTTCCTATTATGGCACATCCTGCTGTAAGTGGTGCTTATTCAGCATCCAAGTTATATGGAGTTTCATCTCCATTATTACTTGGAAAGCTACTACGTTATGCTGGGGCTGACTTTTCATTATTCCCATCTCCATACGGAAGTGTTGCGCTAGAAAAAGAGGAGGCTCTTGCTATCTCAAAATATTTAACTGAAGACGATGCATTTTTCAAGAAGAGCTTTTCTGTTCCGTCTGCTGGTATTCATCCTGGTTTCGTTCCCTTTATTGTACGAGATTTCGGTAAAGATGTTGTTATTAATGCTGGTGGCGGGATACACGGACATCCAAATGGAGCGCAAGGCGGGGGTAAAGCTTTCCGTACTGCAATTGATGCTACTTTGCAAAATAAACCGCTCCATGAAGTAGACGACATAAATTTGCATAGTGCACTACAAATATGGGGAAATCCCTCTCATGAGGTGAAACTATGAGTATTCAAGTATTTTGTGATTTCGATGGCACGATTACAAATAATGATAACATTATGTCCATTATGGAAAAATTCGCACCACCAGAAGCCGAAGAAGTAAAGAATAAAATTTTATCACAAGAACTATCCATTCAAGAAGGTGTTTCTCAATTATTTCAATTAATACCTACTAATCTGCACGATGATATTATTCAATTTTTAATAGAAACTGCTGAAATCCGTAGTGGTTTTCATGAATTTATACAATTCGTAAAGGAAAATAACATTTCTTTTTACGTGATATCAGGTGGAATGGATTTCTTCGTCTATCCACTCTTACAAGGAATCATTCCAAAAGAGCAAATTTATTGTAATGAAACAGACTTTTCAGCAGAGTTTATTACAGTTAAATGGCCTCATTCTTGTGATGATCATTGCCAAAATCATTGCGGATTATGTAAATCATCATTAATCCGTAAATTAAGTGATACAAATGACTTTCATATTGTAATTGGAGATTCTATTACTGATTTACAAGCCGCGAAACAAGCGGATAAAGTATTCGCTCGCGATTTTCTTATTACAAAGTGTGAAGAAAATCATATTGCTTATACACCGTTTGAAACATTTCAAGATGTGCAAGCTGAATTAAAACTTTTGTTGGAGGTGAAATTATGAAACAACTTTTTCGTCAATGGTATGACTTGAGCGAGATAAAAAAAGAATTAACAACACGAAATTGGTTCCCGGCAACAAGTGGTAATATTTCTATAAAGGTTAGTCATGAACCACTTACTTTTCTTATTACAGCAAGCGGTAAAGATAAAACAAAAACCACTCCAGATGATTTTCTATTAGTAGATCATGTAGGAGTTCCCATTTTAGAGACTGAATTACGCCCTTCAGCAGAAACAATATTGCATACACACATTTATAACAATACGAATGCCGGGTGTGTACTTCATGTTCATACAACTGATAATAATGTCATCACAAATTTATATAGTGATGCAGTCACACTTCAAAATCAAGAAATTATTAAAGCTCTCGATATTTGGGAAGAAGGTGCAACAATTCAAATTCCTATTATTGAAAACCATGCCCATATCCCAACACTTGGAGAAAACTTCCGAAAGCATATACAAGGAGATTCGGGAGCAATATTGATTCGTAACCACGGTATTACCGTATGGGGCCGAGATAGCTTTGATGCAAAGAAGAGATTAGAAGCTTATGAGTTTCTATTCCAATTTCATATAAAACTATTATCAATTCAAGGAGGCGTTTCTAATGGCGCAAATTCGTATTCATGAAGTAAATACTCGCATTGAAAATGAAGTGGAAGTATCTAAATTTCTACAAAAGGAAGGCGTTTTATATGAGAAATGGAATATTTCTAAACTTCCTACTCATTTAAATGAAAATTATTCTTTAACAGATGAAAACAAAGCTGAAATATTAGCTGTGTTTTCAAAAGAAATTGCTGATGTTTCAGCACGCCGAGGTTATAAAGCGCATGATGTAATTTCACTTTCAAATAGCACACCTAACCTTGACGAACTATTAATTAATTTTCAAAAAGAACACCATCATACTGATGATGAAGTTCGCTTTATTGTTAGTGGTCATGGCATCTTTGCCATTGAAGGAAAAGACGGAACATTCTTTGACGTTGAACTTGAGCCAGGTGATCTCATATCTGTTCCTGAAAATGCAAGACATTATTTTACTTTGCAAGATGATCGCCAAGTTGTAGCTATTCGTATTTTTGTTACAACTGAAGGCTGGGTTCCAATCTATTAAGGTAGTTAGTTGAATAAAAGGACTTGGATCCCCTTTTCCAAACTTTTATTCACTCTACATATATACATCCTCCTATGGAACAGGCTTATTTCATTTTGAAATAAGCCTGATTTTTTATTTACTTGAAAGTACCATTTCATCACAAATTTAACACCTTGATTTTTTCAAGTGCATTTTTTGAACATTTATTGAATTTTTTCTGAAAATTCTGTTTTATATGTGATATACTACAATTAACTAAGAAGGAAAAGAATATCGCAAACAGAGGGGGATAATCATGAGCTTACTTATCGCACTTATACTTGGAGTTACATGTGGAGCATTTCCTGTTATTTTAGGAGCTATTATGGAAGAGTTAGAAATTGGTGTTTTAGGATTTGTCGCATCTTGTGTAAGCGCTTTATTATTTGGTTTATTCGGCGCTATTCCTGTTTCAATTCTGTGTGCTTTTTATATAATACGCCATGCTCGTACAAAACAATTTGGTCCTAATCACATCGCACAAATTATCCCGTTCCCGGTTGAACGATGCCGCCGTGCTTCTAACTTATAATTATAAAAATTAAAGATGACTAAATAAATAAAAGTCCTCAAATGAGGACTTTTATTTATTTTCTTCTAGAAATTGAAACAATTCTTGTAGATGTAGGGCATCTTCACCATAGCTAACAGATACATGAAATATACCATCAATCTCAGCTTGCATATAAAGATCCACTCCATCACGATCATATTTCAATGCCAAATAAAACTCCATTTCTTCTAACATCTTTTTTGAGGTTCGAATTACATAATGCCCCTTCTCATCTCTTCCATATTCAAATTCTGGTTCAAAATCATATTTTTGTTTAAAAGCTTCTTTTTGTTTTTCATTGATTTGCATACAAGTAGCTCGCTGTAAAGTATCAATCATCTCATCAAACTTTTGAAAGTCCACCTCGTTTACCCCCTTATATATTTTTTATATAATACTTGTGTTCCACTATTTTCTTCGCCACCCTTAATTAACTCTTCATACAATTCTTTCGCCAAACTTAAGCCTGGAACTGGTAATTGTAATTTTTCTGCTTCCTCTAAAGCAATTTTCATATCTTTCATAAAATGCTTTACATAAAATCCTGGCTCAAAGTCTCCTTTTAACATTCGAGGAGCTAAATTACTTAATGACCAGCTACCTGCTGCCCCTGTTGAAATACTCTCTAACACTTTATCTGGATTCAGTCCAGCCTTCTTCGCGTAAGCAACAGCCTCACATACTCCAATCATATTGGAAGCAATCGCAATTTGATTGCACATTTTTGTATGTTGTCCACTCCCAGCCGGTCCTTGTAATTGAATGTTTGTTCCTAACTTTTCAAGTAAAGGTAAGCATCTATCATATATTTCTTTCTCTCCACCTACCATAATTGCGAGTTTTGCTTCTTTCGCGCCAACATCTCCTCCTGAGACAGGTGCATCTAACGTATATATTTTTTTGCTTTTTGCAACTTTATTAATACGTTTTGCTAAAGTAGGTGTAGATGTCGTAAAGTCAATTGCTATCGTACCTTCTTTTGCATGTTCTATAATTCCTTCTATACCAAAATACACTTCTTCTACATCATGTGGATATCCAACCATTGTCATTACAATATCAACTTGCTTCACTAACTCTTTTGGCGTATCACACCAATGTGCACCATCTTGTACTAAAGAATCTGTTTTTGCCTTCGTTCTATTATATACATATACTTTATGACCATCCTGCATTAAGTGATAAACCATACTTTTTCCCATTACGCCAATACCAATGAAACCTATTGATAAAGTTTTATGTTCCATTTTCTCATCCCCTTTGTTCTAATAAATCATTTACCATCTTTCGGAACTCTTTATTAAAGTCATCATCCATACTATTTTTCACATTTGAAAATAACATAACAAAAGTTCCTTTTTCTTTATTAAAATTATTGAAAGTGTTCCAACCAGATAATACACCATGATTATGAAAATAATCTGGATATATATAAAAACTAAATGCATATTTCCGTTCCGCTGAAGGTGAAAACATTGTTTGTATACTTTGTTCTGAAAGAAGTTTTCCATTTATAATTGCTTCGTCTAATTTCTTCATATCTCCAACTGTCGTATACATCTCACCACAACCATATAGCCAATCCATGCCTAGCTTTTGTGCTGGTACAAGCTCTTGATTTTTTTTCACATAACCCTTTGTAAAATTTTTATCTCCAGGCACCATATTTCCCATGCCGGATTCATACATATCTGCTTTTACAAATATACTTTCTTTTATGTAATCTCCTAAAGGTTTTTTCGATATATGTTCTATTATATAAGCAAGCACCATATAATTATAATCTGTATATCTCCAACCTGTTCCTGCAGGAAATTCTAAATTTTGACGTCCAATCCAATTAATTAACTGTAAACGGGAAGCAGCATTAACATTGCCTTTTGCGTGTTCAGGTAAACCAGAGGTATGCGTTAATAAATGATATAGCGTAATATTTTTATTCTCCGGAAATGAAGGAATATATTTATTTACATTATCTTGAATATTCAATTTCCCTTGTTCTTGCAACTGTAAAATAGATGTGGCAACCACTGTTTTCGTAATAGAACCGATACGATATTTTGTCTGAGGCGTATTTTCAATTTTATTTTGAACATCAGCATACCCATATCCTTTATTCAAAATAACATGCTCTTTATCTGTTACCAAAACTGTTCCATTGAATTGCTTTCCGACTAAATATTGATCTAATTTTTGAGATATGCTAGCATAATCAATTTGTTGCTCTTCTTTTTCTTCTATATTCCCTTGTACTTCCGATTCAATAGTAGGATTCACTTTAGTTGTTAATACAGTGTTTTCCTTTATATTGGGGCTAACAAGAAAATAGTATACCCCACCGCCAACTATAGCAGACAGTGAAGCCATGACCATTACTTTTTTTATCATATTGATCCTCCATAATTCCTTAGCTAAAAATTGTCCCCCTATTCTATTATCAAACAATAAAAAAAAATCGCAACAATTTGTTGCGAAAAATTACATTTTTTCTTTTCTATACACACATACTTGATTCTTCCCATTTTTTTTCGCTTCATATAATGCAATATCCGCTCGTTGCATTAATTCTTCTCTTGTAGTTCCTTGTTCATATAACGCAACTCCAAAGCTAGCTGTTAACTTTGAAATTCCAGTGAATTGCTTTGTTTCAATGAAGAATCGTAATGACTCCGCAACTTGAAATGCTTCCTTTTCTACTGTATTTGTCACTAATATAATGAATTCTTCTCCTCCCCATCTTGCAAATACATGTTGCTGCTCCACTTTAGATTTCATAAGCTCTGCAAGTTGTATTAATGCCAAATCGCCAAAATCATGACCATATGTGTCATTAACTGTTTTAAAATTATCTATATCAAATAAAATAATTGCTATTTTCTCATCAGTACGTATTACCTTTTCCCATTCTACCTCTAGTATTTGTTGAAACTTTAAACGATTATAAATCTCTGTTAATGAATCTATCATAGCAAGTCTTTCTTGTTCTTGATAGATTTCATCTAATTCTGTAATTTCCGTGCACTTTACAATAAATCTTGATAAATCTTCTGGCAATGGTGTCGCACGTAATAGAAAAGTAGATACTGTCCCTTCATAATTTAACATCTTAATTCTTCTACCGCTTGATAAAGTATCGTCTAGCCATGTTATATCATGCGTCGTCGAGTAGTATCCATTTTCTCTAATAAAATGTTCAGCAAATACTAAATGTTGCTCACGATAGGCAAACAAATTTTCATATCCGAAAAACGTTAAAAAATTTGTATTACAATCAACAATTTCATCATCTTCTACTATAAATAATAAATCATTTTGAAAATCAAACATCGTTTGAAGCAGTTCCTGTTGCAAACTAACTTGCCTTACTAAAGAAAGTTGATACAAACTCTTATTCACTTCTTCTAACACTGCTTGCGGAGTTACAGGGGCTATTACAATATTACGTATTCCTAATGCGAGTACATCTGTAAATTCTTTTGTTATTTGTTGATCCCAAATGACAATAAATGTACTTTGCAAGGTATACATATTCTTTATATATTTTATTTGAGAATAATCTGTTACATACATAATTATAATGTGCGGTTTCGTTCTTTGAAATAATAATTCGCCCTCTTCAAAACTATTTGCTATAAACATACATTTTGGATGAATATTTTCTATCGTTTGTTGATGTTTACATCCATTTTCTATATAAAGGACATTTAACTGCAAATCTTGTAACACATTTTGGAAAACCGTATTCTCTAATAAAAAATGTAGTATGTTCATCACTAGTCTTCACTCACTTCATATATCTTGTTCTACTGAATTCCTCACAAACATTTTTAAAAGACTATTACCCAATAAACTTTAATTTGTGAGAGATACATATTAACAAGCTAATTGAGAATGTTATCTTCCCTTTTCACTCTATAAATTCCTTTTTTAGTGTATGATTATAGGAATTATATCGTTTGTATGAATGCCCTAGCTTATTTCTTAAAACTTGACAATTAAAATAAAGATATTATATTCTTAAATTCGATAACTTACAAAATGTAAGTAATATATATTGCGTTTTCTCGATAATTTTATATGCAATTTGGAGGATATATAATGACAAACGACAACTTTTTTAACGTTCTATATGAACGCACATCTACACGTGCATTCAACCCAAATAAAGAAATCTCATCTACAGAATTACACGAGATTTTAAAAGCCGCAGCACAAGCACCTTCCGCTTGGAACTTACAACACTGGAAATTCCTTGTTTTTCAAGGTGAAGATGTACAAAAACGATTACACCCGATAGCTTATAACCAACAACAAATTCTTGATGCTTCTGCAGTAGTCGCTATTTTAGGTGATTTAGAAGCTTATAAAAATGTTGAGCCAGTATATGGTCCAATTGTAGAACAAGGATTTATGAAAGAAGAAGCAAAAGAACGCTTAGCTAAAAATATTGAATCTGCATATGCTCGTGAACAATTCTCAAGAGATGCTGCCTTTTCAAATGCATCTTTAGCAGCAATGCAACTTATGCTTGCAGCTAAAGCGACTGGTTGGGACACTTGTGCTATTGGTGGCTTTAATCCACAAGCACTGACAGACGAATTTAACGTTTCATCTCGTTACGTTCCAATTATGCTTATTACAATTGGTGAATCAACTTTAAAAGGCCACCCTGCACCACGTATGAGCGTAGAGCAAGTGAGCGAGTGGGCAAAATAATAAAAAACGAAGGTAACTACGTTGCCTTCGTTTTTTTATTTCCTGTCACACTTTTGTAATATTACTACAAATCATTCGACATTTATACTTATGGAAAAGTATATTCTATTCCCTCCTCATAAGTAAACGTGACGTTTCGTGTCGAATTTTGTTTAGGTATTGAAATATACCCGTGTATTTTTGTTACAATTGTGATACAATGATAACAAATAGATAACAAGAGAGGGATTTTCATTGAGTTCATACGGAAGCTTTATCGCACTTTTATGCTACATAGTAACTGTACTGCTTCTATATTTTATTGGTGATGCCGCAAACATCTCCATTTTACAATTCCCAAAAGAAGAAGCATTCCAATTAGAATCAGAAAAACATACTGCACGATCCATTGTACCACTACTCCTAGCTCTTCCTGTATATATCATCGTTTTATATAAAAGTAAAAAAGTGTAAAGGCTACCCATTTCATTTATTTCGGTGGTTTTTACATTTTTTTTGTTATATTACCCCTATTTTAAACATCATTCCATACTAAATACCCAGCTAGTCATTTAAAATGAGAAAATCTCCTAGAAAAAATTCCACTCTCTGTCCAGTCACTTACTACCGAACTTACATAGATTATAAGTGTGAAGGGGGTGATGAGGATTATGTTTGGATCATTTGGATGCTGTGATAACTTTAGAGACTGTCATCATCATGAAAGAGAGCGCGACCATCGTGAGAAGGAGAGAGAGGTTAAGCCACAACAACCAGCTGTATGTAACGTACTTGCTAGCATTTCAGTTGGAACAGAGCTTTCTCTATTAAGCGTTAAAGGTGTTGGATCTTTCAACAATGTAATTTTTGAAGGTTTCTGTAACGGTGTTGCTCTTTTCTCTGCTTTAGCTCGTAATAACAATGACAAAGACAATAAAGATAACAACAAAGATGATAAGCACAATCAAAACCGAAATACTTTTACTGGTATTTTACGTGTATGCCCATCTGATATCGTTGCTATCGCTATCTAATTCTGTACCTTATCCTCTAGTAAGAAAATAAGATTTACTTTTCTCATAGAAAAAACCTGAGACCGATTTCAATCGACTCAGGTTTTTTTATTACTTATATGCTTTTAACTAGTTCAACAACTTCTTCAGCAGTTGACATCATTAATGCTTTTTCTGCTAATGTTTCCATTTCTGTTTTTGACAACTTGCTTAGTTGTGTTCTTGCAGGAAGAATAGATGTTGCACTCATACTGAACTCATCTAAACCTAATCCTAATAATAATGGAATAGCAAGTGAATCGCCCGCCATCTCACCACACATACCAGCCCATTTGCCTTCTTTATGAGCAGCATCGATAACCATTTTTACAAGACGTAAAATAGATGGGTTATATGGTTGGTATAAGTAAGATACTTGTTCGTTCATACGGTCTGCAGCCATTGTGTATTGGATTAAATCATTTGTTCCAATAGAGAAGAAGTCAACTTCTTTCGCAAATTGATCTGCTAATACTGCTGAAGCTGGGATTTCAACCATCATACCAACTTCAATAGAATCAGAAACAGTTGTACCCGCTTCTACAAGTTTCGCTTTCTCTTCTAATAAAATTGCTTTCGCTTGACGGAACTCATCAAGAGTTGCAATCATTGGGAACATAATTTTTAAGTTACCGTATACGCTAGCACGAAGTAATGCACGAAGTTGTGTACGGAACACATCTTGCTCATCAAGACATAAGCGAATTGCACGGTATCCTAAGAATGGGTTCATTTCTTTTGGTAAATGTAAGTATGGAAGCTCTTTATCTCCACCGATATCAAGTGTACGAACAACGACTGGTTGACCCTCTTTTACACCTTCAAGAACTGCTTTATACGCTTCGAACTGCTCTTCTTCTGTTGGAAGATTGTCACGGCCCATGTATAAGAATTCTGTACGGTATAAGCCAACGCCTTCTCCGCCATTATCGATAATACCTTGTACATCATTTGGTGTTCCGATATTTGCAACAAGCTCAACGTGATGTCCGTCACTTGTTACAGTAGCTTGATCTTTTAATTTTGCCCATTCAGCTTTTTGCTCTTCAAATTTCGCTTTCTTTTCTTCAAACGAACGAAGAGTTTCTTCTGATGGGTTTACAATTACTTCTCCATCTAAACCGTCAATGATAACGATATCGCCGTTTTGGATTTTTTCCATAACAACTTTCGTACCAACAACAGCTGGAATTTCCATAGAACGAGCCATAATTGCAGAGTGAGATGTACGTCCACCGATATCAGTAGTAAAACCTTTTGCATACTTACGGTTTAACTGAGCTGTATCAGATGGTGTTAAATCTTCAGCAATGATGATTACCTCTTCAGAAATTGTACCAGGATTTGAGAAGTTAATTCCTAGTAAATGTGCAAGAACGCGTTTTGTTACGTCACGAATGTCCGCAGCACGTTCTTTCATATATTCGTTATCCATGTTTTCAAACATAGAAATAAACATTGATGCAACTTCATCCATTGCAAATTCAGCATTTACTTTTTCGCTATTTACTTTATCTTTTACTGGGTTTACTAGTTCTGGATCATTTAACACTAATAAATGTGCTTCAAAGATCGCAGCTTTGTCAGCACCTAGTTCAGCAAATGCGTGGTCTTTAATAGCTTCTAATTCAGTTTTTGCTTTCTCAAGCGCAGCGTCTAAGCGTGCAATTTCTGCAGCTTCGTTTGTAATTGATTTCTTTTCGATGTTAAATTCAGGATTTTCAAGTCTGAAAGCCTTTGCAATAGCAATCCCACTTGATGCAGCGATCCCTTGAATATTAAGAGTCATTATTCTCCTAATCCTTCGTTTTTCATAGTTTCTTCGATAGCTGCTAGTGCTTGAGCTGCATCATCACCATTTGCAGTGATTTTAATTTCTGCGTTTTGTTGAATGCCTAAAGACATAACGCCCATGATTGATTTTAAATTAACGTTCTTTCCGTTATACTCTAAGTTAATGTCAGAACCGAATTTGCTTGCAGTGTTTACAAGTAGAGTTGCTGGACGAGCATGAATTCCTGAGTCGCTAGTTACTTTAAAGATTTTTTCCATGATAATTTATCTCCTTTAAATTACAGTATTTTTTAGTTGTATAGACGTGAGTACTACACCATCTATTGTATATAATAGGCGATGTTCGGTCAACCACATCGCCTATTATAATTATAAACATTTTGCGTCAAATTCCTACTGAATGTCAATAATAGCGGTTTCGCCCTTCTTAACATTTCCATCTTTTTTCAATTCGACTTGTTGCCCTTGTTGTAAGTTTGTAAAGACAATTGGTGTAATGATAGATGGTGCATTTTCTTTTACAAATGCAAGATCTACTTTTAATAATGGTTGGCCTTGTTTCACCTTGTCGCCTTGTGCTACAAGCGCTTCAAAACCTTCACCATTTAATTTTACAGTATCAATACCAAAGTGGATTAAAATTTCTTTTCCGCCTTCAGATTGAATACCAATCGCATGTTTTGTAGGGAATACATTGACAATCTCACCATTAACTGGAGAAACTACTGTTCCTTCAGTTGGCTCAATTGCAAATCCATCTCCCATCATTTTTCCTGAGAATACTTGGTCAGGCACTTCTGTAATCGGTAAGATTTTCCCTTCAATTGGTGATACAATTGTTTCATTTTCATCAACTTTTTGAGGAGTTTCTTCCACTTTTACAGGTTCTTCTTTTTCAACATGAGGTGTACGGCCTGACATAATATCATGAATTTGTGATTTTAATGTGTCAGATTTCGGTCCGAAAATAGCTTGAATGTTATTTCCAACTTCAAGTACACCAGCTGCTCCAAGTTCTTTTAAGCGGTCTTTGTTTACATTCTTTTGTTCGTTAACTTGAACACGTAAACGAGTAATACAAGCATCTAAAGAAGCAATGTTTTCTTTACCACCAAGTGCTACTAATACTTCACGAGGAAGTTCGCCTGCTTCTGCTTTTCCTGCGCCGTCATTTGCATTTGCCACTTCACGACCAGGTGTTTTTAGATTCCATTTACGAATTGCAAAGCGGAATCCGAAGTAGTAAATAACTGCTAGTACAAGACCAACAATAATTACCCACCACCATGCTGTACGGCCTGGTAGTACACCGAATAATAGGAAGTCAATTAAACCACCAGAGAATGTCATACCAATTTTAACACCTAAAATTTGCATTGTCATAAATGATAGACCAGCAAATACAGCGTGAATTCCGAATAATACTGGCGCTACGAATAAGAATGAAAATTCAAGTGGCTCTGTAATACCTGTTAAGAAAGATGTTAATGCTGCAGAACCTAAAATACCTGCTGCTAATTTTTTATTTTCTGGACGTGCTTCATGGTACATTGCTAAAGCTGCTGCTGGAAGACCAAACATCATGAACGGATACTTACCAGTTGTAAATGTACCTGCTGTTAATTCTACACCGTCTTTTAACTGTGCCATAAAGATTTTTTGGTCACCACGGATTAATTCGCCAGCTGCATTTGTATACTGACCGAATTCGAACCAGAACGGTGAATAGAAAATGTGATGTAATCCAAATGGAATTAATGAACGTTCAATTAAACCGAATATAAATGCTGCGATTGTTCTATTTGCATCAATCATTTGATGTGAGAACGTGTTTAAGCCACCTTGAATGTATGGCCAAATGAAGCACATGATAATACCTACTATTAAAGAGAATGTTGCAGTTGCGATCGGTACGAAACGCTTACCTGCAAAGAAACCTAAGTATGATGGTAATTCAATGTTGAAGTATTTATTATAGCAATATGCCGCTACTATCCCGACGATAATACCACCAAATACTCCTGTTTGTAGCGTTGGAATACCTAATACGTTTGCATACGCTGGATCTGCAAATCCAATTTTTACTGGGTCTGCTCCAGAACTTGTTACTTTCACTAGCTTATCTACTTCTAAGAACACACTCATCGTTTTGTTCATAATTAAGTAGCCGACGAATGCTGCTAAACCAGCTACTCCGTCTCCACCAGCTAAACCAATTGCTACCCCAACTGCGAATAATAATGCAAGGTTAGCGAAAATAATATCACCAGATTGTTCCATAATTTTTGCAACCATTACGAACCAATCTGCTTTTAAAGCAGGAATAACATTTGTTAACTGTGGATTTTGAAATGCATTACCAAATCCAAGTAAAATACCTGCCGCCGGTAAAATCGCTACTGGAAGCATTAACGCTTTCCCGACTTTTTGAAGAACACCAAAGATCTTCTTAAACATGGAAACCCTTCCTCTCTTATCTATATTGATACCTTCCGACAAACGCCAAAAAGACATGAGGAAAAAAAGATAGAACGATAGCTATACAAAGGGTAGTATATCCCTTTCTCTAGCTTACATTCCTTACTTTTCTCCACTCATGCCTGATCGAATCAGTAACACGTGTCAAAAATAGGTTTACGTATAAGTTCACTATAATTAAGGCAAACGTTTTCGTTACTCACCTTAATGTGTTTGTCGAAATTTGTATAACTTTGCAATAGTTATTATACATAACTATTGTAAGCGATTCAATCATTTTTTTTAACGTTTTCATTTTAGACAAAAATATATAACTTTTTACACATGCTCTGCCTTTACTAAGCGTTGCAAGTGCATCGTTAAATAAATACTTTCAGCTTCATATACAGGTAGTTGCAACTCTTTTTGCATGACCTTAACTAGCTTCCAAGCCAAGTTATAGCAAACTGGATACTCGGCCTTTAATAAATCAGCAAAACTTTGTGATTCCTCTACTTTTTCTCCTTTTTTCACCCTCTCAATAGCATATTGAAGATGACGAATAAGACGTAAATAATGAATGCTCTCTTGATCTAATGTAATTTGTAAGTTTGTCTCAATTAAAGATACAAGTTGTGCAATGAGACGGGAGTTTTGATTAACTGAAGATAAATCAGAATTTGTAAGCGAACTGTAAATGTGAAGTGCAATAAAACCAATTTCTCCTTCAGGCAATGCAATTTGCAAACGAGAATTTAAAAGTTCTACAACACCTTCCGCAATTTCATATTCCTCTGGATAGAGCATTTTTGTTTCAACTAAAAAAGGGTTATCAATTGTAAGTCCTTGTTTTAACCTTTTAATCGCAAATGAAATATGATCTGTTAACGCAATATGAATATGTTCATTTAGTGGAGATTTCGCTTTCCCTTGAATGTACAGCATAATATCGTTCATCAATTCAATTAATTTTTCACTAATATGCGGCACTAATAATTTGTACTGTTCACGATCACGTTCATTTTTTAAGACAAACATTTTTTCGATTTGTTCTTGCTCCAAGACATCTTTCGCTTTTTTCCCAAATCCAATTCCTTTACCAATCACTACTACTTCCTCGTGTTCCGGATGGCTAGCAATGATGACATTATTATTTAAAACTTTTTTAATTTCTAGATAATTACTCATATAACACCACCCTCGTACTTAAATAGCCTACTTTTATGTTACAGAATATTCTTCTTTGTCGTCAATGTAAAACATCTGCCATTTAATAAAAATTCATTTTTTAGACATGTTTATATATGATGCGTATAATGTAAGAGCAACTGTACATAGAAAGGGGATAACAGCATGATTAAAATGTTTGTAAGTGATATCGATGGTACAATGATGCAACACGGAGGTCTTATTGACGAACAAGATGTTGCGGCACTGCGCAGCCTTGCCGAGCAAAATGTTATTCTTTGCTTCGCTTCCGGAAGACTTGATAATGAAATTGCAGACTTAATGAAAGCTGTAAATACAAATTTTCATCGTATTAGTGTAAATGGTGTTTTTGTATATACACATGAAAATAAACAACTATTATCTGCAACTTTTGATTCCAGCATACTTCCCGATTTGTTAGCTATGACGAATGAAGATCCTTATTTCCGTTATGTAAGTGATGAACATAATTATTACATTGAAGAGAAAACACCTTTTATTCAAGAACTTGAACAACAGGTAACTATGACTTCTGTTGAAGAACCAAACTTACTACAGAAAATTGATGATACAATTTTCCCAAATAAAATTTCTGTCGGTGGAACAAAGGAGAACTTACAACTCCTTCAGAAAAAAATTGATGAAAAATTCCACGGGAAAGTTAGTACTTTCATCTCTGCAGAACAATGTTTAGATGTAATGCCACCAAATGTTAGTAAAGGCTCTGCCATTTCTGTTTTATTAAATGAGTTTCAAATAAAACCTGAGGAAATTGCTTGTATAGGGGATTCATATAATGACATTCCTATGTTTTCTTTAACTCCTCACAGTTTTGCTATGTCGCAAGCAGATGATGCAGTAAAAAATCACGCTCACTATGTAGTAAATCACGTCAAAGATGCTGTTAACCACGTAATTACTCATAATAAAAATACGACTCATTCCTTATAAGGATGAGTCGTATTTTTATTTCTTTACATGTTAACCATTTTCAATTCCACTGTACTTCACAAACTGAAATATACTATTTGTTACGTGCGATATTCGTAATAAATTTATAACGATCTCCACGATAAATACATTTCACGTACTCTAGCGGTACCTCACCTTCTGAATATGACCATTGACGCATGACAAGTACAGGCGCCTTTTTAGGAATATGCAGATGTTCAGCTTCATTTTCCGTCGCAACGGAAGCTTCAATTGACTGAGTAGCGCTAACAAGTTTAAAGCCCAGTTTTTTCTCTAAATGTTCATATAAAGATTGTTGCAATATCTCTTCGTTAATATCTTTTACAAGAGCTGGCGACAAATATGTCGTCTCAAAAGCAATCGGTTCATCATCAGCTAAGCGAATACGCCTCACTTCATAAACCGATTCCCCCTCCTGTATTCTTAACCGGTCTGCTATTTTAGCAGTAGCTGGAACTAGGCGGAAACTAAGTAATTGACTACTTGGATTCATTCCACGAGAAATCATGTCTTCTGTGAATCCCGTCATTCCTTGCAACTTTTGTTCCACTTTCGGAAGTTGGACAAATGTTCCAATTCCACGCTTCCGATATAAATAGCCTTGTTCCACTAAATTATTAATCGCCTGTCTGATTGTCATACGACTCACTTCGAACTTATCACAAAGTTCATTCTCAGATGGGATTTTATCTCCCGGCTTCCATTCGCCGTCCTCAATTAGCTGTTTCACCCACTCTTGAATCTGATAATAGATCGGAAATGGTGAATACTTGTCGATGTTCATCAGCAATCGCCTCACTGCATAAAGATAGAGCTTCTTGATCAGCGATTACGGTTACATTCGGATGACGTTGTAAAACTGTAGCCGGACACTCTTCACTATATTCACCTTGCAATAATTCTTTAACAGCTTCTGCCTTTTTAGAACCCATCGCAACAAGTAGAACTTGTTTCGCTTTCATAATGCTTCCAATTCCCATTGTAATCGCATGAGTTGGCACATCTTCTTCTTTTTCGAAGAAGCGAAGGTTTGCTTGGCGTGTAGATTCTGTTAATTCAACAATGTTTGTTGGAGAATTAAACGGTGTTCCTGGCTCATTAAATCCGATGTGACCGTTTTCACCGATTCCAAGAATCTGTAGGTCAACTGGGTTAGCAGCTAGAATGCTCTCGTAACGTTTGCACTCTTCCTCTAAATCACTTGCCATCCCGTTTGGTACATAAGTTTGTTTAAATGGAAGATGATCAAACAACTGTTCTTGCATGAAATAGTGATAGCTGTTTTTATCTTCATGTGGTAAATTTACGTACTCATCTAAGTTTACAGTGGTTACACGGCTTGTATCAAGTTTATTTTTTCGTATTTCTGCATAAATACCTAATGGAGAGCTTCCTGTAGCCATTCCTAATGTTGGATTTTCTTTTGTTTTTACAACTTCTTCAATTAATTTATAACCTGCTTCTGCTAATTCTTCTGGAGTTTTTACAACAAGAATATTCATTTAATTACTTCCCTTCCTTCATATGAATTCCTAAACGAACCGTATCATATACATGTAAATCTTCATTCATCACAACAAAGTCTGCATCTTTTCCTACCGCTAATGCACCTTTATTATTTAATCCAAACTCTTCTGCTTGGTTAACTGATGTCATCAGTACTGCATCTTCGATTGAACAACCTGTAAATTCAATTACATTTCGGAAAGCTTGATCCATTTTTAGAATACTACCAGCTAACGTTCCATCTTCTAATCGAGCACTACCATCTTTTACATGTACTGGCTGTCCGCCAAGCTCATATAATCCATCTTCAAGACCTTTTGCACGCATTGCGTCAGTAATAACACTTACTTTTTTCGGTCCTTTTAACTTATATGCTAATTTCACCATATCAGGGTGAATATGAATACCATCTGTAATTACTTCAACCATTACATCTGGATTTAATAACACATGACCAACAACTCCTGGTTCACGGTGATGTAATCCACGCATTTGATTGTATAAATGTGTCGCATGTGTAATCTTTCTATTTTTTAGTTGTGCATCAATTGCATCTGTATGCCCCATTGTGCCAACTACACCAGTTTCAGCAAGATATTGTTCAAACTCTAATGCTCCCTCTTCTTCTGGTGCATATGTTACTAATTTAATTAAATTCCCACTTGCTTCTTGCCATTGTTTAAATTGCTCAATATTTGCAGGAACGATATGTTCAAGTGGTTGTGCACCTGCACGTTTCTTTGAAACATAAGGTCCTTCTAAGTGAATATATTCGAAATGCGCTCCTTTTTCTTTTGCTTCTTTCGCAGCAGTTAGCGCTGCTTCAATTGCCTCTGGAGCTTGTGTCATTGTTGTTGGGAAGTAAGTTGTAACCCCTTCTTTTAACATTTCTTTACCTAGAGTTACTAACCCATCGCTATTTGCATCCATCGCATCAATATCGTATCCACCATGAATATGAACATCGATCATACCTGGAATTACAATCTTCCCTGTAGCATCAAAAACAGTTTCATTTTCTTGTGGTACATATTGAGCCATCAAACCAATTTCTTTAATGGTTTCTGCGTAACGAATAAATCCGTTTTCCACTATTTCTTGACCTGTGTAAATTTTGGCATTGATGACAATTTGCGTTTTCATTTTCATCGATCCTTTCCCATGAAATACCTACTTGTTATTATTACCTTATTCGCCTAGTTCCATCTTAATATATGCACGAGTAGTTGTCTATACATTCTAATGAAATTTCCTTTTTATTCAACAGAAAAGGAAATTTCTTACGTCCCTTATAATTATAATATATATTATTCATTTTTCCAAAAAGGGACAGTATCCACCCCTAATATAGAAATCACTTCAACAATGGCATTAACCCGCTAGATTTTAACATAACATGTTCACCATCTGTTTCTATTTCTACTGTACGTTTATTTGTTCTATATACCATTATACCGTGCCTTTTCAAGCGCTTTACTACACTTTGATGAGGATGTCCATACGGATTACTACTCCCGTACGACAGAATAGCAAACTGCGGTTCCACTTTTTTTATAAACGTTTCACTTGTTGAAGTATATGAGCCGTGATGCCCCACTTTCAAAACATCTGCATGCACATCAAATTGTTTTAATATTTCATTTTCTGTCCGTACATCCGCGTCACCCATTAATAAAAAATCCGCTTTTCCATATCGTACCTTTAAAACAATTGAGGATTCATTATTTTCATCTTTTGATTTCCCGTTGTTTAATACTTGTATAGAAACATGTGGATCCAGCGGTATATATTGTCCTTCCTTTACTGAAACGAAAGGTATCCCTCTTTTTTTAATATTATTCCGATACGTATGATAAGTAAGAGAACTATATGTTTTTCCACTATCTAATATAAGCGATACCGGCATTTGCTCTACAATTGGAATTAACCCCCCTATATGATCCATATCGGGATGCGTACTGACAATTACATCTAAATGATTAATCCCTTTCTCAATTAATTTCTGAATAATAACCTCTCCTGCTTCATAAGGTCCTCCATCAATTAACATTGTTTGTCCATTTGGCATTATAATAAGTGTTGCGTCACCTTGCCCCACTTTTAAAAAGCTCACTTTCATTTTACTAAGATGTTGCCGATGCATATGTAAAGGAGACGTAGTATGAATAGACATCATATACCTTTTAGCTGATGCGCTATTTAAAGAAAAACATAATAAAACAGAAGCTAATAATAGAATAATCCGCATACCTCTCATAACTCGTCTCCTTTTTTCATTTAGTATGGCACTGTAAATAATTGATATACAAAAAAAGCTTAGCAAAATGCTAAGCTTTTATTTCGATATCTCTTGTAAGGAACCGAAGAATAAATCAGCTTCATTCATTTGTTCATTCTCTTCAGAAAGCGGTGGTAAATCATCTAATGTTTTCAATCCAAATGTGTCCAAAAATTCTTTTGTTGTTCCATATAAAATAGGCCGCCCTGGTCCTTCTGCTCTTCCCATTTCTTTTATAAGTAAATGGGAAACCAACGTTTGTAACGCCTTATCGGTTTTAACTCCTCTAATCTCTTCCATCTCAGTCCTTGTGATTGGTTGACGATATGCAACAATCGCTAACGTTTCGAGGGCAGCTTGCGAAAGCGAAGCAGCTGTTGGTGTATCCATTAATTTTTGATAATATGAAGCATGTTCTTTCTTTGTAGCAAAACGATATACTTTTGCATACTGTACAATTTGCAAACCACGGTTTGCACCTTCACATTCTTGTTGCATTTCTTCTAAAATATTAATTACTTCATTCATTTCAATTTCAAGAACTTTCGCTATTTGTTCTGGATAAATCCCTTCATCACCAGAAACAAATAAAAGGCCTTCAATAATTGACTTTTGTTCTTTCCTATCCATTTCACGAGCTCCTTCCTTCTATTTTTCCATAAAAATACACATCAAAAAACCGAATCACAATCAATGCGTTCGGTTCAATACTTTTTCTCTTGTTCCAAACGATACATTAAAACATAGCATGAGATAAAATGTTTCTATCCCATTTTCACATACTTGCTCTATGCAGATTTATTAGAGCTTGATACGAAAATTTCATCAAAATTATGTTCTTGCTCAATTGTGATTTGTTGATTTTTCATAAGTTCCAGAACTGCTAAAAATGTTACAACCATTATTTCACGTTCATCATCAACAAACAAATCATAAAAACTTTGGCGACCACCCTTTATTTTTAACTGCTTTAAAATATCAGTCATTCGTTGTTCAATTGGTATTTCTTGACGAGTAATACGTGTTGTTACAGGTTTTTTTGCCTTTTTACGGCGCATTAATTTTTGAAATGCTGCTAGCATATCATATAACGTAACATCAAGAGGTAAACTTGTCTCCGCTTCTTGTTCCAACGATGTAAAGTCAATTGGCGGACGTGTATATAGCTGTGCTCTTTCTTGTTCTCTTTCTTTTAACTCAGTAGCAACTTGCTTATATTTCTTATATTCAATTAACCTCTCCATCAATTCTTGACGAGGATCATCTATAAAATCATCACCGTTATCAAGTACATCTTCTTCATGTTTCGGCAACAACATCTTACTTTTAATTTGTAATAACGTTGCGGCCATTACTAAATACTCACTTGCAACATCTAATTGAAGTTCTTTCATCGTATGCACATAAGATAAATATTGCTCTGTAATATCTGCTACAGGAATATTATATATATCAATTTCATAACGATGTATTAAATGTAACAATAGATCCAAAGGCCCTTCAAAAGCCTCTACTTTAAAATTATATTGCACAAAGCATCCCACCACATTTTTTCTATAACAACATAAGTATAGAGCATACTCATGTTCTATCCAACCTTTTTAAGAAATTTAATTAAAAATAGACCAATGCCTATGTCATCATGCCCACCACTTCATATGATAACAGTGTAGTAAGAACAATGTAGGAGGTCAAAAAACTATGGGTCACGTTGATTGTGGTTTTAGCGGTGGGTTCGCATTACTTGTTGTACTGTTTATTTTACTAATTATTGTAGGAGCAGCTTGCTTCTGCTAATATGAACAATAACGGCTAGGGGGAAACCTCCTAGTCGTTTATTGTTCATATTTCTATGATACACTTATATGTATAACCGTTAGATAGGGGCGAAAAAACATGTATCCTACCGAATACATACAATTTTTAATTCATTTCCATGGAGATTATGACTATTTTGAATGTCACGAAATACTAGAAGAGTACTGGAAGACAAAACCAAGAGGTAATCGAGATCATTACTTAGTTGGTCTCATTCAAATTGCAGTTTCTTTATACCACCAAAGACGTGCTAACTGGAATGGTTCCACAAAAATGATGAAAAGCGCAATCACAATTTTAGAAAAAAGCGGTGTGCCTTTACAACGTTTAGGAATTAATCAAGTACAACTTCTTTCCTTACTCAATGAAAGATTGCAATCTATCCATAAAAAAGAACGTTTTGTACCTTTATTTTTACCCTTATCAGATCCATTGTTAGAGAAGCAGTGCATAGAGTTATGTCAAAAACAAAACCTCTCTTGGAAAGACTTGAATGCTATCCCAGTTGAATATATTATAAACAAGCACACTTTGCGTGATCGCACAGAGGTCATTACTGAACGATACGAACAATTACAAAAAAGAAAGCAGAGATAATAAACTACTTATCTCTGCTTTCACGAATGTATATTTTGTTCTAGCCCTTTACATTTTTCGCAAAAACTTGCCGTTTGCTCATTTCCGCAAATTGTAAACTCAAGAAATTTACTCTTTAACTCTTGAACCATCTTCGTCCCAATCCCCACATGACGGTGAGACGGGTTCACACTCAAATGCTGAATTTCTAATACATGATTCTCTTTTTTTACAATCCCCATTATTCCAACAAAATCTTCATTTTCTTTCCACAAATACAATTGCCAATCATCTTTTGCTTCATATTCTTTCATTGTCAATTGTAATGTTTTCACATCTTTTTCAGTTGGCATAAACGAAAGAAGCCCCATTGCAATTTTTTCATAACTTTTTTTAAAACGAATTAACATAACCCTTATCCCTTCTTACAAAAGTTACAAACTAGTAATCCCCTCAATCACTCTTTTCATATCACATTCATTTTACAATATTTTCAACAGAGTGAGAAGAGTCTAAAACAACTTGATAATCATACAAAGCGAAAAGAAGAAAGTCAAATCTATGTTTCAGCACTATTCCTTTAATAAATAGAGTTAAAAAAAGAAAATTTTATATGGAATGGAAAGAAACACATCATTCAACATCACTTCATTCATAGTTACTCTAAAGCAGCACAATTCTAGCAAAATTAATATAACAAAAAATATTTATTGAAACATATAATGTAATGTATTCTATGTAATTTGTTAAAGGTTTGTTCTCACAAGCAATATATTTTAGCAACAACACTACTTGTATGATGAGCTGTAGAAGAAGTACTCGATTTCATTAAAAATAAAAAAGAGAGCAAAAGCTCTCTTTTTCCTTACCTTATTCTTCCCAAACTTTAACTTCTTTCATTACATCGCCTTGACGCATTTTTAATACTGTTTCAATACCGCTTGTTGCTTTACCGAATACAGTATGAACACCATCTAAATGTGGCTGTGGCTCATGAACGATAAAGAATTGGCTACCGCCTGTGTTACGGCCAGCGTGAGCCATAGAAAGTGATCCTACAAGGTGTCTATGAGGGTTTCCATCAGTTTCACATGGAATAGAGTAACCTGGGCCACCTGCACCTGTACCTGTTGGGTCTCCACCTTGGCTTACGAAGCCAGGAATAACACGGTGGAATGTAACACCGTCATAAAATCCTTGCTCTGCTAATTTTTTAAAGTTTTCTACTGTTTTTGGTGCTTCTTCTGGAAAAAATTCCAAGTCGATTTTTTCACCGTTTTCCATTAATATGTATCCTAAAGTTTTCATACGTATATGTCTCCTTTCAACTATCTCAGCACTATATTACCACATTCATGACTAGAAACAAAAAGAATCCGACAATCTAGATACTTCTTTTTTGAAATGTGGAAAAAGTCAGGTGACAAATAAGAAATATATACTATAATAACTTTGTTGCCCGAAAATTTTAGAAAGAGAAAGGGAGCGATTTTTCGTGAAAACGAAATTACTAGCTCTGCTATTAGCTGTAACGGTATTTATGATGCCAACAGCTTCGTTTGCAGACATCATCGAGGGAGAATCAATTGTTACATTAGGAGAGAACTTATCTGAACAACAAAAACAAGATCTGTTAAAAGAAATGAAAGCACCGAAAGATGCTACAATTATTACTGTATCTAATGCGGAAGAACATAAATTTCTAGAAGGCATTGTTCCAAAAGCACAAATTGGTACGAGAGCAATTTCTTCTTCTATGATTACATACACAAAACCAGGATCTGGTCTTATTGTACGATCAAAGAACATTAACTGGGTAACAGATGCAATGTACACTAACGCTTTGATTACAGCAGGTGTAAAAGATGCAGAAATTCAAATTACTGCACCTTTTAAAGTTTCAGGAACTGCAGCTTTAACTGGATTAATGAAAGCATACGAAACTGCGTCCAATAAACAAATTCCTGAAGAAGTTAAAAAAGTAGCGAATGAAGAAATGGTACAAACAGCCCAGCTTGGTGATAAAATTGGTGAAGAAAAAGCAGTTCAACTTGTTGCAAAAATTAAAGAAGAAATTGCAAAAGAACAGCCAAAAACAACAGAAGATTTACGTTCATTAATTAAAAAAATTGCTGATCAACTCGGCATTACATTGACAGATGAACAGTTAGATAACTTAGTATCGTTATTTGATAAAATGAAAAATCTTAATATTGATTGGAATCAAGTTGGTAGTCAATTAAACAAAGCAAAAGAACACGTTTCTGCCTTCTTAGGTTCTGAAGAAGGACAAAGTTTTCTAGATAAAGTGAAAGATTTCTTCTCAAGTATCATTGATTTTGTTAAATCTTTATTCAAGTAAAAAGAAGCCCGTCAGTGACGGGCTTCTTTTTTATACAAGTAACGGTAATTTCATAACAGCCTCTTCAACCGAACGCACTATATGATTTGCTTTCTCCTTTACATATGGATGGGCATGATGAAGAGTAAATGAATGCGGGGTTACTTCAAACATAGAAATATCATTGAAAGAATCTCCAATACAAGCAACTTCATTTGCTTCAATTTGCAAATGGTCCATTAGTCGCTTTAGAGCACTCCCCTTACTCACCCCTCTTGGCATAATATCAACATAGCGTTTACCTGATATAAAAACTTCCGCTTCGCCTTGAAACGTATCTCGTAGCTCTTGATCTAACGTTACAATTTTCTCTTCTTCTCCAAAAACAAACAATTTTGCAGGGTGTACAGTCTTACCAAACTCTTCTTCTAACGCTTCAATTTCAGCAATATGCACGCCCATATACGCTTCAAAATTATGGTGATGTTCATTCTTCCTTTTTGTATATCGCTGCTCATTTCCACAAACAATATCCGCTAGTCCTTTTTTATGTATATATCGATATATTTCCTGGGCAACCGTATTTTCAAAACTCGATTCATGAAATAAATTCCCATCCGGAAGTAACATTGTCGCTCCATTTAAGCCAGTTGTGTAATATGGGAATGAAAACCTTTTTACAACTTCATCAATTCTGTGTGTAAAACGGCCAGAGGCAAAACAAATATTTGTCCCTTTCTCAGCTAACCAACACAGCGCACGTTCATCTTCTTTTTGCATATGATTCACATCGTAAACGAGCGTGTCATCTAAATCACTTACAAATAATTTAATCATGTCCTCTTCCCCTTCCATACACAATATCTACTCTAAGTGTACACAAAAAATGTTTGATTTTTGTTAAAAAATAATAAATTTTTGCTAAAAAAAATAAACGGGTGTATAATCCCGTTTATTTTTGTCTTTTTACATTTTGAGGTCTTACAATACTTGGTCGTACTTTTAAACTAGACATCGTTGGACGGAGTAAAATTTTTGTTAACGCGCCCCAATCAAATGGTAAAAACGGCCATAAATAAGGTGTTTGTAAACTTTTTATAGACGTTAAAAATAAAATTAATATCGTCATACCAATTACAAATCCCATCTCCTGGAAGAGACCTGTCAAAATAATAACAAACAATTTTCCAACCTTATTTCCGAGTCCTAATTCATAACTCGGTGTTGCATATGCACCGATCATAGAAACCGCAACATACAAAATAACTTCTGGTACAAACAAACCTACATCGATTGCTATTTGACCAATTAATATGGCGGAAATTAATCCTGCTGCAGACGATAACGGCGTTGGAGTATGAATGGCTGCCATCCTTAAAAATTCAAGTCCGACCTCTGCCATTATTACCTGTAATAAAATTGGTAAATGCGTCATCTTAGTCGGTCCGATGAAAGCAAGATTTTCTGGTAAAAGAGTTGGGTCAAATACAAACACTAACCAAAACGGTAGTAAAAATAAGGAGAATAAGACACCTAAAAAGCGTACCCAGCGTAAAAATGTCCCGACAGCCGGATTTTGTCTAAACTCTTCTGCATGCTGTAAGTGGTGGAAATATGTTGTTGGAGTAATCATAGCACTCGGTGATGTATCTACTAGTACTAACACATGTCCTTCTAATAAATGATTTGCTGCTACATCTGGTCTTTCTGTATATCGAATAAGTGGGAATGGGTTATAGCTTTGCTTTACAACAAATTCTTCCACTGTTTTATCAGCCATCGTAATTCCATCGACATCGATGTTATTTAATTCTTGTTTTATAATCTTAACTAAATCCGGATTTGCAACATCTTGTACATACGTAATACAAATATCCGTTTGCGATCTATCTCCTACTCTAATCATTTCATTTCGAAGACGTGGGTCACGTATTCTTCTACGAATTAACGCTGTATTTACAACGATATTTTCAACAAACCCATCCCTTGCACCACGTACAACCTTTTCTGTATCTGGTTCTGTCGGAGTCCGCCCTGGATAACTACGAACATCTATTGCGAACGCTTCCGTTTCACCTTCCACAAATATAACGATGAGTCCTGATAATACTTGGAGCATTACCTCATCCATCGTTTTCACTTTACTTACTTGTTGATGAATTAAACGATTCTCTAGAAGCTTCACTGTATCTTCTTCTACATCCCTTATTTCATTTGTATCCACCGCTTCTTCTAAAATAGGGATAATATAATTCGTATCACAGAGTCCATTTACAAACAACACACCAATTTCTTTATTTAAAATTTGAAATTTACGAATGCCAACATCGTATGTAACACCCAGTCCAGCTGTTTGCTTTAAGTAATTTTCATTATCACTTATGAAAGATGAAATTGGGATATCCACTTTTTTAGGCTTCGTCATAAAATCCACTCCTTTCCAAAATTAATTGAATTGCTTTTTTTGTAATTGGTGATCCTCTCTCCCATTCATCATTTCCACACATCTTACCAATATCACCAATTCCAACGATGACAGGAACATTCAAATCGTCTAAACAATAAATTGTATCTCCGCTAATTCTGCCAATTTCACCATCTGGAAGTCCAAATTTATCCACACCATATTCGGTTAAGTTCCCGTTCCGATCTACATTTACATCTACGCGTGCCCATTCCCAATGATGCGTATTAGACGCTACTGCTAAAATGCCAAGCACATCAATTTGTTTATGGGTAGCCACATATTTTAAAGCCTTTTCACCAGATCCTTCTCCAATAAATCCACTGTCATCAAACATGACAAATACAGGGTCATATGGCGTTTGCATAATAAGCTCAACAACTTTTTTCCCTGTCAATTTGGTTGGATTACTTTGTGATGCTGAAATACACCTACCCCCAAATTCCTTCGTTAAAAGCTCAATTGTCCGCTTTGCATATTCATCTCCATCTGTGACCAAAACAACCCTTCGTCTCATTTGATTTATCCTTTCGGTTTACATATAAGTGCTATAAAAAATGAAAACAATATCGCTGCGGAAATGCCCGCAGACGTTAAACTAAACATGCCAATACCAATTCCTAAATATCCATGTTTTTCTGCTGCATGCATTGCTCCGTGCAATAGTGAATGTCCAAAACTTGTAATAGGGACTGTGGCTCCAGCACCTGCAAACTTTATTAGTTTATCGTACAAGCCAAATCCATCTAATATTGCTCCGATGACTACAAAAGTTGCCATTAAATGAGCTGGTGTTAACTTTGCGAAATCTAACAATAGTTGCCCAATTACACAAATAGCTCCACCTACAAGAAATGCGTATATAAAGTCCACAATTCACTCTCCTTTAACTCTCTCAAATACAACACCATGTGCAATTGTTGGAATCGTCTCTTTCTGTTGCATCATCATCGGGCTTAATAATGCACCAGTCGCAACGACAAAAATTCGTTGTAAATTCCCTTTTTGCATCTCGTGTAATAAATGACCATATGTGACAACCGCTGAACAAGCGCAACCACTACCACCTGCAAACACTTCTTCTTGACTTGATTCATAAATCATCAATCCACAATCATTGTATATATGCCCAAGATCATAACCTTCCTCAAGTAAAAGTTGTTTCGCAATCGGCGTCCCAACAGCTGATAAATCACCCGTAACAATCAAATCATAGTCATCAGCACTTCTTCTCAAATCTTCAAAATGCTGTTGAATTGTATGAGCTGCTGCTGGAGCCATCGCTGCCCCCATGTCCAAAGGATTTGTGATTCCTAAATCTTGCACTTTTCCGATTGTAGCCGCCGTAATTTTAATTGCACTTTTTTCATTACTAATTAATATAGATCCTGCACCAGTCACAGTTGAATTTGCTGTCCCTGGCTTTTGTCCACCGTACTCTGTTGGATAGCGAAATTGTCTTTCAGCCGTTGCATTATGACTACTTACTGTAGCTAAGACACGATTTGCAAATCCACCGTCTATAAAAGCTGAGCCAACTGCTAAAGTCTCCATAGACGTCGCACAAGCGCTAAACATTCCTAAAAAAGGAATACCCCACTTACGCGCAACATAATTCGCTGTCACTGTTTGATTTAATAAATCTCCCGCTAAAAAGAAATCAATTTGCGATGTTTTTATATTCCCTTTTTGCACTGCTTGTTGAATTGAGTCCGACATTAACCTTCGTTCGGCGAGCTCCCAATTTTCCTCTCCACAATGTAAGTCATCATATGAAATATCAAATTTTTTTCCAAGAGGGCCCTCAGCTTCTTTCGGACCGACAGCAGTGCCCGTTGCATTTACATATATATCATTTTGAAATACCCACGTTTGTTTTCCGGTCAACCTCATACTAGCCCCTCCTTTAAGACATAAAAATTTTAAAGGTATACCTTATTAACCCAATGATATATGCACCAACAACTCCAAATACAATCACACTTCCTGCCAATTTAAACATATTTGTAGCAATCCCTAGAACAACCCCTTCGCTCTTATGTTCTAAGGCAGCGCTCGCCATAGAATTTGCAAATCCTGTTACCGGTACCGCTGATCCTGCTCCAGCAAATTGACCGATTTTATCATATACACCACATCCTGTTAAAATCGCTGATACTAAAACAAGAGTTGCAACAGTTGGGTTTCCTGCCTCTTGTTCACTGAAGTGAAAATAATGTATATACAATTTCATCAATACTTCTCCAACTGTGCAAATGAGTCCACCTACAAGAAATGCTTTGATACAATTTAGTAAATAGTTTGGCTTTGGATGATACTTCTTCACTTTATTTATGTAATCATCCTTCAATTTCTGACTTGTCATTTATATACTGCCTCCTACCTTACGAAATAAATCCAGTGAAACAACGACCCTATTACTTTCCCAAGTACAAGAGCAACGAGTAAAACAATAATCTTCCCCTCTACCCCTACTCGTTTCGCTAAAATAGGTAGAACATTTAACACCTCTGTTAATGCCGCAGCAAGCATTCCGATGAACGTGCCACAAAATATCCCTAATATAACGAGCCAATATTGCGACGTTTGAAATGTAATATTTTTCAAACTGCACCAAGCCCCTGTTAACGTACCTGCAATGACCGCCCACTCAAAATATTGAATATGCTTTCCACTTCTCGTTAATTGAGCTAAACGGGGGATTATACCAAGTACAGCTAAAAATGCGACATATCCGCTACCTACCGCAATCCCTCCAGCTAAACCAATTAAAATAACAAATCCAGACTCAATCATCGGTAAGTTGTTTCATATTATCCTTGTTTTCATTAACGATTACATATTGATCAAGTGACTGTTGGTATTGAAACATCTCAACTTCTAGCGGACTTGGCTCTTCATTAATTCGTTTTTGAAATACATGATTAAAGAATAAAACCATTCCTAAGCCAAGGCCTAAAGAATAAGGAATTTGAAATAAAAGTGGTTGCGCATTAAATTCTCCAGTAATCATGTAATATAACCGTTGATGTACTTGTTGCATACTTACATCTTCATGGAAATAAATGATCGCAAGGGCCGCTCCAATGAAAAGTAACAACCATACAAGTCCGAAAAAAATTGGTTGTGCCTTCTTTTTTTCGTATATAATTTCAACAAGAGTTTGTCCAGAACCGAGTAAATTAATTTGTACATGAGATGCTTTCTGTTGAATAATCTCAATTACTTTCATAACATCAATTACAACATGAGTCTTATCATGCACTGTTATTTTGTAAACTATCTCATTTTGTAACAACTCAACTACGGAAGAATCTCCGGCAAGTTGAGCAACATCACCCAGCTTTACTTCATAAGTAGGAGAAACTTTTAAACGATTGCGCATTTTAATATAAATCGTTTGTTCCAACTTTCATTCACCCCTTCACTCTTCCTCGTAGTTGTAGTATGGTTATTGAATTTTTTTCTAATACAATTTTTTCATAAAAAAACATCTGCACCATTTCGGTACAGATGTTTTTACTTATGCCTTTTTCTTAAATAAGTTTGCAATACTTAATGCAAGCCCTCCCCAAATGACTACGATTCCAATAACCATCATCATAATCGCTGATCCACTCATTATGAAACACCTCGATCTTTCCATTCTTTTTCAAGCTTTGCAGAATCCGAATGTATTTGTGCATCCCATTTCTTTAGACTAATAATTAGCGCAACAATAAGGAAGGCTACTGCTATCGACCAACCATACGTTACAACAAACTCAGTCGGATAATCTCCGTAGTTCTTTTTAATATTTTGGATTGTACCATCAATTAGCATATACCCTAACATAAGCGGAGTAATAACGAGTAAACTCACTCTCCAAAACGTTCCTAATTTAATGTCAGATACAAAGTTTGCATGATTTTGATAAACTGGTAAACGACGTAAAATGAGCCCTATCGTCACTACTTCCGCAAGTGCAATTGTAATTAATCCGAAATTATTAGCGAAATAGTCGACAACATCTAAGAACATAAGCCCACCACGTGTTGCAAAAGCAAGAGAAACTAACACGAGAAGGGTTCCCATAATTCCAATGGTTTTTTCCCGACTTAAACTGAATTTTTCAGACACAGCAGCAAAGCATACTTCCGCGAGTGAAATAAGTGATGTGATTCCAGCAACCGTTAACGATAAGAAAAATAATACACCAAACAACGGTGACATCGGTAATTCATTAATAATTTGCGGAAACACTACGAACGCAAGCCCAACGCCAGCACTTGCTACTTTATCAACCGGTACTCCCATATTATTTGCCATAAACCCAAGAGCTGCAAAGACCCCAATACCTGCTAATAATTCAAATCCTGAGTTTGCAAATCCAGTAATAAAGGCATTATTTGTTGTATCCGAGTTTTTCGGTAAATAACTAGAATAAGTAATCATAATTCCAAATGCTAAAGATAAACTAAAGAATATTTGACCATAAGCAGCAAGCCATACTTTCCCATCAAAAATACGACTCCAATCTGGTTTAAAGAATGCATCTAGTCCTTGCATAGCACCTTCCATCGTCACTGCACGAACGACGATAATAAGGAACATAACAACTAATAAAGGAATAAATATACGGTTAACCACTTCGATTCCTTTTTTAACTCCTTTAAATGCAACGCCAAGCACAATAATCCAAACGAGAGCTAACGGAATTAATACTTCCGGTACAAGTCCTCCAAATTGTCCTGGCTTATCTGCAACATGTAAGTACTCTTTAAATAAAAATGATTGCGTGTCTTTTCCCCATGCTCCAGTAATTGCAAAGTATGTATACGATATAGACCAAGCAATAATCACTGCATAATATGTTGAAACGATAAATGTTACGCACATTTGCCACCATCCAATAAATTCGGCACGCGGGCTAATACGGAAAAATGTAAGTGGTGCTGAACCACGATGACGATGACCAAGGGCAAACTCAAACGCTAACAATGAAATACCAGTCGTTAATAATGCAAATAAGTACGGTAAAAAGAATGCTCCTCCTCCATTTTCATACGCTGTATAAGGAAAACGCCATATGTTTCCTAATCCAACGGCAGATCCGACCGCTGCGAAAATAAATCCAGCTCTCGTTCCCCATTGTTGCCTCGTTTCCATGTTTCCTTCCCCCTTTATGACAAGTTCATACTTGGATTATATTTTAAATTGACTAAATTATCAATAAATTCTGTTAATTTTTTCGAAAATTAACATCTCTCTCCTATTAACGGCATAAAAAAATCGAATAGACAATTATTCGTCTATTCGATCTTTCATCTGTTTTAATATTTTCTTTTCAAGTCTTGAAACTTGTACTTGTGAAATGCCTATGCGCTCTGCTACTTCTGACTGTGTTTGATCTTTATAGTAACGCAAGTATACAATTAAGCGCTCTCGTTCATCTAGTTCTCTAATCGCTTCTTTTAAAGCAATTTTATCGAACCATTTCGTTTCAGATTGATCTGCAATTTGATCTAAAATAGTGATTGGATCGCCGTCGTTTTCATATACAGTTTCATGTATAGATGAAGGAGCACGGCTCGCTTCTTGCGCTAGAACAACTTCCTCTGGCGTTAGTTCTAGTGCCTCTGCCACTTCATTAATCGTTGGAGCCCTTCCGAACTCTTTCGAAAGCTCATCTCTCATCTTTCGAATTTTGTTCCCTGTTTCTTTTAAAGACCTACTAACTTTCACTGATCCATCATCACGTAAAAAACGTTGTATCTCTCCAATAATCATGGGAACTGCATATGTTGAAAATTTCACGTCGAAAGATAAATCAAATTTATCTACCGATTTTAAGAGCCCAATACATCCAATTTGAAATAGATCGTCTGGTTCGTATCCTCGATTAAGAAACCGCTGTACAACCGACCAAACAAGACGCATATTACTTTGAACGATTGTATCTCTTGCCTGTTGATCTCCATCTTGACTTTTTTGAATTAACGCTTTTAGCTCGTGGTCCTTTAACTGAGGTTTCTTCTTCTCATTTTTGACCTCTATGTCCATAGGCTATTCTCCTTAATTGCATAGAGCGTTACTATTTGATAAGTATTTTGTCAAATGGATTGTTGTCCCGAAAGATTCGTTTGAAATAACTTCTACTTCATCCATAAAATTTTCCATGATAGTAAATCCCATTCCGGAACGCTCTAATTCAGGTTTAGTTGTAAAAAGGGGTTGTCTCGCTTCATCTAAGTTAAAGATTCCAATCCCTTCATCTCGAATCGTGAGTTTCACCATTGCTTCTTCCAAAATTACAGAAATATAAACAATACCTTCTGCATTTCCTTCGTATCCATGAATAATTGCATTTGTAACCGCTTCTGACACAACTGTTTTAATCTCCGTTAATTCTTCCATCGTTGGATCTAGTTGTGCAATGAAAGCCGCCACTGTAACGCGAGCGAACGATTCATTTTGACTTAATGCTGAAAATTGAAGGTTCATTTCATTTCTCATCTATGCCACCCCCAACGTCGCGAGCGCGTGCGCTTCACTTTCTTCTAAGCGAACGATTTTGAATAAGCCCGACATTTCAAATAAACGCTTAACAGGCGGTGAAATTGCACAAACAACCATTTCTCCACCTAATCCCTTTACGTGTTTATATCGGCCTAATATAACACCTAGACCAGAACTATCCATAAACGATAAGTTCTCTAGGCTCAAAACAATATGATGAACACCATGTGTCTCAATCATATCTGTTACTTTCGTTCGCAACTCTTCAGCCGTATGATGATCTAATTCACCCTCTAGTCTCACACATAGGACGTCACGTTTCACTTCTAATTGCATGGAAAGACTCACACGATTTCCTCCTTATGCTCAAACTTTACTTTTTCACATACATAAAGATTTTCGTGATACAAAATAAGAATCCTTCCTGCTGACAAAAGAAGAACTATTTCGTCATAAAGTGAAACCTTTCAGCATTATTCACTTACATACGAATAGAAAAGCGGCAAAATATTTGCCGCTATTTTGATGTTGAAAACATCCCAAAACTTCTTTTAAATAACTCCCACCAGCTCGCTGCAGCAACATCTTCTTTTGCTACAATTGTTTGTTTTAATAAAACATCTTTATCTTTTTTAATAACAAGTGTACCAAGCGCGTCACCTTTTTTAATCGGTGCTTTTACTTTCTTTTCAGCAATTACTTCTTGTTTTACCTTGTCCATATTCTCGCCCTTCTTCATAAGAAGAGAAACATTATCTGATGCAACTAAATCTACTTTTTCTTTTTTCCCTTTCCCTACTTGAACTGTCTTAATTTTTTCGCCGCGCGTATACAATTTCTTTGTCGTATATTGTCCAAATGCATAGTCAAGAAGCTTCGTCACTTGGTTGTTCCGTTCTTTTGATGTTGGTGCTCCCATGACAACTGAAATGACACGCATGCCATTTTTTTGAGCCGATGCTGTTAAACAATATTTCGCTTCTGTCGTAAAACCTGTTTTTACTCCATCTACGCCAGGATAAAAACGTACTAGCTTATTCGTATTAACGAGCCAAAACTTTTTATCCGTATCTTCACGTAAATAATCTTCGTACTTACCTGTGTATTTACGAATAAGTGGATACTTCATCAATTCTCTCGCCATTATAGCCATATCATTTGCTGTGGAATAATGGTCTTTAGCCGGAAGACCTGTCGGGTTTTGAAAATGTGTATTTTTCAGCCCTAGATCTTTCGCCTTTTTGTTCATCATATTTACAAATCCTTCTTCTGAACCTGCGATATGCTCGGCTACTGCAACAGATGCGTCATTTCCAGATGCAATTGCAATACCCTTTAACATCTCATTTAGAGTCATCTCTTCCCCAGGTTCTAAAAAGATTTGCGATCCACCCATTGAAGCTGCATGTTCGCTCGCTCTAACTTTATCGGTCAGTTTTAGTTTTCCTTTTTCAACTTGTTCCATAATTAAAAGCATTGTCATAATCTTTGTCATACTAGCAGGTGGTAATTTTTCATTTGGGTTTTTATCAAATAAAACTTTACCTGTATCTTGCTCAATTACGATTGCTGACGACGCTTGTTCCGCTAACTTCGGTGTTGTTTCTTCTGTTTTCTCCTGCTTCGTTTTCTCAGATTGTGCGAAACTCACTGAAGTTCCAGAAAGCAATAACATGAAACAAACAAGTATTCCAAAAACTCGCTTCATGACTAACCCTCCATTCTATATCAGACCTATTTTTTCCAATTTACTCTTTTTTAATACCAAATTTTTCTAACATTTTCAGTTGACAAACACATTCATCCCCTATATTGTATTAAGTGTATTACACGAAGTAGTACACTTAATACATATGAGGAAGGAGACATTGCTCTTGCATATTCAACTTGATCCAAGAAGCAACACTCCGATATGGGAACAAATTGTTCAAAATATAAAAGAACTCGTATTGAAAAACATGTTGGCTCCAAGTGATAAACTTCCTTCTGTACGCGAACTCGCTTCTTTACTCGTTATAAATCCAAATACAGTGAGTAAAGCGTATCAAGAGTTAGAGCGACAAGGAATTATTGAAACGTTACGAGGAAAAGGAACATTTGTATCTCAATCGATTACCCCAACATTAGACGAAAGGAAAATCGCTATGGTTGAAAAGCAATTTCATCAATTACTATTAGAAGCCTCTTATCTTGGTGTTACGAAAGATAAAATTCATGATTGGATAGATTCATACTATAAAGAGATTGGAGGGAATGCGGATGTTGAAAGTGACAAACTTGAAGAAAACAATTGATAATCAAACAATTTTAGACGATGTTTCTTTCACATTGCAAAGAGGGAGTATCATCGGATTACTCGGAAGAAACGGCGCGGGAAAAACAACTTTATTGCGAACGATGGTCGGTATTTTAGACCCAGACGAGGGAACTGTTACATATGAAGATACAAACATTCATCAGTTTCCTGAAATAAAGCAAAAAATTGTATATGTTCCTGATTCTACTAATATACTGAACGGCTATACGATAAAAGAAATCGTAAAGTTTTATAAAGAAGTTTATACCGCATTTAATGAAGCATATTTCTATGAACTGTTAGAACGTTTTAACTTACCAAACAAACGAATTCGTAGTTATTCAAAAGGAATGAAAGCACTGCTTGCCATCATTTTAGCTGTTGCTGCACAGGCAGAATATATTATTTTAGATGAACCAACAAACGGGCTGGATCCTATCGTTAAAAGACAGATTTTACAGTTTCTCGTTGGAGAAGTTGCAGAAAAAGAAATTACCATTTTCATCTCCACTCACCATTTAGATGAAGTAGAACAAATTGCAGATACAATCATTATGTTAAAAGGACATACCGTATCTTCTATTACATCATTAGACGATGCAAAATCACAATTTGCTAAAATCCAAGTAGCCTATGAACGCTCATTACCTCAAAAACTAGAAAACTTAAGCAATATTAAAATATTAAACCAAACGGGAAAAGTATATACAATTTTAATTGAGGGAAATGTGGCAGCTACATTAGAAAAGTTTCATAAAGAACAGCCACTGCTCATTGAAGAATTAGCCATGTCACTCGAAGATATTTTTATCACAACGTTTGAGGAGGATTCGCATGTTTCATAAAGCTTTATGGATAAGGCAATGGAAGCAAGGAAAATATATAATTCTATTATTTTGGTTAATTAGTTTATATCAACTACCTTATAAATATTATCAAGAAGCGCAAATGCAGCTAAAACAATCAAAAATGAAGTTTGATGACTATGCATATTACTACTCCTACTATTTTCATGCATCTGATGGTGCCGTCCTCTTTCAAGGATTTACTCTTATTGCACTTGCTTGTCTTTTAATTGGGTGGGAACGTAACAATCAATCAACTGATTTTCTCTTCTCGATGCCTTTTAAACGAAAAGATATTTTTTTAACAAAATGGTGGCTTGGTGTTTTGAATATTATTACAGTGCAAATTGTTTGCTGGCTTAGTATGTACGGAATAAAGAACATGTCGTTTCACAATGAGTATCAAATCTTTACTCCGTTCTATAGTTACTTTCTATATGCTACGGTTGTACTTATCGCTATTTATACATTCACCTTATTTATCGGAACCATTACTGGACATATATTCTCTCAAAGTAGTTTAACTATCATTCTATTATTTTTACCATACGGTTTTGGATTGTTAATTTCCGGATTCATTTATTCCCATACACAATGGTCTTTAGATGCAATGGGAGAAATAGAGCAACGTACTCATGAGTACTTACAACATATAGATATCATTTCACCATTAGAATCTTTTTCTATTACTTATGATTACCACCCGATAGAAACATTTGATAACTATGGCAATAAACTTTCTAGTGTACCACAGGACAATCCAATGGAGCATACTTTTGTACCTTCTCCTTGGACACTATTAACACCATTTGCTTACATCATTATCTTTTTATCAATGGCAACCTTTCTATACACACGTACACCAAACGAACAAAACGGAAAAATACTATTGTTTCCTAACTTGCAAAAATGGTTCATGATTTGCACTGTTCTATGCTTCGGACTGCTTGGCGGTAGAATATTAGGTGGACGAGATGCACTTCTGTCTTATTATGTTGGATTTTTCCTATTCGCTATCATAAGTTACTTCATTTTTACACGTCTATTAAAATTGAAGTTTGCTTTTGGAGGGAAATAAACATACATTAAGATGATGAATACATGTTTCAAAAAGCATTATAGATGTGAAACTATAAACACGGAACAATGGCATTAAGAGAAGCTGACAAAAGAAAGATGTTATGAATTATTTAACTCTTATATGAACTAAATAAAAAGGCATTGCACAAGAGCAATGCTTTTTATTATATATGTCCCTATCTAAATAAAGAGGTTATTTCACATTCTCTCTCCTATCCCCATACACCATCTCTTCTTTCATCCCAAATCCATCACCATTTTGCACAATTTGCTCTGTCGGTGCAACTATACTTTCGGCAATTTTCCATTCCCCACGCTCTTTCACGAATACTTGTAGAAAATAGTTCATACCATCTAGTTGATATGCATTTTGTTTTTTCACATTATAGTGAATCGCAATGTAGTACACTTGAATGTTTTCTTTTCCTATTTTTGATACGTATTGCGATAATCTCGGTATATAGAGGGCCGCTTTCTGAAAAGATAGTTGCTTCGCTTTAACAAGCGATGAACTTGTTACATTACGTAATGTGTCCTGATTACGAATATTATCGCTATGGTGGAATAATACTGCGTTTTGCATAGAACGAACCCATAATTTCGAATATAAAACTGTATTGTCGTTTTCAATATACTTCACTTCTTTTCGCACCACTTGGATAGGCGTATCTGCGTACGTGAATGTTTGAAAATAGAAAAAACCACCAAATAAAATGGTAAGTGCAGCAATATATTTCATAATCTTTCCTCCGATCTTTTAATTAAAGTATCGGATTTTCAAAATATTTTTATTCAAAAGAAAAAGGATAGGAATGCTTTCGCTTCCTATCCTCATTTATTATAATACGCGGCCAAATAGTTCTAAGACCATTTCTATTTCTTGGTCGCTCCAACCTTTAAATCTCTCTTTATAATATTCTTTACGCACAGCTTCAAGTTTTTCAGTTACTTCTCTTCCGTGCTCTGTAATTTCTAAGTACACGATTCGACGATCTGAATTAGAACGTTTTCTTTCTACTAATCCTTTTCGTACGAGACGATCTGTAACAGCTGTAATATGACTGGAGGTTACGTTTACTTCACTCGCAATTTGCGAAGCCATCTGTGGACTCTTTAAAAATAACGCACGTAATACAGAAAATTCATTATATGGCATATGTTCTGCAAAACGTGTATTAATATCATTTTGTAATAAACGTATCATTTTTCGAAATGATGCAGATAAATCTAAAATCAGCGTTTCTCTTTTTTCGTTCAATAGCCTCGTCCCTTTTTTATCATATTTACACATATTATAATCTATAAATACCTATGTTGTATATGCTTTCTTTCCTCAACATTCTCATTTATGTAACTTTTTTCATATAAATTTCTTTTTTGTTCACACATATACATATAAAAAGGATGGTGATGGAAAATGCAGGGTGGAATGAATCCTTATTTACACAACGTACGCACTGCTAATACTGGTAAAGAAGCTACTATTACTGTACAAGGCGAAGGCATTGTCAAAGCAAAACCGAATGTTGTTATATTAACGCTTGGCATTCGAACAGATGATAAAAATGTAAAACAGGCTCAAGAAGAAAATGCAGTGCAATCCAAACAATTGCTGGATGCACTTAAACAGCTTGGTATTGCCGATAAAGATATAGAAACGATTTCTTATACGATCACTCCTCAATACGAATATGTAAATGATAAAGCATTGCTACAAGGATACCGCGTGGAGCATTTGTATGAAATTACCGTTTTAAATGTACAAAAAGCTGGGGAAGTATATGATATAGCCGTTTCAAATGGCGCAAATGTAGCAAAAGGTTTACGTTTCCGAGTATCTCATCCAAATAAATATTATGAGCAAGCTCTCATTCAAGCTCTGCACCAAGCAGTAGAAAAAGCTCGTGCTATTGCGAGTACATATAATTTAAATATTAATCCTGTTCCCCTCTCATTCGTTGAAGAATCTGCCCAATTACCAAGGGAGGTTACGTCTTATGCTACTTTACATGCACAAGCAGCCCCGCCCATTCAATCGGGTGAATTAGAAATCATTTCATCCATACGGGCTATTTTTACGTATTTATAACGAATTCTCTTTATAAGTAAACGTTATCATTTTACTTGTTGTAAAAACATGATGTTCTGATATAATAAAGAACGGTGAGCTCTTACAAAAGAGATATCACGGGTGGGAGAGGGATATGAAAAAGAAGGTTTAACATGAAAGGAATACTTGAAAGAACATTTAAATTAGGTTTACACGAAACATCACCAAAACAAGAAGTTTTAGCTGGAGTTACGTCATTTTTCACAATCGTATATATTATGATTGTAAATGCGTCAATCTTATCAGATGCTGGCATTCCTCTTGAAGCTGGAATTTTAGCAACTGTTTTTAGTTCATTTGTCGGATGTCTACTCATGGCATTTTGGGCAAATGCACCTGCTATTCTTGTCCCGGGTATGGGTGTAAATGCATTCTTTACGTACACAGCTGTGCATACGCTTGGACTAACTTGGCAAGAAGCTTTGGCTGCTGTCTTTATCTCTGGTATTATTTTTGCAATTGCCGCTTTTACACCAATCGCTCGCGTGCTATCAGTATCAATTCCAAAGTCATTAAAGGAAGCGATTACTGTCGGCATCGGATTATTTTTAGCGTTTATCGGATTGCAAAAAGGTGGTTTAGTCGTTTCGAACCCAAATACTGCTGTGGCAATGGGGAAATTAAGTAATCCTGTCGTTCTTGCGACATTACTTACTCTTATCATTGCACTTGTATTATTTATTCGCAACGTACGTGGAAACTTTTTATGGACGATTGCAATAGGAACTGGTATCGCATGGCTATTTGGTCTTGTGGATACGAGTCAAGTGGGAAATAGTTCATTCTCATTCGCTAATTACGGTGATGTGTTTGGAGCTATGTCATTTGAGAAACTTTCCTCCTTACCATTTTGGATTGCAACATTCTCTTTAAGCATGGTGCTTATTTTTGAGAATATGGGACTTCTGCACGGTTTATTAGAAGATGATCGTAAATTCCCACGTGCTTACCAAGCCAATGCAATTTCAGCAATGACATGTGGTCTATTTGGCACAAGTCCTACCGTTTCAACAGTAGAAAGTGCCGCAGGTATTACTGCAGGTGGTAAGACAGGTCTGACGTCTATCGTTACTGGGTTGCTATTCTTTGCATCACTGTTTGCTCTTCCATTTGTCAAATTAATTCCTGATAGTGCCATTGCACCAATCTTAATTATTATTGGCGGTCTAATGATTACAAGCATTCAACAAATTCCTCTGAATGACTTTTCAGAAGGATTTCCAGCATTCTTAATTATCGTTATGATCCCGCTCACATATAGTATCGCTGATGGCATTGCGTTCGGATTTATTGCTTACCCTATCTTAAAAGTTGCTCTTGGAAAGCGTAAAGAAGTCGCACCATCTATGTATATCATTACATGCTTATTCTTAGCTATGTTTGTATTACATGCTATTGGTTAAGAAAAAACACCGAGGAAATCCTCGGTGTTTTTTTACTTAAACCATCCTTTTTTATAAAACCAGGCCATCATTCCCCCGCCAATTAGTGCCATGATAAGTAGACAAATAAAATAACTATATTGTCCACCAAGCTCTGGCATATGCGTAAAGTTCATTCCATATACTCCCGCAATAAATGTTAATGGCATGAAAATAGTCGAGAATACAGTTAATGTTTTCATAATGTTATTCATATGATGTGAGTTTAATGAAAAATAACTATCCCGAATATCTGCTGTTAACTCTCGGCTTGCCTCAATCATTTCTGTTAGTTTAAGCAAATGATCATGTATATCTTTAAAGTAAATTTCATGATCGCTTATACCGTAAAAACGAGTCGAATTTAAAATACGATATAATAAATCACGCATCGGAATGATTGTACGCCTTAGCTTTGATAAATCTGCACGTATATCAAATACCTCTTCTAATACACTTCCTGCTGTCTCCCCCGTTAAATTATCATCAATTGCATTTAAATGATCCTCAATGTAATATACAGGCGCAAAATAGTCATCTACAATTTGGTCGATAATTGTATGAGCTACGTGTAAAGGACTATTTTTAATACGCTTCTTTTCTCCAAGTGTTTTCCATACTCTTTCGATTGCATTGTTATGAGAAAAGTGGAAAGAAACAATATAACGATCACTAATAAATAAATCGATTTCGTGCGGTTCTAGTCCATCTTCCCCAAATGCATGAAGAACTAAAAAGTTATATCCATCATAAAAATCAACTTTTGGCCTCTGTACATATTCTATACAGTCTTCAATTGCAAGGGGATGGAACTTAAAATGGTCTTGCAGAATATATGTATACTCTTCTTTCGTTGGCTTATATAAATCTAGCCAATACCATACAATATGGTCTTTCTTTGTTTCTTCTAGAGAAACATCATATAATACTTCATCTGTTTTTGTTACTGCACAAATTCTAATCATAATTTCACCCATTATTATTATAAACAAAAAATAGTAAAAAAAGCCAAGGAGAAATCTCCTCAGCTTTTTTTATTACTTCGTTACGATACCGTGTACTAAAGTTGGTGCATCTACGTGTTCTTTAGAGATCTTCATGTTCTCATAAATTTTCGCTTTTACATCTTCAACATTTTCGCGGTTTGCGTAAATTGTAACAAGAGATTCACCTTGCTTCACGCTATCGCCTACTTTTTTGCGCAGCATTAGACCAACTGCTAAATCAATTTCAGACTCTTTCGTTGCACGTCCTGCTCCTAAAAGCATTGCTGCTGTTCCGATTTCGTCTGCAACGATTTCTGATACATATCCGTCTTCTTTCGCTTCCACTTCAATTTTAAATTGTGCTTGTGGCAATTTAGAAGGGTCATCAACAACAGATGCGTCGCCGCCTTGCGCTGATAAGAACGTTTTAAATGATTCTAGTGCTTTTCCGTTGTTCATTACTTCAATTAGCTTTTCACGTGCATCTTCTAAAGATGAAGCTTGTCCAGCAAGGTACACCATTTGACTTCCAAGTGTTAAACATAGCTCTTCTAAATCTTTCGGCCCTTTACCTTGTAATGTATCAATTGCTTCTTGAACTTCTAATGCGTTACCGATAGCTTCACCGAGTGGTTGACTCATATCAGAAATAACTGCCATCGTATTACGACCAACGTTATTACCGATGCGTACCATTGCTTCTGCTAAACGTTTTGCATCTTCATCCGTTTTCATAAATGCACCTGCCCCAGTTTTTACATCAAGAACAATTGCATCTGCACCAGCAGCAATTTTTTTACTCATAATCGAACTTGCAATAAGCGGAATTGAGTTTACTGTTGCTGTTACATCACGAAGTGCATATAGCTTTTTATCAGCAGGTGTTAAGTTACCACTTTGGCCGATAACAGCGATTTTATTTTCATTTACAAGACGCATGAATTCATCGTTTTCAATTTCCACATGGAATCCTGGAACTGCTTCTAATTTATCAATTGTACCACCAGTATGTCCTAAGCCGCGTCCAGACATTTTCGCTACTGGTACATCTAAAGCAGCTACTAATGGACCTAATACAAGTGTCGTTGTATCACCAACACCACCTGTTGAATGCTTATCTACTTTTACACCTTCAATAGCTGATAAGTCGATTGTATCACCGCTATTTACCATTGCCATCGTTAAATCCGCACGCTCTTGATCGTTCATATCTTGGAAGAAAATTGCCATTGCAAGTGAACTTACTTGATAATCAGGAATATTACCATTCGTATATCCTTCAACAATAAAGTTAATTTCTTCTGTCGTTAATGCATGTCCGTCACGTTTTTTTGCAATTAGGTCCACCATTCTCATTGTGAAGTCACCCCTTCATTTGTTTTACGATTGCTTTTACTAATGCTAAGAAGTTAGCTTTAACACGTTCTGTCGTTTCAATTACTTCATCGTGGTGAAGTGGTTGATCTAAAATACCAGCTGCCATATTTGAAATACAAGAAATACCTAATACTTTCATACCAGCATGACGCGCTACAATTACTTCAGGTACTGTTGACATACCAACTGCATCTCCGCCAAGTGTACGAAGCATACGAATTTCAGCAGGTGTTTCATATACAGGACCTGTCATTCCTACGTATACACCTTCTTGTACTTTAATATTTAAGTCTGCTGCAACTTGTTTCGCCATTTCGCGAAGTTCTACTGTATATGATGTAGACATATCAGGGAAACGTACGCCCATTTCAGAATCATTTGGTCCGATTAATGGATTCGTACCCATGAAGTTAATGTGATCTGAAATTAACATAAGATCGCCTGGCTCAAATGATGTATTTACACCGCCAGCTGCGTTTGTTACAACTACTGTTTCTACACCTAGTTCTTTCATAACACGAACTGGGAATGTTACTTTTTGCATGTCGTATCCTTCATAGAAGTGGAAACGTCCTTGCATTGCTACTACTGTTACACCTTGAAGTGTACCAAATACTAGTTGACCTGCATGGCCTTCTACAGTTGATACTGGGAATTCAGGGATTTCACTGTAAGGTACTGTTACTGCGTTCTCAATTTCGTCTGCTAATACACCTAGTCCTGACCCAAGGATTAGTCCTACTTGTGGTGTCTCTTGAAATTTCTCTTTTAAGTATGAAGCTGATTTTGTAATAAGTTCACGATTCATTTGTTTATCCCCCTATTTCTTTAGCTCGTTTAAGAAGCTTGTTCCGTATTCTGGCATTTTCACACCGAAGTTTTCTGCTACTGTTGCACCAATATCAGCAAATGTTTGACGAAGTGGTAACTCTTGTCCGCCTTCTTTCATGCTTGGGCTATATGCTAATAATGGTACATATTCACGTGTATGGTCAGTACCAGGGTGAATTGGATCATTACCGTGGTCTGCTGTAATTAATAATAGATCATCTTCTTTTAGTTTTGCGAATACTTCTGGAAGACGTGCATCATATTCTTGCAGAGCTTCTCCGTATCCTTGTGGATCACGGCGGTGGCCGAATAATGCATCAAAGTCAACTAAGTTTAAGAAGCTAAGACCTGTAAAGTCCATATTTAATGTATCTACAAGCTTATCCATTCCATCCATGTTAGACTTCGTACGAAGTGATTCAGTTACCCCTTCACCATCATAGATATCAGAGATTTTACCGATAGCAATTACATCGTAGTCACTATCTTTTAATTCATTCATTACTGTACGGCCGAATGGTTTTAATGCATAGTCATGACGGTTTGGTGTACGTGTAAAGTTTCCAGGTTCACCAACGAATGGACGAGCAATAACACGACCTACCATGTATTTCTCATCTAATGTTAATTCACGTGCAATTTTACAGATTTTATATAACTCATCAAGTGGCACTACTTCTTCGTGTGCTGCAATTTGCAATACGCTATCAGCAGAAGTATAAACGATTAAAGAGCCTGTTTCCATTTGCTCTTGACCAAGTTCATCAAGAATCTCAGTTCCAGAAGCTGGCTTATTACCGATAATTTTACGGCCTGTTTTTTCTTCTAATTCATCAAGTAATTCTTTCGGGAATCCTTCCGGGAACACTTGGAATGGTGTATCAATGTAAAGGCCCATGATTTCCCAGTGACCTGTCATTGTATCTTTACCAGTAGATTTCTCTTGCATTTTTGTGTAATATCCAAGTGGTTTCTCTACTTTAGAGATACCTTTCATTTCTCGAATGTTACCAAGACCTAATTTCACCATGTTAGGCATTTGTAACCCATTCATATGTTCAGCAATGTGACCAATTGTGTCAGATCCTAGATCACCAAATTGCTCAGCATCTGGTGCTTCACCGATTCCCACAGAGTCCATTACGACTAGGAATATACGTTTATATTTATTCATAACTGCGACCTCCTATAAGTTCAGTTCTACTTCTTGTAGTATGTTCAAAACGCTATAAAGTGAAACTGTTATCCAAAAGAATTCTCATTGTCAAACAGTACTTCTTTAAATCATTTTCTAACCTATTTCGTTTACTTGAAACGATTCAAAAACATTTCTAGTTTTTTCTAAGTCAGATGTCAGACATCTGATACTGATATCATAACATGTTTACGCTTTCTTTTTAATACATTTTCGTAGAATTTCTCATTTTCTTCACACTTCTATTGTAATCCATTCTGCAACGAAGTGCTAATTTTTTTATGATTTATTTCTTCATATTAAAAATAAAAAGTAGCTCTAAAGAGCTACTTTTTATTTTACTTCTACCGTTTCTTCTTTATGTTCATGCAATTCGCCTTTTCTTACATGTACTTTCACTTTGTAAGCACCGTTCTCTTTGAAAGTATGTTTCGTTTCATACTCTCCTTTATTCCCTTCTTTCGCTGGAATAAATTCGTGTTTTTCAACACCATCTTTCCAAATCTCTAGTTGTACTTCAGCACCAGTTAATGCTTCTTCTTTTTGCTTCAAATGAACTTTCATTGTAGATTCAGCATTTGCCTTTATGTCTCCAGCCATAAGATGGATCATTGTGTCACTTTTATGATCTCCATGTCCTGCACTGTGATCACTATTTTCTTTTTTCGCATCTTCTACTTTCGCATTTCCTACAGCAACTTTTACTTCTGGCATAACGTGCATTTCACGTGCATTTGTGTGAGCGATAATATGGTATACTCCATCCGTTTCGAATGTTTTCTCGACTGCATAAACACCTTTCCCTTTATGCTTACCATCTAACATCTCGTGTTTTTCGTCGCCATCTTTCCAAATTTCAAACTTTACATCATCAGCATCCGTTACTTTTTCTTTTCCTTGTGTAACAAGTGCTTGTACTTCTGTTTTTTCACCTGGTTTAATTTCTTTCGGATTTGTTTGGACTGCTACTTTTACAGCTTCAAGTTTCTGTTCTTTTTTCGGCTCTTCTTTGTTTGTATTACAGCCAGCCAATGCTAGCATCGCGATAAATAAAGTCATAATCAGTTTTTTCATCATCATTTCCTCCTTTATACTTTATTTAGTATAGAGGAAATACATTGTAATATTCCAGTCTTCTGCTGAAAACAATATACGAAATGTTTGTGAAGTTTCTGTGAAACAGTCTTCCCCTCTTAATCTATAAAAAAAGAGCATAGTAACTATGCTCTCGGATGAAACTGTTTATATACATCTTTTAATCTAGTTTTTGAAACGTGCGTATAGATTTGAGTCGTTGAAATATCTGCATGTCCAAGCATTTCTTGTACAGCACGTAAATCTGCTCCATTTTCTAATAAGTGCGTAGCAAACGAGTGACGCAACGTATGAGGTGTAAGCTCTTTTTCAATATTTGCTTCTTTCGCTAATCGTTTTAATATTTTCCAAAATCCTTGTCTTGATAATCGATTACCATGATGGTTTAAAAAGAGTGCATCTACTACTTTTTTCCCCATTAATTCTCTTCTTCCTTTTTCAATATACTTTTGAATCGCTTCCGTTGCTAAACTTCCTAGTGGAATAATTCTTTCTTTATTCCCTTTCCCTATGCAACGAACAAATCCCATCGTTAAATGTACATCTTCTAAATTGAGTGCAATCAATTCTGAAACACGAAGTCCTGTCGCATACAGTAACTCTAGCATCGCCTTATCACGAATCCCAAAAGCACTTGTCATTTTTGGTGTTTGAAGTAACGCCTCTACTTCATCAACTGATAATACTTTTGGTAATTTCCGTTCCCCTTGTGGCGTTTCAATATGTACGGATGGGTCGTGTTCTACCGCTCGTTCACGCAGTAAAAATTGGTGGAACGAACGAATTGATGCGATATGACGCGCCAATGTTTTCGAAGATTTTCCGTTCTCTTTTAAATACTGCAAAAAGTTAACAATGTGTAAACGGGTCACTTCATGAAAAGTTTTCGTCTGTTCCACATTTTGCAAATACTTTACGTAGCTTTTTAAATCCCGTTCATAAGATACTACTGTATTCTTTGCTAATCCTTTTTCGACAACCATATAATGAATAAAATCTTTTAATTGATCTTCCACTCTACACTACTCCCCATTTTCATAGAAAAACATCATTCTATTTACGAAAGCATCCTTTGCCGGTTCTTCATTCCCTGATACTTTTTCTACAGTCTCTTCTTTAGGTTTTTCATAACGATGATAGCTTTCATATTCTTCATTTATCCATAGTATAGCGAAATAAAACAAAATCGTACAACTTGTAAATAATAAAAATACTTTTATTCCATCAAAAGTTAATTTTAAAGCTCGGCGCATTGTAAATTCCTCCAAAATATAAGTTATTACAACATATGCCAAGCTTTCACCTATTTATACCTTATTCAAATAAAAAACCTCTTCCTAGATAAATAGGAAAAGGTTATTTTTCATCCGTTTCATTTTCTTGACAATTTTTACAAATCCCATGGAATGTTAAACGATGATCTTTCACCTTAAAGCTCCAGTCTCGTTCTACTTTCCTTTCCACTTCACCAAGTAAATCTTCTTGTATTTCTTGTACAGCACCACATTGTGTACAAATCAAATGATGGTGGAAACGCTGCGCACCTTCTTGGCGTAAGTCATAGCGTGAAACACCGTCTCCGAAGTTAATCTTATCGACAACTTTTAACTCAGATAATAGTTCTAAAGTTCGATAGACGGTTGCTAATCCGATCTCTGGCGACTTTTCTTTTACAAGGAGGTAAACATCTTCTGCGCTTAAATGATCTTCTTCATTTTCTAGCAGCACACGAACTGTTGCTTCACGTTGCGGTGTTAATTTGTAGCTCGCTGCATGTAATTGCTTCTTAATTCGTTCAATTCTTTCTTCCATTCGGTACTACTCCCTCCTCGCCACTCTTACACCATTATATCAGAAGAAGGGCTTCTGTCAAAAGAAAAAACAATAAAAACAAATTGATAATTATTCTCAAAAAGTATTTATTTTTTATTAATAGCCTCAACGACTTCTTTCATTAAAACTGGTGATGCGTAAGCCTCCACACTAGAAGCAAGTGCTAACACCACTCCAATTACGAGAAAGAAGCATGTATAACGGATTAATAATGGTAATAGTGGTTCGGTTATTTTTCTAATAAATTGATGCCTAATCATCCGTAAAGAAAAACTTGCAGCAATGGTTGTCATAACGAGAAAGACTGGAATGATAATTAAATTTTGTGGCAAAACAGATACAAATGCTAATAATAGTCCATTCCATCCATGCTGACTTACTAAAAAACCAACTGTAAATCCGACGACAACTCCTTTTACAAATAATAAAATAAAAATAAGTGGTAATCCAATAATTGAAATTCCTAAAATCCAAATAAATCCGATGTATTTTAATTGCGAAAAGTAACTTTCTCGAAACATTTCGCCCGCAATGGCAAATTCTCCTTTAGAGACTTGTCCAAAAAAACGTTGTAAATAAAATGATAAATCTTGTTTTTGATTGATTTGTAAACTATTCACAAGAATGGCTCCGAATATTACTCCCATCAATAATAAAACAGCGTTAAATATATATAATGAAGAGTTTTCCTGTATGTGAGACATTACACGGTCTTGCCAATTTTTTCGCCACATTTTTCTTCCCTCCGTTCACGCTCTTATTAAAAATGTATGAAAGAAAGAAAAAAGTATGACGAATTAGCATTGAAATTCCGCTCTACTTTGCTAAACTAAAAAGTAGAGAATAGGAGGGATTTCTCTTGAAACCATTATTATTAGATTTTCCAACATTATTTCAAACTGAACGCTTGCAAGTTCGTAAACCATTTCCAGGTGATGGTGCCGAAGTATATGAAGCAATCCAAGCTTCTCTAGAAGACTTAGTACCGTGGATACCAATTAACGCTGAAACAGAAGAGAGTGCTGAAGAAATTGTTCGCGAAGCTCACGGACAGTTTTTACTTCGTGAAACACTTGATTTTCACTTATATGATAAAGTATCTGGTACATTCATCGGAGCAATTACACTAAAGCCTGAAAACTGGGATATTCCAAAGTTTTCACTTCACTTCTGGCTACATAGTGCCTATACAAAACAAGGCTATATGACCGAAGCTGTTAAAGGTGCGATTCAGTTCGCCTTTGATAAACTAGGCGCTAGAAGAATTGAAATTCGTACTGATGCAACAAATATAAATGCATGTAGCTTAGCAGAACGTCTAGAATTCATTCTAGAAGGTACAATGGAAAATGATTTCCTAGCACCAGATGGTAGCTTACGTGATGCACGTGTATATGCAAAAATCAATTAAAAAACACTCGCCTTTGGCGAGTGTTTATCTTTGTAGTTGTAAATATTGTACTGCAAACATCGTCTTCGCATCATGAATACGAAGATCTTTCATAAGAGTAATCGCTTCTTCTAACGATACTTCCATTAATTCCACAAACTCATCTTCATCTAACTCAGCTTTATTTTCTTTTTTTGTCAAACCTGTCGCTTTATATACATATAAAATTTCATCTGCGAATCCTGGAGATGTATAGAAAGAAGTAATGAGCTCCATATTTTCACATACATATCCTGTTTCCTCTTCTAATTCACGAACTGCTGTCACCTCAGGTTTTTCACCGGGTTCTAACTTGCCGGCTGGAATTTCTATAATCGCCTTTTCAAGCGCTTTACGATACTGCTCAACAAGTACCATTTTCCCCTCATCAGTAATAGCAATAATAGCAACTGCACCAGGGTGATTTACAATTTCACGTTTACTCATTGCTCCATTTGGTAATACTACATCATCAACACGAACTTTTATAACTCTACCATCAAAAATTGGCTCAGTTTTTACTGTTCTCTCTGCAAGATTACTCATACTACTTCATCTCCCTGTTCTATTTCCTATTCTTTCCTCATACATTTTACCACATTGAAAGGAGCGTGATAGAAATGAAAGTTTATATTTTACCAAATCGCGTCACTTTAGTCGGAAAAGCATGGCAAATTCGCCATAAGCTAAAACAATATGGCAAAGAGTATACAACTGTACAAGAGTGGATTACAGCAAATAAAAAGTAAACGTTTGTCAACCTCTTTTCCCTTTCGTACAATAAAGGTAAGGAGGTTGACCTATGAAAAAACGTCAATTAGGAAACTCAGATTTATTTGTGACAGAAATGGGACTTGGCTGTATGTCTCTCGGTACATCTGAAACAGAAGCCCTGCGTATTATCGATGGAGCAATCGATTTAGGAATCAATTTTTTTGATACAGCAGATTTATATGATTATGGATTAAATGAAGAATTTGTTGGAAAAGCATTAAAAGGAAAACGAAACCAAATTGTTCTTACAACAAAGGTTGGAAATCGATGGACAGAAGAAAAAAACGGCTGGTCCTGGGATCCTTCTAAGAATTACATAAAGGCTGAAGTGAAAGAAAGTTTACGTAGACTTCAAACTGATTATATTGATCTTTATCAACTTCACGGCGGAACGATTGAAGATCCTATAGATGAAACAATTGAAGCCTTTGAAGAATTAAAAAAAGAAGGTATCGTTCGCCATTACGGTATTTCTTCTATACGTCCAAATGTCATCCGTGAATATGCACAACGTTCAAATATCGTTAGTGTACTAATGGAATATAGCCTTTTAAATCGTCGTCCAGAAGAATGGTTCCCCCTTCTGAATGAACACCAAATTAGCGTCATTGCCCGCGGGCCACTTGCAAAAGGAATTTTAACTGACAACAATGCAAGAAAAATAGAAAGAGTAAAGGAAAAGGATTATCTCTCTTATTCTTACGATGAATTACATACAACTCTAGCGAGTGTAAAAGAAACGATTGGAGAGCGCTCTTTAACAGGAACAGCTATTCAATATTGCTTACATAATAAGACTGTTGCAGCTGTTATACCTGGTGCAAGCTCTATTCAACAATTACAAGAAAATGTACAGGCTAGTAAACAAACACAGTTAACAACAGAAGAATATATACAGCTTCAGCAAATCGCTAAATGTGATACCTACGCTTTACATCGTTAAAAAGACGCTACCAGTATGGTAGCGTCTTTTTATAACGTATCATATTTATCAGGATTCGTTCCTACATGTAAATTACGATTTAACGTATTAATTTGAGTCATCTCTTCTTCCGTTAGTGAAAAGTCAAAGATAGAAAAATTCTCCTGAATGCGAGATGGTGTAACAGATTTAGGAATGGTCACAATCCCGCTTTGAATATCCCACCTTAATATAACTTGCGCAGGTGTTTTTTCATATTTAGTAGCAATGGCCTGAATAATCGGGTGCTGAAATACTTCTCCGCCTCTCATTAATGGACTCCATGCTTCCATTTGAATTTGCTCACCTTGACAGAAATTACGCAACTCAAATTGCGTCAACATCGGATGAAGTTCCACTTGGTTTACCATCGGCTTTATTTTGCAATTAGGTAATAGCAGTTCTAAATGATGTTTATGGAAATTCGAAACACCAATCGCGCGCACTTTACCTTCTTCATACAATTTCTCCAAAGCTCGGTACGTATCAACATACTTCCCTCTTACCGGCCAATGTATTAAATATAAATCTACATAGTCCATTTGTAATTTTTTCAAACTCTTTTCAAACGCCTCAAGTGTTTCCTCGTATCCTTGATCGTCGTTCCAAACTTTTGTTGTAATAAAGATGTCTTCTCTCGGAATTCCTGATTCACGAACCGCTTCTCCGACACCGCTTTCATTTTCATATACAGTTGCTGTATCAATCGAACGGTATCCAACTTCTAACGCTGTTTTTACTGCTTGTTTTACTTCGTCGCCTTCTTTCGATTTATAAACGCCTAAACCAATCATCGGCATTTTTACGCCATTATGAAGTGTAGTTGTTGGAATGTGCACAGTCGTCTCCCTTTCATTATTACATTTTTTATAAGCCACCACTTTATTTGAACAAGATTCAACCAAAAAGTCAAAACATATGTACAGTTTACATAATAAATTTATACATATTCAAAAATAATGCGAACTCATTCATTCACGTTATTTTCTATCCATTTCTTCGCTTTTTCATCAACATTACGTACAAACTCAGTTTTCCCTTCTGAATATAACGCACCATCATATGTATACTTTTCAGCTAATTCTTTCTTTAAAGTTGCATATGCCTCAGCTTCTTCACAATGAGCCATCATATAATCACGAAATGCTAAATGCCTTACTATCTCTGGATTTCCTTTTTCAAACACGTGTAAATGATACGAGCGTTTTTCTTCAGTTCCATGAATAAAATACCGGCGTCTTGGAATACCATTTTCCCCTTTTACGATGTAACCAAGCTCTATAAATCGTTCATTCCACCTATCTACTCTATCGATACTCTCTACTTCCATAATCATATCTATAATTGGTTTAGCTGCCAGTCCTGGCACTGACGTACTTCCAATATGATGAATTTTCACTGTTTCTGGCATCGCAGATTTTAATCTTTCAGCCTCTATTTGAAACTTTTCACCCCAATGATTTTCATGCGGAACAACTACAATTTTTCTCATTCTAACTCCCCTTTTCTTACAAGCTCGTCAAAAAAATGATCAGCGTTATTTCACTGATCATTTTCGTTATTATTTAAAGTCTTTCCAAGTAAGGTTACTTTCACTTAACAGTTCTTCAAATGATTTATTCTTTTCACGTTCTTTTTGTTCTTGACGCTTTCTTTCCAGTTCTGCTGCCTCTTTTTTCTCTTCTCTCACTTGCAATTCTTTCTTCTTACTCTTTAATTGCTGCATAAGTGAATCGTTTAATTGATCACCTAATGTAAGAGATTCTTTCTTTGGTTGATTCACTTGCGATTGTCTTTGCATTTGTCTTTGTTTCTTTTTCTTCATGCTGCTCACCTTTTACTTTTTTCTCCATTATAGTAGATACACCATGAAATCGACAACAAAAAAGGGACGTTACTCTATTATTCACTTTTTGTAAATATGTTAATTTTTCGAAAAAACTAAATTTTTATATAGATATAATCCTATGAATCTATTAAAATTATGTCGTATGATGTCAGATTATAAAAAAAGGAGAATTATATTATGTGGAAAAAAATCATTCCTGCTGTTGCCGTTTTAAGCACCATTACTTTTTCAACCGTATTCGCCGCTCCCCCATCTCAGAATCCAGCTGAACAAAACCGCTACATAGACGTACAAATGCTTGGTATTAATGATTTCCATGGACAACTAGATACTGTTAAAAAAATCAATAATAAAGAAGCTGGTGGCGCCGATTACTTAGCTACTTATTTAAAAGAACATAAAAAACAAAACCCTAATACACTTCTCGTACATGCTGGTGATATCGTCGGAGCTAGTCCACCAGTTTCAGCATTATTACAAGATGAACCGACGATTGAATTTTTAAATGACTTAAAATTTGATGTCGGTACAATCGGGAACCATGAATTTGATGAAGGCATTGATGAAATGAAACGCCTCATTTACGGTGGATATCATGAAAAAACAGGGAATTTCAAAGGTGCTAACTTCCCCTATGTAGCTGCTAACTTCTATAACAAATCAACTGGCCGCTTATTTTTACCACCATTTACTATAAAAATGGTAGATGGTGTTCCTGTAGGATTCATTGGGGTTGTTACAACTGATACACCAAATGTCGTTATGCCTACGATGCTTAAAAATGTACAAATTACTGATGAAGTAGAAGCAATTAATAAATCAACACAACAATTAAAACGCCTCGGCGTTAAATCTATCATCGTTCTTGCTCATGTCGGTGGAACAACCGATGAGTCTGGGATAACAAATGGCGATCTTACTCGAATTGCAAATGAAACAGACTCAGAAGTTGATGTTATTTTCGGTGGACATAGTCATACGTATGTAAATGGTACAGTAAATAATAAACTAATTGTCCAAGCAAATTCATACGGAACGGCTTTCTCAGACGTGGATGTAACAATTGATCGTAAAACAAAGGATATTGTAAAGAAAAAAGCTGAAGTTGTTACAACGTATCATGAAGGTGTAGAACCTGATAAACAAGTAAAGAAAAAACTAGATCAATATAAAGAAAAAATCGCACCACTTGTAAATGAAGTAGTCGGAAAATCTACAGCACCTATCGACCGTAAACAAAATGATGCTGGTGAATCCACTCTTGGAAATTTAGTTGCCGATGCTCAGCGTCAAACGATGCAAACCCAAATCGCCCTCATGAATCCTGGTGGCATTCGTAATGACTTAGATGCTGGTGATATTACGTGGGGTGAGTTATACGGCATTCAACCTTTTGGAAATCAATTGATTAAAGTAGATTTAACAGGTCAAGACATTGGCGATATTTTAAATCAGCAATGGCAAAAAGGAACAACAAGAATGCTTCAAATTTCAGGTATTCAATATACGTGGGATGCAAATAAACCAAACGGTGAAAAAGTTACAAATATACGTTTAACAAACGGAGAAGAATTATCTCCATCTACAACGTATAGCGTAGTTGCAAATGCCTTCTTAGCTTCTGGCGGTGACGGATTTGTATCATTTAAAAATGGTAAAAATGCAGAAACTGGTCCAAACGACTTTGAAGCGTTAGTCGATTACGTAAAACAATTAAAAGAACCCATTCAGCCAGTTATTGATGGAAGAATTCAAAAAGTAAATTAAGTTTTTCTCTAATAATAAATTTCATTTTTCACACCATAAAGGATTTGTACTGATCCTCTATTTTATACGTAATATACATCATAAAAAGGATACTCGTTCTTCCAATGAACATAGTATCCTTTTCTTTAGTTATCAAAATGTGATGCTTTGTCAACTTCATATTGCTGTAAAAATTGTTGCAACGCTTCTTCTACAAGTTTAGATTTTTGAATTCCTTTCGATTCTGATATAAGGTCCAATCTTGCTAATATTTCTGTATTAATAGAAAAGGTTCGTCTCTTTTTCTCTGTACTTTTACTCACAATTGGTGCAATTACTTCTTCTCTTTTTCTTAATAACTCATAAATGCTTTGTAATTGCTCATAAATTAATAATTGATAATCTGTTTTCTCATATTGAAGGGCGGTCGCTTCTTGGAGTTGTAAGTGACGTGGTTCTTCTCCATCTCCTACAAAAATACGTTTCTTCTGCTCTCCATCATATTCATATCCAATCAATCTTAATTTCTTCGATAATGTATACGGGCTTATTTCAAGACGCTTTGCTATAATAGCGATGGATTCCCGTCTATTTAAACCATCTATAATTTCTCCAATCGTCACAATTTCCCTCCTCCCGTGTTGAAATGACACTAGTATGGTATGTTACAATGATTTTCTAACAGTATATGCAAAATGAATAGCCTGTGCGATTCATACGATTTCACAAAAGGAGGTTTTCAATATGCTTTTTCGTAGCTACACCCCTCAGTTCTATAACGAAAACAAACAACTCATTCCTAATAGTATCGCTACGATAGAAAGCGTTATGATTAATAATCGAAAACAAACTCTCCTTATGCGTGGGCAAAACGTAGAGCAGCCTATTTTATTATGCTGTCACGGCGGACCTGGGATGGCACAAATCGGATTTATTCGCCATTTTCAAAAAGAATTAGAGAAGCAATTTATTGTTATTAATTGGGATCAGCGCGGGGCTGGTAAATCCTTTTCAATGAAAGATTTCGGAGCAAATTTCACAATCGAACAATTCGTTTCCGATGCAAAAGAAGTGATTCAATATGTACTTAAAAGGTTCAACAAACAAAAACTATTTCTCGCTGGTCATTCTTGGGGAAGTATTATTGGGCTTAACATAGCACATCAATATCCAAAGTATATCCAGGCTTACATCGGTATTGGGCAAATTGTACATATGAAACAAAATGAAGAATTGCTATATCAACATTTAATTCATTCTGCCAAAAAACATGATCATAAAAAAGCATTGGCTTCCCTTTTAAAATTAGGCAAACCACCATTTTTAGATACGAGACGTCTCATTATTCAGAGAAAGTGGCTTGGCACATTTGGAGGCGCAATCCAAAACGGATCTTCCTTCTCTTTCATACGAAAAGGTTTCTTTTCTCCTGAGTATACGCTATTAGATTGGTTCAAGTTTCTCGCAGGAAATTTAAAATCTGGCGTTTTATGGGAAGAAATGCTGACAATCGATTTCTTTTCTTCTATCTCAAGTTTATCTATTCCAGTTTATTTTTGTTCTGGTCGCTATGATTATCAAACTCCTTATGCACTCGTTCAGGAATATTGCGATATTATTGAAGCGCCTATAAAAAAGATGATCTGGTTCCCAAATTCAGCACATTCTCCTGATTTAGAAGAACCAGAATTATTCGCCAATTCTTTGCAATCAATTAAACAAGAGCTAGCTTTTCAGCATTAGTAACAAAAGGCTCTTTTACATTTCATAGAAAACATTTTATAATAATATGTCGCAAGTATGTATAAACATAGCAAAATGTTTCATATTTACTTGTCTTAACAGAATAAAAATTTAGGGAGATTACATTTATTATGAACGCTGTACTCGTCGCAGTAGCAATTATGCTATTGCTTAGTTTGTTACGTGTCCAGGTCATTGTCGCCATCATTGTTGGAGCTTTAACAGGCGGAATTATCGGCGGACTCGGTATCTCAGAAACAATTAACACTTTTACAACTGGTCTTGGAAACAGTGCTCCAATCGCTTTAAGTTATGCAATGCTTGGTGGTTTCGCTATTTCCCTTTCCAAAACAGGACTTCCAGATGCTATGATTCAAACTGCATTAAAATGGATTGGCAATGAACAAGACACGAAAAAACAAATTTATTCTAAAATACTTATTTTATTCATTATTTTAACGATGGCTTGTTTCTCACAAAATGTGATTCCTGTTCACATTGCTTTCATCCCCATCTTAATTCCAGCACTTTTAAAAGTATTAAATGAGCTGAAAGTGGATCGCAGACTTGTCACATGTATTATTACATTTGGATTGATTACTCCTTATATGTGGATCCCTGCAGGGTTCGGAAAAATTTATCATGACGTATTACAAACCAACGCTGCGCAAAGCGGCCTTACATTCGATGTCACACTTATTCCAAAAGCAATGACTATTCCAGCAATCGGTATGATTATTGGATTATGTGTAGCGGTATTCATTACGTACCGAAAACCTCGTACGTATGAAACAGAACAAATTCATACTACCGAAAATGAAATCGTTCCCTATACAAAACGTAGCATTACTTTCGGGTTATTATCTATCATTGCTACATTAACTGTTCAATTAACTACAGAATCAATGATTTTCGGTGCTTTAGCAGGTATTATCGTCTTATCAGTTAGTGGCAGTCTACCACTTAAAGAAGCAGATGCGATATTAACAAGCGGAATGCGTATGATGTCCTTTATTGGCTTTGTTATGATCGCTGCCGCTGGATTCGGCGCTGTTCTTCGAAAAACAGGACATGTTGAATCTCTGGTGCAAACGAGTGCACATATAATCGGAAATAACAAACCACTCGCTGCATTTCTTATGCTCGTTATTGGACTTCTCGTCACGATGGGAATTGGTTCATCCTTTTCAACCATCCCTATCTTAACAACCATTTTTGTACCTCTTTGCATTCAGCTTGGATTTAGTCCAATGGCCACAATTGCAATTATCGGTACAGCCGGAGCGCTAGGTGACGCAGGATCTCCAGCATCGGATAGCACCCTTGGACCAACATCCGGTTTAAATGCTGATGGTCAGCACCATCATATATGGGATACATGTGTACCCACTTTTCTACATTACAATATACCGTTACTTATATTTGGCTTTATTGCCGCAATTACATTATAAAAAGGTGCGTATAAAACGCACCTTTTACTTTTTTATTTTTCCTTTTAATTGTTGAAAAGCTACTTTTCCGTTATCTTTGACACTGCTTTCAATTGTCGATAGTGATGAACCTATCCATTCACACTCTATGCTCCCATTCGGTCCAACAATTTTTAATTTATTTGGTATATGTATATTTAGAAATCTCGCTGACCGAATTAACTCAATAGCAATCTGATCACTTGAGGCTACAATTCCATCTATATACGGATTGTTTTGCAATAATGTAATAAATTGTTTATTTGTATACCCTTGTACACATTCTTCTCGATAAGAGATTCCTTCATCCCAAACAGCGTCTAAAAACCCTGCTATATGATTTTCCATTTCTTCACTTTCTTCTCCCTCACCGAAATATGCAAGAAAGTGACACCCTTTCTCTTTTAATAAAGAAACAGCTCTCTGTCCACTTTCATAATAATTTCCATGTGATTGTTGCTCATCAATCACAACAAACGGAAATGGAATTTCTCCTATACTTTTAAAAACTGCTCTTGTCAAAATAACACCTGCAATATTATTTTGCTTCAGCATATGTATGTATCTATCTTTATTCTCTATATTACAAATAATGATTTGATAGCCTTCTTTATATGCTATTCCCTCAATACAATGTAGCAAAGTGATGTTTGATGGGTTACTTAAATTATCTACAAGTAATGCAATTATCGTTGAATTCTCTTTAAATAGTGGCTTCGCTGCACTGTTTGGCCTATAACGTAATTCTTCAATTGCTTCCTTTACTTGTTTTACTGTGTCCTCATGAACGTATCCTTTTTCATTAATAACTCGTGAAACGGTTGCGACTGAAACACCTGCCAATTTTGCAACATCACGTATAGTTGCCACATCGTCACCCCTTAATATGGTAATAGATTACAATTTTACGGTAACCTAAATTACACTCACCGTCAAGATTAATGACTTATATTTCTGAAAATTGTTACATCATTTCACTAAACGATACTCCAACTGAATTTCATGTAAAATTGGGATATTATCATATCCAATACGTGGAATTTCTTTCTTTATTTTTCGTGCCTCCTCTACCGCATTCACATATAAATTAGTCATTACAAAATTACGTTTTTGGTAAAATCGTAACGCATTCATATTATCATTTGTTGTAATAAGCCAGACCTGGCTGCACCGTTCTTCTTCTGCAACTTGTAATACACAATCCACAAGTTTCGTCCCTATTCCTTTTCTTTCTTCAAAGCTATCCAGCGATACAATTTCGCACATATTTCCGCTCACTTCATACGTTACAATTCCGATTATTCTGTCATCTAAGAGTGCAACAAAACCTGGCAACTCTTCTAACTGATGTCCCTTACCACGTGAAATCATCAATGAACTTCCCCAGTTCTCACACATGAACATTCGGATTGTTTCTTTCATCGCTGACGTAATTTTTTGTATATGCAGCATTTCCTATTTCTCCCCTTTTATATCATTGTGATACAATATAAGTGTATCACATGTAACGGTATTTGGAGGATGAGGTAAAGTATGAAACGTTTTTTTGCAGCATTGTTTACTATACTAGGTGCAATAACTGCCCTTGGGATTTTCTTTACAAATAAAGTGATGTACTTAAAGAAAAAAACAGAGGAAGAAGTACTCGAAAGAGAAACGAAAAAACATTTTCGTATAGAGGATTTTGATGCTCTTCATAAAGAAGAAATTCATATCCCTTCTCAATTCGGATACGACCTTCACGGATATTACATTCCTGCTGGTCACTCCAATAAGTTTATGGTTTTTTGCCACGGTGTAACTGTAAATAAAATAAACTCTGTAAAATATGCAAACTTATTCTTAAAAAGGGGATATAACGTCCTCATTTACGATCATCGTCGTCATGGTAAAACTGGCGGAAAAACAACAAGCTATGGATACTATGAAAAACATGATTTAAAATCCGTAGTTGACTGGCTAAAAAACCGTTTTGGCACCAATATTACACTTGGTATTCATGGTGAATCTATGGGAGCTGCAACACTTCTTCAATACGCAGGACTTTTAGAAGATGGTGCTGATTTCTATATTGCAGATTGTCCTTTCTCTGATTTTCACGGACAATTACAGCACCGTTTAAAGGTTGAATTCCATTTACCAAAATGGCCTTTATTACCTTTAGCAAACGCATTTTTGAAAGTTCGTGACGGTTATACAATTCGTGAAGTTTCACCAATCGACTGTATAAAAAATATTAACAATCCCGTTCTCTTTATTCATAGTAAAGATGACGACTATATTTTAGCTGATATGACAAAAGCGTTATATGAAGCGAAAGAAAATAATAAACAACTTTATATTGCAGAACACGGTGCACACGCTTGCTCTTATAACGAAAATAAAGAAGAATACGAAGCAGCCGTCGATCAATTTTTAAACACCTATGTGAAAGAAACAAAAAACAGGCTTGCATAAGCCTGTTTTTTATTGCGCTAAAACGTCTGTAACTTGTTCCATATTTTCAGAAATCCAGTGCATTGCATCATCTAACGTTGGGAATTCTGTCGTTTGAAATGTTACTTCATCTTGAAGTAACCAAACATCCTTTGCCTCTTGCCCTACACCTGCAATGGACCAATGTAACAAACTATATGGATGATTATCATTCAAAAATGATGCCCACGTGCGCTCATTTGCAATATTTCGTAATGTATGTAATTGTTTATCCATCTCTCGTCACCTTACTCTAGTCAGTTATGAAAACTATTATAACACTCTCTTCTTTCTCAAACAAAGTGCTCTTTTTTCCCCGCTATTTGCGGGCAGTAAAACTCTCACCTCAAAATTCGGCTGAAACAAAGAAGTTAGGTGGGAGATTAACTGCCCCTAAAAGCCCGATTGGTTCAACTAATAATTAGTGGGGGATGCCTTCCCCACTAATTAAAGTTTCACTTTATATTGCCAAGCACTTCCCTTGATTATATGATGAAATTAAGCGTTTGGGAAGGAGGGATAACGTTGGCAAAAGTACAAATTAAAGTAAATGATAATGGCTCTTTTCGCGTTACAGGGGACGTGGAATTAGTCGACTCACAAGGGAATGTATTCCCAGCAAAACCGGCATTTTCTTTATGCCGTTGTGGTTTATCAAAAAATATGCCTTATTGCGACGCTTCGCATAAAGGTAAATTCGAGTCTGTTGTTAGAGCACCAGAGGCAGAATAATTTTACATGTGACATGCACATTTTTTTGTGCATGTTTTTTCTTTTTAGCAACTCCGTTATATCTCTTCTCCTTACAACATTTCTAATACTTTTATTTCCATTCCAGCCTGCATATATTTTCACACAATTCTTCACATTCGAATATTTTTTACTAGCCTTTTATTTTTTTTGTGCTATAATTTGAGCAAACAGCATCCTTCGGGGTCGGGTGAAATTCCCAACCGGCGGTGATGAAGTGAAAACTTCTAAGTCCGTGACCCGTTTTCAACTCGAAAACGGTGGATCTAGTGAAACTCTAGGGCCGACAGTATAGTCTGGATGGGAGAAGGATATGTTTCTAGTTTTTTATATAGTGAATACACTTTTATTTCAGTATGCATATTTTTAAAGATTCATTTTGATTCTTTATATATGTTTAATTTTCTATACTTATTTTTTATACTGAAATAAAAAGAGACAACTAGCGTTTAAAAATTCGATATTTTGCTAGGTTTTTTCCTTATGCAGAAATATCAATTATCGTTAGGTTTCTTTCCTATGCTTTCGTATTCAAACTATATTTCTAGAAATCACGTCTCCCAAACCCCAAGGATATTAAATCCTTGGGGTTTTTTGATTTTTTTAGGAGAGGTGAAGAAAATGACAGATCAAGAATATATGAGGATTGCCCTGCAGTTAGCAGAAGGGACATCAGGACAAACAAGTCCGAATCCTATGGTTGGTGCTGTTGTTGTAAAAGATGGAAACATCGTTGGTATGGGCGCTCATTTACGAGCTGGTGAAGAACACGCAGAAGTTCATGCCCTTCAAATGGCTGGTCAGAACGCCAAAGACGCTACCGTTTATGTAACACTGGAACCGTGTAGCCACTTTGGAAAAACACCACCTTGCTGTGAATTGCTCATTGAAAAAGGAGTTAAGCGTGTTGTAATTGCTACTCTCGATTGTAATCCGCTCGTTTCTGGTAACGGAAAAAGAAGATTAGAGGAAGCTAGAATTGAAGTAACTACCGGTATTCTTGAAGCAGAAGCGCTTTTATTAAATCGCTACTTTTTTCACTACATGAAAACGAAACGCCCTTTTGTAACAATCAAAACAGCAATGAGCTTAGATGGAAAAATAGCAACTGTAACTGGTGAAAGTAAGTGGATTACAGGTGAAGAAGCACGTGCTGATGTTCACCAATATCGCCATACACATGATGCAATTCTTGTTGGAGTGAATACAGTTATAGCTGATAATCCTCATTTAACAACAAGAATTCCAAATGGTGGGAAACATCCTATTCGCGTTGTTTTAGATACCCATTTACGAACGCCACCATCTTCTCATGTTATAACAGATGGTTTAGCACCGACATGGATTATTGTCGGTAAGGATGTAAAGAAAGCGAAGATATCTTCTTATGAATCTAAAAATATAGCTATATTCCAAATGGAAACGAAGTATATAGAAATCGAGGACCTTCTTTCCTTTCTTGGAGAGAAACAAATTCTTTCTCTATTCGTTGAAGGTGGCCAATCAATTCATGCAAGTTTCTTAAAAACAAATAATTTTAATGAAATTGTAACCTATATAAGCCCGAAATTAATTGGTGGGAAAGATGCTCCTACTTTATTTGGAGGAAATGGTTTTTCAAAATTACAAGATGCGCTTTCCTTGAAAATTCAAGAGATGAAACAAATTGGTGATGATATAAAAATCGTTGCGAATGCCCGAAACGAGGTGACGAAATGTTTACAGGAATTGTAGAAGAATTAGGAACGATAGCAAACATGCAACAAAGCGGAGAAGCGATGAAATTAACGATTCATGCAAAGAAAATTTTATCAGATGTTCACTTAGGTGATAGTATCGCGGTTAACGGTATTTGCTTAACTGTAACAAGCTTTACAACTACTTCATTTACAGTTGATGCAATGCCTGAAACGATGCAGTCGACATCACTTCGCATGCTTAAACCGCACTCTAAAGTAAATTTAGAGCGAGCAATGGCTGCAAACGGACGATTCGGTGGACATTTCGTTTCAGGACATATTGATGGCATCGGAACGATTTTAAATAAAAAACAACATTACAATGCCGTCTATTACAAAATAGCAATTTCTGATGAACTGCTGCACTATTGTTTGCAGAAAGGGTCCATTGCTGTTGATGGAACGAGTTTAACGATATTTGATATAGACGAATCTTCCATAACGATTTCACTCATCCCGCACACAGTAAGCGAGTCTGTCATTGGAGAAAAAAATGCCGGAGATATCGTAAACATTGAGTGTGACATGATTGGTAAATATATCGAACGCTTTATTACTAAACCTACAAAACGAGTAGGTTCAATGACTGAAAGCTTTTTACAAGAAAACGGATTTCTATAAGGGGGAAGAACAATGTTTCATCGTATTGAAGAAGCTCTAGAAGATTTAAAACAAGGTAAAGTCGTTATCGTATGTGATGATGAAAACCGAGAAAATGAAGGCGATTTTATTGCTTTAGCAGAGTACATTACACCAGAAACAATTAATTTTATGATTACACATGGCCGTGGTCTCGTTTGTGTACCGATTACAGCAGGGTACGCAGAACGTCTACAATTAGAACCAATGGTATCTCATAATACAGATTCACATCATACTGCGTTTACAGTGAGCATTGACCATGTTTCTACAACAACAGGGATTAGCGCTCACGAACGTGCAACTACGATACAAGAATTGTTAAACCCTGCATCAAAAGGCACTGATTTCAATCGACCTGGACATATCTTTCCATTAATTGCGAAAGAAGGCGGTGTCCTGCGTCGTGCAGGTCATACAGAAGCTGCTGTTGATTTAGCAAAGCTATGCGGTGCCGAACCAGCTGGAGTTATTTGCGAGATTATAAATGAGGACGGCACGATGGCACGTGTACCTGATTTAATAGAATGCGCAAAACAATTTGATATAAAAATGATTACAATAGAAGATTTAATTGCTTACCGCCGCCATCATGAAACACTTGTGACGAGAGAAGTGGAAATTACATTACCTACAGATTTCGGTACTTTCCACGCAATTGGCTATTCTAACTCATTAGATACGAAAGAACATATCGCACTTGTAAAAGGTGATATTTCAACAGGTGAACCGGTACTTGTACGTGTTCATTCTGAATGCTTAACAGGAGATGTATTCGGTTCACATCGCTGCGATTGCGGACCACAACTCCATGCAGCACTTGCTCAAATTGAGCGTGAAGGAAAAGGTGTTCTTCTTTATATGAGACAAGAAGGAAGAGGCATTGGGCTTCTTAATAAGCTTCGTGCTTATAAATTACAAGAAGAAGGATTCGATACTGTAGAAGCAAATGAAAAACTCGGCTTCCCTGCTGATCTTCGTGATTACGGTATCGGTGCTCAAATATTAAAAGATTTAGGTTTACAAAGTTTACGATTATTAACGAATAACCCAAGAAAAATTGCTGGCTTACAAGGTTACGATTTAGAAGTAGTCGAGCGTGTACCGTTGCAAATGCCGGCAAAAGAAGAGAATAAATCGTATTTACAAACGAAAGTAAACAAATTAGGACACTTACTAAACTTATAATTAAAGGAGAGATTTATTATGGTATTCGAAGGTCATTTAGTTGGTACAGGATTAAAAGTTGGAGTTGTTGTTGGACGTTTTAACGAATTTATTACAAGTAAGTTACTTGGCGGCGCTTTAGACGGATTAAAGCGTCACGGTGTAGAAGAAAATGATATTGATGTTGCTTGGGTTCCTGGTGCATTTGAGATTCCTTTAATCGCTAAAAAGATGGCTAGTAGCGGAAAGTATGATGCTGTTATTACATTAGGTACTGTAATCCGAGGTGCTACAACTCACTACGATTACGTTTGTAATGAAGTAGCAAAAGGTGTTGCGTCATTATCACTACAAATGGACATCCCAGTTATTTTCGGCGTATTAACGACAGAAACAATTGAACAAGCGATTGAACGCGCAGGTACGAAAGCTGGTAATAAAGGATATGAATCAGCTGTTGCTGCAATTGAAATGGCTCACTTATCAAAACAATGGGCATAAAAAAAGAGGCTGCGGCCTCTTTTTATTTTTTTACCTTTTTTTGTACATCTTTTATTAATTCATTCATCGTTTTTCCTTCTGTTTTTATATGAAGAGCTTGTGCTGTTCTCCATACATTCTCTCTTTTTTTCGCTTCTTCTATAATAGTAATTTCTTTTCTAACTTCCTTTAAATCTTTTCCTTCCGTTTTCAATCCAAAATGTTCAGCTTTCGTTCGAAAGTGTTGTTCGATTCTTTGTTGCATCTCTTTTTGTTCAGGATTTTCAGCAGCCTTAACTGGATCAGAACTTATTGCTTTTATTAAAATTAAACAAGTCATAATCGCTAATATGTATTTGTACATGTAAAATCCTCCAACCCAATATAAATTACATATTTACTATGTACAACTAGGGCTTGGAAAATTCGTCCACAAAAATTCTTTTTTTCGTTCAAAAACCAATAGCATCAAGCGTTTACAACTATTTATTACATTTTATTTACAAAAAAAGCAAACCCTTTTACAAGTTTGCTTTTTCATCTATCCTATAATGCACATTCTTCAATCTCAAATCCTAAATCTGCAATCATACCCCAGTCCGCATTCGGCTCTTGTCCAGCTGTCGTTAAGTAGTCCCCGACAAAAATAGAATTTGCTGCAAATAAACCGATTGGCTGTACAGAACGTAAATTGATTTCACGTCCTCCTGAAATACGAATTTCTTTTGTTGGGTTTACAAAACGCATCATTGCCAGTACTTTTAAACATTCTACTGGTGTTAACTCTTTTTGCCCTTCAAGAGGTGTCCCCTTTACAGCAACAAGGAAATTACAAGGGATAGAATCTGCATCTATACGTTGTAATTCAAATGCAATTTCAGCACGCTCTTCAATTGTTTCTCCCATGCCAAAAATCGCTCCAGAGCATGGTGAAATACCAGCTTGTTTTGCTTTTTGAACTGTATCAACACGATCATCGTACGTATGAGTTGAACAAATACTATCGTAATTATTTGCATGTGTATTTAAGTTGTGGTTATAACGATGCACGCCTGCTTCCGCTAAACGTCCTGCTTGATCTTCATTTAAGAAACCTAAACAACAACAAATCTTCAAGTCTGTCGTTTCACGAATTTCCTTAACTGCTCCAATTACGTGATTTACCTCTTTATCCGTCGGACGACGACCAGACGCTACAATACAATATGTACCTGCTTTACGGCGTATTGCTTCATGTGCCCCTTCTACAATCTTCTCCTGCGTTAACCATGCATATTTATCAATCGGTGCTTCTGAAATAATAGACTGTGAGCAATATCCACAATCTTCAGGACATAATCCAGATTTCGTATTAATAATCATATTCAATTTTACTTTCTTACCAAAATGATGATGGCGAATAATGTAAGCTGCATTCATAATTTCTAAAACTTCTGTATCATCAGCTTCTAATATCGCTATTGCATCTTCTTTCGTAATCATCTTCTCTTCCACTACGTCGTATGCTAGTTTTTTCCAATCCTTTTTTGTTTGCACTTGTTTCATTTCATCTCTTCCCCTCTTTTGTTATATGCATAAATAAAGCATGATACGTTGCCATTATCCCTTCATTTCCCGTGAAGTCTCTTTCGTATATGCGTAGCATCGCACGAAAGAGTGAGGGACTTTGACAATATGATCCTTCATTGCTATTAGTTGCTCCTACTTTTCGAATAGAATGCAGAAACTCCTTAACTTCTGTAAAACTCTCTATGTAACATGTTTCAGAAACATGCACCTCCCCTGTTTCTATCTTGCATATATGAAGCAACTGATCTTTTGAATAAAAACGTTGACCAATCGATGTTTCATTTTTTATATTTCTTTCTTCTTTCGCACGTTGGAACGAAGCATGCAATTCTTGAAATGTTTCATGTCCAAACGTTGAAAAGAGTAATATCCCATCTATAGACAAATGTTGAAATAAATTTCTTAACACTTGTTGTAAATTATTTAACCATTGAAATGTAGCATTTGAAATAATGACATCATATGATTCTTCTAATCGTAATCGCTCAATATCTTCACAGTGAAACGTTACATTTTTTACATTTTGTCTAGTTTGCGCAATCGCAATCATACTTTCAGCAAAATCAACTGCTGTAATATGTGCTTTCGGAAATAACTTTGATAATTGCTCTGTTACATAACCCGTCCCGCACCCCAGTTCTAAAATACGTATCGGTGCCGTTTCACTATATCGTTCCTTTAAGATTGAAAGTAATGAATGTGCCATCTTTTTTTGTACATTTGCATATCGATCGTAAGATACGGCTGCCCCATTAAACCGTTTTTGTAGTAACGTTTTGTTGATCATGTCGTATCCCCTCTACAAATTGAATTATCTCATTTGCGCAATATTCAAAATTCGTTACACATAATGCATGCCCTGCTTCACTTACTACTTTCAGCTCGCTGCTGCTATTCTCCGTCATACTACGTGCCGCAGACAATGGGCATATTACATCCTGTTCTCCGTGGATAAGTAGTATAGGTACTTTAATTTCTTTTAGTTCTTCTCTCATATCTGTTTCTATTAAATAATCCAAACCTAGTTGTAAAGACTGAATAGAATCACCTTTAAAATGTTCTACAATGTCCTCAAAGTTTTTGTTCTCTTTTAGCTCATCTTTCGTAAACATATTTTCATAAAACCGCTTGAGCGTATCTTCTTTCCTTCTCGCCAAATTCCTTTTCAGCCGTTCTACATGCAAAGCATTCCATCCATTACTATAGTCGCTCGTATTTGTAAATTTAGCGGTCCCACCAATTAATACGATACCTTTTGCCTCAATCTTTTTATAAGCTTCAACTGCTGTTAACGCTCCTAGTGACCATCCAACTAAAATTACGTTGTCGTTATGCGCTACATCTATAATTCGTTCCGTAAATTCACTTCGTTCTTTCACATTACGCCAATCTATGCATTCAACAGGATATCCTTTAAAATACGGAAGTACTAAATCCCAAATATTCTCTTCCATTCCCCATCCGGGGATAAAAATAATCTTTAGCTCGTTCATACGAAAATCTCCTCTTCTTTCGCAATGTGAATAATTCGGTCAATAGCCCATTTTAAATCAGCTATTGTATGTTGCGATGTAACTGCAAAGCGAATTCGAGAACTATGAACCGGCACAGTTGGCGGACGAATTGCAATGGCCGCAATCCCTGCCTCTTGCAACCTTTTACTAAATCGTAAAGCATGTTCATTTGAACCGACTACAATCGGTACAATATGAGTTGAACTATTCCCAATATCAAAACCAGCATCCCTTAATTTAGTTCTGAAGTATTCTCCGTTTGCTATAAGGTTCTCTCTTCTTTCGTTATCTTCTTTTACAATTTCAATTGCTTTTTGCACTGCTCCTAACGTACTTGGTGGTAAAGCCGTAGTAAAAATAAAGCTTCTCATCATATTTTGTAAATACTCTATATAAATTTCATCGCCTGTCAAATACGCACCATAACACCCTAAAGCCTTGCTAAACGTCCCCATATGTATATCAATTTTTTGAGCAAGTTTTTTTTCTATATGAGATAACCCAGCTCCGCCGATTCCATATATTCCACTCGCATGTGCTTCATCGACTATAATGATTGCCCCGTATTTCTCTTTCAGCTGTACTAAATCTCTCAAATACGCAGTATCACCATCCATACTAAAAACGGTATCTGTTACGATTAATTTCCTTTTTTCAGGCGAAGCCATTTTCAACAGCTTCTCTAAATGATCCAAATCATTATGACGATACCTTTTATGCTCTGCCCCGCTTAATATGATTCCATCAACAATACTTGCGTGATTTAACTTATCACTAAAAACAATATCGTGCCGAGAGGCTAAAGAAGATATGGCACCTATATTTGCCGTATACCCACTATTTACAATTAAAGCTCTTTTAGTACCTTTCCAGTCACATATGCTTCTCTCAACCTCTTCATATAATGGATGATTTCCTACAACGAGACGAGAGGCAGTCGCTCCAGTTCCATATCTTTTTGTACAGGCAATAGCAGCTTCTTTTAACCTTTCATCTCCAGCTAACCCTAAATAATTATTTGACGCTAAATTTAACATCCTTTTTTTATCTCGAATAAGCCAAGTCTCTTCTGCCTTCTCTGTTACATGCAAATCACGATACTGCCCTTGCTCATGTAATTGTTGTAATTTAGATTGAAGGTGCGCCCGCCAATTTTGATTCATTTTGGATAAACTCCTCTAATTTTGAAATCATAATATGTTCTTTTGCAGATTCTAATACTTCTTCTTTCGTAAACTCACCTTCAAAGAATGGTAATAATCCTAAAACTGGTACCCCGCTCAGCTCTTCAATCATTTCTTTATTTTCTTGCACTCTTTCCATTTCACATTCTTTGCAACCTGATAAAATGACACCCGCTACGGTTAAGCCATGCGCCTTTGCGTAAGCAATCGTTAACACTGTATGATTTACTGTTCCTAATGTAGGACGAGCTACTACAATAAGAGGCAACTGTAATTCTTTTGCAAAATCAATTACTAAAGCATCTTCTGTATATGGGACAGCAAGCCCACCTGCTCCTTCTACAAATAAGCTATTAAACTCTTTTAATAGTTCATTATAGTAATCAGTAATTTCTTTTAACTTTACTACTCTTCCAGCTCTTTTCATGGCAAGTCTCGGAGCAAGTGGTTCTTCAATAGAATAAGGGCAAATTTCATTTTCTTGTGTCGGTACACCTGATAATGCTTTTAACCTTGCTGCATCTCCCTCAGGGTTTGATGCAACATGCCCACTTTGTAACGGTTTATACACCCCTACGTTATATCCTAATTCTCTAAATACACCTGCTATAGCACCTGCAACTACTGTTTTTCCAACTTCAGTATCCGTTGCTGTTATGAAAAAACCACTCATTATTCTCCCTCCGTAACATCCGAGATTGCCTTATATAAAATGCGTAACATATCATCAATCTCTTCAAAAGTAGAAGCAAGTGGCGGCATAAATACAATCGTGTTACCTAGCGGTCGTAAAATCATACCCAGCTCTCTTGAGCGTTTACATACTTGAACACCGATCCTCTCTGTCCAGTCAAACGCTTCTTTCGTTTCCTTATTCTTCACAAGCTCAATACCAACCATTAATCCGCACTGACGAATATCACCTACATGTTTATACGCAAAGAGCTTTTCTAATTGCGCTGCCACATAATCCGTTTTACGTGCCACTTCTTCTATTAAATTTGTTTTTTCATATAGTTCTAGATTCGCGATTGCTACCGCACACCCTAACGGATTGCCTGTGTAGCTATGTCCATGAAAAAATGTTTTTTGTTCTTCATATTCTCCTAAGAAGGTATTATATATTTCATCTGTCGTTACCGTAACTGCAATTGGTAAATATCCACCTGTTAAACCTTTCCCAGCAGTTAAAATGTCTGGCGTCACATTTTCATGTTCACACGCAAACATTTTCCCTGTACGCCCAAATCCAGTCGCTACCTCATCTGTAATAAATAATACATTGTACTTAGTACATAAATCGCGCAGTCCTTTTAAATATCCTTTTGGCATTGTAATCATCCCGCCAGCACCTTGCATTAATGGCTCTACAATGATGGCAGCTACTTCTTCATGCTTTTCTTTCAACAATTCTTCCATTTCTTCTAAATGGCTTTTTACAATTTCCTCCTTATTATTTCCGTAAGGAGAACGATATGTATATGGATACGGCATTTTAATCGCATCAAATAAGAGCGAACTATACACTTGGTGAAACAAGTCTATTGCTCCTACCGAAACAGCTCCAATTGTATCACCGTGATATGCTTCTTTTAATGTAACGAATCTTTGTTTCTTTGGTTTCCCTTTATGCTGCCAATATTGGAAAGCCATCTTAATTGCAATTTCAACAGCCGTAGAACCTGAATCAGAATAGAATACCTTCTTCAATCCATCTGGTACAACCTCAATAATTTTTTCTGCTAATAAAATAGATGGAACGTTAGCAAGTCCTAACATAGTAGAATGAGCAATTTTATTTAATTGCTCACGAATTGCTTCATCTAATTCCGGTACTTGATGTCCGTGAACATTTAACCATATAGATGAAACACCATCCCAATATTCATTACCATTTACATCGTATAGCTTTCTTCCCTCTCCACGTTCAATAATGACAGGATCTTCTTCTAAATAATCTTTCATTTGTGTAAATGGGTGCCATACGTAAGCTTTATTTTTCTCTGCTAATTCTTCATATGTATAAGATGATTTTTCAATCGTTTTACTTTTTATTGTCACAATTGCCACCCCTAATGTTAACTTATTTATAAATATAGTTAACATTAAATCCGAATGACTGTCAATTATTTTAAAATCAAATAGTTCTTAAAAAAGAACAACTTATCATACGATAAGTTGTTCTACTTTCCATGCTGTATCTTTCCAATTTCTAAAATAATTTCTTCATCTTTTTTCCCCTCTGTATCAATTCCAAGTTGCTTAGCGTGCTCAATTAATAAATCATGACGCTTCTCAAACCTAGCGGTATTTACTTCTTTCGTAACCTCTTCTTTTGTTTTCCCCTCAGTAGAAACTCCTAGTTTCTCTGCTGCTTTTTCCATTGATTTCTTCTCTTCTATTTCTTTTACTTTCTTCACTTCTGACTGTTGTATTTGCTTTTGTTTCAACTGCTGTGATTCAGCCGCAAAAGCTGTGTAAATTCCAGCACTTCCGCCAACGACTAGTAAGGTGGTAAAAAGAATTATTTTTTTCTTCACTCTTTCCTCCCCTTTCAAATTCATTATAACGTACAAAATTAGAGCTTTAAAACAATTATCCTTTATTTCCCTAAAAAAACATTTAATATTTTTATTGACATGTAAGATGAAAATATGATAAAAATTTAACTAACATCATATGAATCGGCGTTGATAGGATTTAGTAGTATTTCGATTTCTGATTTCAGAGAGCTGGTGGTCGGTGCGAACCAGTACAGAGCGAATTATGAATTACCCCCTGGAGCTTCTTTTACGAAACGTGAGGAGTAGTGAAAGACGGTTATAGACCGTTATGTCTAAAGAGTGGTGAAACGACACTGTTTCACAATTTAGGGTGGTACCGCGAATTTTTCGTCCCTGCATATATTGCAGGGGCGTTTTTTATTTTATAAGCGCATATCATATGACCCTTTATTTTGTGATACATTCATTTCACAAGCTAGGGTGGTACCGCGATTTCTTCGTCCCTGCATAATTATATGCAGGGACGTTTTTTTATCCAATCATTTCCGCATCATATAGAAGAACTAACAATTACCGGTAATTTGTCACAAAATTCTAAATTTTAGAAGGAAATATACAATATTGGCGAATTTTATATAAAAAAGAGCTATTTCACATTACTTAGGAGGGGAAAACAATGGTTTCAAAAATTGAGTCTGTTCTTTTAACAATTTTTATCTTTTTCTGTATTGGTTTTAGTGTTATTCAATTAGAAGTTTCACCACACATCCCAATTTTATTTGGTATCGTTCTTTTATTAGCATTTGGATTCTTAAAGAAAATCTCTTGGTCTACTATGGAGAAAGGGATGATTAGTAGTATTTCAGCTGGTATTCCATCTATATTTATTTTCTTACTTGTAGGTGTATTAATTAGCGTTTGGATCGCAGCTGGAACTATTCCGACTTTAATGGTATACGGCTTCCAACTTGTATCTCCAAAAATTTTCGTTCCAACTGTTTTTGTTGTTTGTGCAATTGTTGGAACGAGTATCGGTAGTGCTTTTACAACTGCTGCAACTGTAGGACTTGCCTTTATGGGAATGGGTACTGCCCTTGGATACGATCCAGCTCTTATTGCTGGTGCAATTATTTCTGGTGCATTCTTCGGAGATAAAATGTCTCCTTTATCTGATACAACAAACTTAGCGCCTGCTGTAACGGGTGTAGATTTATTTGAACATATTCGTAACATGCTTTGGACAACAGTTCCAGCTTTCATTATTGCTTTTATCGCATTTTTCATTTTAGGAAGCGGATCTGGTGGAAACGTTGATTTCTCAGCATTTATTAACACACTAGAAAAAAATGCAACGATTTCTATCGTTACACTGATTCCTATTTTATTACTGTTCCTATTCGCATTTAAAAAGGTACCCGCAGTTCCAACATTACTTGCAGGAATTGTGGTAGGGATTATTATTCTCTTTATTTTTAAACCTAGCACTTCTTTAGCTGATTTAATAAAAATTATGCAAGACGGTTACGTTTCTAAAACTGGTATCAAAGACATTGACAGCTTATTATCTCGCGGTGGCCTGCAAAGTATGATGATGTCAATTGCTCTTATTTTCCTAGCTCTTTGTATGGGAGGATTATTACAAGGAATGGGTATTATAGCGCAGCTGATGAATATTATCTCTAGCTTCGTAAAAACTAGTACACGCTTAATTATTTCTACTGCTTCAACTGCAATTGGTGTAAACTTCTTACTTGGTGAGCAGTACTTATCCATCGTTTTAACAGGACAAGCATTTGCTAATAAATACGATGAAGTCGGTTTAGAACGTCGTAATTTATCACGAGTATTAGAAGATGCTGGTACAGTAATTAACCCACTCGTACCATGGGGTGTCAGTGGCGTATTCTTAACAAACGTTCTTAGCGTTCCAACATTCGATTACCTGCCATACGCAATCTTCTGTTTAGCTTGTCCAGTCGTAACCATTATCGTCGGCTTTACTGGATTCGGTCTTTCATGGAAAAAAGAAAAAGCAGTACCAGTTTCATAATATAACAAAAAGGATTACCAAATCGGTAATCCTTTTTATATTTCTCGACTATCTATTCGCTTTCTTTCTTCTAAATAACATAAGTAATCCCGCTCCAACAAACGCAAGACCAGCTCCAATTGTAGAAGCAATACTTGCACCTGTTTTCGGTAAATCACGTTCATCTTTTTCAGCTTCTTTATTTTCACTTACAGTTGTTGTTTCTTTTGTATTTTGATCATCTGTTGTAGTTTGTCCAGATCCAGTAGTGTTTCCATCTTGCTTTGGTTCATTACCATTATTACCTTCTTCTGTTGGTGGTGTTGGTTTTTCTTCATTACCTGTTGGCGGTGTTGTTGGGTTTTCTCCATCACCTTTTGGTGGTGTTGTTGGATTTCCTTCACCAGTTTCTTTATCATCATTCTTCTTCGTTATATCAATTGCATATTTAGCAAATTCATTTTCAGATGGTCCAACATATGAAATCTTTCCATCTGCCTTTATATACTTTTGTGCATTTGGTGAAGAATCAAATGTTGTATTTAATTTATCTGCAACAATCGGTTTAAACGTCCAATTTTGATCAGCTGCTGGATTAATAACTGGTGTTTCTTGCATATACTTCACAATAATTTGACGTGTTTCATCTTGCGATTGGTAAATAACTTCTCCTTTACTTACACCAGGGAACGTTTTACTGCTACCGCGATAATTATTTGTAGCAACGATGAACTTTTGATCATCAGCTACTGGCTTACCTTCATATGTCATATTTACAATACGATTCGTATTTGCATTTACAACTTTTCCATCTTTATCGTATTTCGCCGGTTGTGTTACATCAATTTCGTATTTTAAGCCATCTAAAATATCGAAGTTATATGTAGGATAGCCTATATTTACTAACGGCTGTTCTTCTGTTTTCTTTGGATCAATTTGATTAAACTGACCTGCAGACATTTCAAGCCATTCTTTCACTTGTGCCCCATTTACTTTTACAGCATATAACGTATTTGGATATACGTATAAATCTGCAACGTTTTTAATCGCTAACGTTCCAGCTGGAATATCAGTATAATATGTTGCACCGTTTCGGCCACCTGCTTTAAATGGTGCACCTGCAGATAAAACCGGAATATCTTTAATCTTTTCATACTCTGGTTTTTTAAGTTCTTGTTCTACATACCATTTTTGCGCATTTGTCACAATTTGTACGGAAGGATCATCTTGTACTAATGAAAAATAACTATTAATTGGTGCAGTTGTTTTACCTACAGCTGTATTCACATAATCGATTGTCGCTTGATGATCATCTTTAATTTCATTAACTAGTTTTTGATCAGATTCTACTAATGGATTACCTTTACTATCAGCAATCGGACGAAGTTGCGGCTTAGACTGATCTTTTTGCACTTCCCATTTTCCGTTTACCTTTTTCAATTGCATATCAATAATACCTAAGTTACTACCAAAAACACCAGGCATTACAACTGGAACACCATTAAATACATCCTTCACTTCGGTATGTGAATGTCCCATTAATACTGCATCTACGCCAGGAACTTGTTTTGCTAAATAAAACGATGCATTTTCCATTCCTTCGTTGTATCCACTCTTATCAACACCTGAATGCGCTAGTGCAACTATAATATCCGCACCTTGCGCCTTCATTTCCGGAACTAATTTTTTCGCTGTTTGCACAATATCTTTTGCCTTTACTTTTCCTTCTAAATTCGCTTTATCCCAATTCATAATTTGTGGTGGAACAAATCCCATTACACCAATTTTCACTATTTGTTTTTGGCCTGCTTCATCCACTACTTCTTTCTCTAAAATATGATATGGTCTATCAAAGTAATGCTCGTCATTCTCATCATTACCATCATGGTCATCTATATAGACATTCGAGTTAATAACCGGGAAATCCGTTTTTTCAATCACTTTGTTTAGGTAATCTAAACCGTAGTTAAATTCATGATTCCCAAGAGAGATGACGTCATACTTCATTAAATTCATTAAACGATATAATGGATGTGTATAACTAGGATCCACACGATTCTTCGGATCTTTTATTTTATTCGCTACATAATCTCCAAGCGGTGTCCCTTGTAATGCATCCCCATCATCAAATAGGACAGAGTTTTTCGCTTCTTCACGTGCTTTATTAACGAGTGTTGCCGTTTGTACGAGACCTACTTTATTATCTGTTTTCGTTTGATAATAATCGTAATTCATTAAGTTAACGTGAATATCTGATGTTTCTAGAATTCGTAAGTTAACTGTACTCTCCCCAGTGTTCTCATCTGCATGAGCTGTTGCTGGCATTACTTGCGGTGCTATAACACCAATCGCAAGAGTTGCTCCAGCTAGCATTTTTTTTGACTTTTTCACAAAAAATCCCCCTTATACAATTACCAGAAATAATGAAATGAATCCCTATCTGTCTCTAACCACATACCTTTTTTCTTCTATTAGAGACACAATTTTCATTTCACCCTGCGCTAACGAGTAGTCCCCTTAAACGCCCGATTGATGATGACTAACAATTAATAGGAAATAAAGCTCCCACTAATTAAAGTTTCACCTTATCTGACATTATCATATATAAAGTTCTTTCCTATCGTCAATATTTTTTGACAAACTTCAACAAATTTTCTGTAAAGTTATTATAAACTTTTCATAAACATATAATATGCCCTTACATTGCTAATACTGCTGAATATGATACAATTACCAATTACAAGGAGGATGAATTTATGAAAAAAGTCATCTTAACAATTGTTTGTCTCCTCCTTCTGATCATTTCTTATTCTTATTTTGAAAAGAACGACGAGACAAAACAAAATGAATCTGAAGAAAAAACAGAAAAAACATCTGCCCCAAATTGGATTGATAAGCAAACAAACGAATCTTTTTATCATCTTGTATTAGGTGATTCACTCGCTAAAGGATATGGATCGACACAAGGTGGGTTTGCTGAATTAGCTTCTAAGCAAATAGAAGCACAAATTCATAAACCAATTACAGTAGAAAACCTTGGGGTAAACGGTCTTACAACAGATCGTCTCGCTAAAAAAGTTCAATCAGAAGATGTAAAGGAAAAAATTAGAGCAGCAAATATAATTACAATTAATATTGGAGGAAATAATTTATTTCGTTTAAATCGTGATGTTGGTGTTATAGATGGTATAAAAATGTTAAATAAAGAAAAAGCCCATTTTGAAGCAGATATAAAAAGTATTGTAAAGACAGTTCGAGATCAAAATCCGGACGCTTTACTCATTCTCTCAGAACTCTATAATCCGTTACAACTCGATGACTCCATCGCAAGTTATGCAGATATGTTTTTAGATGGCTGGAATGAATCTGTTTATTCCATTTCCAAAGCAAATCAACCATCTATCGTTTTACCAATTCGCAAATTAATATCGAATGATAAAAAAGAGTTATTATTTGACCAAGTACACCCAAATGATAACGGCTATGCGATTATTGCCAATACATTTACAAAGCAAGTGTTATCCTACAAATATTAAAGCGACCATGAAACAATTCTATTTTTATAACATGTCTTTTTTGTTACAATGATAGTGGAAGGGGGCCTTTATATGGAATCACGCGAGTGGGAACGTATTGTTGATCATCTTCTTTCGCTAGTGCCTCTTTTTTATCGCAAATTTATGCTTCCTGGAGAATTTTCTTCTCAAAGACATATGCCGCCATCACATACACAAGTATTACTGCTTTTGCATGAAAACGGCACATTAGCAGTTTCCGAAATCGGCAAGCGGCTAGCGATTTCACGGCCTAACATGACACCTCTATTAAACAAACTTATTCAAGAAGAACTAATAGAGCGTCATTATAGCGAAAAAGATCGACGGGTCATTTTAATTTCCTTAACAGCTGAAGGGAAATTATTAGTAAATCAGTATCAGCAATTCATTTTAGACAAACTAAAAGAAAATTTCCAAACATTATCTGAGGAAGAGCGCGAAAAGCTCATTCATTCTCTTCAAACCATTCAAAATTTAATTTTGAAAACAAACGTATAAAGCTGCTTCTAAATAGAAGCAGCTTTATGATTCGTAATAGTTACCATAGTATACATTGGAATATGGCCATGTTGTTAAATATGGTTTTTTTTCCTGCGTAGGCTGTTGTGTTGATAATTGTGGTATTTGTGATAATTGCTGTAATTGTTGTTGCCGATATAATTCGTATTGTCTACTCGTATCATAAACCGGATAATAACTTACATATGGATATACTTGAGGTACGTAATAATAATACATTATCCTCTCCTCCTTTTTCTTAAACATATTCAAAGGAGAAAATGAATGTGACATTGTTTATAATTGTACAAGTGGTTCTCTCACTCGTTTCTTCCTTTTCTTCAAACGTAACTTACGGTTCTTTTCGTATAAATAATGCACAACGAAATATGAAATGAGACCAAACCCAACTCCTAAAATCGTCATTCCAATTAATACATACACTTCACTTTGTAATAAGCTCTTTAATATCGTAAAAATGTGACTTGAAAACAAGTCCGATATCGTAAATGGTTCATGTTGAATTTTCTGTACATGAAATGGATAAATCATTTTTCCTAGCGCATACGCAAGCGGAAATAAAAATACTGGGAGAAACGATATCTTCCCAATAATATTGCCAATAACTGCCGCAGGAAAAGATCCCTTTGCTAACCTGACGATTGGATAAAATATTACATATACGAGCGATGCCGTATAAATGACTAACATTTCTAAGCCGAATCCTATAGCAAACCCTAACGATACTTTCTTTGCGCCTTCTGGCGATCGAAGCAACTTATAATATTGAAACTTTAATATTCTCCACATCCGCTGAAAAAACGAATATGTTTTCTTAGTTGTTTTCACCCTCATCATCTCTTTAACTATATTTTTATATGTAGTATGTCCTTACACACTCTGAACAACAAATTTAGTTTTCTCTTTTATTATAAATGATATCAAAATGGTTAACCAAATATACATCCAACATTTTAATATAAAAAAACCTCCCTTTTAGGAAGGCTCTTCTACATTTTTAAATAAACTCACTAATAACGCTTTTTGAGCATGCAATCGATTACCAGCTTGCTCAAAGACGATAGACTGTGGTCCATCTATAATTTCTCCTGTTACTTCTTCTTCACGATGGGCAGGTAAACAGTGTAAGAAACGATATGTTTGCTTCGCATGCTTAACAAGTTCGTCATTGATTTGGTAAGGTTGAAATAAAGTATATTTCTCTTTTTCGCCCTCTTGCCCCATGCTCATCCAAACGTCAGTATAAATGAAATCTGCTTCATTCACCGCTAATTCAGGATCATGCAAAACTTCAATTTCAGCTCCTGTTTCCTTGGCAATCGCTAACGCTTTTTTTACAATCTCTTCATTCGGTTCATATCCTACAGGCGTTGCAACAGTCATATGCATTCCGACTTTTGCACTCGCTAGCAACAATGAATGACATACATTATTTCCGTCACCTACGTAAGCCAATTTTATTCCTTTAAATGTATTTGTTTCTTCATATATCGTCATGAGGTCTGCCAATGCTTGACAAGGATGATGATCATCCGTTAAACCGTTAATAACAGGAATACTCGATTCTTTTGCAAGCTCTTCTACATCCGCGTGTGAGAATGTACGTATCATGATCCCGTCAATATACTGTGATAATACTTTCGCAGTATCTGAAACGGTTTCTCCTCTTCCCATTTGCATCTCTTTCCCACTTAAAAACATACCATGTCCCCCGAGTTGTACCATTCCCGCTTCAAAAGATACACGAGTACGAGTTGAATGCTTATCAAAAATAAGCCCTAATATTTTGCCTTGTAATAAAGGCTCTTGCTTATTCTTTTTTAAATATATAGCGAACTCAATTAATGAAATGATTTCTTCTTGCGTCAATTCTTCTAATGTTAAAAGATCTTTCGTATTTAATTTTGGTACTTGTACAGTTGACATGGAACTTCCCCCTTATATAATTGATACGTTTTTTGTACAAACTACTTTTTTTATCATATATACTGCCTGTTCTAACTCTTCATTCGTTATAATGAGTGGTGGTAATAGTCTTATAACATTAGGTCCTGCTTGTAATACAAGAAGCCCTTCTTTCTCTAGTTGTTCTATAAAACTTGAAACCTCATGCGTACACTCAATTCCAATCATAAGCCCCTTACCACGTATATTTTGAATACATTCGACATGTCGTAATTCCTCTTGCAACTTCTGTAATACGTACTCGCCCTTTTCCTTTACTTCTTTTAAAAACGATGGTTTCTTAGTTATTTGCAATACTTCTTTCGCTGCAGCCATTGCAATATAATTTCCACCAAACGTTGAACCGTGTGATCCTGCAGGAAACGATGTTCCAAGTTCTTTCCGGCCAATCATTGCTCCGACAGGAATCCCATTCCCAAGTGCCTTTGCAACGGTAACGATATCAGGCTCTATTCGTACTTGTTCATAAGCGAATAGTGTTCCAGTTCTTCCTATCCCCGTTTGAACTTCGTCTATAATAAATAAGGAACCGAACTTATTACATAATATTTCAATCTCTTTCAAAAAAGATAGATCAGCAGGTATTACTCCTCCCTCTCCTTGAACAACTTCTACCATTACCGCCGCAACTTCTTCATTCATTACTTCCTCTAATGCTTTAATATCGTTAAAAGGGATATGTAAAAAAGATGGAAGTAATGGACCAAATCCTTCTTTTACCTTATCTTGGCCCGTTGCACTCATCGTTCCAAATGTTCTACCGTGAAAAGACTGCTGGCATGTTACGACGAGAGATTTTCCAGTATGCTTACGTGCTAACTTTAAAGCCGCTTCATTTGCCTCTGCCCCACTATTACAGAAAAACACATAATCTAATGCTCTATTTTCTGTTAATAATGACGCAACTTCTTCTTGTAAGCTGTTTGTAAACAGGTTAGATATATGCCATATATCATCAAGTTGCTCTTGTACACTTTTGAAAACAGTAGGGTGACAATGTCCTAAATTACATACGCCAATTCCTGATGTAAAATCTAAATATTGCTTACCTTTATTATCAATAACTTTCGTTCCAGTTCCCTTTACAAACTCAATAGTTCTTTTGCCATACGTTTGAAAAAGATGACTCGTCATACAATACTCACACCTTTCGTTACCGTCGTTCCAATACACTCTCCCGTAACCTCAGTAAAATCTTTTGTACCATTCACAATACTTATCTTTTGCACTCCCATTTTTAATGATGCTAGTGCCGCCTGTACTTTCGGAATCATCCCACCTGTAATAACACCTGTTTCTATAAAAGTAGCAATTTCAGATTCATCCGTTTCCTTTACCAAATTCCCTTCATGTAATATTCCATCTACATCCGTAATAAAAACAAGCTCTTTTGCCCCTAACGCGGCCGCAATCCCAGCTGCAGCATTGTCCGCATTTATGTTATAAATTTCATTACCATTTACCCCGATTGGAGCAATAACAGGAATATAATTCATATTCATTACCCCTTTTAGTAAGGACGTTTCGACATAACTTACTTCTCCCACATATCCTATCTCCTCGTTGACAGGTTGAATTTGAAGTAAATTGCCGTCACACCCTGAACAACCTACCGCAAGTAAATTGTGCTTTTGTAAATTCATTACGAGTTTTTTATTCGTACTTCCGCATAGCACCATTTGAACAATATCCATAACTTCTTTTGGTGTTACGCGTAATCCATCTCTTTTTTCTACGTTGATGTTACAATCTTTTAATTTGGCATCAATTTCTGGCCCACCACCATGGACAATCACTACTTTATACTTCTGCTGTAATTTCTTTATACAATCAAAAAACACATCATTTAATTGATCCAACATACTACCGCCGCATTTCACTACAATATAATCGCTCATCTTCCCTCTCCTTATGTACGATAACAAGCGTTTATTTTCACATATTCATAGCTTAAGTCACAGCCCCAAGCTGATCCTGTCTCTTCTCCTAAATGTAAATACACATCAATCATAATTTCATGTTCTTTTAATTTCATTTCCATTTCCTCTTCAGAAAACATTTGAGGTTCACTATTTTTCAGCACCGTAATAGATTGAAGAGTAATATCAATTGTATTTGGGTTAATCGTGACTTCACTTTGTCCAATACTGCTAATAATTCGCCCCCAGTTTGGGTCTTCACCATGTATTGCTGTTTTCACAAGACTCGAACCGACTATTTTCTTTGCAATTTTCTTTGCCTCTTCATTCGTTCGAGCTCCTAACACATTTACTTCTATTAACTTCGTAGCGCCCTCACCATCTTGTGCGATTTTTTTCGCTAAATCTTCACATACCTTCTGTAAAGCAAATACGAAAGTTTCCCAATCTGCATGTTCCATATTTATCGGCCTTGTTTCTGATAATCCACTTGCCATAACGATGACCATGTCATTCGTAGAAGTATCTCCATCTACCGTAATTTGATTAAATGTACGATTCGTTATTTGTGATAATGCTGTTTGCAATTCTTCATGTTCTATATTGGCATCTGTCGTAATAAAACTAAGCATCGTTGCCATATTCGGATGAATCATCCCTGAACCTTTTGCAACACCAGCAATCGCCACTTTCTTCCCATCAATAATCATTTCATAGCAAGTTTCTTTCGTTATAAGATCCGTCGTTAAAATTGCTTCCGAAAAAGAATATGATTCACTTTCTTCCTTCGTCGGTATAAGAGTTGCAACTCCCTTTCGGATTATATCCATCGGCAGCGGAACACCAATTACACCTGTTGAGGCTATTGCAACGTAGTTTTCTTTCATCCCAAAATGTTCTGCCCCTAATGCGCGCATCTCGTAAGCATCTTGCAATCCTTTCATTCCTGTACAAGCATTTGCATTTCCACTATTAACGATAATAGCTTGTAATTTCCCCTCAGCCGTTATACTATCCTTCGTTACTTGCAAGGGGGCTGCTTGTATTTGATTCGTTGTATACACAGCGGCACATGATGCTGGTACATCACAAACGATGGCAGCTAAATCCTTTTTCTCCTTTTTCAAACCATTTGCAGTACCAATTGCCGAAAAGCCTTTCGGCGTTACAATTGAACCATTTTCTAATTTTGTAATAGACGCTACTTTAATCATCATGTCCCCCTTATGGATAAAGCGGCATATGTTGTAAACCTGTTGTCTCTTCTAGTCCCGCTATTATGTTTGCATTTTGCATCGCTTGCCCAGCCGCGCCTTTCATCATATTGTCTATAACAGAAACGACCGTAACTCTTTCTGTTCTTTCATCGTAAGCTATGCCAATATCACAATAATTTGAGCCTCTCACTTCCTTTGGACTTGGAAATTTGCCTTGCGTACAAATTCGGATGAAAGGCGATTGTTCATACGTTTCTTCATACAATTTTTGAAGTTGCTTTATTTCCATCTTTTGTTTTACTTTTGCATAAAGTGTAATCATGATTCCTCGTGATATCGGTATTAAATGTGTGCTAAATGTAATTGGCTGTAATTCACTATTCCATTCTGTAAGCATTTGCTCAATCTCTGGAACGTGCTGATGCTGGTTTACTTTATAGATATGTAAGTTATCGTATAGCTCAGGAAAATGAGTCATTGTTGTTGGTGTTTTTCCTGCTCCTGATACCCCTGATTTCGCATCAATAATAATCGAATCTTCTTCAATCATGCCGCTACGTACTAACGGCGCTATCGCTAGCAATGTGGCTGTAGCAAAACATCCTGGGTTTGCAATTAAATTTGCATTTTGAATCTCAGACCTTTTCCATTCACTTAACCCATACACTGCTTTTCTAAGAATTTCTTCTTTCGCTGCTGGCCTTTTATACCACAGTTCATATGACGAAGGATCTATCATACGAAAGTCTCCAGATAGGTCAATTACTTTTAAACCTTCTGCTAATAACTTGGGAGTTAACTCCGCCGATACTCCTGCTGGTGTTGCTAGAAATACAATTTCTGCTTCTTTCCCTATTGTCTCCACATCAATTTCTTGTAACGTATGAACGAGAACATTTCGAAGGTGTGGATATACATTTGTTATACACTCGCCAACTTGCGAAAAAGAATGAAGAGATGCTATCGAAAAATATGGATGTTGCTCTAATAACCGAATTAATTCAATACCTCCATACCCAGTTGCTCCAATAATTGCGACTTTCATAAGTTCCTCCTCATATCGATTCTTTAAATTAAGTATGATTATAATATTGTATATTTATAGAGTCAATTAAATATTTATAAATTTTTTAAACTTAAAAAACTTAATTTTACTAGAAAAATAATATACACACCCGAATTTTTATACACAAATAGTGCATGGTAGTTTTTTTATTTCACTTCAAGTACAATAAAACAATACATACGTACATACAGGCGGGAAAAAATATGAACGAAAAATTAATTGAGAAAATGATTATAAAAAGTTTTCAACAATATCAATGCAGTCCAATATCAAAAGAAGATCGGGAAATGCTAGTGAAACATATTCAAACGGTGACTCATTCAAATATTGAAATTGATTTATACGAGGAGATTGAGGATATTGTTTATGATTATGTGACTGGAAAACAATAAAAAATAGGAGATTTCCATGTGGAAATCTCCTATTTTTTACTTAATGATTTACCTGCTACACGTTCAAATAAACCTGGGAATAAAGCATAAAGTTTCGGGCCAATTCCCATCCACTTCGGTAAGTTTACTTCACGTTTTTTCGTGTGCATCGACTTTACGATTTGTTCTGCTACGTATGTTGGTTTTAACATGTAACGTCCCATATTCTTTACATATGTACCAGATTGATCCGCTATTTCAAAAAAGTTTGTATCTATCGGACCTGGATTAATTGCTGTAACATAAATATGTGTATTCGCTAATTCCATGCGTAAACTATTCGTAAAACCTAATACAGCATGTTTCGTTGCTGCATAAGCACTCGATTTCGGAGTTGCAATTTTTCCAGCAAGTGAAGCAATATTAAGAATATGTCCTTCGTTCTTGTTTACCATATAAGGTAGTACCGCTTTCGTACATGCTACTAATCCAAATACATTTACTTGGAACATATCTTTTACTTCATCCATTGACGCATCTTCAAACGTTTTAAAAATACCAAATCCCGCGTTGTTTACTAATATATCAATACGTCCTACTTCTTGTAATACCTTTGAAAAAACAGACTGTACTTCTATCTCTTCACTTACATCTAATACATAATAATAGCAAGGCGTATTATAAGTTTCTTTAATTTTGTCTACTAACGCTTGTAGTTTCTCTTCTGTTCGAGCCATTAATACGGGAGTCGCTCCCTGTGCTGCAACTTGCATTGCAACTTGCTCACCAATCCCACTAGAAGCACCTGTAATGACGATTACTTTATTTTGTAAACGTCCTGTCATTGCTGTCACCTACTTTGCATAATAAATCAATTGTTGCGATGACTCATCAATCATCACTTGTTGATTATATGCTAAATAGTCCAATTGTCCAACCGTTTCTGAAATAGTAAGTGGTAACTGTTCTTTATATAATACCGGAAATAGTTTTACACATACTTCAAATGCTGTCATTGGTTTTTCCTTTAATAACTCAAGCACTTTTAAAGCACGTGTTTCTTGCTTTTGTAATCTCGTTTCAATAAGTTGTTTCACATTTAGAACATCTTCCCCATGCCCTGATAAAATGCGTGAAATATTCATTTCGCTTAAACGCTGTAATGTTTGATTATATTGTAGTAATGGGCGTGCCCGCTCTGTTTGCCCTTCATATGGCGGTTCTAGTATTGGATTCGAAGAAATATGACTAATGAGAGCATCTCCACCAATTAATATTCCATCAGATTCTCTATATAAAGAAATATGAGTAGAAGCATGACCTGGTGTTTCAAGTACTATAAATCCAGGCAAAGAATCAATACGATCTCCTTCTCTGACAGTATGCGTTAACGATCTATTACAAGAATATTTAAGTGTCCTCGTCGTCAATAACGACTCGTCTTTCAAAAATGCTGCTGGCACACCAAACTGTAAGGCCGTCTCTCTAAAAAATTCATGATACCGCTTTAAAAATTCTGGATTTTGTGTAATCCAAGGCTCATTCCAAGGATGTCCAATAATATTCGTCTTCTCAGAAAATATATTTAAAAGTCCACAATGATCTGCATGATGATGCGTAATGACTACTGTTTCAATTTCTTCTATCGTATGCCCTAATGCACCTAATTGACTTTCTAACGCATTCCTTGCCTCTTCTGTATTCGTCCCTGTATCAATTAATGTTAATGTCTCCCCCTCAACTAAAAACACATTCACAGTTTCCACTGCAAATGGTACAGGAATCTCCATTCGGTGAATCGCCGTCATGCTTAGCCCCCCTGTCTCTTTCCGGTTCAAAAATGAATACTTCTTCAGTTTACAACTTCTATATATATTTGTCATTATTTTCAGACAAAAAGAGGTGTTTCCTATAAAAAAACGAATGTATGTACATTTATAAGAATTTCTAACCAAAATTAAAGGAGGAACATCATGTCTATTCAAAACATTTCCTTTCTCGGTGCAGGCTCTATTGCCGAAGCTATTATTGGTGGCTTGTTACATGCAAATGTCGTTAAAGGTGAACAAATTACTGTAAGTAATCGTTCTAACGAGACAAGATTACAAGAGCTACATAAAAAATACGGTGTCAAAGGTACTCATAATAAAAAAGAATTACTTACTGATGCAAATATTCTTTTTCTAGCAATGAAACCAAAGGATGTTGCAGAGGCGCTTACCCCTTTTAAAGAATACATAAATAATAACGTGCTTATTATTTCATTACTAGCAGGTGTTTCTACTGACTCAATTAGAAAACTACTTCAAAAAGACATTCCAATTATTCGTGCAATGCCAAATACATCCGCAGCCATTTTAAAATCAGCTACCGCTATCTCCCCTTCAAAACATGTAACAGCGGAGCATATTCGCACTGCAACATCTTTATTTGAAACGATTGGTCTCGTCTCTGTTGTAGAGGAAGAAGATATGCATGCTGTCACTGCATTATCCGGAAGTGGACCTGCTTATATTTATTACGTAGTGGAAGCTATGGAAGAAGCTGCAAAAAATATTGGTTTAAAAGAAGATGTTGCAAAATCACTTATTCTTCAAACGATGATTGGTGCTGCTGAAATGCTAAAAGCAAGTGACAAACACCCTTCTATTTTGCGAAAGGAAATTACTTCTCCTGGTGGAACTACCGAAGCAGGTATTGAAGTATTACAAGAACATAAATTTCAACAAGCACTTATTTCTTGTATTACACAGGCAACGAAACGATCACATAACCTTGGAAAAACATTAGAACAACTAACAAAAGAAAAATAGAAAAAGGAGCTCAAGTTTATTTGAGCTCCTTTTTCTATAATTACACTTAGTTATTGTTCTTCCCAAAAATCTCTTCTTGCAGGCGACGACCAGTTGGCGTTGCTGCAAGTCCACCTTCTGCTGTTTCACGAAGTGCTACTGGCATCGTTTGTCCGATTCTAAACATTGCCTCAATTACTTCATCACATGGAATTGTACTCGTTACACCAGCTAATGCTAAATCTGCTGAAATCATCGCATTTGCAGCTCCTGCTGCATTACGTTTTACACAAGGTACTTCTACAAGTCCTGCAACAGGATCACACACTAAACCAAGCATGTTCTTTAATGAAATTGCCATCGCTGTAGCTGCTTGATCTTGTGTTCCACCAGCCATCTCAACTGCAGCTGCAGCCGCCATTCCACTTGCTGAACCAACTTCAGCTTGGCATCCTCCCGCTGCACCAGAAATACAAGCGTTATTCGCAACAACCATACCGAAAGCTCCTGCTGTAAATAAGAATTCAATCATTTCTTCACGTGTAGGCTGCAATTTTTCTCTTAGTGCAAATAGTACACCTGGCACTGTTCCAGCAGACCCTGCTGTTGGTGTTGCACAAATAATTCCCATCGCCGCGTTTACTTCATTTGTTGCAACAGCTTTGCTTACTGCGTCCAAAATCGTATCTCCTGATAAGCCTTTTCCGCTCTTCATATACGCTTGAACTTTTACAGCATCTCCACCAGTTAAACCAGTTGGTGATTTCACGCCGCGAATACCACGTTCTACTGCTTGCTCCATCACTACTAAGTTCTTTTCCATACCAGCAATTACTTCTTCACGTGAAATACTTCTTGTTTCCATTTCACATTGAATCATAATTTCTGCGATTTTTACATTTTGTTCTTTAGCTTGCGCCACTAGTTCCGCTGCGTTCCGAAACATGGTGTGTCCCCCCTGCAATTATTCCATAATAGTTACTTGACAAATATTTTGTTGCGCTTTTATTTCTTCAATTACTTCATCTGCTAATAATTCATCTGTTTCAATGACCATAAGTGCTCTTCTTCCTTTTTCTTTACGAGAAACACTCATTGTACTAATGTTAATCTCATGTTTCGCAAGGATTGAAGCTACCGCTGCAATAGCACCGAAGCGATCGTTATTTACAATAAGTAGTGCTGGGCTCGTGCCTGATAATTGAAGATCGAATCCGTTTAATTCTACAACTTCAATTTTACCGCCACCAATTGAGCAAGCAACAACTTCAATTTCATCTTCACCTTTATACAAACGAATTCTCGCTGTATTTGGGTGAGGTGCATTGGCATCTTCTTCAATGAATTCCACTTCAATTTCGCGCTCTTTTGCTATTTCTAGCGCCTCTGGAATACGTAAGTCATCTGTTTCAAATCCTAATATTCCACCGATTAGTGCTACATCCGTACCATGCCCTCGATACGTCTTTGCAAATGATCCATATAACGAAATGCTTACTCTTTCTGGTTCATGACGAAACAGCTGGCGAGCAACTTGCCCCATTCTTGCTGCGCCTGCTGTATGTGAACTTGATGGTCCAATCATAACTGGACCGATAATATCAAATACTGAGCGATACTTCATCATAACTCCCCCTAAACCTCTATGAAAAAAATTTATTCTACTATTCTATTAAGCTGCTACATCTGTCGCTTTTCCAGTTGTACCACGAATTTGTTCTGCTGTACGAATTGGATAGTTTTGAATAAAAGTAATCCAATATAACCTGAAATAATACCAGTTATCATAATACATAAGAATCTTAGTATTATTTTTATTAAAAAATGATATAAGATAATCCACAATAAAGTCTGGTAGCAATCCAAAGTTTAACACAGAAGCCATTGGAAGCATAGCATAAACAAGTGATATAACCATTGCTAATGCAACTAAATTTGCACCCGCTATTCCGCCTATACTACCTGCTGATGTTCTGAACTCTTTTAAAGAGTGGTGTACCAATTAAATCTCCACCACCTTATTAATAAAAAGCTTCTACTAAGGAACTCGCAATAGATACACTTGCTAATCATATCGTTTAGCTAAAAAGTGAAAAAGACTTATGACAAATAATAGTAATATCTTTCCTATTATAATTCTCGTGTTACTCTCTCATGATTTAGTCAACTTCACTTGTTACGATAATGACTAAAATACATGTGACTTATCATAAATTATAATCTGCCCTCATTATAGCTTGTTTTTTATAAAACGCTTACTTTTGTTGAATTTTAAAAGTTCTGAATAAAAGTCCATTTCTGCTATTTGTATCACTTGTATGTCATCTGACTTATATAACAGTTTTTCTAAATAATCATTATTTCGTATTTTTATCCTATATATTCAAACCATCCTAATTTTCTGTATCATCCAAGTATAAGTATAAAATAATAACAGTTTTATTTTTAAATTTTTTTAGACATAAAAAAATGGTAACCCGCCGTTACCATTTTTTACGAAATTATCATTTTTCTACTGGGAATGATTTCAAATCTGTCGCTATTTCTGTATTAGAAAACAACTCTCTAGCCTCTTTCAATAATTCCTTATATGTATCTCCTTGATAGCGAGAACTAATGTGAGTTAATATTAGTCGCTTCGCATTTGCCTGAAGTGCAATGCTCGCAGCTTGCTTAGATGTAGAATGAAAATAATCATACGCTTGTTGCTCATCTTCTGCTGCGAAAGTCGCTTCATGGACAAGTACATCTGCATCTTGCGCAAGCTCCCTACTCGCTTCGCAATATCGCGTATCACCTAAGATAGTAATAATTCTTCCTTTTTGAGGTGGGCCGATAAACTCATTTCCATTTAATATCGTGCCATCCTCTAATTCAACTACTTCACCATCTTTTAAACGTTTAAAGATTGGACCTGGTTTCACACCCATCTCAAGCAACTTATCAACTAAAAGAGCACCTTGTATATCTTTCTCTACAATACGATATCCAAAGCATTCTATACCGTGTGACAATCTTTTCGTTTCTACATAAAATTCATTATCTTCAAATACGGTACCTTCTTCTGTTATCTCCACAACTTCAAGTGGATATTTCACATGCGTCGTACTTACCGATAATGCCACTTCAATAAATTGTTTAATTCCTTTCGGTCCATACACCGTTAAAGGCGTAGTTCCTCCTTGAAATGAACGGCTACCTAATAAACCAGGCAACCCAAAAATATGATCGCCATGTAAATGCGTAATAAATATTTTTTCAATGCGGCGCGGACGTACAGATGTATGTAATATTTGATGTTGCGTGGCCTCACCACAATCAAATAACCAAGTTTGTCCTCGTTCTTCTAACAATTGTAAAGCAATTGCTGAAACGTTCCTTCCTTTTGAAGGAACACCTGCACCAGTTCCTAAAAATACAAATTCCACTTTCTTTCCTCCAGCTCTAAATATACTCTATCTCTCATCTTACGGAATGTTATTTCAAATGGCAAATTGAATTTACATAACGAAACATCTAGACAACTATATAACACGAACGTTATACTTAAAAAATTTAGCTATCGTTCGTTTTTTGTGTTAAAATAATTATACTACATTTTAAGGGAGCGTTTTATTATGAAAGAAGTATTTCGTTTACAAACTGATTTTTCATCTTCATTTGATCGCTGGGTAAGTTCTTTCGTGTCTGATCACCCAGCACAATTAGAATGGACAACTTTAAAGGAATTAATCCATGAATATACAACATCACATACAAATGATACGTTACCAGCATATATTTCTTCAGCTTTAACATATTACGCCCAACGCGTTTCAACTACAAACAGTTCAGAGATTGTTATTTTTGAAAACCCTACAATCTCGTAATCTATAATAAAAAAAGCACTAGTTACAGTGCTTTTTTTATTTATACTTATTTAACAAATAATCATATTCCGTCCAAAAGTCGGTATACATACTTCGCTCAAACTCATTTGAAATTATCTTTTCACTTGATTTATTAAATAATTCTTTTGCTTGTAGTGCAAAAGAAACAATTTGTTTTCTATATTCATTTTCATTCAATTCTATATGAAGTCCTTCATAGTATATAGCCTTTTGATTAGTAGAAATAACTTTGACAAAGTCTTTTAAACTCACGTTTTCACCTATATGGTTTATAGTCCAATGAATTGAAATTCGGCAGCCTAACATTAACATAGTGCCACATCCGTGCAAAATAAGCCCCTCTTCATTTTCAATATCACAAATATATTCTTTATCTAAAGTTCGTAACAAAGCTAAAGCTGATTCACTTATTCCCCATTCCTCATCCATACCTGTCCGCTTAATAATCGTTCCAGCCACATTTAAATATATTTCTCCATGAGAACATAAATCTTCCTGCTCATTAAACAACCATTTTTGATTTTCAATTAAAGATTTATTTTTTAATCAATCTTCTTTGACAGGGGAAGCACTTCCTGTAGAAAAATACGAACACTGCTACCATACAGAAAATAAGCATATCTTACCGAAAAACATGAAAAAAATTACAATCCACTCGATACGGAAAACCTTTGCTTCATGGGAACAAATATTGTAAGTGGTAGCGCAAAAGCTGTTGGCATCTCAACAAGTACCGATACGTATTTCCGCTCTTTAGCAAATAAGGTAATTGGAAAGCGTGTAGAAACAAGCTTTGATAAAGGTGTAAACAAAGTAAGCTGGCTCTTAATTACATTCATGCTTATTATGGCAATCGGGATTTATATTCCATTCTCATCACTTGGTGCCTGTATAATAGGAAAGGTGTCATGATTTTACTACTTCATGACACCTTCTACATAAACTTATTTTCTAACTTTTGTTGAAACGACTTCTCTTGCTTACGTAGTAGTTGACTACCTCGTTGTAAAATTGGTGTTCCATACTTATCATTAATTTGATCAATGACAGCAAGTAGTGGTTCTTTTTTCGCATCCTCTTCAAATGAAAACAAATCTAATTGTTTCACCGATTCTGTCTTCCACTCTATTTCAGTAGCTGTAACACCTAGTAAACGAACGGAATCACCATCCCAATGTTGCTTCCATAAACGGGATGCTGCTTGAAAAATATCACGTTCCTCCCAAATTGCATTTTTCAATTGCTTACTCCGTGTTACTGTTCGCCTATCATGGTATTTAATCATAATTTGAATATTATAGCTGACAAGGGTTCGCTTTTGTAATCTTTTACTCACTGATTTTGATAACCGTTCTAACATATCAAGTAATTCTTTCTCTTCATCCATATCCTTTGAAAAAGTCATCGAGTTACCGACACTTTTATGTTGGCCCATTTGACTCGGATCCACTTCCCTATCATCCGTACCTTTTGCACGCTTTTGTAAATCAATACCGTGCTTCCCAATTTTAGCGCGAATGATATGCTCGTCTCCCTTCGCTAATTGTTCAATTGTATGTATATGAATTTCATTTAATTTTTCAGCTGTTTTTTCTCCAATCCCATGCATTGCTTCAACTGGAAGTGGCCAAATCATTTCTGGAATATCACGTTTTCGAAGTACGGTAATACCGAGAGGTTTTTTCATATCAGAAGCTGTTTTTGCTAGGAAAAGATTTGGAGCGATTCCGATACTACACGGAAGCTGCAACTCTGTTAGTAGTGCTTGTTGAATCATCTTTGCTATTTCAAGAGGCGAACCAAGTGCGTAGCAATCTGTAATATCTAAATATCCTTCATCTATTGAGACTGGTTGTATCTTTTCTGTAAAACGAGAAATGACTTGAAACATTTGAAATGAAGCTTCGCGATATAATGTGAAATTAGGACGCCTTACAACTAATTGCGGGCATAACCTTTTCGCTTCCCAAAGGGGCATCGTCGTACGTATTCCGTATTCTCTCGCCTCATAACTACATGTTATAATAATTCCTTTTCTCTCTTTTTCATTTCCAGCAACCGCTAATGGCTTTCCTTGTAATGATGGATCATGAGCAATTTCAACAGATGCGAAAAAACAATTCATATCTACATGTAAAATTACACGACCATTTTTCGGATACATTTCTCGCATAGTACTCACTCCTAATCAGAACGTTCGTTCTTTTATTATATCAAATTTTGCACAATAGTTATAATAATTACTTGTTCTTTTTTATAGTCGATATAAAGAGGCTATATAATAAAGTGAAAGTTTAATCAGCCCTCACCAATCGGGCCTTTACGGGCAGCAGGGCCCCACCTAACTTTTTTACTTTCGCTGAATTTTGAGGTAGGGGTGTTACTGCCCGGCAAATAGCGGGATAAACTCAACTATACATTCCTTTTTGTTATATTAATCATTGCAATTAATTATTTACTACTTCCCATTTTCAATATGAATACGTTAGGATTATTCCCTCGTCTAGTATATGTAGCAACAACGTATATACTTCCATAGGTTTTCTTATATTGGCTTATACGTTTTGTCAAAGCAATCGAGTCAAAATAAAAAGCGTGTAAATCACAATTGATTTACACGCTTTTTCTATTCCATTACTTCGCTACTTCTTCAATAATTGCAACAACTAATTCTGCTGTTTTTGCTAACTCTTCAACAGGAATCTTCTCGTTTGTTGTATGAATTTCTTCATAACCAACTGCTAAGTTAACTGTTGGGATACCATGTCCTGCAATTACGTTTGCATCACTTCCGCCACCACTTTGGTGAAGAGAAGGTGTACGACCAATTTTTTCAGCTGCACGTTTTGCGACTTCTACAACGTGATCGCCATCAGCAAATTTAAATCCTGGGTACATAACGTTTACTTCAACGTCTGCATGACCGCCCATTTCTTTTGCAGTTGTTTCAAATGCTTCTTTCATTTTCGCAACTTGTGCTTCCATTTTCTCATTGATTAAAGAACGAGCTTCTGCAAAGATTTGTACATGATCGCAAACGATATTCGTTTGTGTACCACCTTCAAAACGTCCAATATTTGCAGTCGTTTCAGAGTCAATGCGACCAAGTGGCATCTTCGCAATTGCTTTCGCTGCGATAGTAATTGCAGATACACCTTTCTCCGGCGCTACACCAGCGTGAGCTGTTTTCCCGCGAATAATTGCGTTCACTTTCGCTTGTGTTGGAGCTGCAACAACGATTTCACCAACTTTTCCATCGCTATCTAATGCGTAGCCATATTTCGCTGTAATACGCTCACGGTCTAATGCTTTTGCACCAACAAGACCTGATTCTTCTCCGACTGTAATAATAAATTCAATTTTACCATGAGGGATATTTTTCTCTTTTAAAACACGGATTGCTTCGAACATTGATGCTAATCCAGCTTTATCATCCGCACCTAAAATTGTTGTACCGTCTGATACGATATATCCATCTTTAATAGAAGGCTTAATTCCATTACCAGGAACTACTGTATCCATATGAGAAGTAAAGTAAATTGTATCAACACCCTCTTTTGTTGCTGGTAAAGTACAAATTAAGTTACCTGCACCATGACCAGTTACAGCCATTGTGTCATCTTCAAATACTTCTACACCTAAATCTGTAAATTTCTTCGTTAATACTGTGCAGATTTCTGCTTCAAATTTCGTTTCAGAATCTACTTGTACTAATTCCATAAATTCATTTACTAAACGTTCTTGATTAATCATAAGACTGCGCCTCCTGCACTACCATTATGTATGTAACACTATTAATTATAACAGAATTTCGCAAAAGTTTCGAAATACAAGACAAAAAACAGATGGTTTACATGTCTAGATAACCATCTGCTTTCTATTACTCATTTAACAATACCCAGCGCATATGATCTTCCCACACACCATTTACCATTAACATCTTCCTAGACACGCCTTCATATTGAAAACCTATCTTCGTTACTACTTGTATAGATGCTAAATTACGAGGCATAATCGGAGCTTCTATACGATGTAACTGAAATTCCTCAAAAGCAACTTGAATCGCTTTTCTAAGTGCTTCTGTCGTATACCCTTTGTTTAACTCTGCTTTATCTAATTTATAACTGAGTACACAAGATTGATAAATGCCACGAACGATTAAATTAAATGAAATACACCCAATTATTTTCGTATCATCACCCTTTTTAAAAATCCATAGTCTGATGATTTTCCCTTCTTCGAACTCTTTTCTATCCTTTTGCAATTTTTTCTTTTGATAATCTAGCGTAAAAAAATCATCCGGTCTATACTCTTCCCAAGCTTTTAAAAATTCACGATTTCTGTCGTAATATTGAAGAACTGTTTCAGCATACGACTCATCAATTTCCCTTAAGTATAAACGATCTGTTTCGTATATTTTCATCATCGTATCTCCATTCTTCAGCTTGCCCAACTAAAAATTAACAATATACCCTTTAACTATATTCTCTATACACACTCAAATTTCCTGTTATATTTTGCAATCCCCTCCCGAATTTTGTCCTCACTCTCCTCTTGTCCATAATTTCATTTCTCGTTACAATGAAATTGTACTGATTTGCAAGGAGGTATAACGATGCATAAAAAAGCTCAAAAAATTATGGTTTATGTGATGCTAATTTCTATGCTTGTAACAACATTACTTGCTGGCGCGAGTATGTTTTGGTAAAAAGGGCGATGTGTTCGTCCTTTTTTTACTTTTTACACATGAAAAAATAAACCATCTCGACATCGAGATGGTTTATTTTATATAAAACACAATCGCTACAATACTAAAGGAAAATGACATTACAAGTGCTATTACAAAACTTGTATATTGTTTCTGCTGAAATGCCCCAATAACAAAAGTGAGATTAAGTAATGCCATACATACAATCGCTACAAGATAAGAACATATATTAAAAGTTGCCAATATGAATGTAATAACAAATAGAAATCCCATAAAAAACTGCATATATGAAAGTTTCGGATTCAAGTACATATGAGCAACCCCTTTATCTAATTTTATCTTTCTATACTCTCATTAACGCACGGTTATGTACACATGTCAAGACAACTTATTATAATAGAAAAAGCCAACCTTTTCGTTGGCTTTTTCATATGCAACGGCTCCTTTTTCTTTTGCCAATTGCTGAAATGATTTTTTCGATTTCACAATCCATACTTTCGTTCCAATTGGAATGCGATCAAACAAATATTCCACATCGTTTTTCTTCATTCTTATACACCCTTGTGAAATATACTTTCCAATTGAACTCGGTTGGTTTGTTCCATGTATTCCATATTTACTTCCATCAGTTCCTCTTGCATTAAATCCAATCCACCTTGACCCAAGTGGATTTTTTGGCGATCCACCTGGAATATCCTTCGCAATGTAATACGGATCCTTTGCTTTCATTACAACATCAAAAGTTCCTTCTGGAGTTAATTCATTCGTTTTCCCTGTCGCTACTGGAAAAACCTTTTGAATCTTTCCATCGTCAATGTAAGCTAATTTATTCGTTGCTTTATTTACAATAATAAAAGGATCTCCGGCACGTGGATTATCCCCAAGAGGCCAAATCGGCGATAAAGAAAGACATAATATGATAGAGAGAAGATACGGCATAGATAATTCCTACCTTCTATATAAGTTCTTTTATATTATCCTTTCCCTTAAAGCGACTTTTAATGAGTAAATATTGTTCCATTTCATACACAAGTTGAACAAGTTTCGCACGTATCTCAAATTCTTCGCGTGTAACTGGCAATGGCATGTCTCTAAATAATTCCCTCATTTCTTGAAGCTGCCTTAAGGAAATAACGCCAGTACTCTCAGGGCTAATAGCATTACCAATGTTTTCAACAACATCTGCAATCATGTCAGCTTGTTCATATGTCCACGATAAAGAAGCTGCTAGTGGTATCATTCGCTCTAAAATTTCGAATTGTTGCATGCGCATATTAAAATAACGATAGTAATAATCATCTTCTCGCATAAATGCATTCTCAAGTTTTTTAAACGATAAATCCCTTGCTTCATTTAACATATTCTCGGTTTCAATGAGTTCTGCTCCACTCCAACTACTTTCTCGATTTCGTAAATACACAACCATTTCAAACAAAATCGTTTTAAAATTACTCTCTATTTTATCCTGATACTCTTTTAGCTTATTTTCACTACTCGGCATATACATATTTACTAATAACGCCACGCTAATCCCTATCGTTAATATAGCAATTTCATTTCCAACTATAAGCCATGTAATTTGCTTCAATGAATATAGATGCATAACAATAACTGAACTCGTGACAATACCTTCTTGAATTTTAAGCATTACTGCAGTCGGAATAAATGTAAGTAACAATATGCTAATTGCAAGTGGTGTATAGCCTATCGTTTCAAAAATACAAAACGCGAATACCATTGATAATACACACGCTAGAAAACGATGTAACGACACTTGAAGCGATTTGCGCTTCGTATTTTGTACACATAAAATAACTAAAATACCTGCTGAACTATAAAATTCTAACCCTAATAACTGAGCAATAAAAACTGCCGCGCCTGTCCCTATTGCTGTTTTTACTGTACGATATCCAATTTTAAACATATCATTACTCCTATATGTATAAACGTATTTACAGCTAGTATAAAAAAAGGATGACACAATGTCATCCTTTTCTACTTATTATTCACATAACCTTTTCATATTACAATATTTTTTGTAAAAATTGTTGCGCACGTTCACTTTTCGGCGCTGCAAAAAATTCTTCTGGCGCACTATCTTCTACAAGCTTTCCTCCGTCCAAGAAAAGAACACGATCTGCCACTTCTTTTGCAAAACCCATTTCATGTGTAACGATAGCCATCGTCATTCCTGTCGTAACTAACGATTTCATAACTTCTAACACTTCTTTCACCATCTCTGGATCTAGCGCCGATGTCGGTTCATCAAATAACATAACTTCCGGTTCCATTGCTAACGCTCTTGCAATTGCTACACGTTGCTTTTGTCCTCCCGAAAGACGATTTGGATACGTATCTTTTTTATCTACTAATCCAACCTTTTCTAAAAGTTTCTCAGCTTTCTTTTCAGCTTCTTGCTTCGTTACCCCTCTTACATTGATAGGAGCATACGTAATATTTTCTAATACAGTCATATGAGGAAATAAGTGAAAATGCTGAAATACCATACCGACATTTTCACGAACATGCATAACATTCGTTTTCGGATTGGTTACTTCTTCCGTTCCAATCCAAATGTGACCATCCGTTGGTGCTTCTAACATATTCATACAACGTAAAAATGTTGATTTTCCTGATCCAGAAGGTCCTATAATTGCAACTACTTCCCCTTTTTCAATCGTTGTTGTAATTCCTTTTAATACTTCGTTTTTACCAAATGATTTATGAAGGTTTTCAATTTTAATCACTTTTCTTCATTCTCCCTTCAATTGCCTTCCCGACTAATGTAAGAATAATGACTAACATATAATAAATCAGTCCAACAAAAAGTAATGGTTCAAGATATTTAAATGTCTCACCGCCTACAATGTAAGCACGACGCATTAAATCAGTCGCGCCTATTACTGTTACTACAGCCGATTCTTTCGTAAGTGTCGCAAATTCATTCACAAGCGCTGGTAATATATTTTTTAATGCTTGAGGGAAAATAATATTTCTCATCATTTTTCCGTATGGTATCCCTAAAGCCATTGCTGCTTCTGTTTGTCCTTTATCAACCGCTTGAATACCAGCACGAATTACTTCTGACATGTATGCACCTGAATTCAAGCTAAACGCAAGTACAGCTGCTAAGAATGCTGGTATTTCATAACCAATTATTTGTGGGACACCGAAATAAATAATCATTAATTGCAATACAAGTGGTGTACCACGAAAAATTGATGTATAAAAATCTGCTGCTATATTTAATGCTCGTATTCTAACAATTTTACAAAGTGCTAATAGCGTTCCTAAAATAAATCCTGCTAAAGCTGATACCGCTACAATTTTCAAAGTAACTTCTAAACCTTTTAGTATATATGGTATCGAAGGCGTAATCGCCGAAAAATCTAAATTCATTCTTTTCATTCCCCTCACAGAAAAGTGAAAGGCAGCTTATTTTCCGCTGCCAAACCATTTCTTCACTAATTTATCCATTTCTCCATTTTCTTGCATTTTTTTAATTACTTTATTAAATTCAGCTGTTTTATCACTGTTTTTCGGAAGGGCAATTGCTGCTCCAACTTCTTCTGGTGCTTCTTTAATTTCAATTCCTTGTAAATCTTTCATTTTCTCTAAATAATTTTTAGCAACTGTGTCTTCTATAATTGCAGCCTCAAAACGACCAGCTTTAATTTCTTGTACGATTTCTGGTATACGGTCACGTCCCTCAACTTGGAAATCTACTTGTTTTTTAAATTCGGCTGCTTTCTCTTCTTGAATAGACCCTGTTTGTACTCCTACTTTTTTCCCTTTTAAATCCTCTACAGATTTAATGTTAGAATCCTTTTTAGAAACGACCATATTTTTCGCAACAAAATAAATATCTGTAAAATCAACGTTATTTTTACGCTCTGCAGTTGGCGTCATGCCTGCCATTACGAAATCAACTTTTCCTGAACTAAGAGATGCTAATAAACCACCAAAATCCATATCTTTCACTTTCACTTCATACCCAAGTTCTTTTCCGATATATTTAGCAACATCAACATCAAAACCAATAATTTCATCACTTTTTGAAGCTTCCACGTATTCATATGGTTTATAATCCGCTGAAGTCCCCATTACGAGTACTTTCTTATTTCCTTTTGTTTCTTTCGACTCCCCATTACTACAAGCGCTGAATATACTTACAATTAAAATAAGTGCAAACGATATTGATACTAACTTCTTCATCTTTCTTCCCCCTAATAATGTATATTTAAAAGTTTAATAGAATATTTATTCGATGTTTGTATTGTATCAGCACTTTTATTTTTATGCAATATATAAAATAAAAATAAATAAAACAGCAATACAAACGATGTTTATTATGTATAAAAAAATGCATAAAACAACATAACTATGCATATCTCAGAAATTTTAATAATAAATAAAAAAGCGGCACATCCACTTGATTGTGGATGTGCCGCTTTTTCTCTTATTTTTTATAGTTCTTCACAATTCTCTTCGAAATACGATTGTAGTTTCGCAATAACTTGCATCGGTTCATGACCTTCAATTTCATGACGCTCTACCATCGTTACAATTTTTCCATCTTTTAATAAAGCAAATGATGGAGAAGAAGGTGGGTACCCTTCGAAATATTCACGCGCTCTTGCTGTCGCTTCTTTATCTTGACCTGCAAACACCGTTACAAGGTGGTTAGGACGTTTATCATAATGTACGGAATGCGCAGCAGCAGGACGAGCAATACCACCTGCACAACCACATACAGAGTTTACCATTACAAGTGTTGTTCCATTTCTTTTAAATGCTTCTTCTACCGCTTCTGGCGTCGTCAATTCTGTATATCCAGCAGAGACAATCTCTTCACGCGCTTGGCGGACAACATCATTCATAAAAAAGTTAAAATTAATCACTCTTTTCCCTCCTCTAAAACTACCTATTTGTATCTTACCAGTTAATGTTTATGAAATACAAGTAAGTTTACTTGTATTTAAGTATAGAAAAGGTGTTAGAGCTCTTGCTCTAACACCTTTTCTTTAATGACCACGATGTTTTTGCTTTGCTTTTTGTACTTTAATTAAACGTCTTCTTTCTTTTTCAGCTTCTCGCTTCTCTTTAGACTGCACTTTCTTTTCTTGCTTATGCAATTCATAAGATAAACTAATCGCCTCTTGCGCCTTAGTAAAACGTTTAATAGTTGTTTCTTTTGCTGCTTGTCGTATGATACGCTTTATGTTTTTAGGACGCTGTTTTTCATTAACTTCTACACCACATTTTGCAAAGTGCTGAAAATGCTCTAAAATTGAACCATTCACAAACATAAGCACTTCTTCATCTGACGGTTCCGCTCCAAAAATATACCTCGCTCCATACAATTTCCCTTTTTCTTTACATGTAATAATTCCAACAAAAAATTGACCATCGTGATATACTGTCAAATCCATTGACAGCCCCTCCTTTAAAAGATTAGAAATACGGGACATCCCGGAGGGGAAGGTTACTGACATGAAATCATGCGTCTGGACTACCAACCAGAGCTGTGTTTTTGTATTTCTTTCACTATTATTATATCTTTTTTTCCATAATCTTCATATATTCAGCAATCATTTTTTTATGCGATCCTACAATATAGTCAGGTAGTTCTGTTAGTGAAAAGAATTTAAGCTGAACTGCTTCTTCTTTATTCATAACAAAATCCCCTTCGTATTCATCCGTATAATAGGCGGTTGTTACAGATTGAAATTCATCACCGTTTGCTAATTTTGTAAAGTAGTTCGCTCCAGAAAATACATTGATTAGTCGCAAATTCTTCACTTTTATTCCTGTCTCTTCATATACTTCACGATAAGCTGTTTCTTCTGGTGATTCACTAAGCTCCATTAGCCCGCCAGGTAGCCCCCATTTTCCGTACGGCTCTGTCCGCTGCTGTAATAAAACATATCCATTTTCATTTATAACGAGTACAACAGCACCAACTAAAATTAAAGGGCGATGACCAACTATTTTTCGTAATTCTTCTACATATCCCACCGTATCGCCTCCTTTTTCGTTGTCCACACTATTGTATCATATGTACGAAACGACAAAATGCGTATATCTTTCATTTTTTTAACAAAATATTTATTTTATGTGATTCATCTATTGTAGCTAACATAATAGATTCGACTTCTGTACTCTCCTCTATAAATTCTCTCGCCCACGCTTCTGTTTTTCCTAATAATGCAAGAACATCTTTCTGTATCCTCCCATCCTTTACTAATACAAAAGAAACTGGAGATTTTTTTCCCGCCACTTTAAGATCAAGCCGCGAAACTGCTTCATATTCTGGATACCGAAATATAGAAACGACACCGTTCGCTTCCCATAATGCTAATTTAATCGTTTGAATATCGCTCACATTTCGCATACGAAGTTCCGAAAACAAATATTCCACGGTAATTCTCGCCTTTTTCAAATTGCTACAATCAATGGAACCATTATGTATAAGAATAATCGGTGCAGGCTTTAAAAACCGTCTCCATCTATCCCATTTCAACATTAAAATAGAGCTTACAATATGAAGTACAACTAGTATACAAATTGTACTCATTGAACCAAGTAATCCGACCTTTTCATCAAAAACTGCATTAGAAATATTCCCGCCAAGTAATAACACTAATACAACATCTAAAAAACGAAGTTGTGCGATAGACCTTTGCCCATCGCTTTCGCAACTAATATTAAAAATATGTATGCTATAATAGCCCGAATAACCCATTCACTATTAGAAAGATGCCGTGCTCCTTCAAATATATGCATATGCATCACTTTGCACTCCTTACCCGTCTCAAACTGCTATCCTGTTTTAGTTTGCAACGTTTATGAGCATATATGTAAAAAAAGCTGGTTCGTTTAAAAACGAACCAGCTTTTTTTACTTAACTGAAAACATATATTTTTTATAAGTTTTCCGTACCGATAGTATGAGCCCCATCATAATCATATTCGAGAATAAGGAACTTCCCCCATACGATAAGAAAGGTAATGCAATACCTTTTACAGGCATTAACCCAACGATCATACCGATGTTTTGGAATATTTGAACTGTTAATATACCGATAGATCCAGCGCATAATAATGTACCAAATAAATTATCAGCGGAATAACCAATAATAATTGTTCGATATAGTAGCAACAGGAACAAGAAGACAACTAACGCTGCTACGATAAATCCACCTTCTTCGGCAATTGTAGCGAAAATAAAGTCAGTATGCTTCTCTGGGATATAGACGCTTCCTCCACCGTATCCTTTACCTTCCATACCTCCACTACCTACAGCTAGAATCGATTGCTGTGTTTGATAGCCTTGATCTGTATGTTCAAATGGGTCCAACCAACCTAAAATACGTGACTGTTGGTGAGGTTTTAGTAATGTAACTAAATTATTATAGAAAAAATCCTGATACTTAAAGTAAATAAACATTAACACAGATAATATCGTCACCGGAATAACTGTGCATATTGCTATCAATTTCTTCTGAATACCTGACATAAATAAAATACATGCAATAGCAGCAGCATATAAGAACACCATACCTGTATCCGGTTGGCTATATACAATTGCCGTAGGAGGAATAGATACTAGCATAATCTTTCCTACTAATATTAAGTCTGTTTTAAATGTTCGAACCATATGCTGTGCATTATGCTTTACGGCTAAATTTGCTACTAACATAACCAGTGCAATTTTGAAAAACTCTGACGGCTGAATAGATCCAATTAGTGGAAATCTAAACCATCTTTTTGCTCCTAGTATCTCCGGTGTAAAGGTTGAAACCGGTAATATTTTTAGTAGAATAATTGACAAAAACGTTGCAATATACAATGGCCATGATAATTTTTGTAGCTGATCTGAATCAACACTTGCAACAAGAAGTAACATTACAATTCCAATTATGTAGTTAATACCTTGTTTCAAAGCAAAATTCTCAGCCCCATATTGGCCAGTTTGCTGACTGCTATATATAGCAGCTATACTCGTCACACATAGTGCACACAAAATTAAAATTAATTTTACATCTAAACTTTTTAGAAACTCGGTACTTCTTTTCATGACATCCTCCTGAAACATTGTTACGGCAAAAATAAAAAACCAGGAGTCAACATTCTTCATGTTTTGACGACTGATTACACATTATCTATAAAACACTTATATAGAATAACTCTCTTTTTCATACAATACAATATATTATACTACAGTTTCATCAGTAAGATTTGCCAAAAAAATTATTCTTTTCTTATTTTATATCCATATACCATATATCAGCAATGTATTTTCGTAAATTCCTAATACATAATCGTTTATTGTAAGATTACTGGGAAAGGTATTTATACATATAGTAGGATGTAGATGAAGAAATAAGATAATAAAAAGCTCGCATAAGCGAGCTTTTTATTAATATACAGATGTATTATTTTCTGACATGTTTTCCAAAATTTCTTTAACACGTCCTAAGAACTTACCACAAATTAAACCATCAAGTACTCGGTGATCAAGTGATAAACATAAGTTAACCATATCACGAGCACCGAACATACCGTTATCCATAATTACTGGGCGTTTTACAATTGATTCAACTTGTAAAATAGCCGCTTGTGGGTAATTAATAATACCCATAGATTGAACAGAACCGAATGATCCTGTGTTATTAATTGTAAATGTTCCACCTTGCATTTCGTCTGCTTTTAACGATTTCGTACGTACTTTTCCTGCAAGTTCTGTAATTTCACGAGCGATACCTTTAATTGTTTTCTCGTCCGCTTGCTTAATTACTGGTACAAATAGTTCTTCCTCTGTTGCAACAGCGATAGAAAGGTTAATATCTTTCTTCTGAACAATTTTATCGCCAGCCCACATTGAATTAATTTGAGGATACTCTTTTAACGCTTGTGCTACTGCTTTTACGAAGAAAGCAAAGAACGTTAAGTTAAAGCCTTCACGCTTCTTAAAGTCGCCTTTAATTGAGTTACGGTATGACACAAGGTTTGTCACATCTACTTCAATCATCATCCAAGCATGTGGTGCTTCGTGTTTACTACGTAACATGTTTGCTGCGATTGCTTTACGCACACCTGTTACTGGAATTTCGATATCTCCAGGCATTGTAGGTACAGAAACTGGTTTCGCAGCTTCTACTTTTTGCGCTACTGGTGCTGCTGGGCGAGCTTCTACTACTGCCGCTACAGCTTCCTCTTTCTTCGCCGCACCTGCTTGCGGAATATTTCCAGATTCCACTAGCTTTAAAATATCTTTACGAGTGATACGGCCGTTTGCTCCCGTACCCTCTACTAGATCTAAATCAACGTTATGCTCACCCGCAAGTTTTAACACAGCTGGTGAAAAACGTGGTTTTCCATCAGTTGGTTGTTTTACTTTCGGTGCTTTTTCAGGCGTAATTGCTGCTGCCTTTGGTTCTTCTTTCGTTTTTTCCTCAACAGCTGTTGCTGCTACTTCGTCTGCGCCTTCTACTTGAATCACACAAACTACTTCACCTACAGCTAACGTATCACCTTCACCAGCGATTAACTCTTTCACAATACCAGTGAAAGAAGATGGTACTTCAGCATTTACTTTATCAGTCATTACTTCTGCAAGCGGATCATACTTGTTTACGTGATCGCCAACATTAACGAGCCATTTACTAATTGTGCCCTCTGTAACGCTCTCCCCGAGCTGAGGCATTGTAATATTTTCTACAGCCATGTATAGTCCCCCCGATTAAAATTCCGCAAGTTCACGCATTGCTTTTTCAACTTTATCTGGATTTACCATAAAGAATTTTTCCATTGTTGGTGCATATGGCATTGCTGGAACGTCTGGACCTGCAAGACGTGCGATTGGCGCATCTAAATCAAATAGACAGTTTTCAGCAATAATTGCTGCCACTTCACTCATAATGCTTCCTTCTTTATTGTCTTCTGTTACAAGAAGAACTTTACCTGTTTTAGAAGCTGCTTCAATGATTGCTTCTTTATCTAATGGATATACAGTACGTAAATCAAGAATGTGTGCAGAGATGCCATCTTGTGCTAACTTTTCAGCTGCTTGAAGAGCAAAATGAACACATAATCCGTACGTGATAACTGTAATATCATCACCTTCACGTTTTACATCTGCTTTTCCGATTGGTAATACGTAGTCATCCTCCGGCACTTCACCTTTAATTAAACGATATGCACGTTTATGTTCGAAGAATAATACTGGATCTTCATCACGAATGGCTGCTTTTAATAAGCCTTTTGCATCATATGGTGTAGAAGGGATAACGATTTTTAAACCTGGCTGGTTTGCAAACATCGCTTCTACAGATTGTGAATGATACAATGCACCGTGAACACCCCCACCAAATGGTGCACGGATTGTAACTGGACAAGTCCAATCATTATTAGAACGATAACGAATTTTTGCTGCCTCAGAAACAATTTGGTTTACTGCTGGCATGATGAAATCAGCAAACTGCATTTCAGCGATTGGACGCATACCATACATTGCTGCACCAATTGCTACCCCAGCAATTGCAGATTCTGCAAGCGGTGCATCAAGCGCACGATCTTCACCAAATTGATCATACAAACCGTGTGTCGCTTTAAATACGCCACCTTTTTTACCAACATCTTCTCCTAAAACGAATACTTTTTCATCGCGTTCCATTTCTTCGCGCATTGCTAATGTAATAGCATCAATATAAGACATTACAGCCATGAAACGTTCCCCCCCTATTCTGCGTATACGTGCTTCAATGCATCTTCAGGTGCTGCATACGGAGCATTTTCTGCATATTCTGTTGCTTCATTTACGATATGCATAATTTCGTCTAACATTTGTTTTTCCAATTCCTCAGTTAACACACCAGCTTCTTTTAAATAAGCCGCGAATGTTATAATTGAATCTTTTTTCTTTGCTTCTTCTACTTCTTCTTTATCACGATAAACACGATCATCATCGTCACTAGAATGTGCTGTTAAACGATATGATACTGTTTCAATTAAAGTTGGGCCTTCACCACGACGACCGCGATCTGCTGCTTCTTTTACAGCTTTATATACTGCAAGCGGATCGTTTCCGTCTATTGTATATCCAGGCATACCATAACCAATTGCACGATCTGATACGTTTTTACATGCTAATTGTTTTTCAACCGGAATAGAGATTGCATATTTGTTATTTTCACACATAAAAATAACAGGTAGTTTGTGTACACCAGCAAAGTTTGCCCCTTCATGGAAGTCACCTTGGTTTGAAGAACCTTCTCCAAATGTAACGAACGTTACTAAATCTTTCTTCTCCATTTTTCCAGCTAGTGCAATACCAACTGCATGTGGTACTTGCGTTGTTACTGGAGATGAACCTGTGACAATACGATTTTTCTTTTGACCGAAGTGACCAGGCATTTGACGACCACCAGAGTTTGGATCTCCAGCTTTCGCGAAAGCAGACAACATAAGCTCTTTAGCTGTCATACCAAATGCTAGTACAACACCCATATCACGGTAGTATGGTAATGCATAATCTTTCTCTCTATCAAGAGCGAACGCCGCTCCAACTTGTGCAGCCTCTTGTCCTTGACAAGAAATTACGAATGGAATTTTTCCAGCACGGTTTAATAACCACATACGTTCGTCGATTTTACGTGCAAGTAACATCGTACGGAACATTTCTAATACTTGCTCATCACTTAAGCCAAGCTCTTCATGGCGCTTTTCTTTTACTTCTGCCATTTTTCATAACCTCCTAAATCCACATTTTTATGCGTGTAACGCTCTTCCATCTACAGCAAGTGCTGCTTCACCAATCGCCTCAGATAATGATGGATGCGGATGAATTGTATGTGCTACTTCCCAAGGTGTTGCATCAAGTACTCTTGCAAGACCAGCTTCAGAAATCATATCTGTTACATGTGGTCCAATCATATGAACACCAAGAATGTCATTTGTCTCTTCATCAACTACAAGTTTTACGAAACCATCTGATTCTCCGTATACAAGTGCTTTTCCGATTGCGCGGAATGAGAACTTACCTACTTTTAACTTATAGCCTTTTTCTTTCGCTTCTTGTTCTGTTAAGCCAACAGAAGCAACTTCTGGACTGCTATATACGCATTTTGATACCATAGAGTAATCAATTGGTGTAACTTCTTTCCCTGCAATATGTTCTACTGCAGCAATTCCTTCATGAGAAGCAACGTGAGCAAGTTGCAGGCCACCGATTACATCTCCAATTGCGTAAATATGCGATTCTTTCGTTTGATAAAACTCATTTGTTTGAATGTATCCTTTTTCCACAACGATATCTGTGTTCTCTAAGCCAATATTTTGCGTATTCGCTTGTCTTCCTACAGATACAAGCATTTTTTCTGCTTTAAATTCTTTATTTTCACCGTTGTGTTCAGCTTGGATTGTTACTCCATTATCTTTTACCAATGTTTCTGGTAATACTTTTGCACCAGTTACTACTTTAATACCTTTTTTCTTGAATAGACGTTGCATTTCTTTTGAGACGTCTTGATCTTCTAGTGGTAATATCGTTTTCGCATACTCTAATACTGTAACTTCTACACCGAAGTCAGCAAGCATAGATGCCCACTCAATACCGATTACACCGCCACCAACGATAATAATCGAACTAGGAAGCGTTTCCATTTTTAGAGCATGATCTGAAGACATTACGTACTCTCCGTCTAATTCTAAACCTGGTAATGAATTTGGACGAGAACCTGTTGCAATAAGTACATTTTTTGGAATTAACATTTCATTCTCTTCTCCACTTGCAAGTTCAACTGAAATTGTCCCTGGCATCGGAGAGAAAATAGATGGGCCAAGAATACGGCCAATACCTTCAAACACATCAATTTTACCTTGTTTCATTAAGTGTTGAACGCCTTTATGAAGCTGCGTTACAATCTTCTCTTTACGCTCTTGTACTTTCGCAAAGTTTAGTTCTACATTGCTTGCAATAACTCCGAACTCTTCGCTTTTTTTAGCAGTTGCATATACTTCCGCACTACGTAAAAGAGCTTTACTAGGGATACATCCTTTGTGTAAACAAGTACCACCAAGATTTTCTTTTTCGACTAGTGCAGTTTTTAACCCTAGTTGTGATGCACGAATTGCAGCAACATATCCACCAGTACCGCCGCCAACGATGACTAAATCATATTCTTTTGCCATTATCTCAACCCCTAGCTACCGTTTCTTTTTCACGTACAACGTATTCTTTTGGAGCTTCTTCTTCACGTAATACACGAAGTGCTCCTTCTGCTAACGCTTCTAACTCATCTTCGCCTGGATGTACAATAACATCTGCAATCCAGTCCACTCGCTCTTTTATTTCATCGACAAGAATTTTACTGTATGCCAGTCCACCAGTTAATACGATTGCATCGATTTTCCCGTGAAGTACAGCGCTAGCTCCGCCAATCTCTTTTGCAACTTGATATGCCATTGCTTTATAAATAAGAGTTGCTTCAGGATCACCTTTTTCAACCATTTTCTCTACTTTAATCGCATCATTTGTACCGATTAAACTTACAAGTCCACCTTGTCCGACAAGCTTTTTAATCATTTCATCTCGGTAATACTCACCAGAGAAACACATTTCTACTAGTTGCCCTACTGGTACTGTACCAGCACGCTCTGGACTAAATGGTCCTTCTCCGTTTAAACCGTTATTCACATCGATTACTCTTCCTTTTTTATGAGCACCAACTGTAATACCACCGCCCATATGTGTAACTAATAAATTTAAATCCTCATATTTGTGGTTTAACTGTTCGGCTACTTTACGAGCAACTGCTTTTTGATTTAATGCATGGAAGATACTTTTACGTTCCATACCAGCAATACCACTTATACGAGCAACTGGCTCCATCTCATCTACAACGACAGGATCCACAATAAATGCAGGAATGTTTAATCCAGAAGCAATTTCATATGCTAAAATGCCTCCAAGGTTTGAAGCGTGATGACCGCTAAACCCATTTTTTAAATCTTCTAACATCGCATCGTTTACTGTATACGTACCGCCTTCGATTGGACGAAGTAATCCACCACGTCCACAAACAGCGTTTAATTTTGAAATGTTAATACCATGAGAATGTAGAACTTCTAAAATCGTTTCTTTTCGAAACTCATATTGGTCGATAATTCGCTTGTATTTCCCAATCTGTTCTACGTCATGACGAATCGTTTCTTCTAAAACGGGTCTTTCATTATCAAAAACACCAATTTTTGTGGATGTACTACCTGGGTTAATAACAAGAATTCGATTTACAGACAATGTTGCTACCTCCACTAATAAATTCAAAAGGAAGCGGAAACCTCATAAGAGGTAACCACGCCTTTTGTAAAAGTTATATATGAATGATTAGCGACGGCTAATAATATCGTGACCGTTGCGTAAGTAAGTGCTACGAGAATTTTTCAAGCTTGCAATGCGCTCTTCAGCTAGACGATCTGCCGCTACATAAGTTGCTATGCCATCGCGTTTTGAAATTTCGATTACTTTTGCAATTGTGTCATAAATAGACTCAACACGTTTTAGTGCACGTTCTCTATTGTATCCATATAATTCGTCTGCTACGTTAATTACGCCACCTGCATTAATTACATAATCTGGTGCGTATACAATACCCATTTCATGAATGATGTCACCGTGACGATTTTCTTTTAATTGGTTATTTGCAGAACCTGCGATTACTTTTGCTTTAAGTTGTGGAATAGTTTCATCATTAACTGTTGCGCCTAATGCACATGGTGCGTAAATATCGCATTCAACACCGTAAATTTCATTTGGTTCAACTGCTGATGCACCGAATTCTTCTACAGCACGTTGTACAGCTTCTTTATTAATATCTGTAACGATTAATTTTGCTCCTTCAGCGTGTAAATGTTTGCATAGGTGATATGCTACGTTACCAACGCCTTGAACAGCAATTACTTTTCCTTCTAAATTGTCAGTACCGAAAGCTTCTTTTGCAGCTGCTTTCATACCACGGTAAACACCGTATGCAGTTACTGGAGATGGGTTACCAGAAGAACCGAATGATGGTGAGATACCTGTTACAAAGTCAGTTTCTTCATGGATAATATCCATATCATCTACTGTTGTACCAACATCTTCAGCTGTAATGTAACGTCCGTTTAGTCCTTGGATATAACGTCCTAGTGCACGGAACATTGCTTCGCTCTTATCTTTACGAGGATCACCGATAATTACTGTTTTCGCACCACCTAAGTTTAAACCAGCTGCTGCGTTTTTGTATGTCATCCCTTTTGCAAGACGCAATGCATCTTCAATCGCCGCTTCTTCAGAATCATATGTCCACATTCTTGTTCCACCAAGAGCCGGTCCAAGTGTTGTATCATGAATTGCAATAATTGCTTTTAAACCAGATTCTTTATCTTGACAAAATACTACTTGCTCATAATCATATTTTTCTAAGTATTCGAAGATTTCTAATGTCATTGTCGTTTCCCCCTAATGTTTTACCCTTTTTGGTTTATTTTGAAGCAGTCGCAACTGCCAATGCTAATGAATATACTTTTGTTTCTGCTGAATCAGCACGAGATGTTAAAACAATCGGTGCTTTTGCGCCAGCAATCATTGCTCCTACTTTTGCATCCGCAAAGTATACGAGTGATTTATATAGCACATTTCCAGCTTCAATCGTTGGGACGAGTAAAATATCTGCCTTACCTGCTACATCACTTACTATGCCTTTATGCTCTGCTGCAATTTGTGATACTGCATTATCTAAAGCAAGTGGTCCATCAACGATACAATCTTTAATTTGTCCGCGGCGATTCATTTGTGTTAACATCGCTGCATCAATTGTCGCCTGCATCGCTGGATTCACAACTTCTACTGCTGCGATTGGTGCCACTTTGGGCAAGTCGATTCCTATTGCCTGGGCAACTTCTACAGTATTTTGTATAATAGCAGCTTTTTGTGTTACGTCAGGTGCGATGTTCATCGCTGCATCTGTAACGAAAATAAGACGGTCGTAATTTTGAACTTCAAATGCTGCTACATGTGAAAGTACGCTACCTTTACGTAGGCCCCACTCTTTGTTTAACACAGCCTTCAAAATATTTGCTGTTGGGATGTTCCCCTTCATAAGCACATCTGCTTCACCATTTCTCACAGCTTTAACAGAAAGTTCTGCAGCTTCAGCACTAGACATTGCTGCAATCACTTCAACATGTTCTGAAGTTTGTAAACCATGTTCTTGTAGCATCCCCATTATTTTTTCTTGATTTCCATATAGACGAAATTGAGCTAGCTGTAATTTAATTGCTTTCGCTACAGCTTCAATTACTTCATGATCTTCAGCTACTGCTACAGCCACAGTTTTTTTAGGCTGTCCTGCTTGATCAATTAAGTATTCTAACTTCATATTTTGTAATCAACCCTTTCCGTCGTCCCTCGTCCATTTATAAAGCAAATACCGTGCCAACTTTTAAAAGTGGTCTTACCAATAATGAAAACGTATTCAAAATGCAGTAAAATCAATACTTTGGAAAATAACGAAAAATTCTGTCTTATCTTGTCGCTTTTTGTATACCATGCAATAAATTGCACGGTATGCAATTTATTGCGTGCTATTTTTTGCATGGTTATACTTTTCTAGCTTGTAATATAAATTTCGAACGGAAATTCCTAACGCTTTTGCAGTTTTTGTTTTATTCCCATCAAATCTCTCCAAATATTCATAAATAATATTCCCTTCAAACTCTGTCACTAAATGTTCAAGTGGCTTTTCTTCTAATTCAGGTAATAAATGAGATTGCTTTGACTCCACCTGCTCTTCGTTATGTAATGGCGGTAAATGGTGTACATCAATATAGGTCTCGTTATAATTCATAAAGATAATAGCTCTCCCCAAAATATTTTCAAGTTCCCTCACATTTCCTGGCCATTCGTATGATTGTAAATATAAAACGGCTGAATCAGTGAGCCCTTCTACATTACGACCGTAATCTTGATTAATTTTTTGAATCAACCTGTCCGCAATTGTCGGTATATCTCCTTTACGTTGACGAAGAGATGGAATTTGAATTGGGATTTTATTTAATCGATAATATAAATCCTCCCTAAACTTCCCTTCTAGAATAGCCTTTTCTAAATTCACATGTGTCGCTGCAATTACTCGAACATTAATAGGTATCGCTTTCGTTCCACCAACTTTTACAATTTCTTTTTCCTGCAATACACGAAGGAGTTTCGCTTGTGTATTTGCAGACAACTCCCCTATTTCATCTAAAAAAATACTACCGTTATTCGCTTCCTCAAAGAACCCACGTTTCCCGCCTCTTTTCGCTCCAGAAAACGCCCCTTCCTCATAACCAAATAATTCACTTTCTAACAACGTCTCCGAAATGGCCGCACAGTTTACACGGACGAACTTATTGTATTTTCGATTACTTCCATTATGGATTGCATGTGCAAACAATTCTTTACCAGTCCCAGATTCCCCGCGTAACAGTACTGTTGCTGGTGTATTCGCTCCTAGCTTCGCCTGTTCGATAGCTGCAGTTGTTTCATCTGAATTTCCGACAATATCATCAAATGAATATTTCGCTTCTAATGTGCGAATAATTTGCCTTGCTCTATTCAATTCATTTGTTAATTTTTGAATTTCCGACACGTCACGGATAACGCCGACGCTTCCTTTCAATATTCCATCCACAATAACTGGTGCTACGTTTACAATTACATCTCGCTTTTTTTGCCCAATCTTCATATGTATTCCGCGCACCGCACGACGCGTTCGAAGTACTTTCATATGCATACTTTCGCCTTCTACAATATCAGTTGTAGCAGGCTTCCCAATAATATCTTCTTCTGTTAAACCCGTTAATTTCGTATATGCCGGGTTAATGACTAAACCTCTTCCTTTTTCATCCACAACTGAAATCGCTTCTTCAGATGAGTTAATAATTGCCTCTAATAGTGTTTGAATTTCTTTTAAATCTGTAACTTCTTCCGCAAGATCTACAACTTCTGTTATATCTTTAAAAATTGCAAATGCCCCTTGCACCTCTCCGCCTTCTTTTAATATTGGAATACGCGTTGTAATAATTTTCTTTCCATTCTCTAATGTCAGTTCATAATTTACTTCTATTTGTTTCGTACGTATAATGCGAAGTAATTTACTAGTTGGAATGACTTCTAAAATATATTTTCCTATCGCCTCTTCTTTTTTATATCCGATAATACGCTCTGCACTTTTATTAAAAAGACGAACTTGTCCCTCTCGATCAATTACGATCATGCCGTCATGTGTAGAATTTAAAATTAATTCTCCTTGTTGCGTTTGTTCCTCTAACTGCCCAATTAGCCCTTCCTTCTCATGCGCTAATCCTGTAACAATTTTTGCGATATCACCTGGTATAAGAAGAGTGTCTTTTTTCTTTTTTTCCAATAAAACTTTATGTACATCATCTTCACCTGTCATATCAAATATTACATCAATATGCATAGAAAGAAATGGAGTTACACTTTCTCCAATTGCAATCCCGTATTCCTTAGCAATTTGTAATCCTTTTGCCAATGGATTTATATCAATAATCCCTATAATTTGAAATATATTCGAACTTTGTAACAGATTCAGCAGTGCGCTCCCGCCTTCACCTGCACCAACAATTAATACTTTTTGTTTCATATATTACACTTCCTCTCGAAGTAACTCTGCAAATTTTTTCACACCCTTATCTTACTCGTTCAGCACCCTCTTGACAAACCCCTTTCCGTATAACATCATTAAAATATACGAAATAATCTGAAAAGGAGTATTATGTATGCAGCGTTACGTTGCTCTACTATTAGCACTCATCCCTATTTCATTAGCTGTATTTGGTATAAAGTTAATGAGAGATACGGTATTCGGGATTCTATTTCCACCAATTTCTATACTGTGGTTACAATTTTTAATCGGCGCTCTCTGCTTCGCGCTCGGCTTTTATATCTTTGGTGGCTTCGTCTTGCACCGAGATCGCAAACGAAATAAAGTACAAGCTCGCTTTAGAAGATAGGAATGCCCCACTATTTATAAATAAAAAAATGAGACCGTTACACGCGGTCTCATTTTTTTATTGGCAATAACGTTCTTGCCGTTTCAGGGTAATCAGTAATAATCGCCGATATATTCATATCAAAATATTTACGCATAAGCGTTTCTTCATTAATTGTATAAGGGCGAACCTCTACACCACTTTCCATCGTTAGTTCGACAATAGCATCTTGAAGGTAACGATAATTCGGATGTACTGCTGTAGCCCCCATTTTTTTCGCGTATGCCCACGGACTATGCAAACCTTCGCGATATAAAATTGCTGTTTGAATATCAGGAGCCATCATATGGCACCGTTTCATACTGTAGTGATTAAACGAAGAAAATACAACACGATCCTCTAAACTAAATTTCCGTACAAGCGTTATAACTTCTTCCTCTAAACCTCTGTATGGAATTTTATTATTTTTAAGTTCAATATTAAGTAGCAAACTCGTTTGTTCAAGCCATTCTAATACCTCTTCTAAAAGTGGTATTTTACAAAAACCTACTTTATCACCAAATTTATAACTTGCATCTAACTTACATAAGTCCTCATATACATAATTCCGAACCGCACCTTTTCCATTTGTTGTCCGGTCCACCGTTTCATCATGAATGACGACAACTTTCCCATCTTTCGTTAATTGAACATCAAGTTCAATTCCATCCGCTCTAAAAGACTCAGCCGCTTCAAATGAAATCATTGTATTTTCTGGGTACGTTCCAGCCGCACCACGATGTGCAAATATAAGAGTCATCCTCACTCCCCCAATCTTATGCTATACTATACGAAAAAGGAGGTACTTCTATGAAACCATTACAAATTTCTCCAGACACTGCAGTCCGCTTATCAAAAGCACTAGGTGTTCCACTTGAACAACTCATGCATATGCCGCAGCACATTTTAATTCAAAAGCTAGTTGAATTAGAAAAACAAAATAAAGACGAAGAATAATACAGTCCTGTTTTGCAGGACTTTTTATTATTTTCTATTATATCATGGATGCCTTTCCTACTAAAATCCTTTAACAGATGTGCTACGATGCAATTTAGCCGTCCCTTCATCATTTAATAATGAATCACACCTTTTCTTTTTTGTTACATGTAATAAAGAAAGCAGACCATTTATTTATAAGTTCCCATTGCGTCCTAAAAACACGATCATAAAAAAACTAGAAGCCCTTTATATTATTTTTTATTGAACGTGCGGAGCATCCCCTGATTCGTACAATTCTTTCGCTTTTTCCTCCCCGAATGTAGTTAAAATATAATGTTGCTCTTCTAACGCATCCATTGCTCTAGTTGCTTTACAAATGCTATCTTCTTGAGCATCCGACAAATAACTGTGATCTTCTACAATTTTACTAAAATCCTTTTGTACCCATCTATTAGCAATTGCTAATAGCTCATTTTTCTTCGCAAAGCTATCCTTATTTATAATTTCTTTTAATTTTTTAGCATTATTTTGAATAATTGGGATAGAGCCCGATTTTCGTCCTGCCACCACTTTTTGATGAGTCATGCGATGCATTGCTGTAATGACTTCTCTTTCAGTAGAATTTTCAGTAACATACACATCAACAAAGACTCCATCTATCTACTATTGTTTGGTCTTCTTTTTTATCTATTTGAGCACTCTCTTCTTTATCTACTGGATTATGGGCAAGTTCTAACATTCCAAATGTAACTGCAATAGCAAGAACTCCCATAGCTGCTACTATTCCTAGCCAAGTTGAAATTTTATTTTTCATTCCCCTTCTCCCTATCTATATCTATTTAATTGCCTTATAAAAAACTCACTTACATGTAATATTACTAAAAGTAGGTTTTATTTTCCATGATATCAAATAGTCTCTTTTTCTCAACAAAATAAAAAGACCAACGAATTATAACATTCATTGGTCTTTCATTAAAAAGTTTATTGATTTTAAAATTACTATTGAGCATAGAGTTCCAGCATGCATCGGTTTTACTAAAACGAAAACCCTTTGGTACTTCTACTCTCAGCTAGCTTTATGTTCAAGTCTCAACTTATCCGCAACCATTGCGATAAACTCAGAGTTCGTAGGTTTTGCTTTTGACATGGATACTGTATAACCAAATAAGGACGATATAGAATCAATATTCCCACGGCTCCACGCTACTTCAATTGCGTGACGAATTGCGCGCTCCACACGGCTCGCTGTCGTATTATATTTCTTTGCGATATCTGGATACAATACTTTCGTAATCGATCCTAATAATTCGATATCGTTGTATACCATGGAAATCGCTTCTCGTAAATACATATATCCTTTAATATGAGCGGGTACACCAATTTCATGAATGATACTCGTAATACTCGCATCTAAGTTTTTCGGTTTTCCATCTACTGTTGTTGCTGATCGGAATGATGGTAGTGGACGTTTAATCATAGCGTTTGCTTTACCACTCACTTGACGAATATGACTTGTTAAATTCTCCATATCAAATGGTTTTAATATGAAATATGAGGCACCTAAGTCAACAGCTTTTTTCGTCACATCTTCTTGCCCGAATGCCGTCAACATAATTACGCTAGGCTGTTTTAACCTTTCAATATGTCGCATTTTTTCCAATACAGCTAAACCGTCTAAGTGTGGCATAATAATGTCTAAAACGAGTACATCAGGTTGCTTATCTGTTAATAAGTTTAAACACTCTTGACCATTATAAGCAGTACCGATTACTTCCATATCATCTTGAGCGGCTACATAGCTCTCTAACATTGATACTAGTTCTTTATTATCATCCACAAGACATACTTTAATTTTCTCCACAGCTTTTCCTCCCTTACCGAATCGATTCTCCGACATGTGTATCCTTCTAGGCTACATGAATTGTTCGACAATTGTGTGAAAATTCCCTTTTAAAGTTTCTTACTTTCCGATAAAATCACAAAAAAATATGTTTATCGTTCATTTATTCCCTTTCGCAACACATTCCATCATAGAAATACAACGAAACGTTCAACCCTTTCCTTTTATTTTACAACAAAAAACACCTCTTGCGGAGCTTTTACAAAATTTCAACGAATTTTTCAACAGAAAAAGCGAGCTAATAATATATATTAGCTCGCTTTTTTCTCTTGATCATAAATATTAATTCCAGCTTGATGTAACATCCATTCAATATGAACACCATATCCTGATGTTGGATCATTTACAAATACATGTGTAACAGCACCAATTACTTTTCCATTTTGTACAATTGGACTTCCACTCATTCCTTGTACGATACCGCCCGTTTTCGCTAATAGACGTTTATCTGTTACTTTTATTACCATACCCTTTGTAGCTGGGAATTTTTGCTGCACTGTACTAACAACTTCAATATCAAACGCCTCTACTTTATCTTGATTAATAACTGTTAATATTTTTGCTGGTCCTTCTTTTACTTGATGAGATAATGCAATAGGCATTGCTTTATCCATTATACCGTTTTTCATATTCGTCTTTAATTTTCCAAAAATACCATATGGACTATTAATTGTAATATCGCCAATCACTTCACGGTCTGGTGAGAATCTTGCTAATTTCTCTCCTGGATTCCCATGACTACCTCTTTCAATCGATGTAACTGTCGAGCGCATAATTTGTCCATCTTCGACTTGAATCGGCTTTTTCGTATCATTATCAGAAATAACATGACCAAGTGCCCCATATTTCATAGAATCTGGATGAACAAATGTCATCGTTCCAATTCCAGCTGCCGAATCACGGATATACAAGCCAATTCGATAAGACGATTCACCGTTGTCTTTTTGTGGAGTTAGCTTCGTACGAATATATTTTCCATCTCTTAACAATACAAGATTAAGCGGTTCACCTGTTTCTCCACTATTATGAATAAACGGTGCTACATCACTCATTCTTTCAATTGTTTTACCATTAATTTCAGTAATCATATCTCCGATTTGTACACCTGCTGTTTCACCAGGAGATATTTTACCTTTTTCAGTTTGAATTAAATGATGGCCTACAACAAGTACACCTTTTGTATTTAATTTCACACCAATTGATTGTCCACCTGGAATCACTTTAAAATCTTTTAACACTTTCACATTTACTTTTTTCACTGGAAAACCAGCAAGCTGAAATACCATATCAGCTTCACCATTTTGATGAGAATTTACCATAAGTCCTTGTTTTTGTTCATTCGAACTCACTGTAAATACATGACGATTTGTGGATGAAGCTTTGAAAACTGGTAATGATGATATTTCTGATTGTTGTCCTTCAAAAACAACAAGTTGTTTCGGTGATGAAATAAACGTTCGAAGCGGTTTAAAACATCCAATAAAAACTAAAGAAACAAGGAGACAAAGACCTATTATTTTTCGAAATTTTTCTAATTTCAACTTGTTCACTCTCCTCGCTCCTACCCCACATTCAGCCTCTTGGCTTCACTTTTTAATCTCTCCTTGCAATGCTTTATTTATAACCGGAAGAATTAAGAAATCTTCATTTGAGAAAAAAAGCTATCCATTACTGGATAGCCTCTGCTGTCTGTTTAAAATGATGCGCTTGCGTAAGTAATTCTTTCGCATGCTCTGTCGTTAAATCTGTAATTTCCACACCAGAAATCATTCGAGCTATTTCTGTTACTTTATCCTCCATAGTTAAAACAGTAACCGAAGTAATTGTCCGATCATTCGCTACTTGTTTTCGAATAAATAAATGCGAATCCGCCATTGAAGCTACTTGAGGTAAGTGCGTAATACAAAGTACTTGCGAGTTTACTGATACTCGATAAATTTTTTCTGCAATAGCCTGTGCGACCCGGCCACTTACACCCGTATCCACTTCATCAAAAATAACAGATGCAACCCCTTGATGCTTAGAAAAAATGCTTTTTAAAGCTAAAATGATACGAGATAACTCTCCTCCAGAAGCAACCTTTGAAAGTGGTTTTAGCGGCTCTCCTGGGTTCGTTGAAATATAAAATTCCACATGATCGTAACCGTCCGCCGTAAGTCTTACCGGTGCACCTTCCACAAGGGGCTCTTCTGCATTTCCTTCTCTCTTCATAATTCTCACTTCAAATTTCGTTTTCTCCATATATAATTCTTTTAATTCCTGATGAATTGCATTTGTAAGATGTTCTGCAAGCTCATGACGCATATTACTTAACAACGTTGCTTCTTTCAGAATAACACTTTCTAATTCCTTCAACTGTTTCTTCGTCGTTTCAATATGAACGTCTTTATTTTCAATCGTAAAAATTTCCTTTTCAATTTTATCAGCATACGCTAAAATCTCTTCTACAGTATTTCCATATTTTCTCTTTAGCATACGAATTTCATTCAAACGTGTTTCGATTTCATCTAAACGATTTGGATCATATTCCATCATATCGAGCTTTTCTCTCAGTTGATAGGCAACCTCTTCTAATAAGTAATAACTATTTGCAATTGAATCATGATTCTCTTGATACACTTCATCTAAATGTGTAATACTTTCCATTTGCCCCATTGCACTTCTTACATTATCTAATCCTTGTCCGTCGGCACTTAACGAACGATATGCATCACCTAACGCTTTATAAATCTTTTCAAAATTAGAAATTTGTAATCGTTCCTCAGTTAATTCATTTTCTTCATCCAGCTTTAAATCCGCCTTGCGAATTTCTTCATGCTGAAACTGAATTAAATCTAAGCGATGTGCCATTTGTTGTTCATTTTCACTTAACGATTTCAATTGTTTTTTTAATTTTTCATAGTCAGCGTATACGTTTTGATATATATCTAATTGTTTAACGATTCGATCCCCATCAAAATGATCAAGCATAAACAGATGTCGTTCTTCATTCATTAAATCTTGCGTTTCATGCTGTCCATGAATATCAACAAGTGTTTTCCCAATTTCTTTTAATATGCTAAGTGTAACAAGCTTCCCATTTACACGACATACACTCTTCCCGTTCGCAGCAATATCACGCTTTAAAATAATCATGCCATCTTCTATTTCTATATCTAACTCTTCTGCCTTTTCAATACATGGATGCTTCTCATCTTCAACATAAAATAACCCTTCAATCTCAGCCTTTTCTGTTCCATATCGAACAAATTCTGCTGACCCACGGCCACCTACAAGTAAACTAATTGCATCAATAATAATCGATTTTCCGGCCCCTGTTTCACCGCTTAAAACCGTTAAACCTTTTTGAAAAGAAATATTTAATGCTTCAATAATAGCAAAGTTTCTAATCGATAATTCCGATAACAATGCCCCATTCACCTCGTTATAAAATAATCCCTTACTAAAGGATTTTCTCAGTTCTTCATTCAAATAATCATGCTATATATTTGTATGTATATACTCTTCTAACCCGCTTCATTGTACCAAACATTTGTTTTACGGGTCAATCCATCTATTTTTTAACTTTATACACACAAAATATTATATTACAATTGAAAATTCATATTTTTAAACAATAAAAAAATCTTGTTCACTTTCCACTTTATGATGGAAAGCAAACAAGATTTTTTGTTACAACATATTTAAGAAACGATCAGAGACAACACCTGTATCTTCAGGTGTACGGCAAATAATTAAGCAAGTATCATCACCACAGATGGTTCCGATGATCTCATCCCACTCTAAATGATCAATAAGTGCTCCAAGTGAATGAGCGTTACCAGGCAATGTTTTTAGCACAAGCATATGTCCTGCCGTGTCTAATTTTACAAATGAATCCACTAGATTTCGTTTTAATTTTTGTAACGGGTTAAATCGTTGATCTGCTGGCAAGCTATATTTATAGCGCCCATCATGTAATGGCACCTTCACTAAGTGCAATTCTTTAATATCGCGCGATACTGTTGCTTGCGTTACATTAAATCCCTCATTACGTAAAATATCAACTAATTCATCTTGTGTTTCAATTTCTTTGTTTGCAATAATTTCCCTGATTTTAATATGGCGCTGACCTTTATTCATACATTTGCACCTCACACTATCTCTTACCATAGTTTAAACATTGGTATACTTCACTTATTTATGTTAACTTATAATTCGTTTCTTGTACACAATTGTTTTTGCAATCATTATACAATTACAGCAAAAAGAGGAACAACGTATGTTATTCCCCTTTCCCTTTTTGTTTTAGAACGTCATGCGCTTCTGTAACAACTTGCTCTATAGAAATTGGAGAATGATTTTCGCCATTCTCACGTTCACCATGCCATTTCAGATGAATTAAAAATTCAATATTACCATCCCCACCCGTAATTGGTGAGAATGTTAAACCTTCCACATCATAGCCTTCTTTTAAAGCAAAATCGACAATCATTTCTACAACAGCTTCATGTACTTTTCTATCACGAACGATACCTTTTTTCCCAACTTGCTCTCTTCCAGCTTCAAACTGCGGTTTAATTAACGCTGCTACATCTCCGTTAGGCATAAGCATTGTTTTTAAAACTGGCAGTATAAGCTTTAATGATATAAATGAAACATCAATACTTGCAAATTGCGGTAAACCACGTTCTAAATCTGCTGGTGTCACGTAACGGAAGTTTGTTCGTTCCATTACAACAACACGCTCATCTTGACGTAATTTCCACGCTAGTTGATTGTATCCTACATCTAATGCATAAGATAATTTCGCTCCATTTTGAAGCGCGCAATCTGTAAAGCCACCAGTTGATGAACCAATATCTATCATAACTTTATCTTGTAAATCAAGATGAAATGTCTCTAATGCCTTTTCAAGTTTATAACCACCACGACTTACATACGGCATAACTTGTCCTTTCACCGTAATCTCAGTATCTTGCGAGATTTTCTCTCCTGGCTTATCAAGTCTCATCTCATTTGCATATACGAGTCCGGCCATAATGGCGCGCTTTGCCTTCTCACGCGTTTCTATAAGTCCTCGCTCTACTAATAGTACATCTACTCTTTCTTTTTTTACGCTCATTTGTTACGCCCTTTTTTGTTTTGATGGAATCATTGTATGAATACGGTCTACAACAGCATCTGTCGTTAAACCAATTTCTTCTAATAATTTTGTTACACTTCCGTGCTCTATGAAGCGGTCTGGAATACCCATTCGTTCAACTAATGCACTATGGTAACCATTTTCAGATGCAAATTCAACTACTCCTGTTCCAAAACCACCAATTAAACAAGCTTCTTCAATCGTTAAAATCGGTATATTCTTTCCTAGAAGATCATGTAAATATGCTTCATCCATTGGTTTAATAAAGCGAGCATTCACTACTTTCACTGAAACCCCAGCTTTTTCAAGACGCTCAGCTGCTTCCATTGCCATTGGTATTGTCGTACCAAACGTTAAAATAGCTGCTTGTGTACCCTCTTTTAACTTCTCCCACGTACCGATTGGAATCGCCTTTAATTCTTCATCCATATGAACGCCAAGTCCATTACCGCGCGCATAACGCAATGCGATTGGTCCATCTTCATATTGCATCGCCGTATAAACTAAATGTTGCCCTTCATTTTCATCTTTCGGCATCATAAGCACCATATTCGGCAAGTGACGTAAGAATGAGATATCAAATACGCCTTGATGCGTTTCACCATCTGCTCCTACTAATCCCGAGCGATCTATTCCGATGAAAACATTTAAATTTTGGCGGCATATATCATGAACAACTTGGTCATATGCTCTTTGTAAAAATGTCGAATAAATTGCTAAGAATGGCTTCATTCCTTGCGTTGCCATACCTGCTGCCATTGTTGTAGCATGCTGTTCTGCAATACCTACATCAATCATACGATCTGGGAATTCTTTTTGGAATTTCTCAAGTTTTGATCCAACAGGCATTGCAGGTGTAATTGCTACGATACGCTCATCTGCTCTCGCTAGCTTAAGTACTGTTTCACTAACGACAGCACTCCATGCTGGTGCAACTTCTTTCGGCTTAACGAAGTCACCTGATTCAATTTTATAAGGTCCTGTTCCATGCCAAGTACCGATAACGTCACTCTCAGCCGGTTTATAACCTTTTCCTTTTTTCGTAATAACGTGAACGAGTACTGGGCCTTTTGTTTTCTTTGCATATTGCAACGTTTCGAATAACTTTTCATAATCATGCCCATCGACTGGACCTAAATATGTAAAGCCTAACTCTTCGAAAAAGACACCAGATACTAGTAAATATTTAAGACTATCTTTTATTTTCTCTGCTGTCGCAGCCACTTTCCCGCCAACTGCTGGAATTTTCTTTAATATATACTCTAATTCATCTTTTACCCAGTGATATTTTCCTGCAGTACGTAAACGACCGAGTACATTATGAAGCGCACCAACGTTTGGTGCAATTGACATTTCATTATCATTCAAAATAACAATCATGTCTGTTTTTTCATGTCCAATATGGTTCAATGCCTCTAAAGCCATTCCGCCTGTTAAAGCACCATCTCCAATAATTGGTATAACATATTCTTTCGTTTTCTTTAAATCACGTGCCAGAGCCATTCCCATTGCAGCCGATAACGAAGTCGAGCTATGACCAGTTTCCCATACATCGTGCTCACTCTCGCAACGTTTCGGGAAACCACATAGACCTTGATATTGCCTTAATGTACCAAACTCTTTCGCGCGTCCAGTTAAAATTTTATGTACATAGGATTGATGTCCTACATCCCATAAAAATTTATCTTGCGGGCTATCAAATAATTTATGCAGAGCAATTGTGAGTTCTACTACACCTAAATTAGGTGCAATATGTCCACCTGTTTGAGAGAGCTCTTCAATTAAAAACTTACGAATATCCTCACTCAATCCCTCTAGTTCACTGATAGACATATCTTTCAAAAAACTAGGGTTTTGAATTTGCGTTAGATCCACATGGATCACTCACTTTCATTTCATAATCTGTCAACATGTCAAATATTATAAAAAAACATTTACACAAAACAAGAAATTCTCTTTTCTATTTTTCGTCTTGTCCCGCTATTAACCAGTCTATTGCGCCCTAATCCTATTATAAACCATATTTCTTTAGGCGATGAAAAAAATAGCCGCTAACACGAAGTGATAACGGCAATGTAATCTACATATATTTTTGCCAATAACAAGAAAAGAAAAACCTTTTCCTACATTTATATCATAAAATGATGAATGACTCAACAAATGAAAACGCTGTTATATTAGTTATTACGTTTTGCAATCAAATCACAAATAGATAGTAAATATTCATCTTGTAATTGCAAGGAGCTAATCGCACCTTTTGCTTCTGCAATTGTTTCTTCTAAAATATCCTTTGCTCTATCTATAGTAAACAACGTCGTATATGTGCTCTTTTCGTTAGAAAGATCGCTACCAATCGGTTTTCCAATCTCTTCTTCAGTTCCTTCGACATCTAAAATATCATCTCGAATTTGGAAAGCTAGACCGATATATTTAGCAAAAGTAAGCAACTTTTCTTCTTGCTCTTCTGTCGCATCAGAAAGTATCGCACCCGCAAGTACAGCAAATTCAAGCAGTTTTCCGGTCTTATGTTTATGGATGTACTCCAATTCATCAATCGTAAGGCGTTTCCCTTCCGCTTCCATATCTGCCACTTGTCCGCCAACCATTCCTTCTGGTCCTGCTGCTTTTGCAAGTTCAAGTACAAGTCTTACTTTTTTTTCAGCAGAAATTTCTTTTTGCTCATATGCCATAATAACTTGAAAAGCATACGTCAATAAGCCATCTCCTGCTAAAACTGCCATCGCTTCACCAAATACTTTGTGATTTGTGGGCTTTCCTCTTCTTAAATCATCATCATCCATACAAGGTAAATCATCATGAACTAACGAATATGTATGAATCATTTCAAGAGCACAAGCTGCACCTACTCCAAGATTTCTTTCTTTCCCAAACGCTTGTAATGTTGCAAACAAAAGTAACGGGCGGAGACGTTTTCCACCCGCTTCCAAAGAATATGCCATTGCTTCACGAAGTACATTTGGACATTGTAATTCATTTGCATAGCTTACAAGTTTTTCTTCTACGAAAGTTTTACTTTCTTTCAAAAAAGTATCAAAAGCAATCGTCACTATGCTTCATCTCCTAAAGCAGTAAACGGTTCAAGCTCTCCATCTTCCCCAAGAATAACTGCCATTTGTTCTTGTACATTCTTCAGCTTCTCATCACAAAGCTTAGATAATTCCATACCTTCTTTAAAATAAGAAATCGCTTCTTCTAAAGGTACGTCACCTTGTTCTAGCTTAGAAACAAGATGCTCAAGTTGCGAAATTGCCTCTTCAAAGCTTAATTTATTTTCCATTATTCAATTCACGCTCCTCTATGCCTGATACGCTACAATCTAGTATTCCATCTTGTAATTGAACTGAAACAGCATCTCCAAGGCTTACATCTTTCACACTTTTTAACACTTGCTTCTCTTCATCATATACAAGCCCGTACCCTCTCATCATTACTTTAAGCGGACTTAACGCTTCAAGTTTTTGAGCAGCTCTTACAAAGGCAAATTCTTTCGTTTGAAGTAACGTTTGCATTTCACGTTGTAATTGCTTTTGCAACGTTTCAACAGCTACCTTTGTTTGCATAATTTTTTGAGATGGGTGGTGCTTCTCTAAATAAAATGAAAGTTGCTTTAACTGATTCACCTTTTTATCAATATAGCGCTCTTTCGCTAAAACAAGCTGTTCTAGCGCTCTATCTAATTGCTCTTCCTTTTGCTCATATACTTGTCTTGGATAACGGAACGCATACGATTTTTGCAACACTTGTAGTTTTTCTTCTTTTTTATGTACTAACTCTCTCATCGCTCTTTGCAATCTCAGAGTTCTTTGTAATACCTTTTCTTGTAACTCTATAATGTTAGGTGCTGCCAGCTCAGCTGCTGCAGTCGGTGTTGGCGCGCGTAAATCTGCAACAAAATCTGCGATTGTAAAATCCGTTTCATGGCCTACTGCCGAAATAATAGGAATTTCACTCTTAAAGATTGCTCTTGCAACCATTTCCTCATTGAAAGCCCATAATTCCTCAATAGAACCTCCACCACGGCCAACGATTAGTACATCTATCTCTCCCATTTCATTCGCTGTACGAATCGCTTGTACAATCGAGGGAGCCGCTGACTCCCCTTGTACAAGTACCGGAAATACAATAACATTCCCAATTGGATAACGACGTTTAATCGTTGTTATAATATCACGAATCGCTGCTCCTGTTGGCGACGTAATCACACCTATTGTTTTAGCGTAAGGAGGAATTGCTTTTTTATAAACTTGAGAAAAAAGTCCTTCTTCTTCTAAACGAACTTTTAACTGTTCGTACGCTAAATGTAAATTTCCGACTCCGTCAGGCTGCATGTCTTGAATATAAATTTGATAAGAACCACTCGCCTCGTAAACAGAGATTTTCCCTTTCACGAGTACCTTCATCCCATTTTCAGGTTTGAATTTAATATTACGATTATGACCCGCAAACATAACCGCTGCGATTCTTGCATTTTCATCTTTCAATGTAAAATACATGTGGCCACGGCTATGATTTTTAAAGTTGGAAATTTCACCTTTTAACCAAACAGACTGCAAATGCGGATCATATTCTATTTTTGTTTTTATATAGCGTGTTAACGCTGTAACGGTTAAATATTGCTTCTCCATTTCTCTCTCCTCATAGCCGATTCAAATTATTTACAAACGACACCTGCACGTTTGGCAGATTCAACAGTATTATGAAGAAGCATTGTGATTGTCATTGGACCAACACCCTTTGGTACAGGTGTAATGTAACCCGCAACATCTAACACGTTGTCAAAGTCAACATCACCACAAAGTTTTCCTGTTTCTAAACGGTTAACACCAACATCAATTACAACCGCTCCTTCTTTCATATAATCAGCTGTTATCATTTTAGGTCGTCCAACAGCTACGATTAAAATATCAGCTAACTTCGATAACTCTTTCATATTTTGCGTCTTAGAATGACAATATGTGACAGTTGCATTTTCATTTAAAAACAATTGCCCCACTGGTTTACCGACAATATTACTTCTTCCAATTACTACTACATGTTTCCCAGAAATATCAAGATTTGTTTCTTTTACTAATTCTACAATACCATGCGGTGTACATGGAAGGAATGTATCTTGTCCCGTCATCATGCGTCCCACGCTGATTGGGTGAAATCCGTCTACATCCTTTTCTGGTGAAATTCTTTCAATGATAGCTTTTTCTTCAATATGTTTTGGTAAAGGTAATTGCACTAATATACCATTAATACGGTCATCGCCATTTAAGCGATCGATTTCAGCAAGCAAACGTTCCTCAGTAATTGTTTCAGGAAGTTCAATTAGCTCTGAGTAAATTCCTACTTGTTCACAGCCTTTTTCTTTTCCTTTCACATAAGAACGAGATGCTGGATCTTCTCCAACTAAAATAACTGCTAATCCTGGTACAATACCTTGCTCTTTCAACTTCACAACTTCTTCTGTTAATTGTGCTCGTTTTTTCTCCGCAACTTCATTTCCTTTGATGATTACTGCTACCATTTTAAGATTCCCCCTTAAAGAATTTACAGTGTATCTTTTATATTAGATAAAACGCCGTTAATAAAACGACGAGATTCCTCATCCCCAAATGTTTTTGCAATTTCAATTGCTTCGTTAATTGTTACGTTATGTGGAATTTCTTCCATGTACTTCATTTCATACACAGCTACACGTAAAATACTGCGATCAACAATACTAATACGCTCAAGCTTCCACTTTTTTAAGTTTTGACGAATCGCTTCATCGATTGCTTCTTTATTTTCTACAAAACCTACTACAAGTGACTCTAGAAACTCATTTGTTTCTTCGCCTTCATCTAGCGTGTTTTCCACTGCTACTTTCGGTTCTAATTCACCTGTAATATCCATTTGGTATAATGCTTGCATTGCTCTTTCTCTAGCCGTCCTACGTTTCATTGTAACTCTCCTTTATGCTTCAAGTCTTTCCTTATACTTTGTTATATTATTATAATTTATAAGCCGTCAATTCACTTACTCTTACAGTTTTCATTGATTTTCCAACCTTATAATACAATGATAATAACACAATTTATCGTTTCACACACGGGTTACAAGGCTGAAAAATAATAAAAAGATTAACTTCAAGTTCCATATCTTATCACAATGTACGTTTTTTGGAAAAACGACACATTTTCTTGTTTATTTCTTATTTTTTGAAATAGTATAATAATTAGAGGGTTGTAATTTGTGAAGAAATGAAACGATAAAAAAGATGCCTATGTTACTAGGCACCTTTTCATTCTTACACTGGTTCGATTTCTGTTTTTTGTGTTTCGAATGTTACGCCAACGATGTGAACATTCACTTCTTTTGGCTCAAGTCCTGTCATTGTAAAGAGTGCTTGGCGAATATTGTCTTGAATCTTTTGTGCAACAACTGGAATTGCTACACCAAAATACATTACAACATAAAGGTCAACGATAATATCTTCGTTTGCTAATTCAACCTTTACACCTTTACCATGATTTTTCTTACCTAACTTCTCAACAACATCTGTAGCAAAATTACCGCGCATTGCCGCTACACCTTCTACTTCAGCAGCTGCAATACCTGCAATTACTTCAATTACTTCTGGTGCAATTTCTACTTTACCAAGAGTTGTATCTTGACCCATATCTAACATATGTTCAGCCATGAAAAAAACCTCCTTTAATGTATCACTGCGTCACAAGTTCATGCTCTTCCAAAAACTTCGTATTAAACTCACCTTTTACAAAATCAGGATGATCTAACAATTGCAAATGGAACGGGATTGTTGTATGTACGCCTTCAATGACAAATTCACTAAGTGCGCGCTTCATTTTTGCAATTGCCTCTTCACGTGTTTTTCCGTGAACAATTAATTTAGCAACCATCGAATCATAGAAAGGTGGGATTGAATATCCCGGATATACAGCTGAATCGACGCGAATACCAAATCCTCCTGGTGGTAAGTACATTTCTACTTTACCTGGAGATGGCATAAATTTTTTGGCAGGGTTTTCCGCATTAATTCGACATTCAATTGCCCAACCATTAAATTGTACTTCTTCTTGCTGTAACGATAACTTTTCTCCTGAAGCAACAAGAATTTGCTCTTTAATTAAGTCCATTCCCGTTACCATTTCAGTAACCGGATGCTCAACCTGAATTCTCGTATTCATCTCCATGAAATAAAAGGTTTTCGTTTTATATTCATAAATAAACTCAACCGTACCAGCACCTGTATAATCAACCGCTACCGCCGCTTTAACTGCCGCTTCACCCATCTGCTTGCGAATATCTTCATCAAGTGCAGGTGATGGACTTTCTTCTAATAGTTTTTGCAAACGGCGCTGAATTGTACAATCACGCTCTCCTAAATGAATGGCATTTCCGTGTGTATCTGCCATTATTTGAATCTCAACATGGCGGAAATCTTCAACGTACTTTTCTAAGTATACACCAGGGTTCCCAAAAGCGGTACTAGCTTCTTGCTGTGTAATTTGAATTCCTTTTATAAGCTCTTCTTCATGGCGTGCAACACGAATACCTTTTCCGCCGCCACCTGCAGTCGCTTTAATAATAACTGGATATCCAATTTGATTAGCAAGCTCGATCGCTTCTTCGGTATTTTTAATAATCCCTTGTGAACCTGGTACAATCGGAACCCCTGCTTCTTTCATTGTATCACGAGCAACGTCTTTTGTGCCCATCTTTGAAATAGCTTCTGGACTTGGACCGATAAAAATCAAGTTACATTCACGGCATAACTCTGCGAAATCTGCATTCTCTGCTAAAAATCCGTATCCCGGATGAATAGCATCGCAGCCTGTTAACTTCGCAACGCTAATAATGTTTGTCAAATTTAAATAGCTTTCTTTCGAAATCGTTGGTCCTACACAATACGCCTCGTCTGCAATCTGTACGTGAAGTGACTCTTTATCTGCTTCTGAATAAATTGCAACTGTTTCAATATCCATTTCTTTACAAGCACGAATAATTCGTACAGCAATTTCCCCACGATTGGCTATTAATACTTTTTTTATCATCACAAAGACTCCCTTATTACGCTTTTACAAGAAATAGCGGTTGTCCATACTCAACAAGCTGTCCGTTATTAACAAGAATTTCAACAATTTCGCCCTCTACATCAGCATCAATTTCGTTAAATAACTTCATAGCCTCGACAATACATACGATAGAATCTTTCGATACTCTATCCCCAACACTTACATATGGAGGTGTATCAGGCGAAGAAGAAGAATAGAATGTACCTACCATCGGTGATGTGATTTTATGTAGGTTTTCATTTTGAACAGCCTTCTTCTCTTCTTGTTTTGGTGCTTCTGCTTGCGCTGCTGCTACTTTCGTTTCAACTTCAACAGGCGCTACTGGTTGCATAGCTTGTTTTGCTGCAGGTGCTTGCACAGCAACAACTTCATTACCACGCTTTTTCATTTTGATTGTTGTACCGTCTTTTTTGTATTCAAATTCATCAATATTAGAGCTATCAATTAATTTAATTAATTCGCGAACTTCTTGAATTTTAAACATGTAAAATCCACTCCCATACTCTTGTTTGTCCCGTTTTTACAGATTCTCGTCACGAAAACTAGATTGACTGTAAAAATACGATGTATTCTATTAGAAAATATATTTCATTAACTAATAGAAATATTTACTATTTCCATCTTACGATAAATTTTTTAAACATTCCAATTTATATTTCTTTATAATAAATCGAAACTCCTGTAAAAATATTATTCCAACAAAAATTTAATACCTAGTAATAATACCAAGTTTCACATGAAATTGGCAAGACCACTTCTTAAAAAACATTCACTACTTTTTCAAAACGTTACACAGCAAACATGCCATTCCCTCTCCACTCTTCACCACATCTATAGTCAATAATATATTTTTACCAAATATTATTTTTTTGTTTACACGCCGTTCATCATTCCTTCATATAAGAATAGTATGTTCAAGGTGTAGAAAATATATTGTGTCGAGGTGTGGAAATATGATATGGCTCATTCTCTTTTTACCTGCCGTAATCGTTTGGGCATGCGTTCTTTTCATCCACGTCAAATCCGGAAAAAGTAATCATCAGTACCATGAACCATTAATCTTTTACTCACAACGTGTTTCTCCATTCCGAGTTGAACATAATAAAAATAAATACAAAGACGAAATAGAAAAAAGCTATCGAAAATGATAGCTTTTTTCTATTCACACGCTTACTTACATACTCTATTTTACTATTTGCATACCTTTTGCTTAGTAAAAGATAATAATCCGCAGGGAAATCCCTACGGATTAAAGTTTCACTTATTTCGCTGGTGGATCAAATTTCACACCTACATCTTTTGATCCACCTTCACTTCTTACAAGTTGAATAATTTTATTTGCTTCTTTCTGTGAATGTTTTGCCGCTTTAACCGTTACTCTAATATCAGTACCATCAGCTCTTACAAGAGCATCTGGATATCCTCCTTGAGATTTAATTACTGTCTCAAGTAATTCTTGCTTCGTTTCCATTGTAGTGATTGCATCAAAGTTATCTTTCGCTTTACTCTTTTCTGTCGCTGAAGATTTCGAAGAATTCATCACTTCTTGTAATTTTGCTTTCTCTTCACTACGCTGATCTTCCATTTGCATACGTAAAGCTGTGAAATTCTCATCACTTGATTGAACTGATACATTACCCTCTTTTTTACTTGTTTCTTTTTTTGCATTTTCTTTTTTGTCTGTTTCTTTATTTGTTGTTTCCTTGCTTGTATTTTCTTTTTTCGGAGTTTCTTTAGGCGCTTCGTTTGTTACCGCTTTATCAGTACCTTGTTTTTCTTGTCCAATCTTTTCACCTGTTGCTGGCGATGCTGTATTCATTTTGTCAGGAGTTGTCACGTAATACACAGATAGTACAACAACTAAACTTAACATCGTTAATAGCCAAACTGTTTGTTTTTTTAACACTTTATTTCCTCCCTATCAATTTTTCGGTGAAACTGAAACGCGATGGGCCGGTACATCTAGCAGCCTTATCACAGCTTCTTTTACCATTGCTTTAACTTGTATATTATCCACTCCCTTTGCTACGACAAGAACACCACGTACTTTCGGCTTCTCTGTTCGTAAAACAACAGGAGTTTCTTTATCCCCTTCACGTATAATGACAGTCTTTTCATCAAGAGACTCGTCCTCTACTTCTCTCTTACCGCCTGTTTTATCTGTTTCACCTGTTGTTTGTGAGCGTTTCACTGTATTTTTTTCTAAAATTTTTTCTTCAGATGAATCTAAATTCACTTTAATCGTTACGTCTTTTACTCCTGCTATTTCTTCTAAAGCAGTTTTTAATTCTTGTTCATACGCTTTTTCATATTTTTCTACATTTGACATACTATCATTACTTTTTTGTCCGAAAGTTGGTACGTCTTTTTCTTTGTTTTGAGTTTTTTGTTCTTTAAATACAGGTACTTCTTCTTTTTTACTTGAAAAGAGACTACTAGAAAACATAAGCAAAATTCCAAGTATGAGTAGGACAAGTAAAAACTTAGGTGTTACCTTTTTACCCTTCTCGTTGCTTTCTTTTTGATCCCCATTCAATAAGTTTCGAAAAAATGAGAACTTCGAATTTTTATCTTTATTGTCCATTTACTCTACCTGTCCTCCCTTCCATTTGAACTTGGATTTGTTTACTCCCTAGTTGCCACCTGCTTGAAAAGAAATCTTTCATTTCTCCATTCGTTTCTTCCACTTTTTTTGGAGGCTCTTTCGTGTTAATTTCAATTGGCTTTACTGTTTCAATTGCATCATTTTTACTACGTTCTTTTTCTTTCAACGTCACAACAACAGATTGAATATCTTTCGCTGACTTTACTTCTTCTGTATTTTCTGCTGCGACTATTTGTATTTCGGAGACAGTCATACCATACTTTTTCTCAAACTCTTTTCCTACTTCTTTTTTCATTTTGGTAGCCATCTCTTCTAAACTATATGCACGTGTTAGAGCTTGTATTTCTTTTTTCTTCGAATCTATTGAATTTTTTACAGATCCTTCTGCTACGTACTTTTCTTCATTAAAATTTGCAATTACTTCATTTATATCTGTCTGCAATAGTTTAAAAAGAGGCGTTAAAATTAATACGACTAACAAAAGACTTACAACGAATTTAACGTATTTTTGCAAATTCGAATTTGGAAGAATAAGATGAAGCATTGTTGCTAAGAGCAAAAAAACGATAATATTTCTGATCCACTCTGTAACAAATTGCATACTCTTCACCTCCTATCGCATCATAAGTGTAATATTCCCCGCAGCAATAATAATTGTAATACTTAAAAAGAACATAAATGATACGATAGCTAAGCAAGCAAATACGTAAATGATGCTTCGTCCAATAATGTCTAAACATTGAATAATTGCTCCGCCGCCAACCGGTTGCAATACTGCTGCTGCAAATTTATAAATAAATGCAATACAGAAAATTTGAATCGCAGGAAAAGCAACAATTAAGCATAAAATGACGAGCCCAATAATTCCGACTGTGTTTTTCAATAATCCTGATGCGCTAATAACAGTATCTGCCGCTTCGGTAAACATCCTTCCAACTACTGGAATGAAGTTTCCTGTTACAAATTTAGCAGTTTTCACAGCTATTCCATCAGCAACGGCTGTCGCTGTTCCTTGTACAGATAATACTCCTAAAAAAATCGTTAAGAAGATACCGATAATCCCAACGCTAACGTTTTGCAGAAGCTTGGACAATTTCGTAACTTTATATTGATCACTCATTGTACTTACAATACTTAATATCGTTGCCAGTAATAAAAGCGGTAGAACGATATAATTCATAAGAAGCCCGCTTGTATTCATTAAGAAAATGATAATCGGATGAAAGAAAGATACAGATACAACCCCGCCACCAGTCGCTATAAGCGCCAATAAAATTGGCAATAGCGCTAATATGAAATCTACCATTGTTTGTATCGTTTCTCTTGCATATGTCATAACGACATAAAAACTATTCAAAGCAAAAATAATAAGTACCATATATACAACAGCATCAGCAATTTTACTTACACTACTTTTTGAAAAAGCAGATTGTAGTGATTGCAACAATGCACTAAAGATTGTGAGCATAATGAGTGTGCCAAGCAGTTTTCCATTAGCTGCAAGCTCATGAAATAAATATTTTAATAACCCTATCATCCACTCTTTTAGAGAGAATTCTTTTTCTCCCTTTACAAACTCCATAAAACTCCCTTTTTGACTCTCTGGCAAATAGCCTCCATATTTTGTAACAAGCCCGTCCCAAAATTGCTTCACATCTTCAATTCCGAGCTTATCCAATTGTTGATCAACGACGTTTGTTTCTACAGGAGAAGCTTGTACAACAACCGGTAAAGAAAAGAAAAGGAAGCAAGCAAATAGCAGCTTAGCTCCAAACCTCCTCAACATTCACTCCCCCTTATCCTGTCGGTAAAAATCCGAGAATAGTTTCAATTACAACCGTCAAAATAGGAATTGCCATAACGAGAATTAAGATTTTCCCAGCAAGTTCAATTTTCGAAGCGATGGCACCTTGACCAGCATCTTTTGTGATTTGAGCTCCAAACTCAGCAATATAAGCAATTCCAATAATCTTTAGTAACGTTTCCACGTAGACATTACTAACTTTCGCTTCACTCGCTACTCTCTCAATCATTTGTAAAATAGAATGAATTTGATCGATTAAAATAAGAAACATCACACTGCCTACGAACACAATAAATAAAGATGTAATACTAGATTTATGCTGGTTCAAAACAGCAGCTAAAAACGTAGCAACGAGGCCTAATCCGACAATTTGTATAATTTCGATTCGAACCGCCTCCTTTACTGGAAGAGAAAGACACTTTTAATCTTGTCGAATAGCGTATTAATTAAAAATGCAACATGAAATAAAATGACGACAAAACCGACAAGGATAACCCAATTTGCAATATCCTCACGCTTCAATTCTTTTAGTACAGTATGAATGAAAGCTAAAACAATGCCGATTCCGGCGATTTGAAATATTAATCCAACATCAATGGACATCGCCTTTCTCCCCCCTATAGCAGTAAAATTACAATTAGTAGCCCTGCTAGTACCCCTAAGCTCTTGATCATTTTTTCGTATTGCAGTTGTAAAGCTTTTGCTTCCTCTTCTTCTCTCTCCAAATGTGTAATACATAAGCGAATATGTTTTTGTTGTGATTCACGATCATGTTGCCCGAGAGTTTCACCAAATTGCTGCAGTATTTCATACTCGGTTTGTTGAAAAGCCGTCAACTTCCAATTCTCTTTCAAACTATCTATCCAAGCTTCCCTTACTGTTTGTTCTCCACTTTCTAGTTTTTTAGCGAAACTTTGAAATATCCAATTTAATGGCTTTGGCATTTGTTTAACTAATCGCTCGGCAGCCTCAGATAAAGGTGTGTGTCCATACATAATTTCTGCCTCTAATGATTGAAGTGCTGATTTTAATAACCTAAGTTGCCTAGGCCTCTCACTGTATCTTTTAGCGTACGAAAACCCGAAAAAGGTGCTGACCGCAACGATTAACACTGCACCAAATATTTTCACCATACGCCCTCAGCCTTTCTATTTGATAACACTGGTTTTCCATATTTATCTTTCACCTGCATAACCGTTCCTGGACCCCTCGCTTTTGACAACTCCACAAACCTATCAAATATACCAAGCTCTAGCACTGCCTTGAGCGATGGACGTCTCACAACATCCTCATAGGAAAATCCGTGTGCACTTATAAAAAGCTGAACACCTGCATGCACTGCCTCCATAATTGCTTCACTATCTTCTTTACGGCCAATTTCATCTACGATCAAAATATCAGGACTCATAGAACGAATCATCATCATCATTCCTTCTGCCTTTGGACATGCGTCTAACACATCGACTCGGGTACCAAAATCGTATTGCGGGATCCCTTTCACACAGCCAGCAATTTCTGACCGTTCATCAACAATCCCCACTTTACAGGAAGGAATTTCCGAAGCACTTACCCCTTGACTCATGCAACGTGCTACATCTCTTAAAAGTGTCGTTTTTCCTGTTTGGGGAGGGCCAATTACCATCGTGTTTAACCACCTTTTTTCATACAAATATGGCAAAAGCGGTTCAGCAATCCCTATTTTTTGACGAGCAATACGAATATTAAAGGAAGAGACATCACGAATCATTTTCACTGCGCTTTTTTCTGTAATGACTTTTCCTGCTAACCCGATTCTATGCCCCCCGCGAAGCGTCACATACCCACGTTTTAATTCCTCTTCCATCGTATAAATTGAGAATTGACTTAACTTATTCAATAAGTAAATAGCATCCTCTGCAGTAGTAATATAGTCATAAAAAAACACCTTTCCGTGTGCAATACACTCTAGCGGCCTTCCAATTCGAACACGAATTTCCTCTAAAGCATCGTATTGCTTACATTCTTCAATTAAGTACTTCATCGTTTTTGGTAAAACTTCTAATACCTCTTTCATCGGCTTCTCCCCACTATACTCGACTTACTATTTCAGTAATGCGATAAAAATACAGCAAATTCCAAGCGCTAGAAAAAAGAGCTTCAAGAAAGAAATTTCACTTGCTACACTCGCTATCCCAATTGTCATTGTTAAAATTAATACGGTAGGTCCAACAAACGCCAACATACCATTTATAAACAACGCTTTCTTCGCATCATTCACATAAAGCATAAGCAAAGCAGCAAATATCTCCGCACTACCTGAAAATAATCGAAGTGCTCCCATAACAAGCACAGATGTTTCCATTGCCGCTAGCCACTGTTTCATTCTTCCACCTTCTCCCGTAACAGTTACTAACTTCGTATTCTAAAAAAGAATATATTTGTACAACCATATGCAGAGGTTGTCTATTTCAGAAGTAAAAACATAATTTTTCTCTAAAGTCTGAATTACAATCTGAATATTCATATTATTTTATGGTATATTATGGTACATTTAGTTTAAAAGGGGTATAAACCATGCAGCACGTCACTTTATTACCACTAGATTTATGCTATACAAATGTGATTTTCGAGCTATCAAATGATCTACATATAAAAAATGCATTGGGGATAACGGTAGAAAACATCGAAGATACGAAAGCATTTCTTCTTTTTGCAATAGAAGAAGAACGTCAAAAGAAATCCTTATCGAGAATGATTGTGAATGAAGAGGATGAAATAATTGGCCTCACCACACTTAAACATATTAATAATGAGAAGAAGCAATCTCACATTGGTAGTTGGCTTGGCTATCCGTACTGGGGAAAAGGCTATAACGAGGCTGCTAAAAAAGAAATCTTTAAAATAGCCTTTTTAGACTTACAACTTTCCTACGTATTTGCTGGTGCTAAAACGAATAATATCCGCTCATTAAAAGCACAAGAAAAACTACCTTATATTTCATTGCATGTGGAAAACAAGTTTCCAGACGAACACGCTGCACTAGAGAAAGAAGTAAAGTCACCTTGCTCTCTGCATGTCGTGTCACGTGAAAATTTTTTAAACTGGTTGAAATTACAGAATGAGGAGGAAAAATATGAAGGCATTGAAAGTTAGTTTAACCGTTGTAGTAGAATTAGCTCTTATTTATCTTTTTTCATTATTGGTCGGTTGGTCATTTATAGAGACCTTTTTCCTTGGTAGTTTAGCAATATTTGCAATTATGTGGTTAATTATTATGAGTAACCATAGAAATAACATTACAGATCACGCAATAAGTAAAACATTAACTGGCGTTGAGACTGGCGAAATAAAACCATTTCAAATTGTTTTGACTCCATCTATTATGGGTACTCTTTCACTTGTTTTAGTCAGTTTTATAATAACAGCTATTTACTATCTACCCTATTTCCTATAAAAAAGCACTCGTGAATTATCACGAGTGCTTTTCTACTATGCACGAGAAACGTATTTACCTTCACCAGTGTTGATGATAAGCATTTCGCCTTCGTTAATGAAGATTGGTACTTGTACAACAAGACCAGTTTCTAATGTAGCTGGTTTTGTTACGTTAGAAGCAGTATCACCTTTAATACCAGGCTCTGTTTCTGTAACTTGTAATTCAACTGTGTTTGGAAGTTCAACACCAAGTACTTCGCCTTGGTAAGTCATGATTGCTACTTCCATGTTTTCTTTTAGGAATTTAAGCTCGCGCTCGATTTGGTTTTCACCAAGTTCGATTTGCTCATAAGTTCCGTTATCCATAAATACGTGAGCCTCACCGCTTGCGTATAAGTATTGCATACGACGGTTTTCGATGTGTGCTTTTTCTACTTTCTCGCCTGCACGGAATGTTTTCTCTTGAACAGAACCTGTGCGAAGGTTACGTAGTTTAGAACGAACGAATGCAGCACCTTTACCTGGCTTTACGTGTTGGAAATCAAGTACTTGCCAAAGGCCATTATCCACTGCAATTGTTAAACCTGTACGAAAATCGTTTACTGAAATCATGTAAAAAAATCCTCCTGTATGTTACAAAATAATAAGTTCTTTTGGTGATTTCGTAATTACTTCATTACCTTCACTTGTTACAATGATATCATCTTCAATACGTACGCCGCCAATACCTGGAATATAAATACCTGGTTCTACTGTTACAGCCATACCTGGTTCAAGAACTGTATCAGAACGGAACGCTAAACCTGGTGCTTCATGGATTTCAAGACCGATTCCATGGCCAGTAGAGTGTCCGAAGTATTCACCGTATCCTTTTTCCGTTATGTAATCGCGCGTTAACGCATCCGCTTCACGGCCTGTTAAACCAGCTTTAATACCGTTCACACCACGTAGTTGTGCTTCTAAAACGATATTATAAATTTCTTTCAATTTATCAGATGGTTCACCAACTGCAATCGTACGAGTAATATCAGAACAATATCCTTTATAATAAGCGCCGAAGTCTAATGTAACGAAATCTCCTGTTTCTATCACTTTTTCAGATGCCACGCCGTGCGGTAATGCCGAACGAAGACCTGAAGCAACGATAATATCAAACGAAGAAGATGTTGCTCCTTGTTTTCTCATGAAAAATTCAAGTTCATTTGACACTTCAATTTCAGATACTCCCGGGCGAATGAATGATAGAATATGCTCAAAGGCAGCATCTGCAATCTGTGCAGCTTCCTTTAATATCTTAATCTCTGAATCAGTCTTTATCAAGCGTAACTTTTCTACAAGGCCAGAAGTCGGGATAAATTCAGCATCAATCGCTTCCTTATGCACTGAATAAGAACTATATGTAAGAGTATCTTGCTCAAAACCAAGCTTTTGAATTCCAAGCTCTTTCACTTGCTTTGCCACTTCATCAATGATCAATCCTGCGTGCTGCACAATCTCATATCCAACCGCTTGTTTACTTGCCTGCTCGACATAACGGAAATCTGTAATAAATTGAGCACGATCTTTTGAAATAAGAACAACACCAGCTGTTCCTGTGAAGTTAGCCATATATCTACGACTATGTTCATTTGTTAACAAAATACCGTCAATACCAGCCTCATCAAATGCACTTCGTAATCTTTCGATTTTCTCCATTACTTTATGCCTCCCTCAATTTCTCCATTAATGCAAATAACGCTAACTTATAGCCATAAAAACCAAATCCAACAATTTGTCCCGCACAAACAGCTGCCGTCACAGATTCATGACGGAACGACTCACGCTGGTGAATGTTAGAAATATGTACTTCAATAACAGGAATCGAAATGCTCGCAATTGCATCTCGAATCGCATAGCTATAATGTGTAAATGCTCCAGGATTTAAAATGATCCCTTCATATATATCTTCCGCCTCATGAATACGATCGATAATCGCACCTTCATGATTCGATTGGAAACATTCTAACTCCACTCCCATTGTTTCTGCTTCTTGCTTCATATCTGCTTCAAGTGTCGCTAGCGTGCCCTTTCCATATACATTTACCTCACGAACACCAAGGCGATTTAGGTTAGGACCGTTTACGAGGAGTACCTTTTTCATATGCTTAAAACTCCTTATTATTAAATGTCTATACAACATTTTAACATAGGAGTTACTTATTTGAATAGTTTGTCTTCTCTTCCCCTTCTCGCTCGGCCTTATTGGTATTTACTGCGTAAGAAACAGAGTAGGCTATAAACACACCATACAATATAAAAATGCATATGGTCGTCACAATTGTTTCTTTCGGTAAATGGAGTGCACTTTTAATAGCAGGAGCCATTAAACCCATCCCCAAAAACAGTAGTGCCCACCAAAATAGCCCATAAATAATTCCCGCTATAATCCCTTCAAACTTCGCAAAAAATGCTTTATACAAAAAGGCAATCAAAATTGAAAGAAGTCCCATACACACTATTCCGGACACATTGCCCCATACACCCTCTTTCCAACTTCCAAACGCAAATGGTAAAAGGAAATAATTTGGTCCCGCCTCCGTGAATGAAAATATATGAAGGAAATACCATATTCCGCCCCAAAAGATTCCACCAAACAAACCAATCTGCACAAAATTCCTTGTTCCTAATTGTTCTTGACTCACATCAACACCTCCGCTCAATAGTATGCCCGAAACTATTTTGAAGCATGTTTAAATACTGCGAAATTTGTCTATAAAAAGAATAAGAAATGTCCGACTCTCATAACATTTTCACTTGTCATCTACTTGTATTTGCCGATAAAATAAAGGAAACTCGGTGATTGTCTTATTTCAAAACGACAGAACCCAGTATGACAATTGCCTCTTTTTCTACATAAGAGAGAAACAAATACAGGTTGGTGTTAACATGGCAGAAGAGTCAAAACAAATATATGGCGGGCAAGCGGTCATAGAAGGAGTTATGTTTGGCGGTAGAGAATATACTGTTACAGCGGTTCGTCGTAAAGATAAATCGATTGAATTTTATCGATTACCACGCGTTCGTAATAAAGTACTATCTACCCTAAAAAAAATTCCATTTTTACGAGGGATTGCCGCTATTGTGGATGCAAGTGCGAATGGAGCAAAGCATTTAAACTTCGCTTCAGAACGATTTGACGTCCACCCAGAAGATGATGAACAAATTGCAAATAAAAAAGAAGAACAATCAAAATTAACGATGGTATTAGGAGTTGCAGCTGTTGGCGTTTTATCTTTTATATTCGGTAAAGTCATTTTCACAGCAGTTCCTGCACTATTAGCTGAATTAACGAGACCGATTTTCCCATCTCATACTGGGCAAATCATTGTCGAAAGTGTCATTAAGCTCATGCTATTATTGAGCTATATATACTTTATTTCTTTAACCCCACTTATTAAGCGGGTATTTCAGTATCACGGTGCAGAGCATAAGGTAATCAATGCTTACGAGAATAACCTTCCTCTGACTGTAGAAAACGTTCAAAAGCAAACTCGTCTCCATTATAGATGCGGCAGTAGCTTTATTATATTTACAGTCATTATTGGAATGTTCGTTTATTTCCTAGTCCCTACAGACCCTCTTTGGGCACGAGTTATAAACCGAATTTTATTAATTCCAGTTGTACTTGGTATTTCTTTTGAAGTATTGCAATTTACAAATCGATTAAGAGATATTCCCGTATTACGCGTACTTGGATATCCTGGGTTATGGCTACAACTATTAACAACGAAAGAACCAACAGATGACCAAGTGGAAGTAGCAATTGCATCGTTTGAAGAATTATTACGTTTAGAGAACAAACAATAATTATTTAAAAATGGTGTTCAACTCCTTTCCTCATCGTTAATATACTAATTTTAATATACGTTTTTAGGAGGTGTCCCTTATGAACGGTCGTTCGTTTACTTTCGCTATATTTGTGCTTATTATCGGATTGGCAATATTCGGCCTTGTTTCATCTGTTATTACAAATCCCATGGGTGTATTAAGAAATATCGGGTACATGTTACTTGTTGTCGGTATCTTTTACTTGCTATACAAGATGTTTACAAATTCCAGTGGTTCTGCAAATTCGCAAAGCTCATATAAGCGTGCGGCAAAACAATCGAACCGCAAACATGGGAAACAAAATGTAGCACCCCTAGGCAATTCTTTCTTTAAGTCAAATACTTCTAATGACAAAATTAAAAAAGGGAATTCTTCCACTTTGAAACGAAAAAGAAAACAGTCTCATTTAACTGTCATTGAAGGCAAAAAAAGCAAAAAGAAAGACCGTGCTTCCTTTTAGGAAGTACGGTCTTTTTTTATACTTTGAAGCACTTCTTTTAAACTTTTCTCTTTCATACTTTCAATTCGAAGATGATGATTTTCAAATGGTAAATTCCGCGTCACATCATTGGGTACCACAATGCACGTTAATCCCGCTGCAACTGCTGCTCTCAATCCATTTAATGAATCTTCAAATACAACAGCTTCAGACGGCTTAATTCCTAATTCTTCTATTGCAACTCGATAAAGAGCTGGATCTGGTTTTACCTTCTCAACATCTTCTCTCGTTTTAATTACTTCAAAATATTCTCGAATTTGTAGTTCTTCTAAAAAATGAATAACCCATTCTCTAGACGAACTAGAAGCTAGTGCGATTTTTAATCCCATTTCTTTCGCTTCTTCTAAATATTCTTTTACCCCGTCACGAGCTTTTGGTATTTTCATTTTCTCTTTATGTAAAGTTGCCACTTTTTCTTTTAATGCACTTTTGTTAAAATTCTCTTTTAATTGATCATTTAAATATGCATAAAGTACCTCATCTGTTGTTCCAATGCATTTCGCAAATTCCTCTAAAGGTAGTTCCCCGCCGTATTCACGAACAGCATCTCTGAAAGAGTGAAACCATATCGTTTCTGTGTCCACAATTAATCCATCAAAATCAAAAATAATTGCTTTCATAATTCTCCCATCCTTTTCGAATTGAAATAAAAAAGGAAACGCCATACGTTCCCCTTAATTACTTTTCTCTTCATTTGCTCTTTGAACACCGCGAAGTGTTTCCACTCGGACTGCATCTTGTTCAAAGTATTGCACTAAATCACCAATGCGATCAATCGCTTCCCAACTTAAATGATGTTCAATTCCTTCTACATCATTGTAAATTTTACCTTCATCCACACCGATAATACGCATAAATTGCTCTAGCAAATCATGACGATATACGAGACGTTCTCCGATTTTTTTACCTTTTGTTGTTAATACAAGCCCTCTATATTTTTCATAAATTAGATATTCATCTTTGTCTAATTTTTGCACCATTTTTGTTACAGAGGATGGATGTACACTAAGCGCTTCAGCAATATCAGATACGCGGGCATAACCCTTTTCATCAATCAACAAATAAATTTGTTCAATATAATCTTCCATACTAGGGGTAGGCATCGGTTTCCTCCATCCAAGTTCATTTTGCTTATTCCGTACGAAGCAATCAATAAAATGATACACCAGAAAGAATAACGTGACAAGGTGGAAACGAGCCTAAATATATAAAACAAAAAAGAATCTGTATTTGCATACAGACTCCCCTTAAGTAAAATATTGTATTTCGGCATTAGGGAAAAACTCATTTATATAACCTCTTATCGTTTCTTCCAATACTGTTGCATCATCCTTTTTATATACATATTTTCCGATGCCATATCGGCCCCATTTATACTTTCGCTTCTCTTCATCCATTTCAAGCTTCGTATTTGGATAACGCTCTTGAATAACCTTTTTCGCTGGTTTCGTAAAACGATGCTGAATTAATTCAAACGTTAAATTTGGTATCGTCATATCTTTCAGCGCATTGTACAGTCGCTCAAATAGTTCACGATATCCTTCTTCCCATCCTTCATGCATATAAAGTGGCGCGCCTATAAAACCAAGTGGATAACCTGCACCTGCTACTTTACGCGCCGCCTCTATTCGCTCCTCAAACGGCGATGTCCCTGGTTCAAAATTTTTAATTACATATCGTGAATTTATACTAAACCTGAAACGAGTTTTCCCATTATGTTTTGCATCTAATAAATGATCAACGTGCGAATATTTCGTTACGAAACGTAAGCGCCCATGTTCACTTTCTCCAATGAATTCAATCGCCCGCTTTAATGCATGTGTTAAATGGTCAATCCCAACAATGTCTGATGTACACGCTGCTTCAAATCTTGTTATTTCAGGTGCCCTTTCATCCATATATTGCTTTGCCTTCTCAAATATTTCATCAAGATTGACATACACACGAACGTAAGGCTTACTCCCAAGTGTCGTTTGCAAATAGCAATAATGACAATGTCCCATACACCCTGTTGCGAGCGGAATTGCATATTCAGCTGACGGTTTTGACGTATCAAACTTTAGCGTCTTCCTTACTCCAACAACAAGTGTAGCCTTTGCATTACGATACTTTTGCAAATCATTTTCTCCTGGCAAATTTCTAATTTGATTATGTGATGTCGTTTCACGAATTTCTAATCCCATCTTCGTAAACTTCTCATAAAGCTCTTTTCCAAGTGGATATTCAAGTGCCTTCGGTTCAAAGTAAACGAGTTTTGGCATAAATGGTTTCATACGCTTCCCTCCTCTTGTTAGTATGAGGAACGCGGAAAAATTAAAACACATTAAAGTTTTCCACTTCAGTAACTCGCATTGCAAGTTACTGGATGTTATAATTTGGATAACAGCTACCTTGCAACGCAAGTTACCTGAGTAAAAGGTGGTGAAATCATGCACAGCCAAATGTTAAAAGGTGTACTAGAAGGTTGCATCCTATACATCATTTCACAAGAAGAAGTGTACGGATATGAACTGAGCACAAAATTAAATAAACATGGCTTTACATTCGTAAGCGAAGGAAGCATCTACCCTTTATTATTACGTATGCAAAAAGAAAAATTGATCGAAGGAACATTAAAAGCTTCCTCACTCGGTCCAAAGCGAAAATATTATCACGTAACCGATAAAGGGTTAGAACAACTTGAAGAATTTAAACAAAGTTGGGGAATGGTTTCTACTACGGTAAATAACTTATTACAGGGGGAGTGATAGGGATGAATGCACAAGACATGATTGAATTGAATAATAAAAAACGTGAGTTTCTAACTTCCGAAAACGAAGCTGCTTATGGCGATATGTTAGTATATCTTCGAATATCAAACGTACCTGAGCAACAAATGGAGGAACTGTTACTAGAAATATTAGATCACCTCATCGAAGCACAAACAGAAAATAAAAGCGCTTATGACATTTTCGGTAGTGATTTACAATCTTATTGCGATGAACTTATATCAGCTTTACCAGCCCAAACAAAATTAGAAAAAACTTCTTTAATCGGTTTTGTTGTTAGCTTACTTCTTGCTATACAGTTTGGCATAAATGCAATTATTTCATTTTTTATGTTTCTCTTTGAAAAAAACAATACATTATCAAGTCCGCCTTTTAGCATCCTTGGAACTACTTTGTCTGTTTCAATAATTATACTAGGTATACTATTTATTTTATATTTATTAAAGCGTTACTCATTTAATCAGAAAATGAATTGGAAAAGAAGAATTCTATTTGGATTCGCATTTGCTACTCCATTTTGTTCCGCTGTATTCTTAAATATTTATTTCCAAAAGCAACCTTATCTCATTTATCATCTAAACTTTTGGCAAAATGCTTTAATTGCTATCTTATTTTTTATTTTATATAAATTACTATATAAAAAATCAAATTTTTAACAGCCCTTCAAAAGGCTGTTTTTTCTTCTGTCTAATTTTACAAATTGAAAAATTTCATAAAGAAAATAAGAAAAATGCAAAATAATTAAAGTTAATTGTTGACGTGATGCTTTTATTATCGGTATCATAAATCTTCGTGAGCAATTATTTTTCGTTATACGATTTTTTTATTATTACTGAATTTTTGAGAGGAGAAATTAGATGTCAGTTAAGAAGAAAACGCAAGTACGCACCGGCAAAATGGTACGTGAACTAATGTTAGCAGACGAAGATGTAAATGCTTCGCTAATTATGGTATATAGTGAAAACGGTGTAAACGCAGAAATTAAAATCGAGGGCTTAACGCCGAAATGTAACGAAGAATTATTTTTGAGCGGAAACGTGGATTGGAACAAGAGTGTTATTTATAAAATTGTTGATTTCACTGGAAACGCTGAAGTTGGTAAAGTTACATTAACAGCGATGAACAAAAACAATGTTTCTCTAGAAATTGAACGCGTTATGTGGAGTAAAGAAAATAAAGAAGCTGCCGAGCAAGAAGAAACACGGGTAGAAGCAGCACCGAAAAAAGAAGTAGTTGTAGAAGCTCCAAAAGCAATTACACCTGCTCCTAAGCCTGTTACGCGGGTGGAAACACCTGCTATGGCACCTAAGCCTACTCCGGTACCGACACCGAAGCCAGTAAGCGTAGAAGCAGCTGTAGAACTAGCAACTCCAGCGCCTGTGAAAAAAGCAGTCCCTACTCCAGTTACAAAGCAAGAGACAGCACCGGTTGCTCCTGCAAAACCGAAGCAGCCTGCTTTGACTGAAACAAATTCAAAACTACAAGAAAATTATGTTAAACTCGTGAAAAAGACAATTGAAGTTTGTCAAGATTACGAGCTTGGCATCGACATAGATGATTCTATTGAAAGCTTAAAAGAAGAACTACAAAACCAAGGTATTAGCGTTACATTTGACAAAGAAATTATGGACGTTGTAAGTCGCCTTCGTTCTTTACAAGATAAAGGAATCAAAGTAGAAAAAGTACTTAATTTACTATAAAAAATAAGAGATGGCAATTGCCATCTCTTATTTTTTATAGTTCCACTCATTACTTTCATACTTTTCTTTCGCTAACGTTTGAACTTCATGTAACTGTTCTTCTGTTAATTCATATGGAACAAGTTCTATATCTAATCCTTCTTCAAAGCCAACTTCAAACGCTTTAATTAACTGTTCTATCGTAAATGTACGGTCTGTTAATTCATTAATTGCTACTGCTTTAGAAGAGAACATACTCTTCATACGTTCCTTCACACGTTCATTTGGGAATAAAAATAGATCATATAGTTCATCTAAATCAATTTCTAATGGAATCGATCCATGCTGTAAAATAACACCTTTTTGACGTGTTTGAGCACTACCAGCAATTTTTCGTCCTTCCACTACAATTTCATACCAAGATGGTGCATCAAAACATACGCCTGAACGTGGATTTTTTAAATTTTCACGATCTGCTTCTGTTTTTGGAACTGCATAATAGGCTTCTAACCCTAATGCCTTAAAACCATCTAATAAACCTTGCGAAATAACACGATACGCTTCTGTAACTGTTTTCGGCATGTTCGGATGATCTTCAGACACAATAACACTATACGTTAACTCTTTGTCATGTAGTACCCCCCTGCCGCCTGTTTGACGACGAACGAATCCATATTTCTTTTCGTTAACTACATCCATATTAATATCTTTTTCAACACGTTGAAAATATCCAACTGTTAATGTTGGTACTTCCCATTCATAAAAACGAATTGTTGGTGGCATTTTCTTGTCACTTTGCCAATTTAACAAACATTCATCTAACGCCATATTAAATGCCGGTGAACATTGACCAGAGTTAATATAACACCATTTTTCTTTTCCCATCCTGCACCTCATATAACCAATTATTTTTCACATTCTCTAGTCTACCAAATTCGACAAAATTTGTGAAAGAATACGAAATTTCTTCTTATATGCAAATGAATCTGTTGCATAAATACATATGGGCATTATAATATTGAAAGTAGGATAAGAAAAAAGGGAGCGATAGAATCGTGTCAACAACTTGGATTATTTTATTAGCCGTAATCGTAGCATTTATCGGCTACACTGTATGGATGTACTTCTATCAGAAAAAATTAATTAAAACTCTTACAGAAGAAGAATTTCGCGCTGGCTACCGTAAAGCACAGCTTATCGATATTCGTGAAGCAGACGAATATAACGCAGGGCATATTTTAGGTGCACGTAACATTCCGTTATCACAAATTCGCCTTCGCCATAAAGAACTTCGTCAAGATCAACCTGTTTACTTATATTGCCAAAGCGGATTCCGTACAGGTCGTGCAGCGCAATACTTAAAAAAACAAGGCTACAAAGATTTCTACCAATTACAAGGTGGATTTAAATCTTGGACAGGCAAAATTAAAAAGAAATAATAACATACAAAAAACTAGCTGAATAAATCAGCTAGTTTTTTCATTTCATCTTATTCACAATGTATAATAAACTCTGCTTGATTACCTTTTCATCGTTCTCTTCTACATTCCGATATAGCAGGCGATATTCAATGCCTTTCTCTTTCCACGTTATTCTCACACATTTTGACAACACTTTTTGCAAACAAAAAAGACCCCTATTATTCTTACGCCCAAGTGAAAAGGTTACGCGAATAAAAAGAAGTCTTATTAATACCATAGTTTGTGAAAAGCTTTTCAGGTCAAGATTTTTTCTTTCTTATTATTTTCCCTTTATAATAAGGGAAAGAGGTGATACATATGGCCAATATAAAACAAATTGCTAAAACTGCTGGTGTATCGATATCAACTGTTTCTCGTGTCCTGAATAATCACCCTTACGTAAAAGAAGAAAAGCGTAAGCGTGTTCTAGATGCTGTTGAAGAATTAAACTACGCAAAAAATATAAATGCTGTCCATTTAATAAAAGGGAAAACATATACAATTGGCGTTATGCTTCCTTTCATTAACCTCCCCTACTTCAGTACGATTATTGAAGGAATCGGAAACGAAGCGTTATTAGCTGGGTATCATATTAATTTATGTCAAACGAATTACGATAGCATTGAAGAAATTCGTGTTCTTGAAATGATGAAAATGAAACAATTTGATGGGATGATTATTTGCTCCCGAACGAGCTCTTGGGAACAAATCGAACCTTTTGCAAAATTTGCCCCTATTATTTCATGTGAAAAAATGAAGCATCCCCTCATTTCATCCATCTACGTAGATCATTATGAAGGTTTCCGTCTCGGTACTGCCTATTTACTAAGTAGAGGCCATGAAAAAATCGGAATTTGTTTAGCAAGAAAAACAAGTGTAAATTCCATGGAGCGCGAAAAAGCATTCGCCGATACACTTCGTAACGAAGGGAAAACGTTGCATCCTGAATGGATTTTCCACCAATGCTATACAATGCAGGATGGTGCACAAGTACTCCATCGTATTGTAAACATGAAAAATCGTCCAACTGCTATTTTTACAGCGAACGATCAAGTTGCAGCTGGTTTATTAACAGAGGCTCGAAAACATGGCATTCGAGTACCTGAAGACCTTGCTATCCTTGGGTTTGATAATCATGAAATTTCAAAGGCATTAGAAATTTCCACAATTGAACATCCCGGTCTCGCAATGGGCTCACATGCTTTTTCTTTATTCCATAAGCAGATCCAAAGCGAGCAAATTGTCGGCAGTGCAAAAGAGCTTTCATTCCATTTAATTGAGCGAGAGACTGTCTAAAAAGAGCGTTACCTATAACGCTCTTTTTCAGCTTTTCACCTATTGACTTTATATTTTCCATCTCATATAATGAACCTAACGAACGGTAGGTAGGGGATGAAAATGACAGCAAACCGCATTAAAGCTGTAGCACTTTCTCATTTCGCACGCTACGGCTACGAAGGAACTTCATTAGCAAATATTGCTCAAGAAGTTGGGATTAAAAAGCCATCGATTTACGCACACTTTAAAGGAAAAGAAGAGCTATATTTTATATGCTTAGAATCCGCTCTTCAAAAAGATTTACAAAGCTTCACTGAAGATATCGAAAAATTTTCAAATTCGTCTACTGAAGAATTGCTCTTACAATTACTAAAGGGCTACGCAAAACGATTTGGTGAAAGTGAAGAATCAATGTTTTGGTTACGAACTTCTTATTTTCCGCCTGATGCATTTCGCGAACAAATTATCGAAAAAGCGAATGCGCACATTGAAAACGTCGGAAAACTTTTATTCCCTATATTTAAACAGGCAAACGAGCAAAGTGAACTGCATAACATTGAAGTGAAAGACGCTCTAGAAGCTTTTCTATGCTTACTGGACGGACTTATGGTTGAACTACTATTCGCAGGTTTAAATCGCTTTGAGACTCGTTTAAACGCCTCTTGGCAAGTATTTTGGCGAGGCCTTTCAAACTGACGGATTGCTCCTTTGCAATGCGTCGTTTTTAAGCCCTTTACCTAACGACTGGTAGGAAGGAGAAATGAAAAATGGCATGGATTTATGTAATCTTAGCTGGTATTATTGAAATCTTTTGGGTGATTGGATTAAAACACGCGGAAGCACCACTTCAATGGGCTGGTGTTGCTCTATTAATTACAATTAGTTTCGTCTTATTATTTAGAGCTTATAAAGATTTACCTGTCGGCACTGTATACGCAGTCTTTACAGGTATTGGAGCTGGTGGAATCGTTCTTACTGAGATTTTCGTTTTCGGAGAACCTTTCTCTATCGTAAAAGTTTTATTAATCGGTTTAATCTTCTTCGGAGTAATTGGTTTAAAACGAGTAACAGAAGAAAAAGAAGCGAAGGAGGCCGCATAAAATGGCTTGGGTATTTTTAATTCTAGCTGGTATTTGTGAAATTATTGGTGTACTCTTTATGAAAGTAGCCACTGAAAAGAAAGGCTGGGCACCAAAAGTTATCTTAATCGCTAACTTCGGTGTAAGCTTCTTCTTCTTATCCCTTGCGATGAACACATTACCGATGGGAACTGCTTACGCGATTTGGACTGGAATCGGAACTGCCGGAAGTGCACTTCTAGGCATTCTCATTTTCCGAGAATCAGCGGATTGGCGTCGTCTTGCTTTCTTAAGCTGCATTCTATGCGGCGCTGTTGGCTTAAAACTATTAAGCTAACGTGAGGTGAATGTCATGTGGAAAGAAAAAGGAAAGAAAATATTAGCATGGATCACACTTGGTATCGTCATTCTATTACAAATAAGTTTTCATATAATAGAATCATTGTTTCATAAAGTATTATCCATTCTCACATTCCTTCCTAACATGACACTTGAAATTATATCGATTGTTTGGTCCATTATCGCCTCCATTGCAATCGTCATTATATGGAGTATCGCCAAACTATGGAATAAGTTATTAAAAAAGGACAGTACTTCTGAAAAAGAATAACTGTCCTTTTTTATATTCATTCAGACTTTCTGTAGAAGTTAGATGTGATAAGACAAAACAGACCAATTATAACAATACTTATACCAATTGCTTTATGCAAATTAGGAAACGGTGATGGTATGTCTGAATAAAAATTTGCTAATATGAGACCGATTGAAACGAAAAGTACCCCTATTCTATATAAACATTTTCTTTTGTCCATCATTCTCCCCTCCTAAAATTTTTCATACACTCCTTTCTTTTGGACATACTACCTAAAAAAGGAGTGAATAATATGCAAAATTCTATACATAAGCAAATCCTATTTTTATTTTTCCTCTTTCTTATTCTCGTTATCGTTTTCAGCTTTATATTACATACTCCGAAAGATGTGCCAAATAGCGTTTCTTTTTATAAACTACTGCTCTCGTATTGTCGTTATTGAAGAAGGTGCCTTTTATAGGGCACCTTTTAAAATTCTCTTTTTTCATATATTTTTACTGAAACAAAGATAGATGCTATGAACATGCACATTGAACTAATGAATAACAAGCTGTTGTATAGTTGAATTTGTTCTAAGTTAATTTGAAACAAAGCTTCTAAAACAACTATCGGTGCCATGAATATTACTATCGTAATGAAAATGGTTTTCTTATACCCTAGCCAAAAGGATATTGGTAAAACAAAACTTAAATACAATAAAATAAAGCTAATACTAGCAACCATTGTCGTTTCAATAAATTCAAATAAGTTAACCCCGCTCTTCATTCCCATCGTGAAACAACCGACCGTTACACTTATAAAAAGAATAATAATTGCTACTATATATTTCGCATACACAATTTGTTTTCTCAATATTGGTAAACTATTTACTATAACTTCACTCTCATTTTTACTATCTGCTTCAAATGTTTTTACTGTTGCCCCAATTGTAATAATTACTGACATAATGATGAACAAATTTTCCGTATCTGTTAAGGCCATATAAAAGAAAACAGGATACAATATGTACCAAATTAAAAATTTCCATTGAATGATGAAATCTTTTAAAATTAGTGGCTTGATCATGTATTACCCCTCCTAATATGAAAATGTCCCTTCTATAACTCTGCCTCCTGAAACATTTTCATTGAGAGAAACATTGATATGACTATACTTACTAACACTCCGATACCAAGAACACCCATTGCTTGTGTAGCCTCTTGAGAGTGAAGTACTTTTAACATAATTGTTTTATCACCAAAAATATTGCACATAAGACCAATCATACCCATTAAAGGAAAAAGCATAATCAAATTCAAGACAGTAATAGCTTTATATCCCCCAATGTAATTAGTCGGTATCGTTACTGCACAATAAATCAAAGTTGCTACTATTGCTGAAAATATTGCATATCCAGGCATAACTATATCTCTGTTCAATAAAATATTTCCTAATATTACGACTATAAAAGTTACACTCAAACCAGCCATAATAAATAATGTACTTGAAATATATTTAGCTATAATTATCTCTTTTCTCGTTATAGGCAAACTCACTAATACTTTTTCTGCCTTACTTTTCTCGTCATAATAAAAAGAAATATATATAATCGTACTACATGTTATAAATAATCCTATTGCAATCCCCATTGGTTCGACGGAATTCTTAAAAATAGATAAAATGGGTATTAAAAAATAGAAAGGAAACATCTTCTTCTGTAAGAAAAACTCCTTCAAAATCAACTGTTGCATATGAACTCTCCTCTCTATAAATCACACGTTTCATAAATTTTAATTGTAAGAAACATAGAAGCGATATAGACACTAGCTAATATCATTCCTCCAACTATAAATACACCAATATGTACTGGATTCATAATCCACTCACTGAATGAAGATGTTGTTTCATTCAGTCCATCACTAATAAATATCCAAAGAATTACACCCACTCCTATTGATGCTGCTGATACTATACTTCTTACTACCTTCGATTTTGTACCATAATAACTAGGAAAAAACGTGACAACAAAAAATGTGGCATAAACAGCTCCATTTATGACTTCATACCATGGAATTTCAATGTATAGATTAGTATGATATACACCGATATCACTAATAATCACAATACCTCTTATAAGAAAAACAACTAACATCGTAGAGATCATGCCACCTACAATGAATATTGCACAGGAAATATATCTAGCAATTATGATTTCCTTTCGACTTACCGGTAAACTATTTATAACAATGTCACTTTTATTTCTTTCATCCATAACGGTTAACGTCATAACCGATGAAAAGGTTATAAATAGACAACTCATTGGAAATAACAATTCACCACTTGCATCTAACATAAAGAACAAAAGGGGCATAACAAAATTCACTAACCACATAACCCGAAAAAAGAACAAATCTTTATATACGAGCTGACGCATAGGCACCTCTCCCTTTCGCAGTGTAAACGATGATATCGTCTAATGTAGGCTTTTCTATTACAACCTCATTTCCAAACCAATCGATAATTGCTTGTTTATCCTTCGCTAAACCTTCAAAACCAAATTTATTTTTTCGTAATCCAACAAATAGTTCTTTTCCTTCTTGATCTAATAAATCATTGCTTCCCTTTACGATTACGTAGTTCTCCATTAATTCATCTTTTTCACCAGTAAATATAATCTCTCCATCATTGATGAACGTAATATAATCTGCAATGCGCTCTAAGTCTGTTGTAATGTGTGTTGAGAATAATACAGATACTTCATCTTCCATTACAATTTCTTGCAACATATCAAGTAATTCACTTCGGACAACTGGATCTAATCCTGCTGTCGGTTCATCCATAATAATGAATTCAGCATGATGTGAAAGCGCGATTGCAATCGCAAACTTCATTTTCATCCCTTTAGATAGCTCTTTAATTTTTTTATACTTTGGAACTTGTAATCTGTGCATATACGATTGGTATTGATTTTCGTCCCACTTTTTATATAACGGTGCAATAATACGTTTCATTTGTTCACACGTTAAATCTTCGTAATAATGATTTTCATCATATACAAAGCCGATATTTTGTTTTATGTCCTTTCCGGCTTTCTTATTGTCTTTGCCAAAAATTTTTATATAGCCGCTATCTTTTCTAATTAAATTCATAATCATTTTGATCGTCGTACTTTTTCCGGCCCCATTCGGTCCGACAAACCCCATAATATATCCGCGTGGCAGTGTAAAACTTATATTTTCCACTGCGAAATCTTCATAACTTTTACAAACGTTTTTTAGCTCTAACACCCTTTATTCCCCCTCATATAAACACGCAATCATCTGCTGTAAATCTTCAAGTGAAAGCTGCAACGCTTTACTTTCATTTACAACCTCTTCCGCTTTACTTTCCAATAGACGAAGCCTTTGTTCTTTTAGTAGTTCATTATTTTTACGTGAAACATAAGTCCCCTTCCCAGCAACAGTTTCTATATATCCTTCTTTTTCAAGCTCCTCGTACGCACGCTTCGTTGTAATTACACTAATTTGTAATTCCTTCGCTAAGCTACGAATAGACGGTAATTGGTCTCCACCCTTTAAACCACCATTTAAAATAAGCTGGCTTAATTGTTTTCTTATTTGTACATAAATAGGGTCTTGGGAAGAATTCGAAATAATAATATTCATGTTTTCCTCCAGTGTGTATATACTGTATATACCTTATATATACAGTATATACACACCATCCTATTTTTGGCAAGAAAAAAAGACCAACATTGCCCTGTTGGTCTTTCGTATATGTATCACTTTTCAAAGCGATCTAACATCTCGTCTCTCATTCCGAAACTTACTACTGCAATTCCTATATACATAAACAGAAGGAATGCCGGATGAACCGTGTTGTACCAGCTGCTGTCAACGATTAAGTAAACCGTTAATGCCACAACAAGAACAAACGCTAAGATAAACATATAAAAGTGTCTTGTACTACCCATGATAAACTCCTCTCTTCTCACTTCACCATTCAACAGTTTATTTTATCGAATAATTCGATATGACTCAAGGTTAACTTTCTGTTATGTAATCAAGTTCCACCTTTACAATATCCTCACATGCTATTGAAATGATTGTTCCTTGTTTATCAATCGCCGTCACTTCTCTATTATCCATTACACGATTTGCTACTCTTTCTAACACTTTTCCTTGGTCTCGATAGCAAAATTCTTTTACATCTTTAATTGTTTCTCCATTTTCTAAATGGTATACCATTCTATAACATCGATATCCCACACTTTCACCCCCGTCTTGCTCGTTTTTTCACATATACATAAAAATGAGTAATCTTTGCCTCATCACACCTTCTTAATTTCAATAAAATTCTAACAAAAATAAATACTTTTATCAAACCGACTTTTTCAACAAAACTACCTATAAAACTACATCTTTACACCATTAGGAAAGAAAAAATATAATTTTTCAACATTTTCTTCACTATTTCTGCATAAAGTGAAACTTTAATCAGTGGGAATTTTTGTTCATCCCCACTGATTATTAGTTGAACCAATCGGGCATTTACGGACAGTTTATCTCCCACCTGACTTCTTTGCACCAGCTAAGTTTTGAGTTGGGAGTTTACTGTCCGTTAATGCGGGACAAATTCTCCATACAAAAAAAGAACTCGCATATAGCGAGTTCTTCCTTTGTTATTCTAATCAAACTTGTACAGGAGCTGGCTTTTCATAACGTAAAACTGGTTTACGTGCAGCCATCGTTTCGTCTAAACGTTTAATGACTGTCGTATGCGGTGCTTCTTGTACAACTTCTGGATTTTCTTCTACTTCTTTAGCGATTTGAATCATCTTATCAATGAAACCATCTAATGTTTCTTTTGATTCTGTTTCTGTCGGCTCAATCATAATACATTCTTCCACATTTAATGGGAAGTAAATTGTTGGTGGATGGTAACCGAAATCAAGCAGACGTTTTGCAATATCTAATGTACGTACACCAAGTTTCTTTTGACGACGACCTGATAATACAAATTCATGCTTACAATGTCTATCGAATGGAAGATCGTAGAATGGTGCTAATCTTCTCATCATATAGTTCGCATTTAATACAGCATACTCAGTTACTGCACGCAAGCCATCTGGACCCATAGAGCGAATATACGTGTATGCACGAACGTTAATTCCGAAGTTACCATAGAATGGTTTCACACGACCAATTGCTTCTGGGCGGTCGTAGTTGAAGTGATAACCATTTTCCGTTTTCTCTAAAATCGGTTTTGGTAAGTACGGAATTAAATCAGCTTTCACACCTACTGGACCAGAACCTGGGCCACCACCGCCGTGAGGACCTGTAAATGTTTTATGAAGGTTTAAATGCACAACGTCAAATCCCATATCTCCTGGGCGTGCTTGGCTTAATACCGCATTTAAGTTTGCACCATCATAGTATAATTTACCGCCTGCATTATGGACGATTTCTGCCATTTCTAAAATATTTTCTTCGAATAGACCTAATGTATTAGGATTTGTTAACATAAGTGCTGCTGTTTCTTCGTTTACAACACGTTTTAAATCTTCTAAGTCAACAAGACCATGTTCATTTGATTTTACTGTAATTGTTTCAAAACCAGCTACAGTTGCAGATGCTGGATTCGTTCCGTGAGCAGAGTCAGGAACAATTACTTTCGTACGGTTAAAATCACCATTTGCTTCATGGTATGCACGAATTAACATTAACCCTGTCCATTCTCCGTGTGCACCAGCTGCTGGTTGTAATGTAACAGTATCCATACCTGTAATTTCAATTAAATGCTCTTGTAAGTCGTACATTAATTCCATTGCACCTTGTACTGTCTTTTCATCTTGCAGTGGATGAATATTTGCAAATCCTGCGAAACGAGCTACATTCTCATTAATTTTCGGATTATATTTCATCGTACAAGATCCAAGTGGATAGAATCCAGAATCAACACCGTGGTTACGGTTTGAAAGTGCTGTATAATGGCGCATAATATCAAGTTCAGATACTTCTGGTAGCTCCGCATCTTCTACTCGAATATAATCGCTCTCAAATACATCTTCTAGTTTCACTTCTTCTACATCTAATTTTGGTAGGCTATATCCTATGCGTCCTTCTTTACTCACTTCAAAGATAAGTGCTTGGTCTTGGTTCTTCATTGGATAGCCCCCATTTCGTTTACAAGTGTGTCAATTTCCTCTTTTGTTCGAAGCTCAGTTACTGCTACAAGCATATGGTTTTCATGCTCTTTATAATCACGGCCTAGGTCGTAACCGCCGATAATATTCTTTTGTAATAATGCATCGTTTACTTCTTTCACTGGACGTTTGCAATCTACAACAAACTCATTGAAGAATGGTCCAGAAAATGTTACTGTGAAGCCTTTCGCTTCAAATTGACGTTTGGCATATTGTGCTTTAGAAATGTTTTGACGTGCCATTTCCTTCACACCTTGTTTGCCAAGTGCCGTCATTGCAACAGAAGCTGCTAATGCATTTAACGCTTGGTTTGAACAAATGTTAGATGTCGCTTTATCACGACGAATATGCTGTTCACGTGCTTGTAACGTTAATACAAATCCACGTTTACCATCTGAATCTACAGTTTGTCCAACAAGACGTCCTGGAATTTTACGCATAAATGCTTTCGTTGTTGCAAAGTAACCACAGTGCGGTCCACCAAACTGCGTTGGAATACCGAATGGTTGTGCATCACCGATTACAATATCAGCACCAAATTTCCCTGGTGGTGTTAATGCGCCTAATGATAATGGATTTGAAGAAACGATAAATAATGATTTTTGTTGATGAACGATTTTTTCAATATCAGCTAATTTTTCAACTTGTCCGAAGAAGTTTGGATATTGAACGATTACACAAGCAACTGTATCATCTACTTCACTTTGTAATACGTCTAAATCTGTTACACCATCTTTATGATTAATTTCAACAACTTCAAGATTTTGACCTTTTGCATACGTTTCAAGTACTGCTCTTGATTCTGGATGAACCGCACTAGATACAAGAATTTTCTTTTTGCGAGTATGGCCAGCTGCTAACATTGCCGCTTCAGCTAAAGCTGTTCCCCCGTCATACATAGAAGAGTTTGCTACATCCATTCCTGTTAATTCACAAATCATTGTTTGGAATTCAAAGATTGCTTGTAATTCCCCTTGTGAAATTTCTGGTTGGTATGGTGTGTAAGCTGTATAAAATTCTGAGCGAGAAATAACATGATCTACAATTACTGGAGCGTAATGATCGTATACGCCTGCTCCTAAGAAAGAAGCGTATTCTTTTAAGTTAGCATTTTTACTAGCCATTTGAGATAGCTCTTTTAAAAGCTCTGGCTCTGATTTTGCTTCTTTAATTTTTAAATCCCCTTTAAAACGAACACTCTCTGGAATATCAGAGAATAATTCATCGATCGTTTGAACACCGATCGTTTGTAACATTTCTTTTTTGTCTTCTTCTGTCATTGGAAGATAACGATGCAACATGAAATCTACCCCTCTCCCCGTTACTTTGAACGTTTGTAAAATGGTGTTGGAACAACTACTGCTTTGACGCGTTTATTACGAATTTCAATTTCTACTTCTGTATCAACTGCTGCGTATTTTACATCAATTAGTGCTAAACCAATGCTTTTCTTTAACGTTGGAGATTGTGTACCACTCGTTACTTCCCCAATTTTTTCTTCACCAATAAATACAGGGTAATGCGTACGAGGAATTCCACGTTCGATTACTTCGATGCCGACTAATTTACGAGGCGCACCGTTTTCTTTTTGCTCTTTTAACGTTGCTTTTCCAAAGAAGTCTGCTTCTTTATTTGTTTTTACCGCAAAGCCAATTCCAGCCTCAATCGGTGTAATATCTTTTGATAATTCTTGTCCATAAAGTGGTAATGTTGCTTCGAATCGAAGTGTATCACGAGCACCTAAACCACATGCTTTTAAGCCCTCTTCTGCTCCAACTTCAAGAAGTTTCTCCCAAAGTTTTGCAGCATCTTCACTCTTACAATAAATTTCGAATCCATCTTCACCTGTGTAACCTGTACGAGATACAAGTGTTGGAATTCCATCTACAAGAATATCGTTTTTAAATTTAAAGAACTTAATTTCTTTCAAATCTTCTGACACAACTTTTTGTAAAATGCCTTCTGCTTTTGGTCCTTGAATTGCAAGCTGTGCAACTTCACTAGAAACATTGACTACTGTCGCATCGCCAATTACATGACTTGCTAACCATTCGTAATCTTTCTCGATATTTGATGCATTGATTACTAATAAATAGTCTTCTTCACCACGTTTGTAGATTAATAAATCATCTACTGTACCACCATTTTCGTAGCACATAGCTGTATATTGTGCGCCCCCTACCTTTAAGGTAGATACGTCATTTGTAACAACACGTTGTAAAAATGCTAAACTATCTACACCTTTTACCTCAACTTCTCCCATATGAGACACATCGAACAAACCCGCAGCTGTACGTACAGCTTCGTGTTCTTCTTTAATGCTTGAAAATTGAACTGGTAATTCCCAACCACCGAAGTCGATTGTTTTCCCACCATACTTCGCGTATACATCAAATAACGGTGTACGTTGTAATGTAATCATGCTCTCTCCCCCTTATGCTTTGACAAATCAATAAAAGTTGCTTCCCTTTTCTAAACATTTTCATTCTGAAAAGATAGGATATACGGAATCTCATTATATTTTTTTATGAAAGCGTAAATAAAAAATCACTTTCTTGGATAAAATACGAAAGATTCCACACATTTCACACCATTATCCTAACATCATTCGCTATATTTCATCAATATTCTAGCATAAAAAATAATTTAGAATTTTTTATGTTAAAACACAATAAATACAGCTTTTGAGATTTAATACTTTATTATTGTCTATCATATAGCCTTTAATAACGATAATTATGCCTTCTTTTAAGGCAAATCATCATACATTAAAAAATAATTACTTTAGTTTATAAAAGGTGGGAGAGTTGTAATGAATGTCGATATTTCCGTAGATCGGACATGGCAAAACAATTTTTTAAATAGAATTGACGAAGATGGTCCTTGGACAAACTGGGATTTATATCACTTAGCTTATGAAACAGAAAAATCGTTACTTGTTCCTACTTTTGATGGACTACAAGCACCGAAACATTTATCCCATTTCACACCGCTTCCGCATCAATTAGAAGTCGCTCAAAATGTGATTGAACAAATGAACGGTAAAGCGATTCTAGCAGATGAAGTAGGCCTTGGAAAAACAATCGAAGCTGGACTTATTTTGAAAGAATACATGGTCCGCGGGCTTGTGAAAAAGGTACTTATACTTGTCCCAGCTTCTCTCGTATCACAATGGGCATACGAACTGAATACAAAGTTTTTCATTCCCGCTGTAGCACAAAAGAAAAGCTACTCATGGGAACAAGCTGACGTAATCGTATCATCAATTGATACTGCGAAACGTTCACCACATCGCGATATCGTGTTGAACTTGGAATATGACCTTATTATTATCGATGAAGCACATAAACTGAAAAACAATAAAACAAAAAACTATGAATTTGCACAACGATTAAAAAAGAAGTTTTGTTTATTACTAACCGCTACTCCTGTTCAAAATAAGATTGATGAAATTTTTAACCTTGTTTCTTTATTAAAACCAGGACATTTAGGCAATCAATCCAACTTTGAAGAATATTACGCTTCCAAAAATCGCTCAGCCGAATCAGATGAAGACTTAAAAGCTCTCATTAATAAAGTAATGGTGCGAAATAGACGACATAATACCGGTATCGATTGGCCGAAGAGACATGTACGTACAATTTTTGTTGAGTTTAATGAACAAGAACAAGCTCTATATAATGATATCGAAAATTGGCGAGGACAAGACGCCTTCACATCTGCTTTCTCATCGTTAACTTTAAAACGTGAAGCGTGTAGTAGTCGGGAAGCTGTTTACTATTCATTGAAAAAGCATGTAGAAAAAAGACAGAAAGAAAATGAACATTATATAAAAGATCCACATATCGATGTGCTAATGGACAAAATTAATCATATTCCTTTCAACTCAAAAGCAAATAAAGCTCTTGAGCTTATAAAAGAAATTGACGATAAAGTCGTTATCTTCACAGAATATCGAGCGTCACAAATGTACTTACAATGGTTTTTACAACAACACGGTATTTCTTCCGTTCCATTCCGCGGCGGGTTTAAACGCGGGAAGAAAGATTGGATGAAGGAGCTTTTCCAAAACCACGCACAAGTATTAATTGCAACTGAAGCTGGTGGTGAAGGGATTAACTTACAGTTTTGTAGCCATATGATCAATTATGATTTGCCATGGAATCCAATGCGTCTTGAGCAAAGAATCGGACGTATTCACCGTCTTGGACAAAAAAATGATGTTCATATTTATAACTTAGCTACAAAGCATACTGTTGAAGAACATATTCTGAAACTGTTATATGAAAAAATCAACTTATTCGAGCGTGTTATCGGTGAACTCGATGAAATTTTAACAAGAATTAATATGAAAAACATCGACGCGCACATTCAAGAAATTTTCGCGCAATCAAAAAGCGAAGGTGAAATTAGAATTAAGATGGAAAACTTAACATCTATTATCGACTTTGCGAAACGAAATGAAGCTGAGGTGCAAGGCTATGCAGCAACATGAAATTCATAATTACTTATACAATTTCTTTGAGGCGAATAACTGTGAAATTTTAGAACGTTCTCCTCATTTATTAGATGTACAGTTAACAATTGAGATGGATAAATTATTAATGAATCGCCCTTTTTATTGGCACTATCTTGAGAAAACAGGAGGCGTACCGAATCCAATGCGCCTTACTCTTATTACAAATCCAGAAAATGAAGAAAATGATGGTGAGCTTATTCACTACGGTTCACCACGTCTACATCAAATTTTCCAAACGACAAAAGAATTAGGCTCATACATACGTTTATATGAGGATGTAAGACATAATGGGGCAACACATACACCGCTCCACCCTTGGCTCGGTATTAATATAAAAGTTTCCTATCAATGTGATCGAAAAAAAGACATCCTTCACTCGATTGGTATTCATCTCATTTCTGGAACAATGATGGCAAACTTTCATGAAACATTAACAAACATTAAACTTACACCAAAAATACCTGATTTTTGTTTTACGCTCTCGCCCATCATTAAACCTCAAAGTGGTTTACAACGCATAGAAGACGCTTTAAAAAATATAATTGCAGAAGATGACCATACGTGGGCAAAAGAAGCAAGAGTGCGTTGGAATCATGATTTAGACCTTTTAAACCGTTTTTATGAAGAAAGTGACGAACTTCCTGAGAGCTATGAAATTGAAAAACAAGCTCTGCAAGAACAGTATGAACCACGTATTACAGTGCAAATTATTAACGGTGGACTCTTTTATGTTACCGCGAATCATTTTCTATCAAAATAAAGCTCCTTCTGCTTTAGAAGGAGCTTTATTTCGAGTTATTCTCTATCCTCATTACGCTCTTGTTGTTTTTGCTTTGCCATGCGTTTTTGATACGCACGATCCTTCGCGCTCACATGATTTGCATCAGTTGGAAGATTTTCTTTCGAACGTCCAATTCCATTGCTCATCTTTCCCACTCCTTTTTACGTTTTTCAGAATACATGTTTATTTTCAGCTAGAGTTACAATCCTTATACAAAAAAAAATAAGAGCAGCCATTGGCCACTCTTACTCGCTCACATATTTTTGAAACATATCATGGATGCCTTTATTTACTAGGTTCGAGATCTGCTCGTCAGATTTATTCGGATAACGATCACGCAATCTGATAGATGCCTTCACCATTAAATTTTCTAATACAGAACGGCCACCTTCTCCATAAATAATTTCAGCATATTTAACAAGCCTTCCATCCTCTACTGTTGCTGGATTATGATTGAAGAAAAATTTACTCATTGTCTCCACCTCTCTCTTTTGATAACGTTTACATTTATATAGATTATTTATGTTATTTATTTCACAATATTGTATGCATGTATATTTAATTAGTTTCATTATAAAGCAACATATAGATAGTAAATATGTGATTTTCCGTCCATTTTGTGAACAAATCAAAATGAAAGCGTTTCCTTTATTATATACTAAAAAAACTTACTACGCTAGGGGCAATTTTTTTCAATCTACTAACCCCTCGAAAATTGATATATTTTTTCTTTTCCCATTAAACCTTATACAATTTTCAGAAATTATATTATAAAATATATGTATGACTTAAGGAGGCTTTGTATGAATCAAAATAAAAAAGCTATATTAGATCTTGTCTTTTATCTCGTAATCCCATTCCTCATTTGGAAATTTGCAAAACCTTATATCGATCCTTATTACGCGATGTTACTTTCCTCTGTTCCGGGGATTATTTATACACTGTATACCTTTAAAAAAGAAAAACAGTTTAACGTGACAGGGTTCTTTATTTTAATTACACTTATTTCTAATACAACGGTAGATTTATTATCTGGGTCAGCTGAACGAATGTTGTGGAATGATGCATATTATCACATCGTACTCGGTATTATCGTCATCTGTACAATTTTCATAAAAAAACCACTCATGTTATATTTCGCTGCGGATATTGCAGCGCTGCAAGGGCATGACCGCGATAAAAGTCGTGAGCTTTATCGTGATAGTCGTATCTATCCAGCACTACAATATTTAACGTTATTTTTCGGGCTGCAATTTATATTAAAAAGCTTTTTAAAAATTTATTTCATCTCTGTTTTTGGTGTAGATGGCTATGGTGAAATGAGAGCGATTATGACCGCTGTCGGCTGGGGCATTTCTATTTGTATCGGAATAGGGTTCGTATGGGTTAACAATAAAATACATGCCGTTACGGAAGAAAAAGAATCCGTGCAGTAAATAAAAATCCCCTAGTGTAATACGACACTAGGGGATTTTTGGTTTGCTAGACATATGACTAAAATTTAACTTGATTTTTTTCTTTTACTTTTTACATTTCGGTAAAACAAAGCAGCACTCAGCGGCATAACACCAAACCACTTATTCATAAATGGCTCTTTTTCAGCACGGCGTTGTTCTTTCTTTTGTTTTCGATCTTCTTTTGGAGCATCCATATACGACACAAACTGCTGCGTCACAAAGCGAACATAATCATTAGTAGACATATTATCATCACCTCTACTTGATTAGTATGTCCACTTTTTTATACATTAATCTTTTCCTTTAACTCATTCATAATTTGCCTTACAGGCTTATTTGTCGTATCGATATGAATGTGAGCCTCTTCATAATAAGCTCGGCGTGATTCAAATTTCTTTACGAATGCATCTATATCTTTCTTTTGAAATAGTGGACGTGTCGTATCTTCACGAAGCCTTTCTGCAATTACATGCGGATCACAATATAAATACACGACAGTTCCGTTCTCTTTCATCCACTTGCGATTTTCCGCTCGTTCAATAATTCCCCCACCAGTTGTAATAATGACATTATGGACTGGTAGCGAACGTAACATTTCGCTTTCATATTCCCGAAAAGCCATTTCACCTTCTTCGGCAAAAATATTTCGAATTGCCTTCTCTTGCTTCTCTTCAACTTTTTGATCAGTATCTACAACATCTATTTGAAGTTCTTTACTTAACGCTTTTCCAATTGTTGTTTTTCCTGCTCCCATATAGCCGGTTATGTATATAGATTTCATTTTCTGTCCTCTCAATCGTCATTTATTAATTGTTATTATAACGAAAGATGCTACTTTGTTTAATAAAAAACGTTTTGTTCTTATACTATGAAGAACAAAACGTAACACTCGCTTTTACTTATAAGTACCTCTTCTCACCCACTGCGTTGCAATCCATTTCTCGCCTTTCGTTACAGGTGCCCCTCCGTGTAACGTAAGCTCATTTAGTGATTGATCTTGATAAAAATACTCAAAGTATACTGCCATTCCCTTTCTAGGGTGTACAGAAAGATTTAATTTCGGGAAGTACGTTTCCCCGCCTTCTTCTACATCATTTAAGTACATTACAAGCGTACTAATACGATTGTTAGCAGCTGATCTACTATGTTCCGCAAAATAATCATAGTGTGCTTTATATTGTTGATCCACTTCATAATTTAAAATGTGCAATCCTTCACCATGCGACGCAGGAACATTCATGATAGATGAAATTCGTTTTTCAATCTTTAAAGTAAGTTCACTGTCTTCTAAAAATGCACCGCTACTTGTTCGAATATCATTTACATCACGTGATGAACCAACTTTAGAACGCTTCATTTTATTTTTAGACATTTCAATTAATTCATCACACTCTTCATCACTCAGTACATTTGCTAATACGACAATAAGAGGTTCTTCGAATTTTGAAATAATGTGTATTTCTCTATCTTCTGTCATAATCGTATTTCCTTTATGATCAAAAATAGTTTGTTCCTTATTTTCACCTATTTGATTGTTGTTTGTCATTTCCCTATTCTCCCTAAAAATAATGATTGGATAGCATGAATATATCACATTCTTTCTACCTTTCTCTTTTTTGAGAAAATTTAAACTTTTAATCATTATATTTATCCATTTCTTCTAAAAAATCAATTCAATTTACAATAGAAATCCCTGGTTTTTCTTCGTATTTTTTACATATTATCCTTCTATCCAATCGACTATTTTTCCATCCTTTTTTCTATACCGAAAGCTCACCGTATAGAAAGCTTCCTGTTTGAGTGTGCACTGTAACGCAACGAGAATTAAATCATTTTCAAAGACATAATTTCCACTCGCTTCTCCCTTTTCATACTGAAAGAAGAATGTACCTTCATTTTCTTGTTGCTGTAAGTCTTTTTTTATATCTGTAATAGATCGGTTAAGTAGTTCATCCAGTAAAAACTTTTGTTCTATTTCTATATAAAAATTTTTATCTGTAAACAACATATTTGTTTCGTATATAAAAAAAGAAGTTAATAAAATAAGAAAGATAATCGTCCCAGGCATTGTAAATCCATTTTGCTTTCTCATACGTTTATTCCTATTTCGCTATATCGCATAACTACACCTTCATATATTTCCCCACTAGTATCTTTCACATTTATAATGAGTACATGAGGTGTTAGTTTGTAAGAAACCGTTCCAATATTTTGTAAAACAACTTCCCTCCCGCGCCTATTTACCTTTCTTATAAGACGACTATTCTCTTTTTCATACGATACTTCACTCCCATTACGCGATCGGAATCGTAAAATACTTTCTCCATTTTCAAATGCTAGCTGTTCTCCAGATGATACTTCACGAAACTCCAATTGCATTTGACCTAAAAACACATTCCACTCCCAATCATTTAACCCTTTCGACTGTTTATTTTCCATTTCAATGAAATGTAGGCGGGGAAAGAGCAAAAAAAATATTGATAATAGAAACAGACATACAATCATTTCTATTAATGAAAAACCAAATTCTAATTTATTTTTTCTCCTACATAAAAGCATTGTTCCATCATTCTGTCTTTCACATCTCTCCACATGGTACAAACTTCGTTGCCTCCCCAATATGTGTAATACACAATTCCATTTATATTCTTTTCTATTATTCGCTTTTCTTCATTTCCATACATATATATAGCTGCTTCTTTTTTTAATAACCCAGATGCCTTATAACGAATTTGTATATTTTTTCTTTCTTGCATAACTAATGCTGTTTGCGGTAGTAGTAACGATACAGCCATCATTAAAACACTTAACGATACAATCATTTCAGCCATTATGGATCCTTTTTGACATTTCACGATACGTAAATCTCCCTCTTCCAAGCTGAAATACAATTTCATATTTATAATTTCTATACGAAATTATAATCGTACCACCTCTATTAATATTTCCACTTGGATTATATGTCATCGGATTTGGAAACGTATGCAAATCGATTTGTATATCTTCTTCATACTCTCGCTTGACGATATAATACTTTGTACCTGACTCTTTTATAGCATACATATTTCTATCTTTATGCCAACGTAATGTATAGTGCTTTTGACGGTTTATCGCTAATTGCTGCATATATAAAATATCATTTGAAAACTGTCTCAAAAATTGTTCAACTTTTTGTCGCTCGTATAAGGAATGAACACTAAAATACGTAACTATACTTAATACAGAAATAGCAAATAAAACGAGTAACATTTCTAAAAAAGTAAATCCTTGCTGTTTCACAATGCCCTAATTGATACTGTGCCATCATCTGATATATGAATAGATTCGCCATTCGGACACTTATCAGTTGTAATATACTTTTCATCTGCCAGTTCTTTTAACGATGGAATTTTATTATGTTGTAATTGATATACTTGTATTTGCGCTTCTATAGATTTCACGTAAGCTGCACACCCTTTTCCTTGGACCGATGAGCGCTGTGTAACTACATTCGGAATAATTAATAGTAATAATATAGTTATGACAACCATTACTAATAGCATCTCTAACAGAGTAAATCCTTCCTCATTTTGCATACAAATGCCCCCTAAATAGAATCCATCATTTGAAACATCGGCATAATCATCGCTAAATACATAAGGACAACGATTCCTCCAATACATGTAAATAAAATAGGCTGAATGATAACTAACATATGTTTAATTTTCCGTTCCATCTTTTCCATAATAAGATCGCTATAGTCACCTAATTCAATCCCTAAATTGCCGTTTGCTTGTCCATGCGTAATAACATAAGAAAGTTCTTTCTCGTAATACCCACTTTTAGCAATGATAGATTGTAACTGTTCTCCTCCAATTAATTGTCTTTCAATCCGGCTCGCTTCATATTGAAAGAACGGATGATATCTTTGCTCCATCATTATTGTTAAAGCTTCGCATACTGATAGTCCACCATTTAATAAACCACTCAACTGAGTAGCAAAATAATGTGAATGCTTTAAAATAAGAAATGTTTTGATGAGAGGAATACGAAGCATGATTTTTACCTGTCTAATATGTGGAAGTTTCCTAAAATACAACATATATAAACTACATCCAATAATAACAGTTAAAATAGCGGTTAAAATAATGTAAGGTAGCAGTTTTATTGCACTTAGAATTTGTTCTGTAAGTAGTGGTGTATTAGAACCGAACGAACTATAAACCATTTCAACCTGAGGTAATAAAATGAGTTTAAAAATAAAAAGCATGATTAGTAAAAAAAACATCAAAAACATAGGATACTGCATTATTTTCATCATGTCTCTCCTATACTTATCTTTCTTATAAAGAAGTGCACTTCCTTGTTGCAAAGCAAAAGAAATATCACCATGTTGCTCGGCATAAAATAAATAACTTAACATGTCCTGATGAAACTTTAACTGATGAAAAGAATCGTGTAGACTTTTCCCATCTTTTAACCCCTCAATCATGCCCTGCAATTGTACTTTCTTTTCTACAGGTAATTGAAACTGTAAAAATTCTAATGCTTGTAAAAGAGAGTAGCCTTTTTCTAATAATTCTCCTAAACGTTTCAACAATACTACTTGATCACTTAAACTCCAAGTTTTCTTAAACATAAACATCTTCTTCTAAAAAACCTAAAGCATATCCTTTTCGTATTGACGATTCTAAAGTCTCATGTTTGTAAGTAACACATTCTCCATCTGCTTCTTTAAGCGCTTGTTTTAACTCATATCCATATAGTAGCTCATAAATGCTTGCTTGCCTTACTTGCCTCATTGATTTACATAAAGTTGAGCACTTTCCTCTGCAAAACGGACACTTCAATTCGACAAGTCGCTGTGCAGCCACAGCCAATAAAGACTGTTCAATCTCTTGCCTCGTTATACCATAATCCATGAAACGAATGATTGCTCCTTTCGCATCATTCGTATGCAGCGTTGTCATTACTAAATGTCCTGTCAAACTTGCTCTTATAGCTATTTTTGCTGTTTCTTCATCACGTATTTCACCGACTAAAATAATATCTGGATCATGACGTAAAATAGCCTTTAATCCTGTTTCATATGTGAGACCCGCTTTTTCATTTATTTGAATTTGTAATACATCGTCACTTCTTTTTTCAACCGGATCTTCAAGTGTAATGATGCGGCGTGTTTTCTTTTTTCTAATTACCTCTAATAATGCATACATTGTCGTCGTCTTCCCAGATCCAGTCGGTCCAGTAAACACGAGTAGCCCCTGTGAATAGCGTAAAAACGAGAGTAGTTTTGCTGCTGTACTTGGAAATAACGAAAGATGTGATAAGGGCTGAACAGATGCTTGTAAATGGAGGCGAATAACAAGACTTTCTTGATATACTGTTGGAAGTGTTGAAAGGCGTAAATACACTTCTTGTCCATCAATTTGCAAATACAACGAACCATTCTGTGGCTTCCGTTTCTCTCCTATGTCCATAGATGCTAAAAATTTGAAATGTGAGACAAGTTTTTCTCCAAACTCCTTTTCAATACACTGTCTCGTCATTAAATCTTTTCCTATACGTAGTTGCACCGCTACATCCTTCTGCCGGGGCACAATATGTAAATCTGACGCTTGTACCCTACACGCTTCTTTTAAAATTGCATTCGCAAAAATTCCAATCCCATTCATCACTTTTCCCTCCTCACTATGTATATAGCATGAAAACATGCGCAATAAAAATTGGGACTTTTGTATTTTCAATAGAAGAAAAAGGAAAAATATGTTTGTGAAATTATGAACAATTTCCGAATTATTGTCTGAAATTACCTATACTTATGTTTATCTGTATTATAATGTTATTATCTTGGATAAAGTGATAAAGGTGGAGATCCTCATGGAACAAGCTTTAAAAATTACAGGTGTTTTAGCTGACCCAACTCGTTATTACATTTATAAATATATTTCGCAAAAACATAGTTACGTAACGGTACAAGAAATTGCAGATGAATTCGATATTCATCCAAACGTAGCACGTTTACATTTATCTAAATTAGAAGATGTTCATATGCTTAAATCGGAAACGAAGAAAACTGGAAAAGGCGGAAGACCAAGCAGATTATATGTCTTATCTGAAGATGTTATTCAATTGCAATTTCCATTCCGTGATTATCAATTGTTAGCAAGAATCGCATTCAATTCTTTACTTAGCCTTGGCGCTGCTGGTGAGAAAGCGCTATACGAAACAGGAAAACAATTTGGGGCAGAATTAATGCAACAACATATGCTGCGTTTAAATGTGAGTGAAGATGCTTTAACAGTGGAACAAAAGGTTCAAATTGCAAAAGAAGCTTTCTCAACAGCTGGCTTATCACCTGCATTTGAATTAAGTGCAGATGGAACAAAAATTTTCTATGATGTACACAATTGTCCATTTAAGGAAGTTGCTGTTCATCACCCAACTGAAATTTGTAACATGCACGGAGATATGATGAAAGGAATTTTTGAAATCCTATTCCCTAACATGGAATTAACTCGAAATGATAGTCTATTAGATGGATGTAAATCTTGTAATTATAAACTAACAATTTAATTTCTCATATAAAAAGAAGCCATTTATAAATGGCTTCTTTTTATATGAACGAATATTTACAATAGTAAGAAAAATAAACTATAATGAGGTGAGGTTTACTTTTTTTAGAAAAGGAGGGAGATGGCATGGAGCGCATGTTTCGCGTTCTCGGCTTTTGGACTGGAATTTTCTCGGTTATGTTTTACGTAGGGGATATGCAACAGGCCGCACTACTATTTTTAGGACAAACAGGATTCTTCGTACTTTTAAGCTATTTAAAATTAACAGAGCGTATGTATATATACGTATTCGGGGCATATTTAACTGTTTTCTTCATAGGATTTACATACTACACGACATTCTTACTTGTGCCTGGAGCTGGACATTAAAAGATGGCATTTTGCCATCTTTTTTTTAATTCCGTAATTTCCTAGTTGACTTATAGGTTTTATTACCTTATATTCTATATAACAGATTGGAATTAGGGGGAATCAACATGAATACACTGCTTGTCGGAATTAACGTTGCAGTCATGCTCATCTTAGTTGGCGTATTATATTATATGCAACGTAAGCATGTATCTTTTAATAAACGTGTATTTACCGCTTTAGGAGTCGGTATTTTATTCGGTCTTATATTACAATTTATTTATGAGCCAACTTCTAAAGTAATTATTGAATCAAATACTTGGTTTGGCTTAATCGGTAACGGTTATGTAAAATTACTTCAAATGATCGTTATGCCACTTATTTTAGTATCTATTATTTCAGCATTTACAAAATTACAGTTAACGAAAAATCTTGGTAAAATTAGTGGCCTTATTATCGGTATTTTAATTCTTACTACAGGAATCGCTGCAGCTGTCGGTATCGCTGCAAGTGCAGGATTTGATGTATCTGCAACAGGCCTACAACAAGGTGATGCAGAATCTGCTCGTCTGAAACTAGTTGAAGAAAGATTTACTTCTATTGAAAAGACAACAATTCCAGATAAATTATTAGAGCTATTACCTACAAATCCGTTTCTTGATTTAACAGGCGCTCGTCCAACATCAACAATTTCTGTCGTAATATTTGCAGCCTTTATCGGCATTGCCTTTATAGGTGTAAAACGAAAATATCCAGAACAAGCAGAACTATTTAAGAATATGCTTGATGCTGTATATGCAATCGTAATGCGTATGGTAACATTAATTTTACGCCTTACTCCATACGGCGTATTAGCTCTTATGGCAAAAACAGTTGCTGGTAGCGATATAAATGCTATTTTAAAACTTGGTAACTTCGTGTTAGCCTCTTACGTAGCACTTATCGTAATGTTTATCATTCACTTATTATTAATTGCATTGTCTGGTTTAAATCCAATTCAATATTTGAAAAAAGTGTTCCCTGTACTAACTTTTGCATTCACATCTCGCTCTAGTGCTGGTGCGATGCCATTAAATATTGAAGCTCAAAAAGAAAAGCTTGGTATTTCCGAAGGAATTGCAAACTTCGCAGCTTCATTTGGGGTATCTATCGGACAAAACGGTTGCGCAGGTATTTATCCAGCAATGCTTGCAATGATGGTCGCTCCAACTGTAGGAATTGATCCATTACAACCACAATTTATTTTAACTTTAATCGCTGTTGTTGCTATTAGCTCATTCGGTGTTGCCGGAGTTGGTGGCGGCGCAACATTCGCAGCTTTAATCGTACTATCTACGATGAACTTACCAATCGGTATTGTTGCTCTAGTTATCTCGGTTGAGCCATTAATCGATATGGGGCGTACAGCTCTTAACGTAAGTGGTTCTATGACAGCAGGTCTTATTTCAAGTAAATGGCTTGGTGAATTAGATCAAGATACGTACAATCAAGATGATACAAAAACTGGTGAAATTGCTTCATAATGAAAAAAGACGCTAACATACAATTGTTAGCGTCTTTTTTATTCCGTTCCCTCTTTATAGATTTTATCTTGAGAATTATCACTCCAAGTATTCTTCTAGTTACTCTTTTAACTCTTCCTCAATCTCATAACAAGATTCATCAGCGAGTTCCCCTACTTTCTTACTCCCCAAAATGTTTGATTGAATTGGCATTCCTAAAAAGATTCTTTCGCATTTCCAAATTAGAATATTATGAAATTCAATCATCTCTTTTTCTTCATCTAATATAGCTATAGCAACTGATGAATAATAACCCACCTCAAAGGGATTCTCTTTTTCTCTTGCAAATCCCATATCTAATTCCATGTGTTTTTCTATTTATAAATGCGAATACTCTTTATGCAGTTTAAGTGATATTCGCTCTATTTCCTTCTCCATACATTGAATGTTCTCTTTTAACTCCAACATAAACTCCTGTTCTTTATATTTCATTTTCGCCTCCTTAAACATAGAAAAAGAGAATACAATAACATATCCTCTTTCCTCAAATATATTTCATTATCTCACAGCCCGTCCTTTTCACAAATAACCATTTTGTTCGCACCATTTATGAAATTGTCCTACGTCTACTCCAACTAACACGATATCCTTTAGCTCTACATCAATGATTTGTTCTCCAATTACAATAGCAAACTGCGATGCTAATTTTGTCTTGTTTTTCTTTACAATTCCAATTCGGTTCCGATGCGGTCCATCTTTTATATATGCTTTTTGTCCTACAATATCAAAGTTCAAGATTCTCACCTCTTTTACTGCGCTCAAATTGGAAATACGATCTCCACCTCGGAAAATTTCCTTTCATTGCACTATTTCTCTATATATATGACGAAACAATAAAAGAGTCCTTCCTTCTTTACAATTATTTTTTCTTTGTTTCATTTTTGTGATTGAAACGTAAAGTTTATAATAAAATACATTTGGAAGCGCTTTCTATGTAATTTTTTATGTTATAATATATAAGTAGAACTTCGCAAAGAGGGTTAAAAAATGAATACAAAAATGATTAAAAAAGTAATTGAAGCATTAAAAGTATATGGCTTTCAGGATGTATCATTCTGTGACAAAACGAAGCAATTTTTATTTCATAACGAAACCGATATTATGAGCGGCTATGCAGAAATAACATATAGTAGTCAATTTGAAAAATTCAACGTACAAATTCATCCAATTGAAACACATCACCAAGCAGAGTTACAAGAGATTGAAAGACATATACAAGCTTGTATAAGAAAAGTGGAATATTTAAACGCACTTCTTACCGGGCAGACAAAACTAGATGATAAAATTATTATTATGTAAAAAAGAACGTGATCCAATCACGTTCTTTTTTCATTATACGTTCATCTTTTCCTTTAGTTGTAATCCTGTAACAGATTCTAATACATCCATCGATTCTCCAAATGTCATATCAAAAATTGTCTTGTCCTCTATGTATGGAAATTGTCTGAAACGCTTTTCTAACACCTTCACAGCATCTGATGTAAAGCTTGCACTATCAATGCCAAATTCTGTTTCAAGAAGAACTATCCAATCTAGCACATGAAAACCTAATCCATTGACGAATGAAATAAGTTTTTCTTCTGGGTTTGAAGATAAGAATACTTGGCGTTCCATCTCACTAAAAAGTTCTTCTCCTAAGATTTCAGCTAACTCATCATCATGTTCACGTTCAACAAGTTCTTCGTAGCCGTAATCATCCACAAGCTCTTCTACTTCTTCACTATCCTGACAAAGCAATTGACTAAGAAGTGCCTCTTTCTTAAATTCACTATTTTGTACGACTTCTAAAAAGCTCGTTTCCCATCCATTTTCTAATTTCATATTATGTACTCCTTTATATACGTTTCTTATCATCACTGTACCCAAAAGATCACTTTTATAACCTTTTAGGTAGTTACTATTATTTCATATGATTCATAACATAAGATGCAAACTCAGCTACATCTCCTTCAAAAATATTTATTTCCGGCAAGTGATAGAACGTTGTTTGGAGCGGGTTTTCTGCCTGATATACATATATCGTTTTCTCTAGTGCAATCGCCATTCCAAACTTTGTATGGCTCCCGTTTCCGCCATCTAATATAAGTAAAAATACATCCGCTTTTTTTACAGCGTTTTGTTCTGCCTGACCAATTTCTCTTAATTGTTCTTCATTCGCTACTCTTTCGTTTTTTGTCCAATCATATGTATGGTGCCATCCTGCATGTTTCAGTTCATTTGCTACGGAACGTACAAGATGTTTATTTTGGAAACCTGAGGCGATATAAAAATTCATTTATATACACTCCTTCATTATGTATGGGGAAACTCCTTTTTAGCGTTATTTGTTATAGCTATAATAAAGAACAACTTCAAAAAAAATCCCCATCTTTAAAACTTATTTGCGTTTAAATGATGAGATGCTTCATGGTCTTCTTTTATTTTTTGTTTTTTATAACTTTCATCAGCTAACATTTCTAGTTCAGCTGTTATCTCTGACTTTTCAAGCTCTCTTTCTTGCGAAAATTTCCTTGAAATATAAACAATAACACTACCAACGTACAACACAAAGCATATAATAAGTGCAGTATTTTCATAGAGACTTAGCTCCAACACAGTCACTCCTAATCCATTCGTATTTTCACGCTTCATTAATTGGAATTTCCCTATTAACCCATTTGTTATCCCGCTATTTGAGGGCAGTAAGACTCCCTCCTCAAAATTCAGTAAAAGTAAAGAAGTTAGATGTGGGATGCACCCAACTGATTAAAGTTTCACTTTATTGTAACATAAAAATATCAATTCTTGGAATCTTTCACCCTACTAAAAGAGGCATGATTGTTTCATCATGCCTCTGAAATATTTTGAATGATTGTTTTAATTGCTTCTTTTCCATTATATTTTTTTAGTGCTGTTTTATACTTCTCATTATTTTGATTCAATTCTTCGACATACTTTATAAGAGATTTTACAGTTACATCTTCTTCATATAATACGGAGGCATACCCTTTCCTTTCAAAGGACTCTGCATTTAATATTTGATCTCCACGGCTTGCAAATTTCGATAATGGAATTAAAACCATCGGCTTTTGTAATGTTAAAAATTCAAAAATTGCGTTGGAGCCCGCGCGTGAAATAACAAAATCTGTTACCGCTAATATATCTGGCAGTTCTCCATGTACATATTCAAATTGTCTATATCCATCTTTATTTTGTAAACTTTCGTCAAGGTTACCTTTTCCGCAAAGGTGAACAATTTGATACTTGTTAAGAAGTTCTGGTAATGCTTCTCGAGCCGTATCATTAATTTTTTTCGCGCCCAAGCTGCCCCCCATAATCGTAATAACTGGCTTTTTACGTGAAAAACCTAAAAATGCTAAACCTTTTTCACGATTTCCCTTCAGCACTTCTTCACGTACAGGAGATCCCGTATATATTACTTTTTCTTTCGGTAAATGTTTCGCTGCTTCTTCAAATGTAACAAATATTTTCGAAGCAAAACGAAGCGCAATTTTATTTGCTAGTCCTGGCGTCATATCAGATTCATGTAATAAAACTGGTACTCTATTTAGCCATCCTCCAATTACGACTGGTACAGATACGAAACCGCCTTTTGAAAAAATCACATCTGGTTTTAGTTTTCGAATCCTTACATACGCATCCATAACACCCTTCATTACAAGAAAAGGATCTTTTATATTTTTCAAATCAAAATAACGACGTAGCTTTCCACTCGAAATACTATAGTAGGGAATGCCTTCCTTTTCTATAATCGTTTTCTCAATACCTTGATGAGAACCAATATAAGAGATATCCCAGTTGTCTTCCTGTAAATATGGGATAATGGCTAAATTAGGTGTTACATGTCCTGCCGAACCGCCACCTGTAAAGACTATTTTCTTCATACGTCTCCCCCTTCAAGACTATAATACACTAAAATATCTTGCCTCAGGGTGAGAAAATACCATAGCCGTTACGGATGCTTCTGGCTCCATCATGAATCCTTCTGTTAATGAAATACCTATTTCCTCTGGATGAATTAAGCGAAATAGCTTTTCTTGATCTGCAAGTTCTGGACACGCTGGATAACCAAATGACACACGTATTCCTCTATATTTCGTACGGAAACGTTCTTCCATCGTCAGTTCAGGTGAGTCCGGAATGCCCCAGCGATCACGAATGAGCATATGTGTTTTTTCAGCAAGTCCTTCTGCTAATTCAAGCGCTAACGATTGAATGGCATGACTACGTAAGTAATCACCTTTCCCCTTCCACTCTTCAGCAATGTCCCGAACTCCTTCCCCAACCGTAACAGATAAGAAAGCAACATAGTCCATCTCATCTCCAATTGGGCGCAAATAATCACTTAAAGTACGATAGGGGGCCTTTCCTTGTCTAGGGAATGTGAAACGCTCTATAACACGTGTATGATCTTCTGGATCATATATTACAATGTTTTGTCCGTCGCTTTGCGCTGGGAAAAATTGATACACTGCTTTCGGCTTTAACCAAGATTGTCCTTCCTGCAATAATTCATCTATTAAATCATTTAATTCATGCGCTCTCTTATCTCCCTCTTTCAAAAGCTTCTTCACATTTCCTTTTAATCCAAGGTGATGCCCAAGTAGCATTTGTCTATTTAAAAATGGGGCGAGATGAAGGGCCGGAATATCGCGTAATACAATTCGTTTTGTTGAATCAGGCACGATAACTTCAGCCTTCGGTAATAGCTCAATTACTGCTGGAATTTCTACTTTCTTCTCCTCTTTTTTTACGATATGAAGATGACGTTCTTTTTTATCCTGTTTCATCTTCTCACGCTCTTCTTCTTTTTGAAGCTTATTAATAATATCGAGCCCCGTCATCGCATCACTCGCATAACAAACGAGCCCTTTATATGATGGTGAAATCCGATTATCTGTAAACTTTCTCGTTAACGCTGCACCACCTACAACAATGGGCACATCAATATTTGCTGCTTTTAAATCTTCAGCAGTCGTTACCATTTGTTGCGCTGATTTTACTAATAAACCTGAAAGACCTATAATGTCTGGCTTCTTTTCTTGTACTTCTTGAACAATTCGATCCGAACGTACATTAATTCCTAAATTAATAATCTCATATCCGTTATTCGCTAAAATAATTTCAACGAGATTTTTCCCAATATCATGCACGTCACCTTTTACAGTTGCTAATAACACTTTCCCTTTTTTCGCACTATCACTAGATTCCATATGTGGCTCTAAATAGCTTACAGCGGCTTTCATACTTTCGGCACTTTGCAATACTTCAGCAACAATAAGTTCATTATTATTAAATAGTCGTCCTACCTCGTCCATCCCTGTCATAAGCGGACCGTTAATAATATCAAGAGGTTTTCTTCCTTCTTCAAGTGCAAGACTTAAATCCTCGTGTAATCCTTGTTTCGTACCTTCTACAATATAATTTGCTAGTCTTTCATCAAGCGTTAACGTTTCTTGCACAACGACATCTTTCTTTTTAGCAACTCGGTAAAAATTTGTAAATTCTTCCAATGTCTCTTTCGTCGTTTCAAACAGTAATGCATCTGCAAGTCGTTTTTCTTCCTCTGGAATCGACGCATAGCGTTCTAATTTTTCCGTATTCACAATCGCGTAATCTAATCCTGCTTTCGTAGCATGGTATAAAAAAACTGAATTTAATACTTCACGTCCAGCCGGTGGTAAACCAAATGATATGTTACTTACACCTAAAATCGTTAAACACTCTGGTAACGCTTCTTTAATAAGGCGAATTCCTTCTATAGTCGCTGCCGCTGAACCAATATATTCTTCATCACCTGTCCCTACTGGAAACACAAGTGCATCAAAAATAATATCTGACGGGCGTATTCCATACTTCTTTGTAAGTAATTCATAGCTTCTTTTCGCAATTTCTATCTTTCGTTCCGCACTAACCGCCATACCGTCTTCATCAATTGTTCCTACAACTATAGCGGCACCATACTTCTGAAGAAGCGGTGTCACTTTTTTAAATCGTTCTTCTCCATCTTCTAAATTAATTGAATTAATAACAGCTTTTCCTTGAATATAAGTAAGAGCTCGCTCCATCACATTTTCATCTGTTGAATCAATCATAATCGGTACTTTTAAAACTTTCGTAACTTCTGCTAAGAAGTTTTCCATATCTTCTATTTCATCGCGATCAGGATCTGCCATACAAATGTCAATAATATGAGCATTTTTCTTCACTTGCGCTCTTGCCACTTCAGCAGCCTCTTCAAATTTCCCTTCTGCTACTAATCGTTTAAATTTACGTGACCCAATAACATTCGTTCTTTCACCCACAAATAACGGTCTCATAGACTCATCATATTGCAGTGCTTCTAATCCACTAACTCCATGTCCTTCTCTCTCATGATGGTCACGAGGCTTAAGAGGTGCTAGCGCGGATTTCATTGCTTTTATATGTTCTGGTGTCGTGCCACAACAACCACCAATAATATTAACCCATCCTTCTTCAGCAAATCGCTTCACCTTTTCAGCAAGAGAAGATGGAGATTCATGGTAATGTCCATCTTCATCAGGAAGACCTGCATTTGGATAACAAGAAATGTAACACTCCGATAAATCAGATAGTGAACGAATATGGTCCCTCATAAACTCCGGACCAGTCGCACAGTTTAACCCAACAGATAATGGTTTCATATGTTCTACTGATAAATAAAAAGCTTCAATTGTTTGCCCAGCCAGAGTCGTTCCCATTGGCTCAATCGTTCCTGAAATCATAATAGGAACCGTTTTTTTCAGTTCTTCAAATGCAGCTTGAATTCCAATATAAGCTGCTTTCACGTTACGCATATCTTGACTCGTCTCAACGAGTAATACATCAACTTCTCCTTTTAATAATCCTCGTGCTTGCCTTGTATAAGCCTCAATCAATTCTTCAAAAGTCACACCACCAGTAACACTAATTGCTTTCGTTGTTGGTCCCATCGCTCCCGCAACATATACTTCCTTCCCGCTTTCTTTAACAGCTTGCTTCGCCAAAAGTGCTGCCTTTTCATTTAGTTCTTCATCTAAATGAGACAGCTCATAATCACTTAGTACAATATTCGTTGCCCCAAATGTATTTGTTTCAATAATATCCGCTCCAGCTTCAATATAAGCTTTATGAATCTTTAAAATAACGTCTGGTCTTGTTTCTACTAAATATTCATTACAGCCCTCGTACTCTTCCCCTCCGAAATCTTCAGCAGTTAAATCCTCTTGCTGAATCATTGTCCCCATTGCACCATCTAATATTAAAATGCTATTTTTTAATTTTTCTTCTATACACTTCATCAATTAATACCTTCTTTCACTTCTTGCTTTTCTCTTACATATTTAACAAGATGTTCTGTAATTTCATACTTTAAAAATGGTGTAATAAGATAAATACCATTAAAATATTTCATCGCTGCGTCAATCAATTCTTGTGAAATGCGAATCCCTTCCTCAATTGCTGCCTCTTTCGTTTCATGTCCATCCATTCTCTCTCTTATTTCTTCAGGAAGAGTAATACCCGGCACCTCAAAATGAAGAAAATCTGCATTCCGCTTACTTACTAACGGCATAATTCCAATAAAAATAGGTTGTTCCAAATGCTTTGTCGCTTCATACACTTCTTCAATTAACTTGATATCATAAATTGGCTGAGTTAAAAAATACTCCGCTCCAGCATCTATTTTTCGTTCCATCCGCTTAACCGCTGCTTTTAAGTGCCTTACATGAGGATTAAATGCGCCGCCTACAGAAAACCTTGTCGCCGGTCCAATTGATTTCCCTAAAATTGAACGTCCACCGTTCATTTCTTTAATCATTTTAATAAGCTCAATAGAGGATAAATCATATACAGAAGTGGCACCGGGAAAATCACCAACGCGCGCTGGATCACCAGTTAAAGCTAACACTTCTTCCATCCCTAACGCCGATAAACCTAACAAATGAGATTGTAGTCCAATGACGTTATGATCTCTACACGTTAAATGCGTCAATACCGGGATATCATGCTTCGTTAATAACGCACCCATTGCCATATTAGAAACACGAGGTGATGCTAATGAATTATCTGCTAGAGTAATAGCATCTGCTCCCGCTCTTTTTAACGCTCTTGCTCCTTCAAAAAAACGCTGTGTATCTAACGTTTTCGGTGGATCTAATTCCACTACAACTGTCGTTTGTTTTTTCGCTTTCTCTGCTAGAGTGACGTGAGCCTTCGAGCGTTTCTCATGCGTATGAACGACTTTCGGCCTTTGAATCGTGTCTTTTTCTATTACAGGGGTAATATTCGCAACAGCGCGCTTCATACTTTGAATATGTTCTGGAGTCGTACCACAACAACCACCCAATAACCGAATACCTTGCTCAATAAATCTCGGTGTCATCGCTTCGAAATAAGCTGGGCTTCCCTCATATACGTAACGTCCCTCCACATAATTCGGGAGACCTGCATTTGGGTATGCTGATAAATAGCCATTTTGCGGAATCGATATCATTTTGAAAGCTTCCGTCATATGAAGCGGCCCTAGTTGACAATTCAATCCAACAACATTTGCACCGTAATCTATAAGTTGCTTTAATATTTCATTGACATCATTTCCATTTTGAGTCGTACCTGCTTCATGTAACGCTAATTGAGCAACAATTGGAATATTCGTTTGCTTACGCAATACTTTAACGGCATGAAGTAATTCAAATTCATCGTAAAAAGTTTCTAATAGTAATCCATCAACCTGTTCTTCTAGTAAAGCCTCCGCCTGTTCAAGTAACATAAACTCTCTTTCCATATCAGTCGTTGTAACAGCTCCGATATGTTTCATACCACCGATTGTTCCTAAAATTGCATTTTTATCTGCCACAGATGCTTTCGCCAGTTTTACTGCCGCTCTATTAATTTCTGTAACTTGATTTTCTAAACCATACATACGTAATTTCGCCTCATTTGCTCCATACGTATTCGTTTGAATTACATCTGCTCCAGCAGCTACATATTGTTTATGAATTGATATAATTAAGTCTGGATCAGATACATTCAATTCTTCAAAACTACTTTGCAAACCATGTGAATGCAATAACGTCCCAACCGCACCATCACCTATTACAATTCCTTTTGATAATAAATCTAGTAATTTCACGAATCTCCCTCATTTCTATCAATATAAAAAACCCCTCTTCACTTTGAAGAGGGGGACATAATCGTTCCTCCTCTTATTATGCAAAACATTCGTTTTGCAGGTATTAGCACCGTTTCAAACATTTCGTTTGAAGGTTGCCGGGTTTCACAGGGCCTTTCCCTCCACCGCTCTCAATAAGAGTTGTCTTTATTATTTTATTTATGTAGCTAAAAGGAAATGTGTTCCCCTTTTAACAATGTTTGTTAATTTTTTATAAATTTAGCATGCACAAAAGTAAAAGTCAATGACAATTGCGGAAAAATAAAAATTATTTAAAATAAAGTTGCAATTCAATTATCTTTTGTTGTAAAGTTAAAAACATAATAAAAATTTCATACGAACATTCTTATCTAGAGAGGTAGAGGGACTGGCCCTGTGACGCCTCAGCAACCATTAACATTTTGTTAATAAGGTGCTAATTCCAGCAAATTGTGAAAGATTTGACAGATGAGAAGAAGACTCTATTTAAACCGAAAGCCTTCTTCTTAGAAGGCTTTTTTTATTTTATATTCACTTAATGTTTCAATTTAAAAAGGAGGAATTTTCACATGTCAACAATCGAAACAAAACTAGCACAAATCGGAAATCGCAGTGAAACTAAAACTGGAACGGTTAATCCACCAGTTTATTTCTCAACCGCTTATCGTCACGAAGGAATTGGTAAATCTACTGGCTTTGACTATTCACGAACTGGCAATCCAACTCGCGGTCTTTTAGAACGGGCGATCGCAGACTTAGAATATGGCGAACAAGGTTATGCCTGTAGTTCAGGGATGGCGGCTGTTCTCCTCGTCCTTTCTCTATTCCGCTCTGGAGACGAACTTATTGTATCTGAAGATTTATACGGGGGAACGTATCGATTATTTTCTGAGCATGAAAAAAAGTGGAATGTTCGATGTAGATACGTAAATACACAGTCTATTAAACAAATTGAGCAAGCTATCACAACTGAAGTGAAGGCTATTTTCATAGAAACTCCAACTAATCCATTAATGCAAGTTACTGATATTGCTGCTGTCGCAACTGTCGCGAAAAGGCACGGACTACTTCTTATTGTAGACAACACATTCTACACACCTTATATACAGCAACCATTAACAGAAGGTGCTGACATTGTACTTCATAGCGCAACGAAATATTTAGGGGGACATAACGATGTACTAAGCGGGCTTGTCGTTGCAAAAGGAAAGGAACTTTGCGAGGAAATCGCTCATTATCATAATGCATCAGGTGCAGTTTTAAGTCCATTTGACTCATGGTTATTAATTCGCGGTATGAAAACGTTAGCGCTTCGCATGAGACAACACGAAGAAAATGCGAAAGCAGTTGTTGCGTATTTAAACGATGAAGACGGGGTAACAGATGTATTTTATCCAGGAAGAGGCGGCATGATTTCATTCCGCCTTAAAGATGAAGCTTGGATTAATCCATTCTTACAGTCTTTATCCTTAATTACATTTGCCGAAAGTCTTGGTGGTGTAGAAAGTTTAATGACTTATCCAGCAACGCAAACACATGCTGATATTCCTGAAGAAATTAGAACAGCAAACGGCGTATGTAATCGTCTTCTTCGATTCTCAGTTGGCATTGAAAATAGTAACGATTTAATTCAAGACTTAAAGCAAGCTATTAAACTCGTAAAAGAAGGTGTAAGAATATGAGCTATTCTATAGATACACTCTTACTACACAACCAATATAAACATGACTCGCAAACAGGCGCTGTGAACGTTCCTATTTATAACACATCAACTTTTCACCAGTTTGATGTAGATACGTTCGGAAAATATGACTATAGCAGGTCAGGAAACCCAACTCGTGAAGCTCTTGAAGATATCATTGCTTTATTAGAAGGCGGAACAAAAGGATTCGCCTTTGCATCAGGCATTGCAGCGATTTCCACTGCATTCCTCCTTCTTTCACAAGGTGATCACGTACTCATTTCTGAAGATGTATACGGAGGCACTTACCGAGTGATAACTGAGGTACTCTCCCGTTACGGTGTTTCACATACATTTGTTGATATGACCAATTTAGAAGAAATAAAACAAAACATTAAACCAAATACAAAGCTCTTTTATGTAGAAACACCTTCTAACCCACTTTTAAAAGTGACAGATATTCGCGAGGTTTCTAAACTCGCAAAGTCTATTGGCGCTCTTACTTTTGTTGATAATACATTTTTGACACCACTATTCCAAAAACCATTTGAACTTGGAGCTGATGTAGTTCTTCATAGTGCTACAAAATTTATTGCTGGTCATAGTGATGTTACTGCCGGATTAGCAGTAGTAAAAGATGCAGAACTCGCTCAAAAGCTTGGATTTTTACAAAATGCATTCGGTGCTATTTTAGGGCCTCAAGATTGTTCTCTCGTACTTCGCGGTCTAAAAACATTACATGTACGCCTCGAGCATTCAGCTAAAAATGCCAATAAAATTGCACATTATTTACAAGAGCACGCTAAAGTACAAAATGTCTATTATCCGGGATTACAAACACATCTCGGATTTGATATTCAACAATCTCAAGCAACATCAGCTGGCGCGGTCTTGTCGTTTACTTTGCAGTCTGAAGATGCACTCCGCCAATTTTTATCAAAAGTAAAATTACCTGTTTTTGCAGTTAGTTTAGGAGCTGTAGAGTCTATTCTTTCTTATCCAGCAAAAATGTCACATGCAGCACTGTCGCAAGAAGCTCGTGATGAAAGAGGAATCTCTAATTCATTACTTCGGTTATCAGTCGGTCTTGAAAATGTTAACGATTTAATATCCGATTTTGAAAATGCCCTTTCTTATGTAGAAGAACCTATAAATGCATAGAGAAAAAAGAAGATATGAGATTAGGTTTTCATATCTTCTTTTTATGCGGTTTAGTTATATTCATTTGAATTTCTTCTTTTCTTATAGTCCATAAAAAAATAAAAGTATATCATCTATTTCTAAATAATGGATTAATTGATATATTAAGAAATGAACAGGGGTGAAAATAATGGTTACTTGTGCAGATATTTTAATCGTTATCGATTTACAAAATGGCGTATGTTATAGCGGAGAGCATTTATTTGATTTACAGAACTTACTAACAAAAGTAAATAAAAGAATTTCTTCATACAGAAAATTAAATAAACCAATCCTTTTTGTTCAACATTGTGATGATGATTTAGTACCCGAGAAAGAACTTTGGACTATTCATACCGATCTAGATGTTCAAGAACAAGATTTTTTTGTAAGAAAAACACATGCAAATTCATTTTATAAAACAAACTTAAAAGAAATTTTAGATCAATTATCTGTAAATCGCATTGAATTTTGTGGTGCCCAAACAGAGTACTGTATGGATGCTACGATTAAGTTTGCCCACGGGCTGGGATACGAAAACTTTATGGAACAGAAAACAACCTCTACGTTGAATAATCCTTTTATGTCCGCAAAAGAGACAATTGATTTTTACGAGAACATATGGAATCACAGATTTTTAACGTTGCTAAAAGATGAATTTTAGAATAAATGACTACTGACTTGATTATCCTAAGATTTATCAGCCGTAATCAAATATTTCATTATCACCATAAAGAAGCGAATTACATTCAGCTTCTTTTCTTTTAACCTGTTTTATATTCTATATATATCATTATAATTCCTTTGTCATATTATTTTAAAAATTTAGTATATTCATTTGAAAGAATAAGAAAATCATGATAAAATTGTGTTACAAATATATTTATATCTTTCAATTTTTAAAACGCATCGAAATTTTCACCCAAAAATGTCATTTTACAAAAACGTGCTAATTTACCTATTTTATTTACATCAGGGTCTCTTTTCTTACAATTTCTTTACTTTAGGACTTTTTTTCTGCAACAACTATTTTCTTTTCTTTAAATTTTTGGTATGTATAGTATGGTATAATAGCTCACACGGAGGTGGAAAAGAACATGTTAGAAACCTTTCAAAAAGAATTAGAACTATATGAAAGTAATGCAGAATTATTAAAAGTGCTAGCTCATCCTGTTCGTTTATGTATCGTAAAAGGATTAATCGAGCGCGGTCCAAGCAACGTTTCTACAATGTATACTGGATTAAACATGCCACAATCTACAATTTCACAGCATTTAGCAAAATTAAAAAGCGCTAAAATCGTTTCTAGTGAAAGAAAAGGATTAGAAATTTATTACAAAGTAGAGAACGAAACAATAATTCAACTCGTTCGCGTATTATTAGGTTAGGGACTAATAATCGCAGAAAAAGAACGTATTCTATATTTTTTATCTCATATCTTTAATATAAATATATATCATGAGAGGAAATATATAATACTACATAAGTCGTATTAAAAAACAAGACACAGTATATACTGTGTCTTGTTTTTTATATTGTTACATACCGATCCAAATGTAAATGTTGCATATCTTTTGTATGTATAACAACATCAAACGAACTCCCTACTCCTCCATTTAAAATCATAGAACGAACTGCTCGATTTTGTTTTTGCGTTTCAGAAAAAGGATTCATATCTTGATGGCTCGTAAGCTGTTCTAATATCCCTGCAGCTAACAAGAACTCAGATTGTTTCTTATGCCATACTGCACTCATTCCTTGCATACTAAACATCTCCTTTAGCTCGTCCCAATGAATATGAGTAGTAAGATCCATTTCACCTGGATGCGCTAGTGGATTACGTATTAGCTTGTGCTGATAATACCCTCGCAAACTTCCTTCACGGTGTGCTGGATGCATCCATTCTTCTTTTGTGTATCCGTAATCAACTGTAATACATATACCTTTTTGAAACCATTTCGCAATTTCTTTTATATAATCCTCCATCACAATTGGTACTTCAAAACGTTGCCCTTCAGCAATATGAATATTATATTTCAATAAATAGCGACCAATTCTTTTATCTAACGGCCTACATACTTCCGAAAGGTTTCCTTCCTCTGTATATGTAATACGCACTTCATACAACATACCATTTCTTTTCTCAATTATTTCAACAGGAAATGCATCAAACAACTCATTCGAAAAAAGAATTCCCTCGAAAGAATCTCCCATTTCACTATAAGAGGTATAGTACGATACATTAGAAAATGAGCCAAGGTGCTCCTGCTGTAATTTTCTATGAAAAGGGCTCACTTCAATCATTGAATAGTTTAAATCAATAAAGGTTTTTGGAGATAATTGCTTCCATTCTTGTAAAACATCATAGGCAAACTTCCCTGTTCCTCCACCAATTTCACAAATATTCGGAGCAACTTCACCATTTTCAACAAGACGAATAAAAAGTTTAGCAAAAGTTTTTGCAAACACAGAGGATACGTTGCTACTTGTAAAAAAATCACCTTGTCTTCCAATCTTTTCACGTTCTTTCATATAATATCCATGACCTTCTGTATACAATACAAGGTTCATATACGTACTATATGAAATTGAATAATCCTTTTCTTTCCCCATCCATTCTCTTAAAATGAGCTCCATTCCCATAATGACTCCTTATTGTAAAAACGGATTATTTTCTTTTTCAAAGCCAATGCTTGTTTCTGGACCATGTCCACATAGCACCGCTGTTTCATCTGGTAATACAAATAATTTCTCTTCAATACTTCCAATTAATTCAGCGAAACTTCCACCAGGTAAATCTGTTCTTCCAATGCTCATTTGGAACAATACATCTCCTGAGAATACAGCATTCGCCTCTTTACTATAATAAGAAATACTTCCTGGAGAATGTCCTGGTGTCTCAAAAATTTCAAAATTAAATGATCCAATTGTTAATGTACCTTCTGCATCAATAATATGATCCGCCGGTTTTGCTGTAATACTGCGGTTCATCATAAAAATTTGAGAGCCGTTTACAGTTGCATCTCCTAACCAATCTGCTTCTTCTTTATGTACGTACACAGGAATATGAAAAGCGTCTCTTACCGCATCAACAGCACCGATATGATCAAAATGAGCATGTGTTAATAAAACAGCCAATGGTTTTAATTGTTCTTCTTGTAAATATGTAACGAGCTTTTCACCTTCATGACCAGGGTCAAAGATAATGCACTCTTTTTGATCGTTCATTAAAATATAAGCATTTGTTTGTAATGGGCCTAACGGCATTTGTATCCATTTCATATGAAAATCTCCTCCAGTTATTAAACTTACTTTTAATGATACAACATTTCTTTCTCTGAGGAAAAGAAAGGATGCTATCTCGACAATCATTTTTAAAACATGTACAATATAAAAGAGTAAATATTCCAAAAACTCATAATAAGAAATGGGTAGACAGAGGAGGATATTGTATGGGCCTTGTTATTATTTTTACACTTGTCACTCTGTTAGCTGTATTCGCTACGCTTAGAACACTTCGTGAAAAAAACTTTTTCGCAAGCGGCTTTGCAATTGCAACTGTACTCGTTTTCGGATGGTTTACGATCATGACTGTTCTATATAACGGGTATCCACCAGCAGCTTAATTCGTTTACACTTTATTCTTCATCGAGATTTCACACAAAAAGAGGAAGGGTTCCCCTTCCTCTTTTCATATTTCACAACTTATATCATCTTCGCTTCGTATTTGTGCTTTTTTACAAGCCAAGCTCCTCCGATAACACCTGCATCATTACCAAGTGTTGCAATAGCTAACTTCGTGCTCTTTACAGCACGTGAGAAAGCATATTGCTCGAAATAGCGTTGAATTGGTTCTAATAGCGCATCTCCAGCTTTAGACACGCCTCCACCAATAACAATTTTCTCTGGGTTCAACGTACTAGAAAGGTTCGCTACAGCTAATCCTAAATAAGAAGCTACTTTTTCTACTACTTCTCCTGCTAATTCATCACCTTGTCCAAGTGCTTCAAAGACATCTTTTGATGTAATACGTCCTTCTTCAGCTAACATAGAACGCAACATGCTCTCTTTATTAGTCTCTTGTATTTTTTGCATAGCAACACGTACAATACCTGTCGCAGATGCTACTGTTTCTAAGCAACCAGACTTCCCGCAATTACATGGGAAAGCATTTTCTGTAACTACTGTAATATGTCCAATCTCACCAGCAGCACCACTCACGCCGTGTACAATCTCACCATTGGCGATTACACCACCACCAACGCCCGTACCAAGTGTCATACAAATTAAATCTTTTGCACCTTCACCAGCACCTTTCCACATTTCACCAAGCGCTGCTAAGTTTGCATCATTATCAATAACAACAGGTAATCCTGTTTCTACTTCTAATAAATCTTTTAGTGGATAATTTTTCCACCCTAAATTAACCGCTTCATAAATCATTCCAGATGCCACATGTACAGGACCAGGAGCCCCCATACCAATACCAATTAACTTGCTCTTCAATTCGCCTAATTCTTCTAGCTTTTTATCAATTGCTTTCGCAACATCAAGTGTAATATGTTTTCCTTGCTCACCTGTATTCGTAGGGATTTCCCACTTATGTAAAATTTCACCGTATACATTAATAAATGCTAATTTAATCGTTGTACCACCAAGGTCAACACCAACTAACCATTTCTCTTCCATGTTGCTTACCTACCTTTATCTAATTCTTATTTAGCTCTTTTTGAATTTCTTGCTTCAATAAAAATAAAGCTGTTTGATAGTCTTGTGGATCGATTAGCTGTGATTGATTTAATTCACGCAATTCATCTTGCATTAATTGTAAATCTGCAATTCGATCTCCCGTATAAATAATCGTACCAAATTTCTTTAGCAATTGCTGAATATCATAAATAGATACCATTTCATCACCCTCTATACTCACTTACTATAAAAAATTATAATAAGAAAACGTTCACATATTTTATTATAATCAAGAAGAAAAAGTCTCGTCAATTTTTATTTGTCTATACAAGCTTATTTATAAGTATTGTTCCTTTTTCTGTAATAATTTTTTCTATGTTTTTATCAAATGGCTCTACCGGAATGTGTTTTACCATTTGAAAATCATACGCTAATGATAGCGTTTTCCCTTTATAATGCACGAGATAACGATCATAATAGCCACCGCCGTACCCAATTCGCTCTCCTCGTTCTGTATAAGCTACGCCCGGCACAATTTGAAGATCAATTTCATCCATATTCACTTCTTCCGTAAGCCCAGGAATCGGTTCACGTAAATTCATATACACCGTTTCTAATTGATCAAAATTATTAATTTGCCGGAAAGACATCGTTCTTGTTCCTTTATTACACTTAGGAACTACAACTTTCTTTCCTTCTTCCCAAGCTTTTTCGATAATAGGATATGTATTCACTTCATTTTCCATTGAAAGAGTAATTCCAATTGTTTTAGCTTCAACCCACTCTTTTTGCGCATACAACGAAAATGCAATCTGTTCTGATAAAGTTGTATACTGTTCTTCTGATAAAGAATTCATGTGTTCTATTATTTGTTTACGTAAACGTACTTTCTCTACTTTCACACACTCTCCCCCTTACAGTGACACTTTACTCTATGCTGATAGTGTATCACTTTTAACATAGGAATCGAATAAAAAAAGAAACAGTAGGAAAATATTCCTACTGCTTACTTTGTTTCACGGTGTAACGTAGACTTCTTGTCACGCTTGCAATACTTTTTAAGCTCGATACGCTCAGCGTTGTTACGTTTATTTTTCTTTGAGATATAGTTACGATCTCCGCATTCTGTACATGCTAGAGTAATATTCACACGCATTCTTATTTCCCTCCAGTACTAATAACTTAAATCAGACTATACTATAATACCACTTTTAAAATAAAAATTCTACACCTTTTGATATTGTCTAATTTTTTCTATAAGATTTTTCATGTTTTCCCTTGCTATTACTGGGTTTCTAGCATGTGAATACACCAAAAACTTTGGTTGTTTTGTGTCAGAAACGATATAAGACCACTCTTTTTCAGTATATTTGAACTGTACTCCTTCAAATATACCTTCTCCCTTCCTTTCCATATCATCCAATAATTTCCTCATAATTTCTCCTTTTTCATTCCATGAACATACCACTTCATCATAAAGTAAATAGAGCGGAGGTGATTGCTCTACTATGCTGAGAAACGTTTTTCCTTGCAATGCTATTAGCTCAAATAATTTTCCAATTCGATATAAAATATCTCGCTTCCACCTTACTTGAAACGACTTTCTTTCATCCTGCGTATAAAATAGAAGATAACATTCTCCTAACTTCAAAGACATTGGGTAAATATTTCCTGTCGATTCGAGTAAGAAATCCGGAATATCTACCTCTTCCAAATCTGTACCTTGGTAAATATTACTATGTTTATCGTATAACTCGAAATGATTTCCTTGCTCAGAAAACATAAGAGCCATATTCGCTTTACTTGATTTCATCAAAGCTTTCACATGATCTTTTTGTTCGCTTGCATAAATCCATGTAACTGTACAACCAAGTCTTTGCAGAAAGAGCATGAGTAAATGTTGCAACGTATCATTTCTCTTATTAATAAGAAGATGAAACTTCTGCATCTGTATTTTCTCGATATCAATATGCTCCAATATAACTTCTATATACTCATTCATAGAAACATGAACCAGCTTATTACGCCCCATTTCTTTCTCATGCACGTAATAAAACAATTCGGACATATATACTTGTTCTATCTCTTTTTGCTGCTTATACGTTAACGGCATGCCAGCTTGACCGTATAACTTTATAACAATCTCATTCCCATTCTCCACTTGAATGAAAACACCACCTGCACATTGCAAATGATGAACACTATATTGAAAAAGTGACTCGTTCATTTCTTTACATTCCATCGTATGAATCCCTATACCATGAATAGCATGTAAAAATAAATTTTTATAAGAGGTTGTTTCTATATTTTCTTGACTTCCAATTAATATACTTTCTCCTTTTGTAAAAAGAGAACCATACGCCATCGCAATCTTCACGATAAACTGGGGAGTAATTTCAACATTCCCTCTTCCTACAATGCGGCTTTTTTGTAACCACCCTGCACTCATTTCACTCTCTTGAATACCAGCCGCTCCTACTATCGAATGACTATCAATCGCCTTATAAGGCCATAGTTTTCCTTTTTGCTTAATTACCGTACTTCTCCCGATATGACAGTGATCCGCTACAACGCTTTTTTGAAACAGTGTAACATCATCTTCAACTATTGTACGCTCTCCTATTGTCGTTTCTAATAGTTCACAATACTTCCCAATGTGGGCATTTGCAAAAACAATACTCTTTTGAAGATGAGAATAATTTGAAACGATACTATTTTTCCCAATAATAGAATATGGCTCAATTACAGCTCCTGTACCAATCTTTGCTCCTTCTCCAATAAAAGAGGGGCCATGAATTTTCGTCCCTTTACCAATCGTCACCCCTTCTCCCATCCATACCATCGGTAATACTTCCGTATAAGGAATAGGTACTTGTAACTTTTTCGTTAACAAATCAAATTGTGCTTGTCGATATTGATTAAATGTGCCGATATCTAACCAATAACCTTCTGACAAATATGCGAATAACACATTTTTGTTTGCCAATAGCGGAAACACATCATGACTGAAATCAAAAAATTGCCTAGGCGGTATGTAAGAAAAGATTTCTGGTTCCATAATATATATGCCTGTATTCACAACATTAGATACTACCTCATTCCAGCCCGGCTTTTCTATATATCGTGTAACCTCCTGGTCTTTATTCATTACAACCAATCCAAATGAGAGTGGATTTTCTACTTCTTTCACAAACATTGTTACCATTCTTTTCTTTTGTTCATGAAACCCAATTCCTTCTGATAATTGAAAGTCAGTTAATGCATCCCCGCTTATCACAACAAATGTTTCATCTAAAAATTGTTCTGCTTGTTTAATACTCCCTGCTGTGCCAAGCGGAGGAGAGTCTTCAAAATAATACAAGTTAACTCCCCATTTACTACCGTCACCAAAATATTGCTTAATGGTCGTACTCATATATTGAACAGTAATTGCAATTTCACGAATACCATGCTGGCGTAATAACTCAATATTATATTCTAAAACTGGTTTTTCTAATAATGGTAACATCGGCTTTGGAGTATTACATGTTAATGGCCTAAGGCGTCTTCCTTTTCCTCCAGCTAAAATAACCCCCTTCATATACTTCAGCCTCCACTTATATAATGTTCAATAACTCCATATACCATATGTATATTCCCTATCCCACATGAACTAGCAGCATAAACTTGATTAGTTAAACAAATCCTCATTTAGAAGACCATATAATTAAATTTCTCACCTATAAAAACGTACGTTTCAAACAACAAGAAAGCGCTTACTATTAATTGTTAAATAATACTTATTAACGACAAACATATATACTAATTTTTCCATTATATTATGATACATCTTATCATCATAAACTAAAGGAAACAACGAGCTTTTTTTGTCATGTTTTGACTAAAAAAAGCAGGTGATTTCTCATCACCTACTTTAATTCCTACTCATTCAATAAATAATGCTTTCCTTTTACTAAATAAAAGACATTTTCAGCAATATTTGTAATATGATCTGCTACACGCTCAATATATCTCGCGACAAATGATAATTGTGTAATTTGCGTAATTGCTTCTGGTTGTTCCGGAACTGAAGATATAAACTCACGAATTGCTTTTCCATATATTTCATCAACGGAATCATCCATTTCAGCAATTTGTTTCGCAAAAGTTAAATTTTCTTGTTCATATGCTTCTAACGCTAAATGCAACATCTCATTTGCAACCGCAAACATTTCATCCAGGTTGTGCAAACTAACAGCCACTTCTTTTTCCCCAAGACGAATTGTAGCCTTTGCAATATTAACAGCATGATCTGCAATACGCTCTAAATCTGTCGCTGTTTTAATTGAAATAAAAATCCTTCTTAAGTCACTTGCTACAGGTTGCTGCTTCGTAATGAGCATAAGCGCAAGATCGTTTATTTCCTCTTCTAAATTATCCATGCGGTAATCACCATCAATGACCTCTAACGCTTTCTCTACATCCCTTGTATGCAGACCTTCCATAGCAATCAATAAAGCCGTATTTGCTAATTCTCCAAGCTCGATCACCTTTTGCTGTAACGCTTTTAAATCACCTTGAAACTGTTCTCTTACCATTTTTCTTCCCCCTCAATATTATGTGCCATTATATAAAAGTGAAACTTTAATCAACCCTCATCAATCGGGCTTTTATAGGCAGCAAGATCCCCTCCCTAACTTCTTTGCTTTCGCTAAATTTTAAGGTGGGGGCTTACTGCCTGCAAATAGCGGGGCAAATCTCCTACATAGCCTCTTGCGCTTGTAATAAACCTTAAGATAAGGAGAAGTATTACTTCTCTATTAACAGTAAGATAAAATAAGAAATGCCCTCTGTTAAGAGGGCATTTGCTCTTAGCTTTGAAACGATATCAACCAAAGCGACCTGTAATATAATCTTCTGTACGCTTATCTGAAGGAGTCGTAAATAATTTGTTTGTATCTGTATACTCCACAACTTCCCCGCTTAAGAAGAAAGCTGTTTTGTCTGAAATACGCGCTGCTTGTTGCATATTATGCGTTACGATAACAATACTAAAATCTTTCTTTAGCTCTTGAATTAATTCTTCTACTTTTAATGTTGAAATTGGGTCTAATGCCGATGTTGGCTCATCCATTAAAATAACGTCTGGCTCAATAGCTAAGCAGCGTGCGATGCATAGACGCTGTTGCTGTCCACCAGATAAACCATATGCATTATCGTGCAAACGATCTTTTAACTCATCCCAAATCGCTGCTCCACGTAAACTTTTTTCAACAATTTCATCTAATGCCTTTTTGTCACGAATACCATGGATTTTTGGACCGTATGCTACATTCTCATAAATAGATTTTGGAAATGGATTTGGCTTTTGGAACACCATTCCTACATGCGTTCTTAATTCTTCAACCGGATATGATTTATCAAATATATTGCGTTCTCTATACTCAATTACACCTGTAGTTCGAACGATCGGTACTAGCTCTACCATGCGATTTAATGTTTTTAAGTAAGTTGATTTACCACAGCCACTTGGACCGATAATGGCTGTAACTTCATTCTCATGAATACTTAAATTAATATCTTTTAAAGCATGGTCTTCCCCATACCATAAATTTAAGTTTTTCGTATCAAATACTACCTTCTTTGGCGCAGTCTCGATTTTCTCTTCGTTTTTCACCTGTACATTTACTACTGTTGCTACCATTTGAATTCCCCTTTCATCCACTTCCAACTTATTTTCGATTTCGTAACCATAAAACAAATATATTAATAAATAGCAACAAACCTAACAAAACAATCATCCCAGCTGCTGCTACATACTGAAATTCTTCTTTTGGCCTACTCATCCAATTAAAAATTTGAATTGGTAGAACTGTAAATCTATCAAACATACTAAATGGAACATAATTTGCAAACGCAAGTGCCCCAATAACTAATAGTGGTGCAGCTTCTCCAATTGCTCTTGATATCGCTAACGTACAGCCCGTTATAATCCCTGGGAAAGCATATGGCAATACAATTTGATACATCGTTTGCCACTTCGTAGCACCTAATCCGTAAGAACCCTCTAATAATACACTTGGTACTGATCGAATTGCTTCTTGACTCGCCACAACAACTGTTGGTAAAACGAGTAAACTCATCGTCAGTGCTGCTGCAACTATACTCTCTCCTAAATGAAGAGCATATACAAAAATAGTTAAACCAAGCAATCCAAATACAACGGATGGTACTCCTGCTAACGTTTGATTATTAATCACTATTATTTTTTTAAATAGAGATTCCTTCGCATATTGCTCTAAATAAAGTGCTGTTCCAACTCCAAATATAAAAGAAACAGGTATAACAATACTCATAAATAATATTGTCCCTGACAAAGCTGCAGCAATACCAGCTTCTTTCGGATTACGTGAAGCGAAATTTGTAAAGAAATCTATTGAAAGATAACTTATACCTTTTTCAACAATTTGAAACAGTAACAAAAACAAAATTACAATTGAAAATAAAATTGCTATATAAAATAACAATTTGTAAATTCGATCTTTTAAAAAGCGTGATGCCATGTTTTTTTGTATTTTTTTATGATTCAACATTCGCATATTATGTCATCCTCCTAAAACGGCGCATAATTGACTGCGAAATGATGTTCATAATAAAAGTAAACAAAAATAACGTTGCACCTACAGCATACATGCTGTAATACGTAATCGTTCCATGCGGAGCATCACCTAAACTTACTTGTACAATATAGGCTGTTAACGTTTGAATAGAATGTGTCGGATCAAGCGATACATTTGGTGTGGATCCTGCTGCAATTACAACAATCATCGTTTCACCAATTGCACGAGAAGCCGCTAATATAATTGCTGCCATAATCCCTGTAAAAGCGGACGGAAACACCACTTGTTTTACCATTTCAAACCGCGTCGCTCCGAGTGCTAATGAAGCTTCTTTCGTCCCTTTCGCCACAGCTCTCATCGCGTCTTCAGATAGAGATGCAACTGTAGGCATCATCATAAATCCGATAACGATTCCTGGACTAATCGCATTAAAAAACTGTAATTCTGGTATAATCCTTTGTAAAAGTGGCGTAACAATTGTTAATGCAAAAAAACCATATACAATTGTCGGGATACCTGCTAATAGCTCTAACATCGGCTTTAATATTTTCCGTGCACTATTTGAAGCATATTCGCTTAAAAATACGGCACACGCTAAACCGATAGGAATTGCTACAAACATAGCAATTGCTGTTACAAGGAACGTTCCACATATAAGTGGTAATATGCCGAATTTAGGATCTTCAAAAAATGGTAACCATTCTTTCTCCGTCAAAAAGGAGTATAATGATATTTTTTGAAAAAACATGATTGTTTCATTAGAGAGCGTAAAAACAATTCCAAGTGTCGTCACAATAGAAACGCTAGCAATTATTTTTAGTAATAAAGGTACTATTCGATTGATTCGCTGCGTTTTTTTTCTTTGTTTTGTATTTCTTTCAATCAAATGTTGTACAGAAAATGTAATTTGACTTTTGTCATTATGAGCCAAAGATGAAAACCCCTTTCCACCCCGACATTACCTTTTTATTTCTGTTAACATACGCAGCTGTTCATTGTATTTTTCTTTTCGTAATTTTACATACCCGACCTCTTCAGCGAGGTTACCGACATGCTGAATCATAAACTCAACATAGTTTGCTACATTCATTTTATTTCGGATAGATGCATTATTCACATAAGCAAGTAGCGGCCTAGATAACGGCTTATACTTACCTGATTGAATGGTCTCTTTCGTCGGAAATACACCATTTACTTTTATTGCTTTCACCTTATCTCGATTAGCCATATAATAAGCATATCCTACAAAAGCAATGGCATGTTTATCATTCATTACCCCTTGCATAATAACTTGATCATCTTCAGACAAAGAGACTTTTTTTACAATGCGATGATTTTGTAAGATGACATTTTGAAAATAATCATACGTACCAGAGTCTACGCCTGGTGCATAAAACTTCACTTGTTCACGTGGCCATGTTGAATGAATTTGTGACCATCGCTTCTCTCTTCCATCTTCACTCCAAAGTAGTCGTAACTCGTCTACTGACATATCGTCTACCCATGTATTGTGGCGATTCACAACAATCGTAAGACCGTCGTTAGCAACCTCAAAAGGTGTGAACTGAATAGAGTTTTTCTTCATTTCATTTTTCTCGACTTGTTTCATTACTCTCGAAGCATTATTTATATCTACTTCTCCTTTACTGAAACGATTAAATCCTCCCCCAGTTCCAGAAATACTGATGGAAATTTTCACGTCTGGATGCACCTTTGTATATTCCTCCGCTACTGCTTCTATAATAGGAAAAACCGTTGAGGATCCATCAACTCTCACTTCTCCCGTATCATTTAAAGCAAATGCAGTAGACATTTCAAAACAGAGGAACCATATTGATAATACGAAAATTTTAATAGGTGTACGCATCCATTTCACGTGTTCTTCCTCCTAGAAGTAACCGGAAATAACAGGATTACAGATATAAGAATACTGCTAAACTATTAATTCGGTTTTAATTGTTTGTAAAAGTTTTGTAAAGTTCCACAAAAATCAACATACGATACAATTTTAATTCATTAGTAGCTATTCATTTCCTCTGATGATTTCCCTATAAAATATTTATCCCCTATCCCACCATATACAAGTATCATTTATACGGCCGCGCTTTTTCCAATGTTGTATACTTGTCCACATTTATTACACGATATGCATAAACCATAAAAAAAAGCACACTATCTTTTCAGATAGTGTGCTTTTTTACAACTTTTTTATTCATCATCTTGATCTTTATTTTTATTGTCTTTATCATCTTTTGAAGCTTGACCATTTACTTCTTTGTTTTTCAAATCAAAGTAAGCATCCATAATTTCACGACCAATATATCCATTAATACCAGTCTTATCATCATGTACCCACGGAACGACAACAGAGAATGCTACTTCTGGATCTTCAAGTGGCGCATAACCTACTAATGTTAAGTTATATGTTTCCACACGTTCACCGTTTGCCTTTCTACCAATCTCTTTATCTCCGCCATACACAGTTTGCGCGGTACCTGTCTTCCCTGCCGCTTTATATTTTGCACCTGTAAAGTATTTTGTAGCTGTACCACCCGAATCATTATACACTTGTCTAAATCCTTCTTGAACGCGTTTAATTTGCGATTCCGGCATATCAACACGATTTAATACTTTCGGTTCCATAGATTGAACAACTTTCCCAACTTCATCTGGTTTCACTGCCGGTTGACGAATTTCTTTTACAACTTGTGGTTGCATACGATATCCGCCATTGGCAATCGTCGAAATATATTGCGCTAATTGAAGCGGTGTATACGTATCATACTGTCCAATTGATAAATCTAGTAAGAAACCTGGTTGACTACTTCTACCCATCTGACCAGCAGATTCATTCGGTAAATCAATTCCTGTTTTTACACCAAGTCCAAACTGTCCGAAATAATAACGCATCGTATCAAATGCTTTTTGAGGTATATCTAACGTACCACCTCTCACATACTGAACACCGGCGATATTCATCGCTGTTTTAAACATATAAACGTTAGAAGACATTTTTAAAGCTGTAAGGTCATTAATATATCCCATCGTTTTCCAAGACGACTTCGTAGGTGTACCTTTTAATTTAATTGGTTCATCCAATTGTACTGCCCCTGGTTGAATCGCACCAGTTTGATATCCAGTAAGTACTGTTGCACCTTTTACAGTTGATCCCATCGGATAAGAACTTGTCATGGTACCTAATGCAAAGTCATTTACTTTCGTTTGGCCATCTTCGTTAACTAATTGTTTCCCCGCCATAGATAAAACTTCACCATTTTTTGGGTTCATCATTACAACGAATGCGCGATCTAAAAGAGGTTCGCTTCCTTTAAACCTCATTAAATTCTTCGCAAGAATATCTTCCACGCGCTTTTGTAATTCCATATCAATTGTTAAGTTCAGGTCATTACCACTTTGTCCTTTTGATACATTAATCGTTTCTAAAATATTACCGTTTTTATCTGTAACATTTCTAACTTCTGCTTTCGTACCGTGCAGACTATCTTCATACTGTTGTTCAAGATAACTTTTTCCTACTCGGTCATTTCGATTATAATCACGAACAAGATAGTAATCTAGTCTTTCTCTCGGTAAGCCTTCATCAGATGTCGACACCCCACCAAGTACACTTCGGAATAAATCATCGTACGTATATTTTCGCTCCCAATCAACATTCGTATCTACACCTGGTAATGCTGCTAGGTTTTCACTAATAATCGAATATTCCTTTTCTGTAGCATCCTTTTTAATAACTTGAGGTGTCATTGCATATCCGCCGTCCATCTTACTTTTAATCGCTAGTATTTCTAGATCTTTTGCGGATAATTGATTAATCTCTTCTTCTGTTACACGACTTCTCTGACGCTCGTCTAATTCTTTATCATCAATTTTTTTATCTTTAAACTCTTGACGATCTTTATTCGTAATTTTTTCTTTAGCTTCCTCTTTATGCATAGCAAGCCAATAATCTTTTTTATCGCGATCTGTTAATTTATCTGTCGGTACTTCAATCAAATCTGCTAGCTTTTTCGCTGTTTCTAAGCGATCTTCTGCAGTTGATCCTTTCATTTTTGTAAATGTAATAGTACGAACGGCTGCATTATCTACTACAGGTCGCCCATAACGGTCAAATATTTTCCCACGCGGTACAGGATTACTTATCGTTGAGTTTTCTTTCTTCTCCACTTCATTCTTATATTCTTCACCGCGAACAATTTGTACATATCCGAGCCTTACAATAACCGCGGAGAACATTAAAAACACGCAGAAAAACAGCACGTTTAACCGAAAAGGAACGTGGGTCTTTTTCTTATTTTGCTTCTGCTTCTTGCTCATACAAACCCCCTCTACCAACAGCTATGTAATGTGAAAGGGACACCTTCTACAGGTGTCCTCACTGCTGTCTTACATCTTTTTCTATTCTAGCATAAAACAAACGAGAAGTTAACCTTCTGGTTCAGTTTGGTTTTGCGCGTTCCCTTGCGTTACAACACTTGTTTTACTCGCATTTCCCTCATCATATTTGACATTTTTAACTGCAAAATAAATAAGAAAATGTCCAGCACCTAAAATACATAATAAGTAAGGTAAACTTTTTTCAGGTGGAAAGAATAGTACAGCACATAAAAAACTTAAAATGGAACAGATTCTTCCGGCGTTTAACCACAGCTCCCGAACAACGACATATTCCACACGCCATTCTCTCGCATTTTTCGCTCTACCAATTACGTCATATGTCATTGATCCGTACGGAACAAGTAAAATAGGATATGCAACCGCAATACATGCCGCATAAATAAGTAATTTCGTGTATGTAACATTGAAAATGACTAAAAAGACGACAGCATATAAAATAATGCCCCCAAGTAAAATTGCTTTTTTTCGCCACTCTTTCTTTAACATACGAGCAACTAAGTAATAACATACAAAGGATACAGCAGAGTTAACTAAACTGTATTTTCCTAATGCGAACTCACTATTAGTTGCTAAATAAACATATACTGAAATGACAAAAATAAACGTTCCTTCTCTCAATCCTTGGAAAAAATGAGCTCGTGTAATCTTTCCCCAATTTTTATCAATCCGTCGTTCTTTCAATACTTGCACGATTTCATAACGCCCTTCACATTCTCTTTTAGATAAAAAGAAGCTTAAGACGACAGCAATTGCAAATAGAACTAATGAAAGAAAGAATATAACAGTATAACCACTCCATTTCTCCATACGTGAAATTGTGTATCCTGCTGCTATTGGTCCGATCATCCCAGAGAAGGATGTAAGAAGTCCAAGAAACCCATTAAAGAAATCTCTTGTTTCTGGTTCTGTAATTTCAAATGTTAATAAGTTAAAAGCCAACCAGTAAAAACCGTATCCTACTCCTAAAAGAGCCCCCATTAATAAAATATACTGAGAAGCACTTTTTCCTGCTACTAAGACAACGATAAAAAAAATTGCGAGCGTTCCTACCCCTATCCGTAATAAAATCGAGCGATCGATACGTTTCGCTAATTTCCCCCCTACAAGAAATGTGAGAGGCTGTAATACCACGCTGGCTAAATTATACAAGCCAAGATTCACATAATTTTGTGTTTGTTTCCATAAATAAATATTTACAAACGTATTCGATAAAGAAATTGCGAGCGTGTATAAACCTCCTATAAGGAGCAATAACACTAAATCCCGATTCACTTCAACGTCACCAATTATATGTTTCCATTTCATACACAACTCTCCTTTACTTCATGTTCTAGTCTTCCAAAGACAAGCCCAATTATGTAAAAGGAAAGCATAGAAAAAAGCTAGGGGCTCTCCCCTAGCTTTTTCTATATTTATTACAATTATTTTGCTTCTTGGTAACGTTTTTCAGCAGCGTTCCAATCTACAACGTTCCAGAATGCACCGATGTAGTCTGGACGACGGTTTTGGTAGTTTAAGTAGTAAGCATGCTCCCAAACATCTAAACCGATAACTGGCGTTTTACCTTCAGTTAAAGGAGAATCTTGGTTTGGAGTGCTTGTTACTTCTAACTCACCATTGTTTACTACTAACCAAGCCCAACCAGAACCGAAGCGAGTTGCGCCAGCTTTTGCGAATTCTTCTTTGAATGCATCGAAGCTACCGAATTTTGCTTCAATTGCAGTTGCAAGTTCACCTACAGGTTGTCCTCCGCCGTTTGGAGATAGGATTGTCCAGAAGAATGTATGGTTAGCATGTCCGCCACCATTGTTACGTACTGCTGTACGGATTGCTTCTGGTACTTCGTTTAAGTTCGCAACTAATTCTTCTACGCTTTTGTCAGCTAATTCTGCATGACCTTCTAAAGCAGCGTTTAAGTTTGTAATGTACGTGTTGTGATGTTTTGTATGATGGATGTTCATTGTTTCTTTGTCAAAGTGAGGCTCTAAAGCATCATACGCATAAGGTAAATTTGGTAATTCGTGTTTTGCCATTGTTATATTCCTCCCAGTTTATGTATTGCCACTTAAGTGACATACAACTTCATTCTACCCTAATTGCCATAGGGTGCAAACAAATAAATCACATTGTCTTGCTATCATTAAAGTAGCAAAATTCCCACTTCTTTTCAATTAAAATGCTCATATATTCCGTAAAAAAAGCTTCCTTCTACAAGGAAGCTTCCTGCTAACATAATAAACATGTGAAATGGATATGGACCCTGTAGGACTCGAACCTACGACCGGACGGTTATGAGCCGTCTGCTCTAACCAGCTGAGCTAAGGGTCCACAATTATGTATGTAACAACATATCAAATAAAGGAATTCCTATCGGATATGCCCTTTAAGAAAGGTAAGATAAATTTACCATATAGAAAAGAAAAGTGTCAATTGTATTTTTCTTATTTAAAAGAAGAAAGTTAATAAAAAGAAATTTAGTTATCTCCACTATATGTAAATATAATATATCTTGAGATTCTCTAGATTCCTACGTTACAATGATTTTATACATACATAAAGGAAGTGAATCTATGTCCATATTTACCCAATTCGTAAAAAGCATATACTCGCCTAAAGATATGGCGCTATTCCGTTTTCAAAAAATCGGTAAAACCATTTTGTATATTATGCTACTTTGCTTAATTACTACTATTCCAAGAACTTTTTTGTACGGTAGTTTTATCCAGGATGGTGTAGGCATGGTAAATCAAGTCATCGATAAAGATTTACCTGATTTTAAAATTGAAAATGGCGAACTAAAAGCCGATATTGATCAACCTATTGAAAAAGAAGAAGGAAATGCACTTTTCGTATTTGATCCAAATTCAACAGACCTAGAAAAATATCAAAATAAAACAGGTTTATTTGTTTTAAAAGATAAAGTAGTCTCTATGGGAAATGGTCAAACACAAACGTATTCTTATAACGATTTGTTAGGTGCATCTCTTGAGAAAAAAGATCTACAAGAATTTATTTCTTTATTCGATAATATTTACCCAATTTTATTATTTGTTATTGGATTTTTAGTGTACCTATTCCAATTATTCATCACTTTTGTAGGCGTGACTTTACTTGCGTTCATCGGTTCTGCTATGAGCGGTCAACGTAAACTATCCTATAAACAAGTTTGGACACTAACTGCATATAGCTACACAATCCCAACCATTTTCTTCATGATTATGGATTTATTCAAAATCGTCGTACCTGGGGCAACGTTCATTTATATCGCTGTTGTTTTAATCGTTCTATACTTAACGATTAAAGAGGTACCCAAACCGAAAGAAAAATAAAAAATGCCTAAATAGGCATTTTTTTTTTGGACAAGCATATATTCCTAGCAAAGGAGTGAAGAATATGAAGAGATTAGGTATATTCCTATTCGTGCTTGTTCTCGGTTATATATTTTATTACGATATAAAAATCGGTACTTTACCGATGTTAAGTGCATATAAAAAAACAACTACTGCTCAAACGATTAAAAAAGAAAACACAGACAGCCAACAAAATAAAGAGAACAAAACAGAAAAAGAAACGGATGTATCTTATAAAACAATTGAAGTAAAAACTGGTGAGACAGTTCTTTCTATTACAGAACAAATTAATAAGAAAAAAATTCCTTCCATAGAAAAAGTCATTGACGACTTTAAACAATTAAACAAAAGTACATCTGCTACAAAAATACAAATTGGAAAGTCTTATAAATTCCCCTTATATCAATAAGCTATCACTTAATCCTTGTCAATTACATAAAGGCGCTGATACAATAGTAAAAGTGAAACTGAGTACTTCGGTTTCTATAGCCCTATATCACGTATACTATCATTGATATGAGGGACTAAATAAGAAACTTCTTTTATAAGGAGAGCGATCTATTCGTGAATGAAATGACTCATCGTACAAAAACACGTCCAGTTAAAGTCGGTAATTTAACAATCGGCGGTAATAATGAATTAATTATACAAAGTATGACAACAACAAAAACACATGATGTTGAAGCAACAGTTGCTGAAATCAAGCGTTTAGAAGAAGCCGGCTGTCAAGTCGTGCGCGTTGCCGTTCCAGATGAACGCGCAGCAGATGCTATTGCTGATATAAAAAAACAAATCAACATTCCACTTGTTGCTGATATTCATTTTGATTATCGCCTTGCTTTAAAAGCAATTGAAGGTGGCATCGATAAAGTACGTATCAATCCAGGTAACATCGGTCGTCGCCATAAAGTAGAAGCTGTTGTAAATGCAGCAAAAGAGCGCGGTATTCCAATCCGTATTGGTGTAAACGCTGGTTCATTAGAGCGTCACATTTTAGAAAAGTACGGGTACCCAACTGCAGATGGTATGGTCGAGAGCGCGCTACATCATATTAAAATTTTAGAGGACTTAGATTTCCACGATATTATCGTATCTATGAAAGCCTCTGATGTTAACTTAGCAATCGAAGCATATGAGAAAGCTGCTCGCGCTTTTGATTATCCATTACATTTAGGTATTACAGAATCTGGAACATTGTTTGCCGGAACTGTAAAAAGTGCTGCTGGTCTTGGAGCAATCTTAAATAAAGGCATCGGAAATACATTACGTATTTCATTAAGTGCTGATCCAGTTGAAGAAGTAAAAGTTGCTCGTGAACTATTAAAATCATTCGGTCTTGCATCTAACGCAGCAACACTTATCTCTTGTCCAACTTGTGGTCGTATTGAAATCGATTTAATTAGCATCGCTAACGAAGTGGAAGAATACATCTCTACACTTCAAGTACCAATTAAAGTCGCGGTACTTGGTTGCGCTGTAAATGGCCCTGGTGAAGCTCGTGAAGCTGATATCGGTATTGCCGGTGCACGTGGAGAGGGATTATTGTTCCGTAAAGGGCAAGTCGTTCGTAAAGTACCAGAAGAAACAATGGTAGAAGAACTGAAAAAAGAAATCGACGTAATTGCTGCTGAAATGGCTGCTGAACGAGAAAAAGAAAAAGAGACGCAAGAACAATAAAAAGAAGGTTGCCACAATATTTGTGAGCAACCTTCTTTTCTACGTAAAAAAGCTCGTCAGTTATATAACCGACGAGCTTTTACTTTGCACATTTTGGACAACGACCATATATTTCAAACTTATGACCCGTTACTTCATAACCGGTAAAATCTTTATTCATAAAATCCATTGGGCAGGAAGTAATCTCTTTCGTTCCTCCACAATCCAAACAAATAAAATGATGATGATGTTCCATAATAGAACAAGTAAAACGAAAATGTTTTTCACCATTTAATTCCGTTTGTTCTAAAACACCAATCTCAGCAAAAACTGTTAAGTTACGATAAATCGTATCAAAACTAAGCCCTGGATAATCATCTTTCATATGCTCTAAAACATCTTTCGCAGTTAAATAACGATTATGTGCTGCAAATAATCTGAGCATCTCTTCTCTTTTTCCAGTATGTTTGTATCCTTTTTCTTTCATTAGGCGTAAAGCTTCTGTTAGATTCATACCTATCCCTACTTTATGCAGTTTTTTTCTTCTTCCATAAAATCGCACCGATTAAAATAAGAACTGCTATCATAACAATTGTACCACCTGGCGCTAGATCAAGTTGATACGAAGCAAACATTCCACCAATTACTGCAATTTCACCAAATAAAATGGAAAAGAAAATTGTTTGTTTAAATCCTTTAGCAATACGAATACTTGCTGCAACTGGTAACGTCATTAATGATGATACGAGAAGAACCCCTACTACACGCATTGATACTGCAATGACAAGAGCAACTAATATAATGAAAATAAAGTGAATCCATTTCGCTCTTAAACCAGTTGATACTGCGTATTCCTCATCAAATGATAATAGAAACAGCTCTTTATATAATAAAATAATTGTCGCAACAACAACAATTGCTACAATCCCAATAATAATTAAATCTGTACTTGTTACAGCACTGACACTACCAAATAAATAACTAAATAAGTCTGTGTTAAATCCATTTGCAAGTGAAATGAAAATAACTCCAACCCCCATCCCTGCCGAAAGGATAATCGGAATTGCTAATTCTTGATAGTGCTTATATACAGTTCGTAACTTTTCGATTAGTAGCGCTCCACCAATCGAGAAAATCATCCCCATATATAAGGGGTTTAAAAATCCACCTGTAAAAATGGTTTTTTCAAGTAATAAACTTGCTGCAATACCCGATAACGTCACGTGACTTAATGCATCCGCAATAAGAGATAAACGACGAATAACAACAAACACACCAATTAGTGGTGCAACAAGTCCAATTAAAATACCTGCGTATAAAGAATTACGTAAAAAGTCATATTGTAAAAAATCTTGTATCATTATATCCTCCCGTGATGCTCATGTTCGTGTTCTAAACGATGAACATGATGTCCATATAAAACGGACATTTCTGCATCTTCTAACTCTCGGAACTTCTCTACATTTCCATGGAAATGTAGATGTTGGTTTAGGCATGCAACATGTGTTACTTTTTCAGTAACAGCTCCCATATCATGAGTAACAAGAATTAATGTGATCCCGAGCCTTTTGTTTAAATCCTCTAATATTTCGTAAAAACTTTCCACATTTTTCACATCGATTCCAACAGTAGGCTCGTCCAAAATAAGCAATTCAGGATCACTAACGAGCGCACGAGCAATAAATACACGCTGTTGCTGTCCACCAGAAAGCTCTCCAATGTTACGACCTTGAAACTCACTCATCCCTACATCAGCAATTGCTTTTTCTACCTTTTTCTTATCCTCTTTTGTGAAAAAGCGAAAAAGCCCTTTTTTCGAAACAAGTCCCATTGACACAACTTCAGAAACAGTTGCTGGAAAACCAGAATTGAAACTATTTGCCTTTTGGGATACATAACCAACTTTGTTCCATTCCTTAAACTTCTTACTATCAACGCCAAACACGCGAATGCTTCCTTCTTTTGGCTTTAAAACACCTAATAAACACTTAAGTAAAGTTGATTTACCTGAACCATTCGGTCCCACTAAACCTAAAAAAGCTCCCTTCGGAACTTGCAAATTAATATTTTCTAACACATTCCGATCTTCGTATCGGAATGTTAAACCTTCAATTTCTAATATATTATTCATAGCATCTCACCTATTTTAATTCAGAATGATTCCGATTTATATCTATTTGAATTATAGTACAGCTTATTATAGTTGTAAACCAATCTGCCTAAAATATATCTATTTTTTCAAGAAACCTTACTATTATAACAAAAAGCAGAGAAAAATTCTCTGCTTTCGAAAAATATTCCTATAAACTTTTTAGTGAATAGCCGATTTAAACTTACCACCATTTGTCTCTTGCGTGCTCATAATCGTAACAAACGCATTTTCATCAATTTCATGCACAATTGATTTTAACTTCGTCACTTCTAGACGCGTTACAACTGCATAAATAACTTCTTTTTCTTTATCCGTGTAACCACCTTTCGCTACAAGCTTTGTAGTTCCACGGCCAAGACGATGCAAAATCGCGTTTGATACTTCCTCATATTGATCAGATACAATTAAAACCGCCTTCGTTTCATCTAGCCCTTGAATTACTGTATCGATCGTTTTAAATGCGATATAGTACGTCATAACAGAATACATCGCTTGTTCCACACCAAACACAAATGCTGCCCATGCAAAAATAAATAAGTTCACAAACATTACGAATTCACCAACAGAGAACGGTAATTTCTTCGTTAATAAAATCCCCATAATTTCAGTTCCATCTAGCGATCCACCATGACGAATTACAAGTCCTACACCAAGCCCTAAAATAAGACCCCCAAACACTGTCGCTAAAATAGGTTCTGTTGTAAATGGTGGTACCGCATGTAACGTTGACTCAATGAAAGCTAACGCTACAATACCAAATGTCGAAGATAACATAAATGTTTTTCCAATTTGCTTATAACCGGAATACATAAATGGGATATTGAGAACAACGACTAAAGTAGAAAAACTTAACCACCAAATGTTAGGAGTAAGATAATCTAATATAAGAGAAATACCAATAATTCCACCATCAATAATTTTATTTGGCATTAAAAATAGTTCAATTGCTACCGCCGCGCATGCTGCTCCAAAAATAATCATAACTAAACGATAAATGAGATGAATAACACTTTCTTTTCGATGTTGCTTTTGCTCCATAAGCCCTCCCTGTACTCTTTTTCTGTAGTTTCGTTCTTATATTATAACATACGCTTCTTTTCCTCATGAAAAAAGAAACTCCATACGAATATGTACAAGCTACATGCTCATATATTTCGATAGAAGAACGCGTGAAGGAGGATAACAAGATGAACCTCATTAAACAAATTGTTAATAAAAAATTAAATCATATTTCTACAAAAGAGTTATTAAAATATAGCAAAGAATACGAAGTTCCCATTACAGCAGCACAAGCTGATCAAATTGTTTTACTTATGAAGGGTAAAAATATTAATATTTACGATAACAACGAGCGACTAGCGCTCTTAAAACAGATCGCAAAAGTAACTTCCCCTGCCACTGCCCAACAAGTAAATACGTTATTTCAGCAACTACTAAAATAAGGAGGGGATTTCCCCTCCTTATTGCGCTTTAATTTTTTCAAGAAGCCCTTCATCAAAAGTGCCGTTTTTCAGCATTTCAATTTCCAATTTGTATGGTGGCTTCTTATCTTTTTTATCTTCCCCTACATACGGTGTTTCAAGAATTTTTGGTACATGCATTAACTGTGGATGATGTACAATGTGATGCAATGCTTTATACCCAATGTGACCAAATCCAATGTTTTCATGACGGTCTTTTCCTGCTCCGCGTACATTTTTACTATCATTAATATGAAGTACTTGTAAACGATCTATACCAACGATCTTATCAAATTCGTTTAATACGCCGTCAAAGTCATTTACAATATCATATCCTGCATCGTGCGTATGACACGTATCAAAGCATACAGATAGCTTTTCATTATATTTCACACCATCAATAATCTTTGCAATTTCTTCAAAGCTACGACCGCATTCTGTTCCTTTTCCTGCCATCGTCTCTAACGCAATGTTAACCGTCTGTTCTGGCGTTAATACTTCATTAAGCCCTTTAATAATTTGTTGAATACCAGCATCTGCTCCAGCACCAACGTGCGCTCCTGGGTGAAGAACAATTTGTTTTGCTACACCTAATGCCGATGTTCTTTCAATTTCCATGCGAAGAAAGTCTACGCCTAATTGGAATGTTTCTGGCTTCGTCGTATTCCCAACATTAATAATATACGGTGCATGGACGATAATTTCCTCAATTCCGTTCAGCTCCATATGTTTTCTTCCTGCTTCTATGTTCAATTCTTCAATTGGTTTTCTTCGTGTATTTTGCGGTGCACCTGTATAAATCATAAACGTTGTTGCACCGTATGAAACAGCCTCTTCACTTGCTGCTAATAACATTTTCTTACCACTCATGGAAACATGAGATCCAATCTTTAACATACAATCACCTCTTCAATATACAATAGATATAATGATAGCATAATTTGTAGAAATATGTAGTGAATTGTTTGTTCACAAAAGACGCACTACACAAATTCATATGACTATTTAGACAGACTATACTCTTCATTTAAATTAGCAGGATAAAAAAAAGATAAGGGAAATCCCTTATCTTTTTTTATGGCTGTATTTTCTCTTCACTTTGTCACGTTCTGTTGCAAGTTTACGTTTATAGTTTGGTTTTACTTTTTTCGGTTTTTTAACAACTTTTGTTGCCATAACATCAAGTTCGTCATTTGGCTTTTTACGGCTCTTACGACGACGACGCTCACCTAAATCTGCCCACTCATCTCCACGTAAATCTACATGTTTAAACTCGATATGACGTTGTTTTTCTAAGCTATCTAACGCTTCTTCGTTTGCTGGATCATAAATCGTCACTGCAATACCAGAATGCCCCGCACGTGCTGTTCTTCCAACGCGGTGAACGAAGAAATCTAAATCTGATGGTAGCTCATAGTTAATAACATGGCTAATCCCTTCAATATCAATACCACGTGCTGCTAAATCAGTTGCAACAATATATTGGAATTCCAGGTCACGAATTTGTTTCATCATTTTTTTACGATCACGTGGTGATAAATCCCCGTGAATTCGTCCAACTTTTAAGCCACGTTCCATTAATCCATCAGCAACTTGGTCTGCCATCTTTTTCGTATTCGTGAAAACAACTGCTAAATACGGTTTAAATTGAAGTAGCATTTTATGCACTAAATCAATTTTATTACGATGTTTAGAAGGCACTAAATAGTGTTCAATGTTTCCAGCTGCAACTTGTTTTGGATTGATATGAATATGTTCTGGATTCTCCATATACTTCTTCAGAAACGGTTTTAGTTTTTGAGGAATTGTTGCAGAGAAAACTAACATTTGCAAGTTTTTAGGCATGCGTGCTGCAATTTTATCTACATCATGAATGAATCCCATATCAAGCATTAAGTCTGCTTCATCGACAATAATCGTATTTGCTTTATGAACAAATAGTGCTTGCTCTTCTACTAAATCTTTAATACGTCCTGGTGTTCCAACTACGATATGAGGTTGTTTTTTCAACTTTTCAATTGAGCGTTGTTTATCAGTTCCACCAATTAAACAACGTGCTGTAATCATTTGGTCTTCCGCACAAAACTTTGTTAATTTCACGATTTCTTCGTAAATTTGTTGTGCTAACTCACGAGTAGGCGCTGTAATAACAAGTTGTACTTCTTCACGGCTTGCATTAATTCTGTTTAATGTAGGAAGTAAGTATGCATGTGTTTTCCCAGAACCTGTTTGGGATTGTCCAATTACACTTACACCTTTTTTCACAACCGGGAAAATTTTCTGCTGAATTCCTGTCGGCTCTGTAAAGCGTAGTTCACGAACTGCATCTATTAAAAATGGTTTAAAATCATACTGTGTAAAAGTTTGTTGTGTCATAAGTTACACCTTCTTTCTAAAATTTCTACTGCGCGCACAAATCAGTCAAGTCTACATTATATCGAAATCTACAAGTAAAATCCATCTTTAGTTTAGGTTTTCACTTCAAAAACTAACCTTCTTCCCTTTTATTGCATATTGTATGTGTATATACCTAACTGAAGAAAGGAGGATTTCTCACATGTTTCCGAAATCCCCTACAAGGCAAATGTATCCGAATCCAGGGCAGCAACCTTATACACCATATCCAATTCCACAACTACCACCAATGGCACAAAAAAAGAAAGGTTTTCTTGCCAAGCTTTTTAAAAAACACGATCCAACCGAGCCTTTTATGCAAATGGTTCCACCTTACCGACAAATGGAAGGGCAACCGATGATGCATCAGCAACCACCGTCGCCGCCGCAATATCAACAGCAATATCAGCAGCAATACCACCAACAATATCCGCAGCAACATCCACAATATCAACCATACATGCAGCAACACCCTGAGCAAATGATACCGCCTCAAATGTATGAATCAAATGAAACGCGCGGCGGCGCAACTACAGCTGCGGCAACAGCAAGCAGTGGCATCGGCAGTTTTTTTTCGAACTTAATTTCGAATCCAACTAATATGATAAATAACATCGAAAAAGTATCCCAAGTCGTTCAATCTGTAGGTCCTGTTGTCGAACAGTACGGTCCTATTATGCGTAGTCTACCAAGCATTGTTAAAATCCTCACCTCTGGAAAAAGCACGGAAGAAAATCAAACAGAAAATGTAACAGAGCCAGTTGAGGTAGAAAGTCCGCCTCCTGCACCTCAAAAAAAGAAACGAAAACGAAAGAAAATAGTGATTGAACCTGTAATACAAAAAGAGTTACCGAAAGAACCAGTTCAACAAACAGCAACAAAACCAAAACTATATGTGTAACAATCCTTTGTTTTCTATCCACTCCTCCTTTATAATGTAAAAGACTATGCACAAAAGTATCCCTTGTTTAGAAGGAGAGGATTACTCATATGAAAATTGTTAAAATTTCCCCTCGTGGTTATTGCTACGGTGTTGTCGATGCAATGGTAATTGCACGTAACGCCGCATTAGATAAATCATTGCCGAGACCCATTTATATTTTAGGTATGATTGTTCACAATAAACATGTTACAGACGCTTTTGAAGAAGATGGAATCATCACATTAGACGGTCCAAGTCGCTTAGAAATTTTAGATAAAATTGATTCTGGTACTGTTATTTTCACAGCACACGGTGTTTCTCCAGAAGTTAAACAACGTGCAAAAGAAAAAGGTTTAACAACAATCGATGCCACTTGCCCAGATGTTACCAAAACGCATGATCTTATCGAAGCTAAAAAAGCGGAAGGATATCATGTCATTTATATCGGTAAAAAAAATCATCCTGAGCCAGAAGGCGCAGTTGGTATTGCACCTGACATCGTTCACCTTATCGAAAGAGCCGATGATTTAAAAACATTAGAAATCCCAACAGATAAAATTTTAGTAACGAATCAAACAACGATGAGTCAATGGGATGTTCAACATTTAATGGAGGACATTCAAAAAAAATTCCCAACAGCAGAATTCCATAAAGAAATTTGTTTAGCAACTCAAGTTCGCCAAGAAGCTGTCGCTAAACAAGCTGATGTTGCAGACTTAACAATTGTTGTTGGTGATCCGAAAAGTAACAATTCAAATCGCCTAGCACAAGTATCACAAGAAATCGCGGGTACAAAAGCATATCGAGTTGCTGATGTAAGCGAAATTCAATTAGAGTGGCTACAAGGTGTAGAAAACGTAGCTGTCACAGCAGGTGCTTCTACACCAACGCCGATTACAAAAGAAGTTATCGCGTTCTTAGAGCAATATAATCCAATGAATCCCGCTACATGGGAAAGAGTTCGAAAAGTACCGTTACAAAAGATATTACCTCGCGTAAAGGTGAAAAAAGAACAATAATAAAAACCGTTGCCCTAATGGAGCAACGGTTTTTATTTTTCTTATACAAATGTGAATGGATCTGTATGTAACTGCGAAGCATGAATTTGAACATTGAATTTCTTTGCATCTACTTTTTCTTGCAGTTGCTTTTGTACACCTTGCTTCATTACTTTTTCAACATTATGTCCTGGGTCAACTATATTTAAACCAAGCATCATCGCATCATGAGCAACATGATAGTACATGTCACCAGTTACATATACATCTGCTCCTTTAAATTTCGCTTGGTTTATATATTTATTACCATCTCCACCAAGTACAGCTACTTTACGCACTTTATCATCTAACTTACCGACAACTCTTGCACCCTTAACATCTAATGATTGTTTCACATGTTCTGCAAATTGACCAAGCGTCATTTCTTCTTGTAAATATCCTATTTTTCCTAAGCCTAACGTTTCACCTTTATTATCAAGCGGATACACATCGTATGCTACTTCTTCATAAGGGTGCGCCGTTACCATTGCTTTAATCACTTTTCGCTGTAATGAAGCTGGAATAATCGTTTCGATTCGCACTTCTTCTACACGTTCTAACTGTCCAGTTTCCCCGATATAAGGATTTGTCCCCTCTTGAGGTACAAATGTGCCTGTACCCTCGCTACTAAACGTACAGTGGCTATAATTGCCGATATGACCAGCACCTGCGTCTCCTAATGCTTTCCTTACTTCTTCTGCATGAGTGACTGGCACAAACACAACAACTTTTTTCATTTCTTCTGCATATGTTGGTGCCAAAACTTCTGTATTTTGCAATCCTAACGCCTCAGCAAGTAAATCATTTACCCCGCCCTTAGCAACATCCACATTTGTATGCGCTGCATAGATTGCAATATCATTTTTAATACACTTTTCAATAATTTTCCCATACGCCTTATCTGTATGAATCGCTTTTAACGGGTTAAAAATTAAAGGGTGATGAGCAATAATGACATTTGCCCCTAATTGAATCGCTTCTTCCACAACTTCCTCTGTTACATCTAAAGCAATCAATACGTGCTGCACAGGTTGATTAAGCGCTCCAATCTGCAAACCAATCTTATCACCTTCCATCGCTAAATGCTTTGGATACATACTTTCAAATAAAGAAATTATTTCATGACCATTCGGAATTTTACTCATGATAAAATCTCCCCTATCATTTTCATTTTCGCTTCTACTTCTTCACGTTTCGCTTTTGTTTCTTCAGAATCAGTCGCACGTTCTAACTGTTTTAAAATATTTTGGAAGTTTTTTAATTCTCCTTCCCATTTTTCAACAAAAGCTTCACTTTTTTCTTTTATTAAAAATGGTCCCATAAACAATTCAGCTTGTTTATTTTCAGAATAAGGCAACGCGATGTTTCCCCGCTCCCCTACTAGAATTTCATAAATTTTTCCATCTTCTTTTACGATTTTTTCATGGATAAGCTCCCATCCATTCTCAATAAACCATTCACGAATGTGATGCGCTGCAATATTCGGCTGTAAAATTAAACGCGTTACACCTTTTAATTTTTCTTTACCACTTTCTAAAATATCACGAATTAACGCTCCACCCATCCCAGCAACCGTAATTACATCTACTTCTCCTGGCGCGATAACAGCTAATCCATTCCCTTTACGCACATCTATCTTATCTTGTAAGCCACTTTCAGCTACAGTTGCTTGTGCAGAGCGGAATGGTCCATCTACAACTTCTCCTGCAACTGCTTTTGTAGCAATATTATTTATAATTGTATAACACGGTAAATACGCATGATCCGATCCAATATCAGCAACTGTAGATCCTACTGGTATTTCACGCACAACTTCTTCTAATCGTTTTGAAAGCTTTACTTCATTCATGTATTTCCATTACTCCTTCTCTTGTCAGTCTGTCTCCATGATAATGAATTTATAGTAGTTGTTGCAAGCCCATAACAACAATTCACCACTCTATCATTCATCGTATTTTAGAAAATATAGAAAAACAAGCCCTTTGCATAAGCAAAAGGCTTGTCATACGGAACTTTATTTTTTCTTCGATAACCAATCAGCTACTTTAGCAGCTTGATCAGCTGGAACTATATTGGCAGGCATATTGCCTTTTCCTTTCGAAAGAATTTCTTTAATTTCATCCTTTGAAAGTTTCCCACCAATTTTTTGTAAGTTAGGTCCAACTGCCCCTTGTAACTGATCACCATGGCAGCTCGTACAGCTTTGCTTCACAATATCCTCTGGTTTTGATGCTGTTTGTGCTGGCTTCCCGCCATTTTTTGCATCAGCTAACTCTTTAGATTTATTTAGCCCCTGAAATGAAAATACAAACATAATGATAATACCCAATGCTGCAATAAGAGCGAACGGAATCAGCGGATTACGTTTCATATCTCTTCTCCCCCCTCTATACCCCTAAATAGTTAGATGATTCAGTCATTTATATTGTACTTGAAAACGCTCTATCAGAAAAGAGCAAACTACTACTTGTTAAAAATATTCCATAAATTCAGTTTATTGTTTTTTATTGTCATATCGCTTATTATTTCGATAATTATTAACGTTTCTCATCATATTTTTCGCTTTTCTACATATATTTTTGTATATAATAAACAAAATTAATCGAAAAATCGAAAAATGAGCATTTGCAAATCAAAAGACAATTCTGTAAAATAAATTACAAGAAATTGTAATCGTTGCCCACAGCTAAATTTTAACAAAAATTAACAAAATAAAAAAGTTTACTTCACAAAGGTGAAGTAAACTTAAAAAATAACCTATTCTAAGAAATCCTTAAGACGCTTACTACGGCTTGGATGTCTTAATTTGCGAAGTGCTTTTGCTTCAATTTGACGGATACGCTCTCTCGTTACGCCGAATACTTTCCCAACTTCTTCAAGCGTACGAGTTCGTCCATCATCTAAACCGAAACGAAGACGTAGAACATTTTCTTCACGATCTGTTAGCGTATCTAACACATCTTCTAATTGTTCTTTTAGCAATTCATAGGCTGCATGGTCCGCAGGCGATGTTGCTTCTTGGTCTTCAATAAAGTCACCTAAATGGGAGTCATCTTCTTCACCAATTGGTGTTTCAAGAGAAACTGGCTCCTGTGCAATTTTTAAGATTTCACGTACTTTTTCTGGAGCAAGATCCATTTCCTCACCAATCTCTTCAGGAGACGGTTCGCGACCTAAATCTTGTAATAATTGACGTTGTACACGAATTAACTTATTAATCGTTTCAACCATATGAACTGGAATACGAATTGTTCGCGCTTGGTCTGCAATGGCACGTGTAATAGCTTGGCGAATCCACCAAGTTGCATACGTACTAAATTTGAAACCTTTACGATAATCGAACTTTTCAACAGCTTTAATTAGACCCATATTACCTTCTTGAATTAAGTCTAAGAAAAGCATACCACGGCCTACATAGCGCTTTGCAATACTTACTACAAGACGTAAATTTGCTTCTGCAAGACGACGTTTCGCTTCTTCATCGCCTTCTTCAATACGCGTTGCAAGTCGAATTTCTTCTTCTGCAGATAGTAAGTCTACACGACCAATTTCTTTTAAATACATACGAACAGGATCGTTGATTTTAACCCCAGGTGGTACACTTAAATCATTGAGGTCAAACTCTTCTTCTGTTTTTGAAATTTGGCGATTATTAGGGCCTTCTTCGTTGTCATTATCACCAACTAAGTCAATGCCTTGTTCACCTAAATATTCATAGTATTCATCCATTTGATCGGATTCAATTTCAAATCCATTCATGCGTTCTGCAATCTCTTCATATGTAAGAACGCCACGTTTTTTTCCGAGCTCAGTGAGTTGTTCTTTCACTTGCTCAAGGGTCATTTCAGTTTCAATTTGTTTAGAACGAGCTGGTTTGTCAGCCATCTGTTCCCCTCCTTACGCGAGATACAAACATTCATTATACTAAAAATTTATCAAAAAAGCTATTTTCTCGCTTTTTGATTTTGTAAATATGCTACATAATATTTAGCAGCCTCTACAGGATCTGTTTTTTCCATTTGTTTCACTTTAAAGATGATCTCCATCTTTTCAAGTTTTTCCTGATGCCGTCTAAGCGTCTCCAAATGGCCTTGCAACACTTCTTCAGTGTATTCTGGATTAATAAATTCATCCGTCGAAATATCAGTGATAATATTTTTCAACTTTTCATCAGAGAGCCAACTTAAAAATGTTCCAACTGAAGGTTCATTTCCCTTTTCATAATATGCGTATAGTTCATATAAAATCCCTTTATGTTCTTCTGTATGAAAATCTTCTATATGGGATTCCATACGAACAGCTACTTCTGCACTTTGCAACATATGGTAAATAATTTCTCTTTCCGCTCTTTCAAAACCTGTTAACTTAGGTTTTGTTTGAACGACTTGAGACGGTTTAGCAACCTGCTTTATTTGTTTTTGCTGTACCTTTTGTTCTTTGCGATATTGGTGCAATTGGTTCAAAAGTGTTTCCATTGAATACGAAAATTCTTGCGATAATGACTTCAAATATGACTCTGCCTGCATCGCATCTTGTAACAACGATAACTCTTTTAAAACACTTTTCACATATTCTTCTTTGCCAGACTCATCTTGCAAATTTTTCCCTAAACGCAAATAATTTATTTTAAAACCAACAAAACTCACACTTGATTTCACAAGATTTTCAAAAGCAGTAGTGCCATATTGTTGCACATATTCATCAGGATCAAGCTTATCTGGCAAGGATGTGACTTTCACTTGGCAACCAACTTTTAGCAATAATTGCCCTGCTTTTATCGTCGCTTCTCGCCCTGCTTTATCACCATCATAGCAAAGAACAACAGTTTCAACGTTACGTCGCAGAAGTTTTGCTTGTTCTTCAGTTAAAGCTGTTCCCATTGTCGCAACAGCTTCTTCCACACCACTTTTTACCGCAGCTAGCACATCGGCATATCCTTCAAAAAGAACCACTTGCCCACGCTTTCTAATAAACGGTCTTGCTTGGTGAAAGTTATACAACAATTTACTTTTGTGAAAAATCGGCGTTTCAGGGCTATTTAAATATTTCGGAGTGTCATCTCCTAACGCCCTTCCACTAAATGCTATTACCTTACCTTGTAACGTATAGATCGGGAACATAACTCTTCCGCGGAAGCGATCGTAATGACTACCATCCTTCTCACTTCTTATTAGAAGGCCAGCTTGTTCCATACTAGACAGCGATAAACCTCTTTTTTGTAAAATTTTCGTCGCTGCGTCCCAAGCAGGTGATGCATAACCAATTTCAAACTTCTCAATCATTTCTTTCGTAATACCACGGTTTAATAAATATGAAAGTGCTTCATTTCCCTCTTCCGTATTTACTAATAAATGATGATAATACTTTTTCAACAATTCATGAGCTTGCTGCATGATGACAGTGTCATCAGATATGTCTTCTTGTTGTCCTTGCCCTGATGTGTACTCTGCAACCGCAATTCCATTTCTTTCGCCTAGCTTTTGAACAGCCTCGGTAAAAGCCAGTCCTTCCATTTTCATTAGAAAGGAAAATACATTTCCACCTTCTCCACATCCGAAGCAATGAAAAATTTGCTTATCGGATGAAACAGAGAATGAAGGAGAGTTCTCACCATGAAATGGACAAAGGCCGAAATAGTTACGCCCCTGTTTTCTAAGTTGAACGTATTCACCAATGACTTCTACAATATCGGATGATGTCCGAATTTGTTCAACAACTTCTTCGGGAATTCTGTTCCCCATAACTCCATCTCCGTGTCGTATTTTGTATTCGATATAAATTAAAAAATTCCTTTATAATTCGACAATATTTTTCTAAACTTGTTAGAAAATGTTGCCGATTACATTGTATAAACGATTTTGAACCTTCCTATAGGTCCTTTATATGCATAAATCGCATATACATACTTGCTATATAAAATTGTATACATTTGCTCATCTGTTACAAATGTATCTCTTAGAAACAATACATATAGACCTTTTTACAAGAACAGTAGCAAGCCACATATACTGTTTGACCTTGAGATCTGTAACTTTTCCATGTTGATCCATATAACAATCAACTACATTTTGTTCAGTATCTACAAAGATCCAATTGCCTTGCTATTTTCCAAAAGGATGAGCATATGATGCGACAAACAAAATTCCGACATGAAATTCCGCTCCAACTTGCACAACTTCAGCCTTCACGGGACATACATATACACCAACTGATATGTTGTTGATGTTTTGCATATTTCTGTATTCTACATCCCTTCTGTGAATCCTTCCATAATGTGCGTTTTCTTGTATAGATTTTGTCGATTTAACGTAATTACATGTCTTTTTCGTAAATCCTATCCCTAGTTTATTCTGAAAAATTAAAGTCTAAACGTAAAATATAGGTTTTTATCACAATTTTTTATTATAATATATTTTCTTCAACTACGCTACATATCCCTTTATTTTTTCATCTTACATTTCAGGATGACAAACTCACACCTTGAATATACTAAAAGACAAAGGAGTATAAGTATAACCATTACAATACAATCTATTACAAAATCCATAGGTGTCATATTTCACACGAGCGAAAAAAGCACATTCACCTTTGGTAAATGTGCTAAAACATTTTTTGGTTTTGCACTGCATTCACAATAATATTTGCTGTTTCTTCAATCGCTTTATTCGATACATCGATTACTTGGCAATTTATTTTACTAATTACTTCCTCAAAGTGATCAATTTCTTCTTGAATACGATTAATATTTGCATATGTTGCTCCGTCACTTAATCCAAGTGATTTTAATCGCTCTTTTCGAATATGATTTAACTTATCTGGCGTAATTTTCAAACCGAAACATTTTTCTTTTGCCACTTGATATAGTTCTTCAGGTGGGTCAACTTCTGGCACGAGTGGTACATTCGCAACTTTCAAGCGTTTGTTATGAGCTAAATATTGGGAAAGTGGTGTTTTTGATGTACGCGAAACACCGATCAACACGATATCTGCTTTTAAAATACCTCGTGCATCTCTGCCGTCATCATATTTCACAGCAAACTCAATCGCTTCAATCTTTTTAAAGTATTCTTCATCTAACCTACGGACAACACCTGGCTCATATCTCGGCACTTGCCCCGTAATTTCTTCAATTTGATCAATAAGAGGGCCAATAATATCGTATGCCTCTACCCCTTCTTTTGCAGCCTCTGTTACTAAATACTGGCGCATATCAGGCTTAACTAACGTAAAACATATAAGTGCTTGATTACTCTTAGCAATCGAAATCACTTCTTTTAATGTCCCTGTATCTTCTACATACGGTACACGTCTAATATCAGGAGCAAACGGGAATTGCCCCATTGCTGCTCGAACAACCAAATCAGCCGTTTCCCCTACAGAGTCAGATACGACATATACGATTTTATTATCCATTACATTACCTCACTTTAAACAAATTACACTTATTCGTTATTTACTAAATTTACAAACGCACGTGTAATATTTGTTTTTGTAATTCGCCCAATCACTTCTAAACCTTGTTTCGTATCTTTTACAACTGGCATTGCATCAATCTGTCTTTCTATTAATTCCATCGCAATATCATATAAAGAATCCTCTCTACGACACATCGCAATGTTTGGCATCCTTGTCATGATAATATTAACCGGAAGAGAGGTTAAATCCTGCTTTCCTAAGCTCGCTCTTAATAAATCTTTACGAGACACAACACCAACTAATAGAGTCATCTGATCTACAACGAACAATGTACCAACGTCCTCTAAAAACATCGTACAAATTGCATCGTATACGGAAACATTTTTATCAATTACAACCGGTCTAGATTGATAATCTTGTACTTTAATTTTCTTAACAGCTTCAGATAATAGCTGCCCCCCAGTTTTACCCGTATAAAAATAACCTACGCGTGGACGTGCTTCTAAATAACCAGCCATCGTTAAAATTGCTAAGTCTGGTCTTAGCGTCGCACGTGTTAGACCCAATTGTGCTGCAATTGATTCCCCTGTAATAGGACCGTGATCTTTTACAATCTGAATGATATGTTCTTGCCGTTTATTCAGCTCTATGATAATCACCACCTTTAATGCACAACGAAAAAAGTTATACTATCTCTTAAATATTATATACTAAATATGCTATTCGAAAAAGAAAGTATGTAAAAAGGACCGTATACGGTCCAAAATTATATTTGAAACTTATCAAGTTGTTCTAAAAAACGTCTTGATTTCAAATAAATTCCGCAATATTCATCATAATATGTATTCAATACTAAACGCATTTGTTTTTTTGTGCTATCCTTTACCGATACATTTCCGAGCCTATGTAAATCGAAATGGAAGAAAAGACGTAATAATTTATGAACAGCTTCTCCTACCGGTATACGATATGGGTCTTGCTCTGCATGACGTGAGCACAGAAAACCGCCTTCCCTGACGGAGAAGGCGACAAAGTCTGTTTCTTGATGACAAATCGCACAAGTATCAAAGTACGGGCGCATCCCTAATACTGGAAGCATTTTCGTTTGATAAATTAATGATAATACTTCTGAATCAACACCCTCACACATATAATGCAACGTTTGATATAACATTTCAAATAAGTACGGATTATGTTTTTTATCTTCTGTTGCTTTATCAGTTAACTCAACAATAAATGATGCATAAGCAGTTAAAAATATATCCTCGCGAATTTCTTTCATAGTTGAAATAATCTCGCCTTGTTGCAATGTTCCAAGCCCAGATCCCATTTGAATAAGAAAATGGCCATGTGTCATTAATTGCGACACAGATGCTAATCGGCTTTTCGGTTTTTTTGCTCCTCGTGCCATTGCACTTACCTTACCAAGTTCTCTTGAGAATATTGTAACAATCTTGTTCGTTTCTCCGTAATCTGTCGTACGGATAACGATGCCCTCAACTTTTTGAAACATGTTCGTCACCATCCAAGGTTTGAACAAAACGGGTCAAGAAATTGGAGAGTCTAGATGCGCTAGCTCCTCTTCATGTTGATCCATCTCATCGTTTACGTCTTTTTCCATTTCTTTCAAAAGCAAGTACGTTTCAATGCTTCCTGTTTTGGAGAAAAACTTCCAGGTAAAATCTAGCATAAGAATCCACCTTTCTCAATAAGCGTAGCCTATAAACCAATTTCCTTTGTTGTTATTAAATTGACCCATTTTGTCCATTTTCATGTGAGAAAAATTTTTCCTAATTTATCAAAGTTCATAAAAACCAATAATCAGCGGATGAACCAACCATCCACTGATTACAGCTTGACTCTATTTTAGTACTCATCCTCGCGGAAACCTAGGTCACGAAGCTGAGACATTTTATTACGCCAATCTTTTTGCACTTTTACCCATACTTCTAAAAATACTTTAGAACCAAGTAGCGCTTCAATATCAAAACGAGCTCGTTTACCAACTTCTTTTAACATTTTTCCTTGTTTTCCGATGATGATTCCTTTTTGTGATGCACGTTCAACAACAATCGTTGCATTTATATAAACTGCCCCACCCTCACGCTTTTGAATCGCATCGATAACAACAGCCACAGAATGCGGTACTTCTTCACGTGTTAAATGTAGTACTTTCTCACGAATAAGCTCTGCAATAATAAATCTCTCCGGATGATCCGTTACTTGATTATCTGGATAGTATTGTGGTCCTTCTGGTAAATACTTTTTAATTGTTCCAATTAAAGCGTCCACATTATTACCGTCTAACGCAGAAATTGGTACAATCTCTGCAAACTCATGTAGTTTACGATATTGATCAATTAACTCTAGTAATTGCTCTGGATGAAGTTGGTCAATTTTATTAATTACTAAAAATACTGGTTGTTTCGTTTCTTTTAATTTCTCAATGATGAATTCCTCACCACGACCAAAGCCTTCGACAGCATTAACCATAAACAGAACGATATCAACTTCTTTTAATGTCGTTTGCGCCATCTTCACCATGAAGTCGCCTAGTTTATGTTTAGGTTTATGTATTCCTGGTGTATCAATGAAAATAACTTGTGCATCATTTTCTGTATATACACCTTGAATTTTATTACGAGTCGTTTGTGGCTTATCACTCATAATAGCAATTTTCTGGCCGATAATACGATTTAAAAATGTAGATTTTCCAACATTCGGTCTGCCAATAATAGAGACAAAACCTGATTTATAACCTTTTCTATTCATGTAAATCCTCCGCTAAAAATGCTCCTGGTAACAATTCTCCGACTGTCGTCTCTTGAACGTCACCATGTAAATTTGATAAGTATACTTTCGTATCCTGTTTACATAATTCTACCATAACTTGTCGACATGCTCCACAAGGAGGTACTGGGCGCTTTGTATCTGCTACAACCGCAATGGCTACAAATTCTTTATCTCCTTCAGAAACCGCCTTAAATAAAGCTGTTCTTTCAGCACAATTACATAAGCCATATGATGCATTCTCAACATTACACCCACGATATACTTTTCCACCGCGCGTTAATAATGCTGCACCTACTTGAAATTTAGAATATGGTACGTACGCTTGTTTACGCGCTTCGATTGCTTCTAGAATTAATTGTTTACTATTCATATTCCCGCATCCTTCCTGTTCACAGCTATGAAGAGATACACTCTCTCATTAAAGGCCCTTACGGCACTTCCAAAGCTTAATAAAAGCTTCGGAATGCAACTATACCATATACGGTAAAAAGATAATAGCACCAATTATAACAGCTATAATTGTAAATAATAAAACCGCTCCTGCCGCAACATCCTTTGCAATTTTTGCAAACGGATGAATATCGGCAGTCGCTAAATCTACCGTTTTTTCCACAGCCGTATTTACCATCTCTAAACTCATTACAATCCCTATTACAATAAGTAATATCATCCACTCTATTTTCGTAATATGGAAATAAAAGCCGCAGCATATAACAATGACTGCGGCTAAATAATGGATTTTCATATTTCGTTCATGACGAAAACAAAAGAATATACCAGCTATAGCATATCCAAAACTATCTATAAGTTTTCCTTTTTTCATCTTCCTAATCCAAAAGCTTCTAAAATTTCTTTTTGTCTTCCGAACATTTCTTTTTCATCTTCTTCCGTCATGTGATCATAACCAAGTAAATGTAAAAAGCCATGTAACGCCAAAAATCCAAGTTCACGATCGAAAGAATGTCCGTACTCTTCAGCTTGCTCTTTCGCCCTTGGAATAGAGATAATAAGATCACCTAACATGCGCGGCATCTCTGCACCAACGATCTCCATTTCTCCTTCTCCCATCTCTTCCATGGCAAAAGATATTACATCTGTAGGTTGATCTTTATCTCGGTAATCACGATTAATTTCTCTAATGCGCTCATTATCTACAAATGTTACCGATACCTCCACGCCATCCTCGATATTTTCCATTTGAGCTGCTTTTTCTAACACTTCACGAATTAAACTCATATACGCTTCTTTTACTTCTTCTGTTTCATCAATAAAATCAATTAACAAACTCATTCTTTCTCCTTTTCTTCCGGAAGTTCCGGATATGTAATACGCGAATGGAAAATACCATTTAACGTTTCACACAACGTTTTCCCAACGATTTGTAGTTCTTTAAACGTCAAATCACATTCACTAAATTGACCGTCTTGCAATCGATCTTTAATAATACTTTGCACTAAATTATTAATTTGTTCTGGCGTTGGGTGATTCATAGAACGTACCGCAGCTTCTACACTATCAGCAATACCAACAATTGCCGATTCTTTCGAAGTTGCTTTTGAACCTGGATAACGGAACATCTCTTCTGTATATTTTTCTTTATCTTCTTTAATTGCTTTATAATAAAAATATTTCAGTAACGTTGTACCGTGATGTTGCCCAGCGATATCAATAATTTCTTGTGGAATATGATATTCTTCGAGCATTCTTACTCCATCCGTTACGTGAGCAATTATAATATCTTTACTCGTTACAGGATCTAATTTATCATGCGGGTTTTCAATTCCCATTTGGTTTTCAATAAAGAATTGCGGTTGTACTGTTTTTCCTACATCATGATAATATGCACCTACACGTGCTAATACACCATTTGCCCCGACTGCTTCACACGCAGCCTCAGAAAGATTCGCTACCATTACACTATGATGATATGTCCCTGGCGCTTCTAACAAAATTCTACGTAAAAGCGGATGATTTGGACTTGATAGTTCCATAAGCTTCATACTTGATACGATTCCAAGTCCACTTTCTAAATATGGTAAAATCCCCATAGCCAAAACGGACGATATAATCCCTGAAAGTGAAGCCATTAATAATTGCGTACCAATTTCAAGAGGCGAAAAATTCCCATTACGTAATAATAAGAGCGCCGCCAATACGACTACATTTAATACAGAAACGAGTATACCAGCTTGTAAGATCATTGTACGACGATTTTTTTCTCGCAAGAAAATACTAACCGATAATGAACTTAACAATACGTAAATCCCTACACTATAATTTAACGTACTCGTTACTCCTTCATTAAACATAATACTTCCGCATACAGAAAAAATCATACTCGTTAAAAAGACAAATCGATCACCAATCATTAGTTTTACAAGTAATGTTCCCATCGCAACTGGGACAACATATGCAATCCCTGCGTATTCAAGTTTTTGAAACAAACTAATGATTTTCATTAAGACGATTGTGATAGACAAAATTGTAATATACGCTAAAACATACGGTCTATCTTCTCTTTTTCTCTTTAAAAACAATTCAAATTGTTTATGCATAAAGTATAGTAACACACTAATGAGTACCGCTAATCCAACATAAGGTTGAAAGCCATTCCCTTTTTCTAACAAACCAACTAATTTCAACTGATTATACACATCACTTGAAATTGTTTCACCTTCTCTAACAAGAACTTGTCCTTGAAGAATATAAACAGGTGGAACTAAATCTTCCTCTGCTTTTCTCTTCTCTTTCGTTAAGATCGGGTCATAAAAATAGTTCGCTGAAATTGCATATCTTCCTAGCGCCTTAATTGACTCTTTTAAACCATTATCAACATTAACACTATTCATCTCACTTACATATCGTTCTTTCGCATCTTTCAATTCGTCCATTTTAATATGCTCAGTCATGATACTATTAATCGCTGTGACCGCAGCATCTTTCGCTAATACTAATTGGCCCGAATCTGCATTAATCAAATTTAGTAAGTTTGAATCAGATAATTCTTTCGTTAAGTCAGCAGGTAGTTTCTTTTTTAACTTATCCACTTTCTCAGCATCAGTAATCTTTTTTTGATCATCCGGTCCAACAGCTTTAATCTCTTGCACCACTTCATCCACTTTAGCGAAGACGTCATTCACAATATCAACTTTATTTTGTTTATACTCACTTTTATATGTATATTGATCTTCAACTTTTGTAGCGGCTTCTTTTTTCTTTTTATCCGTTGTAACTTTATCTTCAATTTTTATAGGAGAATGGATTGTCTTTTTCGCAATAGAATACATGTTAACATCTAATTGCTCTGGTTTTACATTATTCATAAGCGCAAAAAACAGCACTGCTCCTAATACAACGTAAGAAATCCAACTTAGTTTTTTCGAATGTTGTAAATTACGAAACCACTTAGAAATTTCTTGAGATCTTGACATGATTTCAATACTTCTCCTCTCCAGAAATAAAGTGAAACTATTTATAGCTTTCATTTCTTCTACCCAACGATACTTTGAGGCAACATTTTATACACCAGTACCTATAGTTTATTTTCCTTATCTTTCATGATAGTAAAAAATATGACGTTCGCCAACCTTATCATACAAAAAGAAATGATCCTGACAAATAGGATCATTCCATTTTATCATATGCCTCAATAATACGTTGCACCAATGGATGTCTCACAACGTCTGTTTGTTCTAATGTAATAAATGACAGACCTGATACACCAGATAAAATATTAGAGGCTATAGATAGCCCTGATTTTACCCCTTTTGGCAAGTCTACTTGTGAAGGATCCCCTGTAATAACCATTTTAGAACTAAAACCTAATCTCGTTAAAAACATTTTTATTTGAGCACCCGTTGTATTTTGAGCCTCATCTAAAATAACAAATGAATCATCAAGCGTACGTCCCCTCATATAAGCAAGTGGCGCGATTTCAATTACTCCTCGCTCCATCATACGCTGCGTATATTCTTGTCCAAGAATATCATGTAAGGCATCATATAATGGACGTAAGTATGGATCAACCTTCTCTTTCAGATCCCCTGGTAAAAAACCTAAGTTTTCTCCAGCTTCTACAGCAGGTCTTGTTAAAATAATTTTCTTTACATATCCTTGTTTTAAAGCCCTCACAGCCATTACTACAGCTAAGTATGTTTTTCCAGTTCCTGCTGGCCCTATTCCAAAGACAATATCATTCTTCTTCATCGCATGAATATATCGTCTTTGCCCCATTGTTTTTACACGAATGGATTTACCTTTTGCAGTCTTGAAAATTTCTTCTTCATATAACTCTTCAAATTGAGCAATTTTCCCTTGTTGTGCGAGCTGAATTGCATACGCAACATCTCTCTCCGAAATTGATATACTTTTACGAATTACAACAAGTAATTGCTGTAAGATTTTTTCTACGAGTGTTACCGTTTCAACTGCCCCAGATACATGAACAGTTTCTCCTCTAGTTACGATCGATACATTGAGTTCTCGTTCAATTACTTTTAAATGCGCATCATTGACTCCAAAAAGAGCGATTGCTTCGTTAGTATTTTCCAATTGTTGGTTCATTTCTACTAATTGTTCTGCCATTACTCAGTCTCCTTGAATATCGGATTCAGATATTGGTTGTGGCTCTGCAATATTTTCAACTACAGTATAATGCAATGTGACCTTTAGTTGATCCGCCTCAACCTCTTTACTCAAAATCTTATCACTTACAATCATAGCATGTTCATCCAATTTTTTCTTTAGTTCTTTTTCGGCCATCTCTTTCGCTACTTTTAACGCTTGCTTTTCTGTATATTCTCGATTCGCTTCTTCCTCTTCTCTCACAACATCTTTTTCATATGCAATCGGCAGTGTAAAACCAAATAATTTCACATCGTGCTTTACACTTTCAGTACGAGAGCGTTTATACTTATCATGTTGAAATCCCCATATTTTTATTTTCGTATCCCCAAATTTAAGAAAATGTTCATTGTATACATTACCAGTATACACTTGAAATTGCGTCTTTAACGGGACATTCACTTTAGAGGTATACCACGTTTCGCCATACACAATACCTTTCGCTGAAACAATTGTCGGGCTTTCCTCATTACCATATATTCCAGATACGAGAATCTGCCCTTTTTCCACATGATCATTTTTCAGTACAACCGGTTTTCCAACTTCTACAAACGTTTTTGTAATAATCGCTTCTTTTTTTGCTACTAAATTTTGTGGCCTTTGTTCCTTTTCTTTTTTCGGTTCGTTTTTTTCAACAATTTTAAAATGATACGTCGTTCCTCTTACTTCTAGTCCCGCCCAAGTAATGGCATTAATATTATCTGTCAAATGGCGTTGTACATCCTCTACATTCGGCATTTGAAACTGTAGTTTCCCTTTTTTAATACCCATTTTATCCAATTCTTTCATTAATATATATTCTGTTTCAGGTTTTGCTCCTGTAATTTCAATTTTCCAAACCATATTTGACATTGCAATCACACCAAAAAAGAAAATTAAAAACCCAATTAAAAATCCACTATTTTTAATTAAACGCTTATTCCAAAAAGGAAAACCATAACGTCCAATAAAATATAATTTACATTCATTTTTTCTATAAATTGGTTTTATTTTTTTCACATCGCGTAACAATATACAAAAAACTAACGTTTCATCAGCTATCTTCTTAACATCCCAAACTAATAAATTCCTCCGTACACATTCATTAACAAACCGTTCTGCCCCTCTACCTTCAATTCGCACTTTTACATACCCAAGCCACTTTATAAACCATTTATTTTTCATTTACCACCTTCACTACCTTTCTAAAAGTAGGTATACGACTTTTTATTTGAAGCATTAAAATAGCTCGTACTAAAATGAAACAGAGTAAAACTGTAATCAGTCTCTATCAACGGAACTTTTACAGGATAAAGAAGAAAAACTTCACAAATGGAAGTTTCACTTCAATCACCTTTTTTTTCATTTTCTAAAAATGTTACTTGCTCAATTATACCTTCGAGTAAAAGCTCTTCTGGAAGAATCGTTTTAATAACAAAGGATTGTCCTTTAATTAATAATTGACCATTTTTTAAAAGTAATCGCACTTCTTTATCTGAAAACACTAATAACCCCCGATGATTTTCTATATAAATATGTATTTGCCCAACAAGAGTAATCCGAGGCAGATCCATTAATACATCCACTGGTAGATCTACTTGTTTTGTTAACCAATTTTTCATTTGTTCTAATTTCTTCATCTCGAAAGACCCCCTCCTCATCCCATATATATATGTATTTCTTCACAAGTGCCTATCGTGTTATAACGACTTCACTAACATAACTATATTCTGTAAGAGTTCATATCATGTTAATTAAAACAGTCGCTATATGAAATCATATTTGTCAGGACAATGATGGATCAGAGGATATTACCTTTAATAATAGAAGTATTAATACAAGAATATGCGCCCCTACAGGATATCAGTACAAGTTACATTAAGAAATTGAGCCTAGCGAGAAGTTGGAAACTTGAAAAAACCTGTTACAATTCGTTCTGGACGTGACATACTGACCATAGAATAAGTAGTTGTCATTTATTGGACAAATGAGATAAAGTGAAACTTTAATCAACCCTCACCAATCGGGTTGCCTGTTAATGCGGGATAAAATTCAAAAAAGAAAATTTCCCCGCTCTGAATGTTACGTTGTAAGTAAGAATATTTTATAGATGGTTGTTATATGAATTTCAAAAAATATTAGGGTTCATTAAAAGATGAATTAATAAATGAGGAAATACGAAAGTAAATTGGCTTTGGTCAAGAAATTTTGAATGCTATAAAACAAGTTATCGACAGTCATATCCGGCCATTTTATGCAACTGATGCAAAATCTAATATAGTTAGAATCTCTTTTGTTACCTTCGAGGATTATGCTGAAGAGCACGCTATAAAACTTCAATCTGAGTTTCAGAAGGCTCGGTACTTAGCTTTTATTTGCGAAAGAAGTTTTAGTCAAGGAAGTAAGAACAGGTGTAGAATCAGAATTATACAAGGAAATAATAAATTGAAACTTTAACTAGAGGGGTTTCTATCACTTACAGAAACGCTTTTTAAGCAATATAGCGTTTCTCCTTAATAAGAACAATAAAAAAACGTCTCATACGAAATGAGACGTTTTTTTATGCTAATAGCTGGATAACCAGCTTATTCACAAGTGATCCGTCTGTTTTACCTTTTACTTTCGGCATAACAGCAGTCATCACCTTACCCATATCTGCTTTAGAAGTCGCACCAACTTCAGAAATAACTTGCTTGATTACATCAACTAGTTCTTCTTCAGTTAATTGCTCTGGCAAATATGCGCTTAAAATCTGAATTTCACTTTGCAGTTTATTAACAAGGTCTTCACGACCAGCTTTTTTAAATTCAAGGAGGGAGTCCTTATACTGTTTTACTTCACGAGCTAAAACTGTTATTTCCTCTTCTTCAGTAAGAGTATGTTGCAGTTTAATACCTTCATTTTGTAAAGCAGCCTTAACCATACGAATAACGGTTAATTTTTCTTTTTGTTTATTCTTCATCGCTTGTTTCATATCATCGTTTAAACGACCGAGAAGACTCATAACTTACACCCTCTCTTAGAATTTACGCTTTCTTGCCGCTTCAGATTTCTTCTTACGTTTTACACTTGGTTTTTCATAAAACTCGCGCTTTCTTGCTTCAGCAAGTGTACCAGTTTTAGAAACCGATCTTTTAAAACGGCGAAGTGCATCCTCCAAAGACTCGTTTTTACGAACGACTGTTTTTGACATTCTCTTTCCCTCCCTCCGAAACATCACACTTACATACTAACTTCAGCATGCAAAAAGAAACACTTCTTCAGCATGTCTTTTACGATTATAATACATTTTATCACTTCAGGTCAACTATTTGGCAGAATAAAAGAAGAATAGAAGCATTTCCTTTTCAAAAGTTATGGCAAATAGCTAGTATCCTTCACTGATGAAGACAACTATATTTTTATCATTTCATCTTTTTTCATACAGGGATGCATGAAACGCCTCCACGCCCTCTAGTACTTAACCGATTCAAATAAAGAAAGCATGCAAACCGTTTCCGGTTGCACGCTCTTTTTATGCACTAGCTGATTCTTTTTTTACATCATCTTCAAGAACACGAACAAATTGCGCTTCGTTATATGGATAACCAGCTTTCGTAATTTTCACTTTCACTAGCTTACCAATTAATTTTTCTGATCCTTCAAATACAATTTTCAAGTAGTTATCTGTATAACCTACATATAACCCTTCACGGTCGCCCTCTTTAAATTGCTCTTCCGGAATGATTTCAAGCACTTCACCTTCAAACCCTGATGCGTACTCTTTCGCTAATTGATTAGATAGCTCAATTAAACGATGAACACGATCGTTCTTCACATCTTCAGGAACTTGATCTTCCATGCGTGCTGCAGGTGTTCCTGTACGTTTTGAGTAAGGGAACACATGTAACTCAGAGAAGCGGTTCTCTTTAATGAAATTGTATGTTTCCATGAATTCTTCTTCTGTTTCACCTGGGAAACCAACGATTACATCAGATGTAATCGCAAGGCCTGGTAACGCTTCTTTCAAACGATCTAAACGCTCTTGGAAGAACTCCATCGTATATTTACGACGCATACGTTTTAATACAGTATTAGAACCAGATTGCAACGGAATATGCAAGTGGCGTACAACTACTTCAGATTTATCTAACACTTCAATTACTTCATCTGAAATTTGACTCGCTTCAATAGAAGAAATACGAAGACGTTTTAATCCGCCTACTTCCGCTTCCATATCACGAAGTAATCCAGCTAAGTTATAATCTTTTATGTCTTCGCCATATCCACCTGTATGAATACCCGTTAATACGATTTCTTTATAGCCTGCATCCACTAATTGTTGTGCTTGTTTAATAACTTCTTTTCCATCACGAGAACGCATTAAACCACGCGCCCAAGGAATGATACAGAATGTACAGAAGTTATTGCAACCCTCTTGTATTTTTAAAGACGCACGTGTACGATCCGTGAAATAAGGTACATCAAGTTCTTCGTACACGCGTGTTTTCATAATATTGCGGACAGCATTAATTGGTTGACGCTCTTTACGAAATTCTTCGATGTAACCTAACATCTTTTCACGATCCTGTGTACCAACTACAATATCCACACCTGGGATTGCCATAATTTCCGCTGGAGATGTTTGTGCGTAACATCCCGTTACACAAATAACTGCATCTGGATTTTGACGCACAGCACGTCTAATTACTTGACGACTTTTTTTGTCCCCAGTATCCGTTACTGTACATGTGTTAATAACATATACATCAGCTTTCTTTTCATATTCTGTTCTTTCATAACCACCTTGTTTAAACAATTGCCAAATGGCTTCTGTTTCATAGTGGTTTACTTTACAACCTAACGTATGGAACGCAACAGTTGACATTGATCATCACCCCATCAATTCAAAATGATACGAAGCAGCACTTAACGCGTATAATGGCGCCGTTTCTGTTCTTAAAATTCTTGGTCCTAAACTACATGGTACAAATTTATGTTCACGAAGCGCTGTAATCTCTTCCTCAGCTAAACCGCCTTCTGGGCCAAATACAATCAATAGCTTTTGACCTGGTTTCATTGTCGTTAAAGCTTTCGCAAAATTAGATTTCTCGCCTTGTTTTGCTTCCTCTTCGTAAGCAACAAGACAAACATCATACTCACCACTCATTGAAAGCAATTGCTTAAATGATGCCGGAGCATGTACTTCTGGAATTTCACTTCTATGTGATTGTTCCGCAGCTTCTTTCACAATTTTTCTTAAACGCTCAACTTTTTTATCAGCTTTTTTCGCATCCCATTTTACGATAGAGCGAGATGCTTGAAATGGTAAGAATGCAGCTGCCCCAAGCTCAGTTCCTTTTTGAAAAATTAACTCTAGCTTGTCTCCTTTTGGCAGTCCACTTGCAATCGTCACGAAAACAGGAAGTTCACTTGACGCCTCTACCCATTCTACAATAGTCGTATTAATAAATTCACTGGTAATTTCATCAATTGAACATACTGCTGTTTTTCCGTTTACACAGCAATAAATATGATCTCCAGCTGACATACGCATCACTCTTGCGATATGATGTACGTCATCACCTACAATGCGAATACTTGTCTCATTTACATATTTCTCTTCTACAAAATAACGTTGCATATAATCACCTTAGTAGAGTTTCGTTCCTTTCGTAAGTCAACACTTACGAAAAGAACGAAACGTTATCATTTTTCATATAACAAACGGCAAGTCCCTCACCTTATAGTGAGAGACTCCCCTTTTCATTATAGACTAAAATCTATATTACGCATTTCGTGCAATAATTGCTACCCAATCTTCCATTCGTAACACTTCTTCAATTGTAAATCCAGCTTTTTCTAGCGCCTCAGAAATTACTTTTTCCTTCGTAGCAATAATGCCCGATGTAATAAATAATCCACCTGATTTCACAACTCTTGCTGCATCTTCAGGGAATAATAGAATGATTTCTGCTAATAAGTTAGCTACGATTAAATCAACAGGACCTTCAATACCTTCTAAAAGACTATTTTGTCCAACAGACACGATATCATCTGTTTTATTTAAACGTACATTCATTTCTGCACTTTCAACCGCAACCGGATCTAAATCATATGCTTGAACAGAAGACGCACCTAATTTTGCCGCTGCAATACTAAGTACACCAGAACCTGTTCCTACATCAATAATAGTGTCACCTGGCTGTACTGTTTTTTCTAAAGCACGTATACACATCGTTGTTGTTGGATGAGTTCCTGTACCAAACGCCATACCCGGGTCTAATTCAATGATTTTTTCATCAGGAGAAGATGGTGTATATTCTTCCCAAGTCGGTACGATTGTGAATGTATCAGAAATTTGTACTGGATGGTAATATTTTTTCCAAGCAGTAGCCCAATCTTCTTCATTGACTTCGTTAACGGTAATATTTCCAGTACCAATTTCGATGTCGTAAGATGGAAGCACATCAATAGATGATTTTACACCTGCAATCGTTTCATGTAAAGAATCGGTTTGCGGGAAATATGCTTTTATTAATACACCTTCCGCTGGATATTCATCGGGATTCAATGCATAAATTTCACCATATTGTTGCTCGCGCTCTTTCGTTAACTCCGCTGGGTCCTCAATCGCAACTCCGCTAGCACCAGCTTCGTGTAAAATATGAGAGACAGCTTCTACTGCTTCTTCTGTTGTATGAATACTAATTTCTGACCATTTCACAATTTACCAACTCCATTTTTTATTTCCATTATTCCCCTTTGAAAGCACGTTTAAGCTTTCCGAATAAACTATCATCCTGCTCTTCTTGTCCTGCAAATTCACGTAATAAATCTTTTTGCTGTGAAGTCAATTTCGTTGGTACAACAACACGAACGACTACATATTGATCTCCTTGGCCGTATCCACGTACGTTCGGAGCACCTTTTCCTTTTAAGCGGAATTCAGTTCCAGTTTGTGTTCCTGCTGGAATTTTCAGCTTCACTTTACCATGAACAGTAGGAACTTCCACTTCATCACCAAGCGCCATTTGCGCAAATGTTAATGGCATTTCGCAAATAATGTGATCTCCTTCACGCTCGAAGAATTCATGATTTCTTACATGAACGACAACATATAAGTCTCCTGCTGGTCCGCCATTTACGCCGGCTTCACCTTTTCCAGACACACGAATTTGTTGACCATTATCAATACCCGCTGGAATTTTAACATTAATTTTTTTACGTTTACGAACTTTACCTGAACCGTGACATGTCGTACATTTTTCTTTAATAATTTGTCCAGTTCCTGAACAATGACCACAAGCTTGACGGTTTACGATACGACCAAATGGTGTGTTTTGTTCAACACTCACTTGACCAGAACCTGAACAATGTTTACATGTTTCTTTTGAAGTTCCTGGTTTTGCTCCACTACCTTTACAAGTATCACATGGATCTTCTACTGGAATTTCCACATTTAATTCCTTACCAAAAATAGCTTCTTCAAAATCTAAAGTGACTTGATATTGTAAGTCAGCACCTTGGCGCGGAGCATTTGGATCACGACGTCTGCCGCCGCCACCGCCAAAGAAAGAACTAAATATATCTTCAAAACCGAAGCCACCGCCGAAGTCTCCTCCGCCGCCAAATCCACCGAATCCTTGATTTGCACCAGCATGACCAAATTGATCGTACTGCGCACGCTTTTGATCATCACTTAACACTTCGTATGCTTCTTGTACTTCTTTAAACTTTTCAATTGCATTTTCTTCTTTACTTACGTCTGGATGGTATTTTTTAGCCAAACGACGATACGCTTTTTTAATTTCATCTGTTGAAGCGCCCTTGCTAAGTCCAAGGACCTCATAATAGTCTCGTTTACTCATAAATTTACAACCCCCGAATCTTTCACATAAACGTAATTTTAACACCGAAAGAAAGTGCTTTGCAACAAAGTTTCCTCACTTACAGTATGCAAAGCGAAAACTTAAGATCCTCACACATCGCTTCTCATTCGTGAAAAAAGCCAAAGTCAAGGCACGCTTGACTTTGACTTTTTGTCATCTTACTTATTATGTTTACAGTTGAATTACTTGTCTTCTTTTACTTCTTCAAACTCAGCGTCAACTACATTATCTTTCTTCGCGCCAGCGTCTTGTGCACCTTGCGCACCTTCTGCTTGACCAGCAGCAGCTTGAGCTTGCTCGTATAATTTAACAGTTAACTGTTGTACGATTTCTTGTAAAGCATCTTTTTTCGCACGAATTTCTTCAAGCTCGTTTTTCTCAATTGCAGCTTGTAATGCTTCTTTTGCTTCTGTTGCTTTTGCAACTTCAGCTGCATCTACTTTACCTTCTAAATCTTTTACAACTTTGTCTGTTTGGAATACAAGTTGGTCAGCTTCGTTACGAAGTTCAACTTCTTCCTTACGTTTTTGGTCAGCGTCAGCATTTGCTTCCGCTTCTTGTACCATACGTTCTACTTCTTCATCAGAAAGACCTGAAGAAGATTGGATTGTAATAGCTTGCTCTTTGCTTGTTCCTAAGTCTTTCGCACGTACGTTAACGATACCGTTCGCATCAATATCGAATGTTACTTCGATTTGTGGAATACCACGTGGTGCTGGTGGAAGGTCAGTTAATTGGAAACGACCTAACGTTTTGTTGTCAGCTGACATTGGACGCTCACCTTGTAATACGTGAATGTCTACTGCTGGTTGATTATCAGCAGCTGTTGAGAATACTTGTGACTTACTTGTTGGAATTGTAGTGTTACGCTCGATTAATTTCGTGAACACGCCACCCATAGTTTCAATACCTAAAGAAAGTGGAGTTACGTCTAATAATAGAACGCCTTCTACATCACCAGTAAGTACGCCACCTTGAACTGCAGCACCTAATGCTACAACTTCATCAGGGTTTACACCTTTATATGGCTCTTTACCAGTTTCACGTTTAATAGCTTCTTGTACAGCTGGGATACGAGTAGATCCACCAACAAGAATAACTTTATCTAATTCGCTTGGAGCAAAACCAGCGTCTTTTAATGCACGACGAGTTGGCTCTAATGTTCTTTCAACAAGACCTGCTGAAAGCTCTTCGAATTTCGCTCTTGTTAACGTTAATTCTAAGTGTAATGGACCAGCAGCTCCAGCACTAATGAATGGTAATGAAATTTGAGTTTGTGTTACACCAGAAAGATCTTTTTTCGCTTTTTCAGCTGCATCTTTCAAGCGTTGAAGCGCCATTTTATCTTGGCTTAAATCAATGTTATTTTCTTTTTTGAACTCAGCTACTAAGTGATCGATGATAACTTGGTCAAAGTCATCGCCACCAAGACGGTTGTCACCAGCAGTTGAAATAACTTCGAATGTGCCGTCTGCTAACTCAAGGATAGATACGTCAAATGTACCGCCACCTAAGTCATATACTAAGATTTTTTGTTCTTCATCTTGTTTTTCTAAACCGTAAGCAAGTGCTGCTGCTGTTGGCTCGTTAATGATACGCTCAACTTCTAAACCAGCGATACGACCAGCATCTTTCGTTGCTTGACGCTCTGCATCGTTGAAGTATGCAGGTACTGTAATAACAGCTTTCGTTACTGTTTCACCTAAGTATGCTTCAGCAGAAGCTTTTAAGTTTTGTAAAATGATTGCAGAAATTTCTTGAGGTGTATAATCTTTACCTTCAACTTCTACTTTGTAGTCTGTACCCATATGACGTTTAACAGACATGATTGTATTTGGGTTTGTAATTGCTTGGCGCTTTGCAACTTCCCCAACTTGACGTTCTTCATTTTTGAAAGCTACAACAGAAGGTGTTGTACGATTTCCTTCTGGATTTGGGATAACCTTTGGTTCTCCACCTTCCATAACAGCTACACAAGAGTTTGTTGTACCTAAGTCAATACCGATAATTTTACTCATGGCGAATCCTCCTAGTTTTATGTAAATTATTGATTTACTTTTACCATTGATGGGCGAATCACACGGTCTTTTAGTTTATAACCTTTTTGGAATTCTTCTACAACCGCGTTTGATTCAAATTCACTATCTTCCACTTGCATAATAGCTTGGTGTTCATTAGGATCAAACTGTTTACCAACAGCTTCAATCACTTCCACACCTTCTTTATTCAGTGCTTCTAACAATTGACGATGCACCATTTCCATACCTTGTAACAAGGATTTCGTTTGCTCATCAGTCGCTTCCACTTGCATCGCTCTTTCAAAATTATCAAGAGCTGGCAAGATGTCTGAAACTAGACTTTGTGCTCTATATTTTTCAGCAGCCTGTTTATCCATTTGGACACGGCGCTTATAATTTTCAAAATCAGCTTGTAGACGTAATGTGCGACCTTCCGTTTCCGTTAGTTTCGCTTGTAACTCATCTACTTTTTCTTGTAAAAGAGCAGCCTCACTTTTTTCTTCTACAGTTTCTTCACTGTTTTCTGGCGTGACAGCTTCTTCAACTTGCGCTTCTTTTACTTCTTCTACCACTTGTTCGTTACGCTCTTCCACAATATTCACCTCCTTAAAAGGTATTAGGTATCATGCATAGCATGATTACCTAAGGATTATATATTACACACAGCAATGAAAATTTCATCACTTGAGCGAATGTATTACTCTCATTTACTTTTTAAGCCCATCAGTAAATTGTCTCGTAAATAACTGTAACAAACTAATTACACGAGAATATTGCATTCTCGTAGGACCTAAAATAGCAATTGTTCCAAGTTGCTCTTCGCCGATCGAATATGTTGCAGAAATTAAACTACAATCCTCCATAGCCGTCGAAGAATTTTCCCTACCAATTTTCACTTGAATCCCGACTTGTTTATGACGCAAAATGTCATAAAATTCGGCTTCATTATCAATCATGGTAAGTAAAGATCTAACCTTTTGAATGTCATGGAACTCTGGCTGCGAAAGCATATTTGCTTTTCCTCCAAAGTATATCTTTTCCGATAACGGAACTTGAAATGTACCATCCAACATTTTTATTGCACTATCGTAATTATGAACATACCCACGTAAAACTGTAACAATCTCTTTAAAGATTTTATTATGAAGTTCTTCCATCGGTACGCCAGATAGCTTTTCATTTAAAATATTAACCATTTTTTCTAAATCTGATAAATCAACAGATTCCGGAACGGTAATCGTTTTACTTTGTACATGCCCTGTATCAGTTACAATAATAGCGACTGCAGTTTGACGATCAAGCGGCACAATTTGTACATTTTTAAGTTTATTTGTACTTAACTTCGGTCCAAGAACAATGGCCGTATAATTCGTAAGTTCTGATAAAATTTGAGCAGATTGCTGTGCAATTTTTTCCGCTTCAAAAATTCTTTCGGCAAATAAATCTTTAATTTGTACAATTTCAGCGTTTGGTAAGTTTTGCGGCGCTAAAAGATGGTCTACATAAAATCGGTAGCCTTTCTCAGAAGGAACACGTCCAGAAGAACTGTGCGTTTTTTCAATAAAACCTAATTCTTCTAAGTCCGCCATTTCATTTCGAATAGTAGCTGAACTAAATGTAATTTCATCTTTTTTAGCCAACGTTCTAGACCCAACGGGCTGCGCTGATCCAATAAAGTCATCAATAATTGTTTGTAAAATTAAGAGCTGACGTTCCGTAAGCATCTCATCATCACCTCTGTTAGCACTCTTTGTCTTTGAGTGCTAAATCTATTAATAACTTACCAAAATTGACATTCAATTGTCAACGGAAACGTCACGAAATAATGAAAATTTTTCACACCTATGGAACATTTAATTAGTCAATCAAAAATGATTGGAATACTTCATTCCCTAATAATTTTCCTTTTCGCGTTAAACGTACATGTCCATCTTCCTCTTCAAGCAATCCCTGCTCTTGATTGCTTTGTAACTGCTTCGCGAAAACTTGATCCATCTCCACATTAAATTTATTGCGGAACGACGTTTTAGAAACACCTTTTGTTTTTCGAAGCCCTAAGAACAGTTCTTCTTCCATTCTTTCTTTCTCCGTCACTTTGTGAACATCTAAATACGGAAATCTTGTTTCATCAATTTTATTAAAATATTGCTTCAGGGGACCTACATTTTGAATACGTTCCCCGTTCACATAACTATGAGCTCCAGCTCCAAATCCATAATACTCTTCATTATTCCAGTATGTGAGATTATGTCTACTTTTATTGTCACCTTTTGAGAAATTACTAATTTCATACTGGTTATAACCGTGTTTCTCCATTTCATCCATTACTATTTCATACATTTTCGCTTCATGGTCTTCACCCGGAAGACGCAATTTCCCTTTGTTCATTAAGTTATAAAACACTGTTTTTGGTTCCACAATTAATGAATATGCCGAGAAATGTTGTACACCAAGCATAAAAGCAATATCTAATGTTTCTTTTACATCTTCTATCGTCTGTCCTGGCAAAGCATAAATAATATCTACATTAATATTTTTAAAGCCTACTTCCTGTGCTTCTCGAATCGCTAGGAATGCATCTTCCCTCGTATGCTTGCGCCCAATTTTCTCAAGCAGTTCATCACGGAACGTTTGCACACCAAAACTAATTCGATTCACTCCACCTTCTAGCAGTACATTCAACTTCTCTTTCGGTAGATCTCCTGGATTCGCTTCAAATGTTAATTCACAATTCGGGGCGAACGGACGCAAATGACGATTAATAATCTCGAGTAATTTTTTTGTCTGCTCCATATTTAACGCTGTCGGAGTTCCCCCGCCCACAAAAATCGTTTTCATACTATCAAACGGAACTTTTTGAACCGTATTTATTATTTCCTTCTCTAGATAATCTAAATATTGATCAACCGGTTGGCGTTCAATAAACACTTTATTAAAATCACAATAGTGACAAATGTGCTGACAAAACGGAATATGAATATATGCAGCTTGTACCAAATATAACTCCTACCTTTCTAAAAAGAAAACCTCCGCACTCCGGAGGGTTCTCTACTTCTCTAACGTATTACGAATTTGTTCCATTCGCATTTTTCCCCAATCATACATCATTTCAACGATCGGTAAAAGTGACATGCCTAGTTCCGTCATATAATACTCAACGCGAGGAGGAATTTCGGGATATACTGTCCGATCAACAATCCCATCTTCCATTAACTCTTTTAATTGGTTCGACAAAACTTTATGAGAAATGCTTGGGAATAACCGTTGTAATTCACTGAAACGATGCGGCCCTTCCACACCAAGATGCCACAGTATCACAACTTTCCACTTTCCACTAATAATAGAAAGCGTCAATTCCTTTTCACAATTAAAATTACCATTTTGTATTTTATCTTGAATATCTTTTCGAATATTTTCGGACATTAACAGTCTCCTAACTCTATATGAACTAAAAAGCTCTCTCATTATTGTAAATGAGAGCTGCTCAGATGTCTAAAAAGTAATTATACAGAAAAAAGAAGCCGCACAAACGACTTCTTTTTTATTTCAAATATTAGTTGTCATCCATTTTCAGTACAGCCATGAATGCCTCTTGTGGTACTTCTACAGAACCAACAGACTTCATACGTTTTTTACCTTCTTTTTGCTTATCAAGAAGTTTACGCTTACGAGAAATGTCACCGCCGTAACATTTTGCAAGTACGTTTTTACGCATCGCTTTAATTGTAGAACGTGCTACAACTTTATTTCCGATAGTCGCTTGAATTGGCACTTCGAACTGTTGTCTCGGAATTAATTCTTTTAATTTCTCTACGATTACTTTACCACGGTCATACGCTGAATCACGGTGTACGATAAATGATAAAGCATCCACTTGTTCATTATTTAAAAGAATATCCATTTTCACAAGTTTAGATGGTTTATAGCCAATTAACTCGTAGTCAAATGATGCATACCCTTTCGTATTTGATTTCAATTGATCGAAGAAGTCATATACGATTTCTGATAACGGGATTTCATATGTTAATGTAACACGCGTTTCATCTAAATATTGCATATCAATAAACGTTCCACGTTTACCTTGGCAAATCTCCATTACAGCTCCAACATAGTCATTCGGAACCATAATTGAAGCCTTCACAAACGGCTCTTCTACACGATCGATAGACTGTGGATCTGGCATATTAGATGGGTTATCAACTATAACATCTTCACCGTTAGTTAAATAAACTTTATAAATAACGCTTGGCGCTGTTGTAATTAAGTCAATCTTAAATTCACGTTCAATACGTTCTTGAATGATTTCCATGTGAAGAAGTCCTAAGAAACCACAACGGAAACCAAATCCTAGCGCTTGAGATGTTTCTGGTTCAAACTCAAGAGCAGAATCGTTTAACTCTAATTTTTCTAATGCATCACGTAAATCGTTATAACGAGCAGAGTCAATTGGATACAGACCACAGAATACCATCGGGTTTAACTTACGGTAACCTGCTAACGGCTCTGCAGCTGGACGTTTCGCATGTGTAATCGTATCACCAACGCGTGTGTCACCAACATTTTTAATCGATGCTGCTAAGAAACCTACATCACCTACTGTTAACTCGTCACGTTGTGTAGTTTTCGGTGTAAATACACCTACTTCTGTTACTTCAAATTCCTTACCCGTTGCCATCATACGTACTTTATCGCCAACTTTTACTGTTCCATTTACAACACGGATATAAGCAATTACACCGCGGTACGGATCATATAAAGAGTCGAAAATCATACATTGTAACGGCTCTTCTGAATCACCCGCCGGAGCTGGTACTTTTTCAACAATTTGCTCTAAAATTTCTTCAATACCAATTCCAGCTTTCGCAGAAGCAAGTACCGCTTCTGATGCATCTAAACCAATTACGTCTTCCACCTCTTGACGTACACGTTCCGGATCCGCACTTGGTAAGTCGATTTTATTAATAACTGGTAAAATTTCTAAATTATTATCAAGCGCTAAGTATACGTTTGCTAACGTTTGCGCTTCAATACCTTGCGCTGCATCTACTACAAGAATCGCGCCTTCACAAGCCGCTAAACTACGTGATACTTCGTACGTAAAGTCGACGTGTCCTGGTGTATCAATTAAATGAAGAATATACTCTTCACCATCTTTTGCTTTATAGTTTAATTGTACTGCGTTTAATTTGATTGTAATACCACGCTCACGCTCTAAATCCATAGAGTCAAGCAACTGAGCTTTCATTTCGCGTTGTGTTAACGCGTTTGTTTTCTCTAAAATACGGTCTGCTAACGTTGATTTTCCGTGGTCAATATGAGCAATAATAGAGAAATTACGAATTTTGGACTGTCTTTTTGCTCTTTCTTCTTTATTCATCTATGTTCTCAACTCCTAATAGTCTCGCCAATATACACTAGCACTGATTATATCAATAGAGCAACAAAGATTCAATGAAAACTCGTGCTGCTTACGATACAAATCATTCTATCTATATCTTATGCGAATAAACCATAAGAGACAAACCCTTTTCAAATTTTAAAACGGCTGTCTTACAAATCAGTAAAACAACCTTCTCCCATGTTACTCTTAGCTAAAAATTTCTTTTATTTTCCCAACAACTATATCCGTTCCGAACTTCGTCATTTCATAAGCTACACTTGCTACAGCCATCCCAATTCCTTCTACAACATTAAAACTTCTTAAACGTTCTAATTGTTGTTGTTTTTCTGAGGCCGAAAACGAGCTACCCAAAATTTCTGATTCAGCACCTGTACTTTCTGTCCCTGTCATATGAGCGATTTGTTCATATGACAATTGCTGATAGCCTTTCATACTTTTCAAACCATGATTAGCAAGTGCCACTCCTGCTATCATCATAAGTAAACATAAAGCTACACTACATATACACAAAAGCGTAAAGCGACTCAAACGATAATCATCTGTTCCCCTCAATGTGTATATGCTCCCGTATTATCTTGATCAATTTGATGATGCAGCGCCGCATTTAAACCACTCGCTATTACATTCGCCATATCCTCAATAAAAGTATCTACTTCTTTTGGGGTTACCATTAAATTATGACCAAGAGGAGATAGCACCTCATAAATCAGCCTTCTTTTTTCTTCTTCTTCTAACGTACCAACAGCACCTAAAAACATATTTCTGCTCTTTTCATCCGGCATATCTTCTTCTGTTAATTTTTTCTTTTCTCCAAATGAAAATCCCGCTGGTAACAAAGATCGTGAAGGTTTATTTCCTTCTTTCATCTCCCGGCCAAAATGTTTCAAAATAAAATCAATCGTATCACTTGTAATCGAAACAGCATCGACCACAGTCGGAACACCAATTGCGATAACAGGGATACCTAATGTTTCTTTACTTAGTTCTTTACGTTTATTCCCAACCCCCGATCCGGGATGAATTCCAGTATCAGAAATTTGTATCGTGCTATTTACTCGTTCAATAGAACGGGCAGCTAATGCGTCAATCGCAATTACAAAGTCCGGGTTCGTCTTCTCAATAATCCCATAAATAACATCGCTCGTTTCGATCCCTGTAATCCCCATTACCCCCGGCCGAATTGCACTAACAGGCCTAAACCCTTCTTCTACACTTTCAGGCTGTAATTGAAACAAATGTCTCGTTACTAATACATTTTCTACAACTATCGGTCCAAGAGCATCTGGTGTTACATTCCAATTCCCAAGACCTACAATTAAACAGCTTGCTTCTTTTGTAACGCCAATCTCTTCTAAGAAATAAGAAAATTCTTTTGCAAAAATACGCTCCACTTTTTGTTGAAGTTCTGTATCTTGCTGACGTATACCTTGAACTTCAAGCGTTAAATAATTTCCAGGCTTTTTACCCATCGCTTCAGAGGCAGCCTCATCAATTGTTACTTTTGTAATTATAGTACCTTCTTCTTCCCTCTCTTTTACAATAACTCCCTGTATCCCTTTTTGTTCTTCTTGGCTTTCTTGCAACATTTGATGAGCTTCTACAGCTAGGTCAGTTCTAATGCTATATTTACTTAAATCTAATGGTTCTTTCATCGTATCTCCTCCGTAATTCATAGTAAATATCGTTAGATTTCCCAAAGTTATATAAGGTCATTCTTTCCTTTACGTGAAATTTCATGGATATACTATTGCAATTCTCTTCACCGTTTGATAGAATATCACTTGTTCTATGTAAGAATCGAGTCATTCGATTGCACCAGGGAGGTGAAAAGTATGGCAAACATCAAATCTGCTATCAAACGCGCTAAACTTAGCGAAGAGCGTCGTGCACATAACGCTTCTATCAAGTCTGACATGCGTTCTGCTGTTAAAACTGTAGAAGCTTTAGTTACTAATAACGATCTTGAAAATGCTAAAGAAGCTTTCAAAACTGCTTCTAAAAAACTTGACAAAGCAGCTCGCAAAGGTCTTATCCACCAGAACGCTGCAGCTCGTCAAAAATCTCGCTTAGCGAAACAAGTAAACGCGTAAGGCGTTTAAAAAACGATCCATTTGGATCGTTTTTTTATATACAAAAAAGTTCATATACTTAGTACATGAACTTTTTTGTGTCATCACATATGATTTAATCGCATTAAGAAAAACTCGAGCACAAGCTTCTTATCCATCTTTCCCGTCTTCATACTATAATCAGCTTCCGCTAATTCTATAATCACTTTTTTTAATTCTTCAAAAGAGAAAAACTTCGTTTGATTCATTGCCAACTTTACACGATACGGATGTACACCAATATGAGATGCAATTTGATTTTGGCCATAACCACGTTGCTGTAGCTCTTTCACTTGATACAACAAGCGGAATTGACTCACTAATAACGCAAGCAATTTAATCGGTTCTTCCTGCTGCGTAAATAATCCATCCAAAATTTGCATTGCACCTGCAATATCTTTTTTCACCACTTTTTCTGTCAAAGCAAATACATTTTGCTCAACTGATTTTGGCACAAGCTCTGCAACAAGTTTCGTCGTAATCTCTCCGCCCATACCAACGTATAACGTTAACTTGTCCATTTCCTTCGCCAACATTGTTACATTACTCCCCACAAGCTCTAGCAACAAACTAACAGCCGCGTTATCAATATGCACATGTACTTCATCTGCACGAGCAACAATCCACTTCTGAACATCCTGCACTTGCATCGCATTTGCTTCTACTACATCTGCTGTTTTCTTTAATAGTTTTGTAATTTTTTTTCGCTCATCAAGTTTTTCGTAAGGCGCAACAAAAACAAGAATAGAAAATGGGGAAGGTTCACCAATGTATTCTTCTAAAATTTTTATATTTTGCTCTAACTTTTCTTTTTGCGAAGTCAAAAATAGCGGTGACTTTATTAACAGTACTTTCCGTTCTCCGAAGAAAGGAAGCGTACGCGCATCCTCAACCACATCTTCTAAATACGCTTCTTCTAAATCATATGTCACAACATTAAACTCTCGATCTTCTTCTTCAAGTGCTTCTGTCGTAATAAGCTTTATCGTTTCATTTATAAAAAAAGCTTCCGTTCCATATAGTAAATATAACGGAGCAAACTGTTTCTTTTTAATTTTTTTATGTATATCACTCATACTTTTTCCTACTCCCTAACTTGGCAATATATATTTATACTAATGCCCTAGCTTTTGTTTTACAAGTACAAAGGAACAGGCTTTATAACCCGTCCCTTTATTTATATTAAACGCCACGCAATAAGCCCCGGGTTTCTTATTGGTGTGCGGTAATCACCTTCCCTTTATTATTCACAATAAAAATTTGAGTATAAGTGCCAACTGTTAACATGCTTGGAAACGAAAAACTCACATTACTTCATGATTTAAAAGTAACAAAAAAGCTCGTTTTCTCTTCATATGGAAATTGTAGATTTTTTTCTGACAATATTTTATACTAAAGTGGAATGTTGGGGAGGGATTCTAAATGAATGATTTTGAACAAAACGTTCAAAGTAAACGCAATGACGCTATTGATTCAGGGGTAGGATTTATCGTCTCATTTGGTTTTTTCGCAACACTTTTCATCATTGCAACTGTTATTAAATTTATCGGTTCTTAAAGACTGCCACTTCATGGCAGTCTTCTCTTTTTCATCTATTATGTGTTTTATCATATGTGATTTTACTTTTAAAGGTTCCATTTTTCCCTTTAAAAACATAGGAAATAGCACCTTGCTCGTCCGTGCGCCATATCGCACTCCCCATCTTCTCAAAACGCTCTATCACTTCTTTATGCGGGTGTCCATACCTATTCTGCTTACCAACAGATATAATCGCTACACGAGGCTGTATGACGTTCAAAAAAGGCTCTATAGATGACGTATTACTCCCATGATGAGCAACTTTTAAAACATCTACTCGTAAATTTGGATATGCCTCTACTAAAATCTTCTCCCCGTCTTCTTCCAAATCGCCTGTAAATAGCCACTTCAGCCCTCCAAATTTTGCCCATATTACAATTGAAGCGTTATTTTCGCTTTTTTCTTTTCCTTTTGGAGCTAAAACGAAAAATTCTGCTTCATTTACACTCCAATTCTCCCCTTCCCCCACTTCAGTTATTTTCATTTCCTTTTCTAATGCCTGTTTCTTTACTACTTTTTCTAATACTGCATCTTTTCCCTTCCGGCCAAATACCACTTCTTTTACAGGTATATATGATAATAATTCTTGCGCAGCACCTATATGATCTGCATCTCCATGCGTTACGATTAATTTATCAATTGTTTTAATACCTTCTTTTTGTAAATAGGGTATTAAAATATCATTCCCAACAGAAAATTCATGCTTTTTTTGCTGCCATTCTTCCTTATTCACACGAAGCGTTCCACCTGTATCAATAAGATAAATTCCTTTATCATACGGAAGGCGAATTAATATTGCATCACCTTGTCCAACATCAATAAATGTTACACTTCCGCTTCCTCTAAAATATGGATATACATAATGACATGTGCTAATAAAAAGAAATACACTGGCAACTATACAAACTATTTTTTTCGGCGCTCTCCTTTCCCAAACCATCAATATACTGACAATACTCGCGCAATATACAGCTACAAGATTGAAGGGCGTTTTCCCGAAAATAAGCTGGGTAAATGGTAAACTTTCACAATAACTCAGAAAATCATTAGACATACTCAAGCCTATTGATAATATATCCGCAAATTCTTTTGCGAGAAACGGGACAATTGGCATACACAGTAAAATAATAATGCTACATGGTAATACAATGATAGATAAAAACGGAACGTATAAGAGATTGAGGAGAATGCTATATGGAGAAAAATAACCAAAGTGATATAACAAAATCGGAGTACTAACGAGCTGTGAAATGATAGAAATATAAATAGAATTTCGGATTACTCCGTTGCTACTCCCTAACAATAACGGAGCAGACAAAAGTAAAGCGAAGCTACCTACAAAAGAAAACTGAAATCCAATATTAAAAACAAGATAAGGGTCATATATAAGCATACATATAGCTGTTACACTTAAAGCATCTAAACTAGATAAACGAATCGAGCACATAAAAGCAATCAACATCAAAACTCCTGTTATAGAAGCTCTTATAACAGAGGGTGACGCCCCTGCTAAAACCATATACAAAGGAATACAAACGATAAGGCAAATTGTTGCTACCTCCCTTGTCACACCGCTTCTTAGCAAAATAAAATATACTATCACCATTAACAATACAATGTGCGAACCTGAAATTGCTAACAAATGTACAAGACCAAATTGTTGATATTGCTCTTCCACTTCAAACGTCATTTGTTGTCTATCACCAAATAGTAATGCATTCATAAAAGCACCTGATTGCTCTGGAAACATTTCTGTAACTTTCGAGATTGCTTGTTGCCTCAAAAGAAGAATCCATTGCGTGAGCGATAGTGATGTTTTATAGCATTCAGAAATATATGTAGCCTCAAATGTGAAATAAATATGTTGTTTGTATAAATAATCACGGTAATTAAAACCATGAAAATTCCGAGCTGTTTCCGGTTCTTTCCTCTCACCCTCGAATACACATGATATCCCTATGTATAATTGTTGCATTTTTTTCTTTTCCAAGGCTGATTTGATTCTATAACTTAACTGCACTATATTTTTATTCTGATCTTCAAATTGAAAAGATAGGCGATCCCCATTAACAAGCGGTGTATTTTGTATAACCCCTCTTGTAACTCCATAGGACTCCCCTAGAGGCTTATTTCACGTTTGAACATAGGAAGTGTATATAGCGCTACTAAAGCACGCTACAATACAAAAAATGAAGGTTTTACGCGAAGTGCGATATAAACAGAAGAAAACATTTAAAAAGAGGCAAAAAACTATCAATAAAAGTGACGAGGAAAAGGCAATTGCAACCCCTATTATAAACGAGATTGCAACATACCCCCATTGTTCCTGCAACTTATACTCACTCCTTATAGCATCATTTTTGCTTTCGTGAATACATGCTGTAATTCTTCCATTGATAAATTATCTTTTTCTAAAGGCGCAAATAATTCTTTTAACTCCTTATAACGTTTTTGCTCCTCTAATGCAGCAATATCATATTCTAGCGGAACGTGCTTCACTGTTACATTCGCTTGTTCGAATAATTCTATGGCGTATGGATGATTTTTATAATCCTGCGCATAATAAACCGCTGTAATACCACTTTGAATAATTGCCTTACAACATTGTAAACAAGGGAAATGCGTAACGTAAATTTCTGCTTCCTCTGTTTTCGCACCAAACTTGGCACATTGTAATAAAGCATTCATTTCGGCATGAATTGTCCGAACACAATGATTATCGATTACGTAACAACCATCATCTATACAATGTACACCACCTTTAATTGAACCATTATATCCACCCGCAATAATTCGTTTATCGCGAACGATTGTTGCTCCTACCGCAAGCCTTGTACATGTACTACGTAACGATAGTAGATGGCTTTGCGTCATAAAATATTGATCCCATGAAATTCGTTCCATATTTTCACCTACTTTTTTGTCTACTTGTAGTGTAGCGAAAGAAGAAAAACTTCGTCAATCTTTTACGGAATAATAATTTGATCTTTTATCTTTTCAAGAGATTTCGCACCAATCCCATCAATCTCTAATAAATCTTCTATTTTCTGAAACGGACCATGCTCTTCTCGATATTTCAAAATACTTTCTGCCTTTCTAGAGCCAATCCCTGTAATTTTTTCTAATTGCTCTTTCGCCGCTGTATTTATTCGAATCTTGCCATCTTCCTTAGAAGAAGTAAGCATCCCTTGTTCTGACTCATTTTTACTCGGTATATAAAGAAGCATTTGATCTTGTACAATTTGTGCTAAATTCACTTTTTTCATATCTACCTCTGATAAAAAACCACCAGCCTTTTGAACCGCATCCTTTACGCGATCTCCTTCCTCCATTTCATATACCCCTTCTTTATTAACCGCTCCTTTCACATCAATTATAATTGTTCTTTTCTGTTCCTTTGTATCCGACATTTTCGGTTTACTCTTTTTTTCTATATCCTTCTCTTGTACATTCATTGTAATAGGCGTTCGTTCTACACTCTGATTCGTTTTCCAAAAAACAAGAAAAAGTAAAGTTCCAATAATAGCTACTAAACCTAACCACTTTTTCGGAAAATCCCACATCATTTTACACCTCTAATCATAAATTTATAACATCATTCATATTGTTTAGGAGAAAGCTGTTACGAAGGAGGGATGAAACTTTGAACATAGGAATTATAGGGACAGGAAACATGGGGAATATACTAATCGATGCATTTTTAGAAACCCGTGCTGCCAAACCTTCGTGCCTTACAATCATTAATCGGACGCCTGCCAAAGCATATCATATAAAAGAAAAATACCCTTCTGTTCATATAGCAAAAACTATCCCGGAAATAATCGAACAATCACAACTGATCTTTATTTGTGTTAAGCCGATAGATATATACCCTATCCTAAAAAAATACACTGAACATTTTTCTGATGACACGTGCTTAGTTTCTATTACAAGTCCAATATCTCCATCACAATTAGAGACTCTCGTACCTTGCCACGTCGCGCGTATCATTCCAAGTATCACAAATCGCGCGCTCTCTGGCGCCTCACTATTTACATTTGGAGATAATTGCTCTGAAGAATGGCAACAAAAACTACTTCGTCTATTCAAAAATATTTCGACACCTCTTGTAATAGAAGAAGATATAACGCGCGTTTCATCTGATATAGCAAGTTGCGGTCCTGCTTTCTTTAGTTATTTACTACAATGCTTCATTAACGCTGCTGTAGATAAAACAAATATTACACACGAAGAGGCTACTACTTTAGTAAGTGAAATGGTCGTGGGGATGGGGAAATTACTTGAAAAAGAAATCTTCACATTACCTACCTTACAAGAAAAGGTTTGCGTGAAAGGCGGCGTTACTGGGGAAGGCATCCGGGTTTTAGAAGAACACGTTGGAGATATGTTCCATAAGTTAATTGAGCGAACACATGAAAAATTTGATGAAGATTTAGAATGCGTTGATCAGCAATTCAATAAACACACATAATAAATACGTCATTTTCATTCCAAATCCTTTTTATAAATACTTACTTTTTTACAATACATTTTCACTTCAACTACTATTCCCACACTTTACGCATACAATCTTCAGATTATGCTAGAACTAAAAATACATCTTCTTTATAAAACAAAAGCAACCTTCTCGGTTGCTTTTGTTTTATCCGTTTTTCTTCGCCATGAAGAAAATACGCTCTGTTTGTTCTGTAACTTCAAGTCGCTCAAAATCACCTGTTACACGAAGCACTGTAAAACCTGCTTCTTCAAGCCATTTCGTTAACTCTTCCACTTGATATGCACGTTGCACGTGACATTCGTCAAACCGATGGTACACATCTTCTTCCGGATCTTGAACAAAGAATGTTAAATCATGCTCTACACTATTTGATTCTTCACCAGGGAAGCAATTCCAAATAAGAGATATTTCTTCTCCATTTACTGTATACGTTTCATTTTGAAATACATGATGTATTTTATATAAAGAATGTACATCAAATAAAAACAAACCACCTTGACGTAAATGGTGAGATACTCTTCTAAATGTTTCTTGTACTCCATCTTCTTGCAATACATAATTTAATGAATCACAAAAGATGGTTACACAATCAAACTCACCTGGAACATCAAGCTCGCGCATATCTTGTTGATAAAAAGGAATAAAGTATCCCTCTCCTCCTAGTTTTTGCTGAGCGACTGTTAACATTTCTTCTGAAAGATCGACACCTATTAAATCGTAACCCTTTTGCACAAGCGGAAGGGTTACATTACCCGTACCGCATGCTACATCAAGAATTTTTACCTCTTTCATATCTGCCTGCTGTAAACTTTCCTCTGTAAATTCCACCCATTTATCATAAGGGACATCATTCATTAGTTCGTCGTACAACAATGCAAATTGTTCGTATTTCATTGGCCTAACTCTTCTGTAATATCTTCACGTGGCACGTCGCCCCATAGACGCTCTAAATTATAGTGATTACGCTCATCTTTATGGAATACATGAGCAACTACATCTCCAAGATCAACTAATACCCAACGTGCTTCGTCAAATCCTTCCATACGTTGTACGTCGATTTGGAACTCATGTGCTTTTGATTTAATTTCACGTGCAATTGCTTGCACTTGTTTATCTGAATTACCGTGACAAATAATGAAATAATCTGCAATTGGTGAAATACCTTGCATATTTAGGACAACCATATCTTCTGCTCTCTTATCATCAGCTGCTTTTGCCGCTAATACTAATAAATCTTTATCGTTCATTTACTCATTTCCTCCTTGATAACTGCATTGTATGTTTGGAATGTTAATGGATAAATCGTCTGATCTTTTTCCATTAAAAATTGAATTGTTCTCTTTAACGCAAATAATAAAGCTTGATTTATATCCGTATATGCGAGTTTACGAGCCTCTTCCACTCCTGGAAACTTTCGCCCCGGTTCAATGTAATCAGCTACATAAATCACTTTATCTAACATCGTCATGTTCTCATGACCACTTGTATGATATGTAATAGCTTGCAAAATTTCAGAATCCGTAATGCCTACTTCTTTTTCTACTAAGTATGCCCCAACAGGTGCATGCCATAACTCTTTGTTATAGCAAAGTAAATCTTTCGGCAAATCTTCACGTTTAATAATCTCTTCCATCTCTGAAATTGCTCTACATTTCGCATAATCATGGAATATAGCTGCCATCTCTGCTTTTTTCTCGTCCACACCGTATAACTTAGCAAGCTCAATCGCTGTCTCCATTACACCAATTGTGTGTATATAACGTTTTTCATGCATTTGTTGTTTGACAATATGCAGTGCATTCTCACGATTCATACAACCCATTCCTCTCGATATATACCTGCACTTTTTCAGGAAGTAAATATTTACATGTTTTTTTCTCCTTATATCTCTCACGTAATAAGGATGAAGAAACTGCAAATTCCGGAATTTCCACTGTAGTAATCTTATATGGTGTATGCAATGTATACCCAGGTCTTGCAACTCCAACAAACGTTACAAGATTAAGTAAAGCTTCAATGTTATACCACTTCGGTAAATACTCAACCATATCCCCACCAATAATAAAGTGAAACTGCACATCCGGATACTTCTTCGTCAATTGTAACATAGTGTCATACGTATAAGATGGGCCCTTCCTACTTAGCTCTTCTAAACAAATAGAAAAGTGTTCTTCTGCATCAGTCGCGAGCTCTAACATATGTAAACGACTTTCCACACTTGTAATATTCCGCCCTTGTTTATGTGGCGGAATCTGGTTTGGCAAGAACCATACTTCTTCCAAGTTCAAAGCGTGATATACTTCATTTGCAATTAGCAAATGTCCATAGTGAGGCGGATCAAATGTACCGCCAATGATGCCAATTTTTCTCAAAAGAAACGCCCCTTCCTTTTACATACAGCAACTCTCCTCGGTTAGGAATGAAGAGAGTTGCTATTAATAAAAGTTCAATTGGTTTCGCTCTGTACATCATTACGCATCAGCAATAAAAATAGCGCATGCTAGTCTTTTTATCGAGGAAGCTTAATTTGTTTATTTTCTCTTGATTCTTTGTATAAAACGATTGTGCTTCCAATTACTTGAACGATTTCAGCACGTGCACCTTTTGCAAGTTCTTCTGCAACCTCACGGCGATCGAATTCACAGTTCTGTAGCACACTTACTTTAAATAGCTCACGAGCTTCTAAAGTATCTGCGATTTGTTTAATCATATTTTCATTTACTCCGCCTTTTCCTAATTGAAAAATTGGTGTTAAATGATGTGCTTGTGCACGTAAAAATCTTTTTTGTTTTCCTGTTAACATATATGTTAGCCTCCAAGCTTTCTTATAACTAATTGTTTCATTCGTTCGATATTTGGCGCGCGGCCTGTCCACATTTCAAACGCAAGTGCACCTTGATAAACAAACATATCAATACCATTTTGAATGATTGCACCTTGCTCTTTCGCCTCGCATAAAATTTTCGTTTCAAATGGGTTATAAATTATATCTGATACAATCGTCCCTTTTTTTAACGAAGAAATTTGTAACGGCGTATGTTCAACGCGTGGATGCATACCTATCGTTGTCGTCTGAATGATAATATCATAATTCCCTTGCTCTTCTGTTGCTTTTTCTAAAGATAAAGGAACAGAATGAACAGTAGCCGTACATGCAGCAATAAGTTCTTTCGCCTTATCTACTGTACGATTGGCTACATCAATCTCTTTCACACCTACATCGGCAAGAGAAAAATAAATCGCTCGACTAGCACCACCTGCGCCAAGCAATAAAATACGTTTCTCTTGAAGTGGTTCACTACTAACGGACTGCAATGCTCGGACAAAACCAATTCCATCTGTATTGTAGCCAATCAACTTTCCACCCTTATGAACCACTGTATTTACCGCACCAATTTGTTTTGCTAGCGGGTCAATCTCATCCAAATAATCCATAATCGCAACTTTGTGCGGAGTTGTTACATTAAATCCTGAAATACCTAATGCTTTTAAACCTCTTACTGCTTCCCCTAGCTCTTCCTCTTTAACAAGAAAGGCATGATAATGGGCATCCATATTCAAGTGTTCAAATGCATCGTTATGCATAACGGGTGATAGTGAATGTCCAATTGGATTTCCGATTACACCATATAATTGTTTCATAAATCCCTCTCCATATTAAATTAAAGATTTACGCAATGAAACACTTACTCCTTTTGGTACGTGTGCAACAATTTTTGCTCCCGGTTCGTTCACAGTAACCCATCCTAATCCAGAGAATACAACATCCGTTTTTGGTTCACGAATATTAAACTCGTATTTCACTAGCTCTGGCATATTTTCTAATTCTTCTGGTGTTGGCGGGCTTAGTAAATCTCCAGCATGATTTTTATATAATTCATCTGCTTTCTCAAGCTTTGTACGATGGATTGTTAAACGATTCGAGAAGTGACAAGTAAATGCACGACGACCGCCACTTACATAATCAAAACGTGCCAGTCCACTAAAGAACAATGTTTGTTCTTCATTTAATTGGAACACCATCGGCTTAATTTCTTTTGTTGGTGTAATAAGCTTTAAGCTTTGTTTTCCAACATAGTGAGCCATTTGATGGTGGTTAATAATACCTGGCGTATCATATAAAGAAGATTCTTCATCTAACGGGATATCAATTAAATCAAGTGTTGTTCCTGGGAAATGAGATGTTGTAATTACATTTTCAGTCTCATCACTAAATTCTTTAATCATACGATTAATAAATGTCGATTTCCCTACATTCGTACATCCAACAACATAAACATCTTTGCCGCCGCGATAATACTCAATAGCATCTGCTAGTTCAGCAATTCCTTGTCCCTTCGCTGCACTAATTAAAAAGACATCTTCTGGTTTTAATCCTAGCTGCTTTGCACTATAGCGCATCCAATGCTTTACTTTATCATGTTTTACTGACTTTGGAATTAAATCAGCTTTATTTCCAACAAGTAATACTTTATTATTCCCTACGAAACGATGTAAGCCAGGTAACCAGCTACCATTAAAATCAAAAATATCTACAATCTTGACTACTAATGCATCTGATTTTCCAATTCCATTTAAAATGCGTAGGAAGTCATCATCTGTTAACGATACATCTTGAATTTCATTATAATGTTTCAAACGAAAACAGCGTTGGCAAATGACTTGTTCTTTTTCTAAAGATGAGGCAGGAGCATACCCCACTTCGTTTTTATTTTCTGTTTGAATTTCTACACCGCAACCAATACATTTAATTGTTTCAGTCAAACTTTATTCCTCCCAGTTAATTAAACCTTTTTTCTTCATATTTTTCATAATTCTTCGTTCGATTTTTCGATTAAAGCGCGTTACTAATCCGTCCGTTTGTGCCACCGGTACAACTAAAATTGTATGAAGGCCTACTCGGTTTCCACCAAGCACGTCAGTCAGTAACTGATCTCCAATTACTACAACTTCATCTGGCTGCAAACGCATCTCTTGTATCGCACGCTTAAATGCGCGAACAAATGGTTTACGTGCACTATGAATAAATGGAATACCTAATGGATCAGCAAAATCTTTCACACGTTGCTCATTATTATTTGAAACGACCGTTACTTGGATGCCTTGCTCTTTCATCTCCAAGAACCATTTTTCAAGTTGCGGCGTTGCATTAGGACGATCCCATTCAATTAAAGTGTTATCTAAGTCAGTAATAACGCCTTTAATCCCACGTTTTTTTAAATCTTCTGGTTGAACATGATATACATTTTTTACATATTCATTTGGTAAAAATAGTTTCAATTTCTTTCACCTCTTTGAGGATTTTTCATAAAATTTTTCGACAACATTTTTCGATATATAACCTGTGGATAAAATTGTACACATTTTCCACATTAATTTTTCAGTTAATTTGGAATTTACTAACAAACTATACACACTTTATCCACCTAGGTATGTGGATAACCACTCGTTTGTGGCTGTCATATTTTTTTGGTACATTAAATGCATCAACGAATCAATCCTTATATTATTAGGAGGTGACTCACCTTGAAAACAAAACATATGGAACAGTTATCCACTGAGTTACTCACTGAGTCTTATTATAAAGCAAAAGAACTAAAATTAAATCCCGACTTCATTTTACTTATAAAACAAGAAATCATTAGACGCTCATTAGAGGACAAGCTTGTCAAATCATCTTGATTACATATAGAGTGAAAGTTTAATCAGCCCGTACCAATTAAACAGTTAAAGGATACATTATTGGATGCCCTGTAAAAAGAGCCATCCTACGATGGCTCTCGAATAAACAAGTACTCCCATCTAGGGGATTTCATCATTAAGTATCTTTGCCCATAACTCTTACTTACGGTTATAAAAGCTTTTCTTTATTTATGAGCTAAGCGAGTAGCTATTTTTTCACCAAGACGAAGCTCTTGTCCACTCTTTAATTCCTGCACTACTTCTATCATATCTTTTTCAAACAATAACACAACTGTTGAACCAAATGTAAAGTATGCCATTTCTTCACCTTTTTGAACAGTGTCTCTCTCATGCAAAAGCTCAATACTATTAACAAACATGGCACCTACTTTTACAAGAGCCATATGCTCGCCATCACTGCTTACTTCTGTAACAGAACGATAATTTTTTGACAGTGGTTCTTTCCCGTATTCCATACCAGCTGCATTTACCGGATATGATTTTCTACCGAGTACAAATCTTTCAGTCACAGAACCAGAAAGCGGACTATGAATACGATGATAATGACTTGGGCTTAAATAAATAACCATATATGTACCACCTGCATATCGCTGTGCACGTTCTTCATTACCTAGCATATCCACAATCGAATAACGCTTTCCTTTAATATCAAATGTTTTTGTATCCTCAATAGGACCATGATCTGCAAAAACACCATCAACAGGACTAACGATACTCGATGCATCTGCATCAATACTACGCTTTCCTTCTTTTAGCTTACGCGTAAATAATTCATGCAATGTTCTATATTCCTTCAAACCCTTTTCCATCTCATCTTGATTAATTTGAAAAACTTTCGCATACGATGGAATAATGATAGAGCTCAAACGAGATTGTGCAAATTTACGTAATATATAAGAAGTAAAGCGACCATTTGTAAGTTCTATCATAAGTCGATATAATGTACGTCGCAAATTGCGAAACCCCCTAATCAGTCTATAACTTTAGTTTTCCCTTCTTTTCTTTCTATATCATATGTAAAATTGGTTCTTATTCCCACATATCATATAAAGCAGCCTTATTATACATACAGAAAACTAAGTATGGTATTATTCTTAAATTATTTAGCACCTTCTAATATTACAGATAGAATCCGTCATTTTCAACAGTGAACATGTATTTCTTCTTAGCATAACGCGTTTTCTTTTCTTATTTACAATAAGAAAAGCAGCCCATTTTAAAATATGGCTGCTTCTAATACACTTTACTCTTTCGCTTTTTTCTCTTTCTCTGCCCTTACAAACTCGTGGAACATTTTCATTAAAGCACGCTTTTCGATCCGTGATACGTAGCTTCTAGAAATACCAAGTGCCTTAGCGATTTCCCGCTGTGTTTTCTCCTTATCTAGCCCAAGTCCAAAACGTTTCACAATCACTTCTTTTTCTCTTTCGTCTAAAATATCGATATACTCTTTAATTTTTTCTAACTCCATACTAAGCTGAATCATATCAATTACATCTTCAGACTCTGATTTTAATATATCAATAAGCGATATTTCATTGCCCTCTTTATCTTGCCCGATCGGATCATGAAGTGAAACATCTTTTTTCGTTTTCTTTAGTACACGTAAATGCATCAAAATTTCATTTTCAATACAGCGTGCTGCATACGTCGCAAGCTTCGTTCCCTTTCCTGCAGAATAGCTCTCGATCGCTTTAATGAGCCCGATCGTACCAATTGAAATTAAATCTTCTGCATCTTCTCCTGTGTTCTCAAATTTTTTAACGATATGAGCTACAAGCCGTAAATTATGTTCAATTAAAAGATTTCTCGCTTGAGCATCACCTTGCTCCATTAACTCTAAGTACTTTCTCTCATCATCTGATGATAACGGCTGCGGGAACGCATTATTCTTTACATAAGAAACAAAGACAAACACTTCTCGAACCATGTATCCAATTGCGGCGAATAGACTCAAACCTTTCACCTCCGCCAAAATAGTGGTCTTTATTATGTGTATGTGGGCGTGAGGTTGTTTGTGTCTGTACAGTTTATTTATAAAACTCAACACTTCCAACATTTAAAATATTTTATCGTTATATTATAATTAAATAAAATTGTTATTTATATGAATATGCTATTAAAGGGGACACTATTCATGATTACATTAGATCGATTATTAAATGTAACAATTTATTTAGGGGTATTTTTACTTTTCATTTCGTTCATTACTTTTGTTATTAAAAGAGGGCCTGATTTATTATTTTTTCAATTTGGAATTTCTTTATTTTTTGGAGCTCAAATTATAACTGGAATAAATTTTTTTCATAACTATGGTTTCTCGTTTCACTCAAAACTAGAACTACTTATCTTTATTTTCTATGTAATTGGAATTATTACATGTATACTACTGTTCTTTCACTTTCAAAATCCGTATCGAATTTTTTTATTAATTTGTAGTTTTTTATTTTTAACTGGTTCCAATTATTACTTTAAAGAAACATTAAATTTTAGTAAAAAAACTCCAAATCAACATAAAACTTTTTTAAGTACACAAGAAGACTCTTTTCCAAAAGAAGTCCGTAAATTTTCAGAGGATTATAATAACATAATAAGGAATGATTTTTATGAAATACCGATGATTCCTACTGAATTACAGATTACAAGCAAAAAAGATTCTTCCCATAGTACATCTTTCTTAGTTGAACTTCATAATAGCGAGAATGAAATTACTGATGACTCTGTACAATTAACTCCATCAGACCGTTTTTATATACTGTTAAATACACAAAAAACAAAAATATCAAAAATAGTATATGAAGGGCAGAATTTTTTCACATTTACAGTCACACTAAAAGCTTTTAATTTACAGCAAGAACCAGAAATTCATAATATGTTTTTAGAAATAGATAAACGTAGAGCGATGAATCTTCTTAATTTTGAAATTAAAGCCCATACTAAAGAATGGAACGTAATATTTAAAAGTGATAATTCTTCTTCCCATCTTCCTATCACATTTACTTTTGAAAAACGAACAGGCAAAGTATAAAAATAAAAAGAGTTATTTTCTTTGAAAAATAACTCTTTTTATTTTACTTACTCCAAATCTTTCTCCCAGTTTTGGCATCAATATAACGAATTTCTCGACTACAATCAAAAGGTTCTTTATGTTTTTCATCTGTCGTTTGTTTGTACAGTAGTTTGTACTTGGTTTCCTCTGCATCATGATCTACAAACCATTCTAATTTAACTCGGATAGCCTCTCTGTATATTTCTAATGCTTTTTCTTTTGTTACTTTTGGTGTTGTTTCATATGTAAGTAATTCTTTTATAAAGTTGCCACACTCTCCAGAGTAGTGCATCACAGCACCATTTTCTGCATTGATGTTGATCATAATATATTTCCGCTCTACATGAATGTCATTTACATAGATTGAAAAGGAAAACCTCTCTATCCCCTCTTCCTCCTCATAATTATCCCAAAGTTGAACATACTTTGTCGCATCTGGGATAATATGCTCTAAAAATTGAAGTGCCTTGCTTAAACATTGCTCTCTTGATAAGATTGTTTTCCTTTTTTTCTCATCCTTCCACATAAAAAAAGAAAGCAATTGATTTGTTTCTTTATCTAGAGTAATTACAACGAATTCATCATGTTTCAACATTGGAAAATGTTTTTTATAAAACTCATCCATTGAATATGAATCCTTCTCTTCTATTTCTTTTTGTAATTCTTCTTTTAATACAAATTTTATCCGGACTTCATCCTCATCTACTTTTTCATCTATTTTGACAAACTTCCCCTTGTCCCAATCAAATAAATCAAACACATCTTTTTTTTGACTACTCTTTAGCGGTTTATCAACAAGTACTGTAGAAGGTAATTTATAATGTTCTGGCCCGTATAAATCTTTGCCTGTACTTGCATCAATAAATGCATGACTAGGCTCTGGTTCATATACAAGATGGTACCCTTTTACTTCTTCCCCGTTTTCATACTCCCACGAAGAGTATGTTAAATCTACAAATACAAGTCTCATATCTTGTCTAGCTTTCAAATTTTCTAAAACGACGTTCTCCTCAACAATTTCACTTGGCCATGACGGCTTTTTCTCTATCGCTTTTTGTCCATTATAATGGAAATTCACAATATTTCCTGAAGGATGAACTCGCACAACACACCCTGTATTCGGCAATGGATAGCCATTCACTTCTTGCATATAATTTACTTCTTTCCAACTGCGCCTGTCATCCTTAACAGTTACATATGTATAAAATTCAGATCCTTCTTTTGTATATTTTTTTAAGAATGTATTTGCAATCGCTCTTGCTTTATTTTCCTCTATCGCTTCCTCACCGCTCGAAAAAGCTTTTTCATCCTCTATCCTAAGGTCAACTAAACTACCAGTATGTCTATTCAACGTAATCTGTATTGTTCTCTCCTCATCCGCTTTATGCTCCCACCATAATAGATGATATGGGTCATCCACACCTTCTTGATCATCTACAACAAGCCTATAATCATCTGGAATGTTAATAATATGAGCCACCTGCTCTTTTCTTTCTTTATCTTTTTGATTCATCATACCGCTCCCTTTATTACAATTTAAGGTAATTATAACAAACACAACCAAAAAATATAAACAAAAAAAGACTAGAGATATCTCTAGTCTTCTACTTCGTCTCACGATGCAACGTTACTCGCTTTAATCGTGGACAATATTTTTTTAGTTCGATGCGCTCTGGATTGTTTCGTTTATTTTTTTTAGAAATGTAATTACGATCACCGCACTCCGTACAAGCTAGTGTAATATTTACACGCATATGTAATTCTCCTTTCTTTTTAAGATCGCAAACTAAAACGTAATGATTACGATTTATATATTATATAACTTCATTCTATTTGTCAATTACAAAACAAAAGGGTCTAAATAGAACCCTTTTGTTTAAGTAATCTATGCTTTGTATTAAAATGTTTCGTATGTAACAAACTCACTAATCGGCTTTCGATATCCTCGTGGGCGAGTTTTAGTCGTATCACTTTTTCCTATCGTAATCATTAAAACAGGTACTATATGCTCCGGCATATTTAATTCACTTTGTACTGCTTTTTCATCGAAACCAATCATTGGACATGTATCATAGCCATAATATTTAGCTGCGTACATAAAAGTCATCGCGCTTAACGAAGCATTTCTAATCGCTTCATCCTCCATGAAACGCTCTCCTTTTCCTTCATATAAACCTTTCGTTTGCCTAATTGTATCTTCATATTCACATTCATCAATCATTTTTAAAACTTTCATACCGAAGTAAATATTTTCAACATTTTGGTATGCTTTTTTATCACCACAAACGAGCACTACCGCTGATGCACTCGATACTTTATATTGACCGAAAGCTAATTCTTTTAATCTTTCTTTTCGCTCTTGATCACGAATTACAACATAATGTGTGTGCTGCAAATTATAGCAAGATGGAGAAAGCTTAGTTAACTCAAATATTTTTTTAAAGTCCTCATTAGAGATTTCTATACCTTGTATAAATTTCATTGCAGAACGTCTAGCAATTGCTAATTCTTCAAAGTTCACCATATATCCTCCTCAATAACTATAAATTTAACTATAAATTTAAATATACATTAATTTATACAAATGGATAAATAAAATAAAAACACTTTAAATTCGAATAATAATTATGATTAACAGCAAAAAAGACAAAAAGCTGAAACAATTAGTTCATACGAAATTCACACGAATCTATTACTATAGAAACTGTACATAGTGAACTTATTAACAATCACGTTTATTTATATAAAATCTTACTCGAAAGGAGTTGAAAGTATGAAAACTAAATATCGCTTTATGATCTCATCATTTGCTGCTTGCGCTTATATGATTTGGTATTTAGTATAATAACGACCTCACTTGCAAATAGGAAAAGGTGTGTATATAAATGGAATATAATCAATCAACAGTTAACTACTGGAAAGCTTTTGTATTACCATATACATTTGCTTTAGAAGAGTTAAAAACTAAATTTGAAATTATGAACCGGGAAGCTCAATTTCTAGAGGATTACAACCCGTTTGAACATATAAAAACAAGACTAAAACAACCTGAGAGTATTATTAAAAAACTAGAGCGCAAAAGCTTATTACCAACAGTTGAAAACGCTCAAACACATTTACAAGATATTATTGGTATTCGTATTACATGTTGCTTCGTAGAAGATATCTATCATTTGAAAGAAGTCATTCAAAAACGCGAAGATATGGAAGTCATAGAAGTAAAAGATTATATCGCTAACCCAAAACGAAACGGATATAAAAGTTTACACATGATTATTAAATACCCTTTATCATTAAATTCTGGTACAAAAGATGTATTTGCAGAAATTCAGTTACGTACACTGGCAATGGACTTTTGGGCAAGTTTAGAACACAAACTTTATTATAAATATGAAGGGAAAATACCGGAGTATTTAAAAGATGAACTACATGATGCAGCAATGAAAGCTGAAGATCTTGATAATAAAATGGCCACAATTCGTCAAGATATTGATGATATTGAGGCATGCTCAAATCAAATTATGCTACCACTATAAAAAAAGGTTCTCGCCAATGAGAACCTTTTTTTATACCATTTTGGGAAATATGACTCCTACACTTATTAAAGTTTCACGTTATTTTTTCTCTATTATTCGAACCTCTTCAATCTTCCATTTATCCTCTTCTTTTCCAAGGGCATACTGTACTTTCTTTTGAAGAGTAATGCTGTCGTCTACTTCCTTTTCTTTCGTTTCAACAATAACATACCCTACTTTACTAACTTTCATATCTATATGTTCCAATTCAATTTTCTTATTTCCCTTTTGAAATGCGGCTTCTTTTTGTATTTTTAAGTCTTCGGCACTAGGCATCTTCTTTGAAAATAACTCCATATGTTCTGCAAGATTTTTTTCATTCGTCGTTCGCACAAATGCATTAATAACATCTTGAATAGATCTCTCTTCTTCTTTTGGTATTTGTACCTTTTCCTCAGTTTTTTGAGTAGTAGATTTTTGTTCTACGTTATTCTCTTCTTGTTGACATCCAACTAGTAATACTACAAATACTAAAAGGAACCTTAATTTTCTAAATAATTTTTCCATATTCCCAACTCCTAAAAAGAAAAGTGAGGCATTTCGCCTCACTTTCGCTCTTAATTAGCGTCTTCCTTTATTCGGATCGCCACCGCCAACAATATCAAAGACACGTTTCGCTATATTTGTATTCTCTTGAACGCCAGAGAACAAGTATTTACCTGGACCAAATGCATACACGTTCACATCTTCCCCTGTATGTCCACCCGTTGTCCAGCCTGTAACCGAGCGCTTATTGAAAATATCTTCAATTGCATTATCAATCTTTGTTACATCTTTTGACGGAGCTATATCATTTACAGCTTGAATTTCTTCTGGAGTTAATTGTAAATCAATATACTTTTTCAATGTTTCTTCTACATTTGCACCTTTTGCAATCTCATTTGCCATAAAGTCTGGTGTGCGCTTTGCAGCTTTAATTGGTTCTACTTTAAAGTTATACTCGCCATTGGCACCTAAAGATAAGCCACCAGTAGCGTGATCTGCCGTTGCAACAACTAACGTATTTTTATCTTTTTTCGCAAACTCAATCGCTGCTTTGAAAGCTTTTTCGAAGTCTTCCATTTCACTCATTGCACCAACAATATCATTATCATGTCCAGCCCAGTCGATTTGACTTCCTTCCACCATTAAGAAGAAACCATTTTTATTTTTGTTCAAACGCTCAATTGCTGCATTAGTCATTTCTTCTAATGAAGGTGTTTTTTCATTACGGTCAATCATTTTATCTAATCCACCTGGTGCAAATAAACCAAGAATTTGATCATTTTTATCATTTAACAATTGATCTCTATCCGTTACATAGCTATAACCAGATTTCTTAAACTCTTCTGTAAGATTACGATCTTTTCTAACAAAGTTCTTTACGCCGCCGCCAAGCATAACATCTACCTTATGCTTCCCTTTAATTTTTTCATCAAAATAATCATTTGCAATTGCGTCCATATTTTTACGGCTAATGTCATGCGCACCGAAAGCAGCTGGTGTTGCATGTGTAATTTCAGAAGTTGCAACGAGTCCCGTTGATTTCCCTTTTTCTTTCGCTTGCTCAAGAACTGTTTTCACTTCCGCTTTATCATTATCAACTGCAATTGCAGCATTATATGTTTTAATCCCTGCTGACATAGCTGTTGCTGCCGATGCAGAGTCTGTAATATTTTCATGTTCATCTTCTGGGTATGTTTTTTGTGTTCCTACAAGATGCTTATCAAATTCTGTAGATTCCATTTCAAAGGTTTTCGGATTATCTTTCATATAACGGTGAGCCGTCATATATGAAGGGCCCATACCATCCCCAATTAATACGATAACATTTTTAATCTTTGCATTGCTTCCGTTCTCATCTGCATTAACCTCACTAGAACGAGTAAAATTCCATGTTGCTACCGAAGTAACTGCTAATGATGCCACAACTGCAAATGGCCATGCTTTTTTCACAAACTTTTTCACTGTCTTGTCCCCCTAATTAGGTTATTCATTTCCCACTATCAAATTTAATGGAAGACTATTAAGAGAAAATTAGCTGTATGTAAATTTTTTGTTAACTTATGTAAATATCAGTTATAATTTGTATAACTTTGTCTTTTGGTATCAATCATCCCGCCCTTTACAATTTAAATATAAACAAGTTGGATTTCATTTATTAACCTAAATCTCTTTTTTACATTTTGACTCTATTTTTATGAAAATAAATAGAAATGCGGTGAGCCTTTATGAAAATAGTAAAGCTAAATGAGTCTTTTATTTTTGAATTACTTAATCTTTGCAAATCTGTTGGATGGTTACACGATGAAATTTTTATGAAAAAACAATTCGAAATGTATCTTTCTATCGGCACACTTGTAGGTTACATTCATGAAAACAAACTCATTGCGACTGGAGGAGTATTTCCCTTTACACGTAACTTCGCTTCCATTGGTATGTTAATCGTTCACCCTAATTTTCAAGAACGAGGAATAGGGCGCATGTTGCTAAATCATTGCTTGGAACAAATTCATCCAAAACAACCCATTGCACTTATTGCGACAAAAGCTGGCGAACCTCTATACACATCATGCGGATTTCAAACAGCAACAAAGATTCATCGTTTTGAAAAGCAAACTATTAAGACGGACCCTTCTCACTTACAAGAAGTACAAGAAGAAGACCTTATATCTCTTACTTCTCTCGATCAAATTGCAACTGGTATGAATCGTTCTCTACTTTACTCTTTGCTACTACCAAGGGCCGTACACTCTTTTAAAATTGAAAGAAATAACTGTATAGAAGCTTTTTCATTATGCATACAAAAGGGCAATATATTATGTATCAATCCACTTATCGCCAAGCAAGAAAAAGATGCTATTCAATTATTAAAAAAGATATGTGAATGTTGGAATGGTATAGTACGAATTGATGTCCCACACTCACAATTTACATTTCGTAAATTTCTTCAAACAGAAAATTTCCAAGAAACGCTCCTTTCACCGCTTATGATAAAAAATGGTAGCCGACTTCCTGGAAATCGTAATATGCTATTTGCTATGATAGATACAGCGTTATGTTAGAAAGGAGACACCTAATTGAAGCGATTTAGCTATTTTATGGTAGGTTGTCTTACTCTTACACTATTAGTAGGATGTAGTGCAACAGAAAAGCCAGTAGAACAAGTAAAGCAAGTGAAAAATACAATTACAGCGAAACTAGCTACCGAGGAAAAAATGGTAGAAATAGATGGTCAAACCATTTACTTTAAAAAAATTGGTAATGAAAAACCACCTTTACTTATGATTCATGGCTTTGGAGGGTCATCAGATGGTTTTCAAAAGATTTACTCCGATTTAGCAAAAGATCATACAATTATTTCTGTAGATGCTTTAGGATTCGGGCGCTCATCTAAACCAATGGATTTTTATTATTCTTTTCCAACTCATGCAAATTTGTATTATAAATTAATGAAAAAACTAGGGTATGATTCATTCGCAATACTGGGTCATTCCATGGGGGGAGAAATTTCTCTAAATTTAACATATTTATATCCTGAAGCAGTTACTCACCTTATTTTAACTGATGCTACAGGTGGCCCTCATACATTCGTTAATAAACAAGGCTCACCAAAACCACAATTGTCGACTGATTTAAATGCCGTTTCTTCTATTGCAGATTATGATGAAAGCAAAGTGAAATTCAAACGTAATGATGAAGAGCATTATAATAAAATGAAATTATGGCCTAGGCGTCTTAAAATTAATGCAAATGAAATGAAACAGCCAACTTTAATTATATGGGGAAGAAATGATAGTAGCGTTTCATGGAAAGAAGGAGAAACGTATCATCAATTCTTAAAGAATAGTACCTTCCATATTATCGAAAAAGGTTATCATGCACCGTTTCGTCAAGAGCCACAAGAATTTGTTGGTTATGTAAAAGAATTCTTTAAAAACAATCCGATACAATCTGAAAAATAACATAAACGGGTATCTCATTTTGAGATACCCGTTTTCATATATTAAGCAGCTTGCTTTTGGCGTTTTTGAGTTTTTGATCCTAATACTTTTGGGATAACGAAGCCGTCAATTCCAAATTTACCAGCATTCATACCAGAAACCAGAACGAACATAGATAAGATAACCATTTCAGGATTCACTCCAATTGACCCACTAAACATATAGGAAAAGTTCATTACAAGGCCAAAAAAGACCGCTGTTTTTGTTAAACAGCCTACAATTAAACCAATTCCTACTAAAATTTCTCCCCATGTTACAAGTGTATTAAACAAATCTACATTTGGAATTGCAAATTCTTGTAAGAATGATGCCCACCAAGATTGAACAGCCGGTTGTGCACCTTTAGATTTTTCAATTGCACCTTGCAAATAACCTGTTGCATCGAATCCTTTCCCTTGTAGTTTACCGATTCCAGCCATTAACCATGTGTAACCAAGATATACTCGAATTACTGCTAATACAAAAGAAACTGCTTTGTTTTCTCTTAAAAATTGAATAACCATATCTTCCTCCTAAAGTTGTAATTAAATTAGTTACAGATAATATAATAACATTAGTTACTTATTTTTCAAACGTTAATTATGAATAATCCGTGACATGTGTATGAAACATTAAAAACTAACGTTTATATAGTAACTTTTATTACCTGTAAAAACTTGAACATATCATACCACAGGTGATAATCATTTTCATTGAAAAAATTGTAAAAAAAATGTGAGTTAAATGTGAAACACGTTTATTCGAATATAGAATAAACGTGTTTCACACTAATTATAGAATCGAAATGTATGTGTCTCCTCATCAATTAAACTTGCTTCTTGAAACGCTTCTTCTAACGTTTTCCCATGGTTAATAACCCCATAAAATAAGCGTATAGTAAACATAAGTGCTGCATTTCCATCTACATAATCAATCGATCCAATATACGATTTCGCACCACTATGTAAAAAAGATTTTGCTAGATTTTGCTCCCCTAACGTGCACCCGCTATTTACAATATGTGTATTATGCAATTTTGCATATTCATAAATTTCTTCTGTACCAAAATACCCTCTCGGTTCATCTTGTTCATATACTTCTTCGCCTAACTCTTCCATGACAAACTTCCCTTCTTCACCATGAAAGCAAAAAATAATATAATTAATACCATTAAATAAGTTCTTTCCAGAAAGAACTTCCACAAAATCTTTCGGTCTACCAATCCAATATGTCACAACCCTTGCACCAAAATATTCAAGAGATGCTCGGATTGATTGCGCCTCTAAATCCGAATTAAAACCAACTACTAATGCAATATTCAACATACAACCCCATCCTATAATCAGCCCTTATCAATCAGAATTTTATGGTATAAATCCATTTCATATATGCCCGTTTCCTGCAAAAAATCTGATCTAGTTAAAACGACTTTCTGTAAATATTGCCTATATGCTGTAATTGTTCCATCGTGGGATACAATGCAAATTCTTTCAACACTCAGTTCATAACACCAAAGAAGAAATTCATCTACTATTTGCTGAAAACTATTCTTTGAAATAGTGTTTATACCTTCCTTCCATAACTGATTATTTGAGCTTTTCTCTATCGAAAAATGCGGAAATAACTTTGTTATCATTCCCTGATCTACTATATAATCGCACGGTAATGTTCTCGCTTCTTCTCGATAAGGAAAAATACGCGGGGATACATATGGATGGACGATTTTTTGACAAGCTACCTTCTCACTCCATATTGTCGCCGTTTGTAAAGTTCTAAGTGTAGGACTAGCAATTAATATATCCGTTTCTTGCAATGGCACATTGCATTGAAGTAATTTAGCCTGATTCCTTCCCTCATCCGTTAATGGGGGATGCAACACTTGTAAACTTGACGGCAAGTCCTTTGTATGTTCTCCTTCACCGTGCCGAACAAAGACGAGTTTCATACCCACCCTCCTCTCTCTATGAAATCCTTCAACATAATTTCTTCCCTATCTCATCCATTATTCCTGCTATATAAAAAACCGATATGTCAAATACTTTTTACAAGAGAGAGGGGAATCACAAATATGAAATGGATAACCATCTTAATCGGAATGATCATATGGGTATATATAAACGGATTTTTTAGTAGTGATAAAACTGCTAATCCTTGGATTACAGATGATGAACGGGAAACAAAAATTAAGCAGAAAGCAATTATTGCAAGCTGGTCTGGTGTTTTTATGTTTTGTATCATTAACCTCTTAAACAAATGGTTAGGTGTAGAAACGAGCAACGCGTCACCTTACTTACCACCTTCTGTCGCAACTATTTTAAAAGAAAATGTAGAGCTACAAATTTTATTTATGCTATTTATTACGTATGGCATATTTTACGTATACTATAGAAGAAAACTAAGTGCTTAACTTTTATCTCATGATTATCCTCCTAAATGGTTATAGTAATTAGAACGAAATGAAAGGAGCGATATAAAAATGAGTAACTCGAATGATTTTTTAGATACACTGCATGAAAAACAAGCAAAAGATGAACAAAATAGAAAGCGCCAAGGGAACGGAAACCCAGCGAAAAAAAAGCCAAATAAAACGCATAAATAACAATAAAAACCTGCCTAAAATTATCTTTTAGGCAGGTTTTTTATTCTTCTTTTACCGAAATGACATTTTCCCAATTCCATTTCTCATAATACCACTCTGGTACATCTATATTTTCAATCCACTTCTTTTCTTGCTTTCCATCACTATTGGCAAGCCATACATTGGCTTTCTTACGGTCTGAACGTATCCATATTAAGTGATTGTTCTTCTTTATAAAGATTGGATGATAATCACCCTGCTCATGAGGTGGCTTTGTAATTTGATGTTGTTTATCGCTTGTACGATCAATCTCATATAAAGATGGCAGTGGCCTTTTTTCCGGCGGAGTTTCTATTCCTGCCTCTTTTGCCCTCGAAACGATAATTACTTTGTGGTTCTTCCATGCAAAATCCCAATCGACATATCCTTTCGGCGTAAATGTGTTCTGCTGAAGTACTGGCAATTCTTTTACTTTTAAATGTTTATTCTCTAACGCAACTCTCCCGCTTCCTTCAATATAGGCTAATATGTTGCTAGATGGCGCCCATTTGAACCATTGTGTGTTTAATAACATTTGGTCTATCTTTTCAAACCGGCTGCCATCTGCTCGAACTAAGCAAAGCGTATTACTATCAGCTGACCATGAAGCTGTCGGTACCGCTAAAAATGAAATCCACTTTCGATCTGGTGACCACTCAAATCCACTTGCAACTAGCGCTAGAAAATCATCATGCTCATTTGGCAATGCATACAAATGCTTCATTTTGTGAGGATTCATATGTGCATCTTTTTGCACTTCATATAGCTGGGCTCCTGTCCATCCTGTTGGAAGTAAGTGTGCTTCAGATGATATAAGAAAGTTCTTTCCATCAGGGTACCATGCATAATCACCTACACCAGCTGATACATTTTCAAAATCAGCATTCTTTTTTTCTACCTCAAATGTATGTAATGTACCTGTAAATATAAATGCAATTATATTTTCTATTGGTGACCATTGATAATTTGATACTTCTAAGTGAAACGGCGTAACTTTCTTTCCATCTTTCAGCCGATATAACTCAAGAGTACTTTGTTTCTTCCCTTTTACATATGCTAGCCACTCCCCATCATATGACCATTTCGGTCCTGTTATGTATTCTCCTTTTGTAAGTTGTTTTTCTTTTCCATCAACTTTAATCCAGAGGTCATGATGACGAATAAAAGCAATTTTCACTCCACTATTTTCTGCTTTAGTAATAGTAATTGAACTTAAAAATATGAATAATAATGCGGTGACACTTGCTATAGCCTTTTTCATAACACTCCTCCATTTCCCTCATAGCATTCCTCAATGTCCACCTACAATATGTGAAAAATACCTATTCGACATAATCAGAAAAAATTTCTCAAGAAATTTTCAATTCATAGAGGATTAGTATGAATTATACCGAAAATATAGTTTAGCTAACATCCGATTATGTAATTTAAGAGAAATTTGTAAGATTATATTTCGGAATATTAGCACTTTTTATTAGGGGGAGTCTCAATGAAAAAAACTACATCTACACTATTAAGTATGGTACTCGTCTTTTCTAGTTTTGGAGCTTTAAGCGCTCATGCTGAATCAATACAAAAGGAGAAGCAATTTAGTCCACAATTAAAAACAACGATTGAACAGTGGGGAGAACATAAAATTGCTCAAAATGTTGAAACGAAAACAACAAAAGAAATATCTGTAATTGTAGAATTGCAACATGCGCCTCTTGCTGCGCAAAGTAACATTCAGCATGCTCCAGATTTACAAAATAGTAATGCACAGTCTTATCATGCCGAGCTAAAAAAAGCACAACAAGAGACGACTAAGAAAATAAAAGAAAAAGCACCTGGTGCAAAAATTAAAGAAGTTTATAATACGTTATTTTCCGGTTTCTCTATTTCAGTTCCAGGAGATCAAATTACTGCTCTTGCTTCTTTACCTGAAGTAAAGACAATCTATCCGAACTTAACATATAAATTGCACGAAACAACGAAAAGCGCTACTAACGAAGAAGTACCTAATATCGGTGGACCGACAATTGGTGCGCCTAAAGCTTGGAATTTAAAAGACCCCTCTGGCAAACCTCTTGATGGAAAAGGTATGAAAGTAGCTATTATCGACTCTGGCGTAGACTATACACACCCTGACTTAAAGGCAAATTATATTGGTGGATATGACACTGTCGATGAAGACAACGATCCAATGGATGGTAACGTACATGGTACTCATGTAGCTGGAATTATTGCTGGTAATGGAAAAATTAAAGGCGTTGCTCCAAATGCTTCTATTTTAGCTTATCGTGTCATGAATGACGGTGGTACTGGTACAACAGATGATATTATTCAAGGTATTGAACGAGCGATTCAAGATGGTGCTGATGTGTTAAATCTATCCCTTGGACAAGATTTAAATGTACCTGATCAGCCTGTAACTTTAACGTTAGAACGTGCAGCAAAGCTTGGGGTTACTGCAGTCGTTTCCAATGGAAATGATGGTCCAAAACCTTGGTCTGTTGATGCACCTGGGAATGCAAGTAGCGTGATATCAGTTGGAACATCTACAGTTTCTATTCCGTTTCCAACATTCCAAATAGCTGGTTCCAGCAAAACCTACCAAGGATTACCGTTATCAAAATCAGATTTCCCAATAGGAAATGCTTCTCCACTTGTATATGTTGGCTATGGTAATCCAAGCGATTATGCAAAACAAGATGTGAAAGGAAAATTTGCACTTGTTTTACAAGGTACTTCTAGTACGTTAGTAAAAGCTGAACAAGCGAAGCAAGCTGGTGCAATTGGTGTACTATTCATTTCTACAGAAAAAGAAATCAATATTATGCCTGAATACTTTACACGTGAAAACCTAGCCCTTCCAGTTATGCAATTATCCAATGTAAACGGTGAAGAGTTGAAAAACTTAATTACAAAGCGCAAGAAAAATATAAAAATTAGACAACCGGTTCCGACTGAATTAATTGGAAACTTTAGTTCCAGAGGTCCGTCACAAGGAAGCTGGCTTATAAAACCAGATATCGTTGCACCTGGCGTACAAATTACTAGTACAGTACCACGAGGCGGCTATGAATCGCATAACGGAACAAGTATGGCTGCTCCGCAAGTAGCTGGAGCGGTTGCCCTCCTGCGTCAAATGCACCCTGATTGGACGACGGAACAATTAAAAGCATCACTTGCCAATACAGCAAAAACTTTAAAAGATGTTAATGAAAATACGTATCCTGTTATGACGCAAGGATCTGGCTTAATTAACATTCCAAAAGCTGTTCAAACAAATGTATTAGTAAAGCCTAACAATATCAGCTTCGGTCTTATAAAGCCAAACAGTGGTAAAGTAAAACTGATGCAAAATATTACGTTACAAAATCTTTCTAGTAAAAAGAAAAGCTTTTCAACTCGTGTAGAATTACTAGATGCAACCACAAAAACAAAAGTAAAAGATTCTGTTCCTTCATCGATTAGCGTACAACCAAATAGTAATACGGAAAAACCATTTACTATCACTGTCGATAGCTCACTACCACAAGGTGTGTATACTGGGAATGTATATGTAAAAGAGCAAGGAGCAAAAGAAGAAATTCGAATTCCATTTACATTTAGTATCGATCCTAAAGATTATAAACGAATTGATGGTCTCGAAATTGTGAATTCTACTTTTAGTCCAAACGGGGATAACATATTAGATGATAATCTCATCAACTACTATTTAGTTTCTCCTGTTGAAGATGTAACGTTACATGGTAACTTAGTTACAAAAGAACGTGTGACATACGAAGGAATCATTTATGAAGGTAAAAATGAAACAGCAGGTTATAAACCGTTCAAATGGGATGGTACAAAAGTAGATGGATCACCACTCGCGGATGGTTTATATCAAATTGAAGCAGTTGCTTCTAATTCTGGCGGAGAAACAAAGCAAACAGCTGCTGTATTCCTTGATCGAACTGCACCTAAGTTAACACATGAGGTTGACCAAGAAAATCTTGTAATTAGAGGAAAAGTTGATGATATTCTACTAGATTGGATGTCAGAATCTGGTTGGATAGCACCTGGCATTCCAGTGAGAATGCAATATGAAACTAACGGAAATGGTGTATGGGAACAGGCATTCCTGAACCCTTGGGAGAAAAGCTATGACATTTATTTCGATCGTACTCAATTACAAGAAGGAAAAAATACTATTCACATTGTAGCAACTGATGCAGCTGGCAATACCTCTAATTTAACTGTTAATTTAGAAGTGAAATAAAGTGAAACTTTAATCAGTGGAGATTTCGTTCATCCCCACTGATTATTAGCCTTCACCAATCGGGGGTTCACGAGCAGTTAGGCTCCCATCTTACTTCTTTACTTCCACTGAATTTTGAGGTAGGAATTTTACTGCTCATTAACACGGGATAAAAAATTTTTGTTGACAATTTTTTTAATATAGTTTTATAATACAAAACATAGTTTAGTTGAACGAATTATATATCGGCTTTGAAGGAATACTAGTAGCGACTTATATCACTGTCTCAGAGAACTGATGGTTGGTGCGAATCAGTACATATACAAGCGTGAATTACAATTCTGGAGCTTCTTTCCCGTAATGCTTTTTATGCATGAAGAGAAAGACGGATCTTTCCGTTATCGTAAAGTGAGTGGTAAACAATTAGTTGTTTACAAATAGGGTGGTACCGCGATTTTTATCGTCCCTATCGGATTTTCCGATAGGGACTTTTTTGCATCCATCCTCTTACACAATTTCATATATACGCGTTGAAAGAATCGCAGTAGTATCTTATATCCCTGTTACAGAGAGCTAATGGTCGGTGGAAATTAGCACATATATAAGTATGAATTACAATTCTGGAGCTTCTTTTTCGTAGTGCTTTTATGTATGAAGGAAAAGACGGAATTTTTCCGTTATCATTAATTGAGATGTAAGTATATTTTCACTTACAAATAGGGTGGTACCGCGATTCTTTCGCCCCTATCGGATTTTCCGATAGGGGCTTTTTCTATTTCTCATAGAAACATATGTTAAATAATTCCGAATCTTATGATAAAATTTTATAAGCGCTTACAAAAATGAAAGGAGGTGATACAAGCTATACGAAATCGATATTCAATTTTATTGAAAAAAAGGAGGATGTCTAAATGACAAAGAAAACAGAAATTCCATCGCATTTAAAACCATTCGTATCCACACAACATTATGATCAATACACACCGGTGAATCACGCTGTGTGGCGTTATATTATGAGACAAAATCATAGCTTCTTAAAAGACGTTGCTCATCCAGCCTATGTGAACGGACTACAATCATCTGGTATTAATATAGATTCAATTCCAAAAGTAGAAGAAATGAATGAGTGTTTGGCACCAAGTGGCTGGGGCGCTGTAACGATTGACGGACTTATTCCCGGCGTAGCATTCTTCGATTTTCAAGGACACGGATTACTACCAATCGCAACAGATATTCGGAAAGTAGAAAATATCGAGTACACACCAGCTCCAGATATCGTACACGAAGCCGCAGGACACGCACCGATTTTACTTGATCCTACATATGCAAAATATGTGAAACGTTTTGGGCAAATTGGTGCAAAAGCTTTCTCTACAAAAGAAGAACATGATGCATTTGAAGCTGTTCGTACATTAACGATAGTAAAAGAAAGTCCTACTTCTACTCCTGATGAAGTTAAGGCTGCTGAAAATGCTGTAATTGAAAAACAAAACTTAGTTTCTGGTTTATCAGAAGCTGAACAAATTTCACGTCTTTTCTGGTGGACAGTAGAATATGGATTGATTGGAAATATAGATGATCCAAAAATATATGGTGCTGGTCTCCTTTCTTCTGTTGGCGAAAGCAAACATTGCTTAACAGACGCTGTAGAAAAAGTTCCATTTTCTATCGAAGCATGTACAGGGACAACTTATGACGTAACAAAAATGCAACCACAACTATTTGTTTGTAAGTCCTTTGAAGAATTAACAGATGCGCTTGAAACATTTTCTAAAACAATGGCCTTTAAAACAGGTGGAAAAGAAGGTTTAGAAAAAGCAATTCGCTCTGAGAACTATGCAACAGCTGAGCTAAATAGCGGATTACAAATTACAGGTACATTTAGCGAGACAATTGAAAACGATGCAGGTGAATTAATTTACATGCGAACAAATTCGCCAACAGCATTAGCGCTTCATAATAAACAGTTAGCGAATCATTCTACTTCTGTACACAGTGACGGATTTGGAACACCAATTGGATTACTCACTGAAAATATTGCATTAGAAAATTGTACAGACGAACAACTACAATCATTAGGAGTTACAATTGGAACTATCGCTGAGTTTACTTTTGCAAGTGGTATTCATGTAAAAGGAACAGTAACAGATATTGTGAAAAACGATAAGAAAATTGCCCTTATTTCCTTTATCGATTGTACAGTTACTTATAACGCCCGCGTTTTATTTGATGCTTCATGGGGCGCATTTGATATGGCTGTTGGCTCACAAATCACTTCAGTATTCCCAGGTGCCGCAGATGCAGCAGCATTTTTCCCAATGGATGAAGAAGTTCAAGAAATTCCTGCTCCACTTGTACTGAATGAACTTGAACGTATGTATCAAACAGTTCGAGATATTCGAAGTGAGGGGATTTTACATGACGCGCATATCGATCAATTAGTAGCAATTCAAGAAGTATTAAATAAATTTTATGCGAAAGAATGGTTGCTGCGCCTTGAAGTATTAGAGTTACTTTTAGAGCATAACAAAGGGCATGAAACATCGGCAGCATTACTACATCAACTTTCTACTTTCACAACTGACGAAGCTGTAACACGCCTTATTAACAATGGTCTTGCGTTACTTCCAGTAAAGGATGTGAAAAATGATGCTAAGATTAACTGAAGAAGAAGTTCACGAGGAATTATTGAAGGTAGATAAATGGATGGTAAAAGATGAGAAATGGATTGAACGAAAATATATGTTTTCCGACTACTTAAAAGGAATCGAATTTGTCTCTGAAGCCGCCAAACTATCAGAAGAACATAATCACCATCCATTTATCCTTATCCAGTATAAAGCAGTTATTATTACTTTGTCATCTTGGAATGCAAAAGGTTTAACGAAACTAGATTTTGAGCTTGCAAAACAATTTGATGAACTATTTTTACAAAACGAAAATGCAATTATAAGAAAATAAAAAAGAGAAGCCTTTTTAGGCTTCTCCTTTTATTTTGAAATGGATACAATGTCCAAATGGATCCTCGACTTGTAATATTCCATCTTTGTACGTAGCAATCTTGCCAATATTTTTTAAGCTTTCACATACTTGCTCTTTTTGTTTTTCATCCGCTAGTACAATTGTGAAATATTTTAAACCAACAGAACCTGGCATTTGCGGTGGCACCCCTTCACCTTGCCACGTATTTAAGCCGATATGGTGATGATAACCACCTGCTGATACGAACAACGCTCCATTACGAGCTGGGATCGTTACTTCAAAACCAAGACCATCAACATAGAAACGTTTCGCTTCCTCTAAATCAGCTACATGGAAATGAATATGCCCCATCACAGTACCAGATGGAAATCCATTCCATGTACTTCCTTGCTGTAATAATTCTTCACCAGCTAACGGGTTACTAACAAATGGGAGTTCTCCATTCTCATCACGCCAAACTTCTTTTTGTCGATCATGATAAATTTCAATCCCGTTTCCATCTGGATCAGCTAAATAAAGAGCTTCACTAAAGTAATGATCGGCTCCGCCATGTAGTGGATATACCATCTCTACAAGATGACGAAGAACATTCGCTAAATCCTGTCTACTTGGTAATAAAATTGCGTAATGATATAACCCTGTTCTTGCTCTTTGCTTCGGAAAAGCTTCTTTCTTTTCTTCAATGATAAGAAGTGGTTCATCATTTTCATTCCCAAATGTAACGACTGCTTCTTCTTCTTTTAGCACCTTCATACTTAGTACTTCCGTATAAAACTCTAGTGATTTCTTTACATTAGATACGTATAAATGAACAACATCAAGTGTTGTATCGGGATGAAGTTGAAAACTCATCTTGTTAGCCCCCATTTAAATTAGTTCTTCTTTGACATTTTTTCTTTTAAGAAATTATCTAAAAAACCATCAGCTTTTGCAACAAATAAGTATGCACCCATTGCTAATAATGCAAGTTCTAATTCGAAACCAGGATTTTTTCCATCTCCCAATAAACCAGCTGACCATTTCACTTTTACGATTGCTCCAACCATAACAAGTGCAAATAATAATCCAATATATCTTACACCTAAACCTAGAATTAATAATAGGCCTCCAACTAATTCAAATGTTGCTACACCGTATGCAAGTCCTCCTGGTAAACCAATGCTTGTAAACCACCCTGCAATATTGTCAATTCCTGATTGGAATTTTGTTAAACCGTGCATGAAGAATGTTACCCCTAACACGATACGAATAATTAAGTTACCAATATGTTGATTCATTTCTTTCTCTCCTTTATAGTTTTCTTATACAAATCTTTTATTTATATTACAAAACATACACTAATTTTTTTTATTCGTCAATTCATTTTCACTGGGAAAATATATATTTTTTTTGCTATGATACAAATAGTTGTTTACAAAAAGGAGCTTGATTTTATGAATATTGGTTCTGCAATACGTGAAATTCGTCAACGTAGAGGCATAACAATCGCACAAATTTGCGAGGGAACAGGTCTTTCTAAAGGATTTATGAGTCAGGTTGAAAATAATAAAACATCACCATCTATTTCAACTTTAGAAACGATCTCCAACTTTTTAAACGTTCCCCTTCCCTATTTATTGTTAGAGCAAAAAGATCGATTAAAAATTGTCAAAAAAGAAGAACGGAAATACAGTGTATACGGAAAAGATGAACAAAGAATTGAACATGTCGCTGAGCAAGGGGGCCTTCGCCTATCTTTAGTAGAAATACCTACTGGATTCCCGAAAGAAAACTCACCAAATGCCCATGAAGGGGAAGAATGTCACCTTGTATTACGCGGAAAACTAGAAGTTCAGCACGGTGAAGATATTGCAATTGTAGAAGAAGGTGATTCTTTCTCATGGAATGCATGCGTTCCTCATATTGTTCGTAATATAGGAGAAGAAACTGCATTACTACTCATCTCTAGTTATGCGGAAAATCGAAAACGTGTTTACTAAATAATAAAAAAGAAGCCTGCTAAACAGGCTTCTTTTTTATCCCCTTATAATTCCATAACTTGTCCCCACTAGTACAGTCTTTTCGTGTTGATTGCGATAAACTGACTCGATTGAAACTTTTTTATAGCCTTCCATTTGCTCAACATTTGTTAAAGTTAATTCACAAGTGATTGTATCTCCTGTGAAAACTGGTCTAATAAACTCACTTACTAATTCTCTTGCTATGTAATGTAATTCTTCGCCTACTTTCGTTCCAATGCTAGCAGTCAATAAACCATGGACCATTAATCTTCCATTTTCATCATATTCCACATGGTGTCTGCCTTTATCTCCGGTAATATTTGCAAATTCAAAAACCTCTTCCTCAGTAAATCTTCTTTCATATTTAAATACATCCCCAACTTTTATGCTCATTTTTATCCCCCTAACAATAAACAGAATTTTCTTTTATTTTATCATAAAATGAGCCTCAATCCATTCTCTATTATCAATAGCCTCAAAATTACCTCGCTAAACTTTTTACTTTTCATTCATTTATCGGTGACCATCTCTTCTCGCGACTTGATATCCATAATACGCACATGTTCCATTTCTCGATAGCTCTCTAACTTCAAATCCACAGCTTCTATAAAAATCAAAATTGTTCGCAGAAGTATGTGCAAACCAGTCACCATGTGGTAGCTTTTGCAAACAAAGAGCGACAAGTTTCTTACCTAATCCCTTCCCTCTATATTCACATTTCACAACTAAATTTACTATGTTCGCGACCATGATTCCATCAGAAATGACTCTAACCATCGCAACCATCTCTTCTTCATCCCAAATTGTGAATGCCCATGTTGAATTTTCAAATGCTATCGTGAATTTTTCAATTTGCCAAGAAGGGATATTATCATTGCTCCAACCGGCATCTTCGAATAAAGTCTTAATTGCATATGCAGGTACACCATTCGTTCCCTCACGAATAATAAGTCCATTATGATAAATGTACATGTAATCCCCCCTTTATTTTTATATACCATTCTTCAAAAAATGAAATTAACCTTTTTTCATCCAATGCGCCTAATGGAATAAACGAGAACATCCATCCCATGAAATGAAGTTGTTTTCTCATAACTAAGCCCCGTTTTTCTAGCAACAAAGATTGAGGCGGGGTGGTCCGGATTAATAAGAGAAATTAATTTATTCATTCGTAACGCTTGGAAGCCATAGTCTCGAAATGCTGCCGCTGCTTCTTTCGCATAGCCTTTTCCCCAATACTGAGGTAATAACCAATAACCAATTTCAATTTCCTCTTTTCCATCTATCTGCTGCTTTACTAATCCTGCATGACCAATCCGTATCCTCGTTTCCTTTTCAATTAATACAAATAAACCGAGGCCATTTTTATAGCTAGGAATTACCCACTCCTCCAAACTTTTTTTACATTGCATATATGTTTTTAACGTCCCATTTCCAATATAGCGCATTACTTTTTCGTTTCCCCATAGTGAAGCGTAGAACTGTAAATCATCCATTGTATATTTACGAATTTGTAAACGGTCTGTATGAAACATTCCTTCACTCCTTTCTACTAATTTCTTCTTAATTTCACGATCATATTTTGTATGCACAATAAATGTTACCATTTATTATAAATGAATCAACTACATAACGCAGAATATTCAATCTTATAGAAACAAAAAAAGCAGTAGACAAATATTGTCTACTGCATCCATATCATAACTAGCATAAAGAAAACTACAATTGAGGGGGGTGTAGGATTTTCAAATATACTAGATACTTATCCCGTTCTAACGGGCGGTAAACTTTCCAATTGTTTCAAGTGAAAAGTTTACCGCACATAAGAACTTCCTTCGTTCATTAAGATAGTATTGCTAAATAATCATATACACGCTTAGCTTTCTCTCCACCCATTCGTGCATGCTGAAGAAGAGAAATACCATGAGGACCAGATGCACGTAATGCTTCTGGTTGAGCTACTAAAATAGCTTGTACGACTTCTAATTCCCCAAGCATAGCTGCCGCGAAAATATCCATACGAGCACCCTTTTCTAGTAAATAAAGAGCAATATCTTTACGACCTACATGTGCCGATGCGCCTAACGCACTTTCCCAATCTGATCCACCCCAATTATAAGAGGCGTGAAGTAAGCTTGGTGATTCAACCAATAGCTCTTGTACTTTCTCTAAATCCCCGTGAGCTGCCATAACAAATTCTCTTACTAATTCAGTGGTAATACGCTCTTCTGTTTGCATCGCTCTTCTCCCCTTTTAAAAATTCGTTTCGGTGTAAAAAAAGGCTTGTCACTTCCCTGAAAAATATCTACATCTATGCCAAATACATGTTGAAACATTTCGTGGCATAGTACTTCTTCTGGTATACCATCATACTGAATTTTTCCTCGCTTTAATACAAGTAAACGATCGCTATATTGAGCAGCTTGGTTAATGTCATGTAAAACCATTATAATTGTCATTCCAAACTCCTCATTTAATCGTTTCACAAGTTCCATTACTTCCAACTGGTGAACGATATCTAAAAAGGTTGTTGGTTCATCCAATAATAAGACATTTGTACGTTGCGCTAGCGTCATCGCAATCCAAGCACGTTGCCGTTCCCCTCCTGATAAAGAATGTAAAAGACGATATTCATACCCTTCAAGATTTGTAACAGACAATGCCCAATCAACAATTTCTTCATCTTCTTTATTTAAGCGGCTACTCCATGATTTATGTGGACCTCTTCCGAACTCAATTAGTTCTTTCACTGTTAAATCTAATTGATGATCATGCATTTGTGGTAACATTGCTAATTGCTTCGCTACATCAGCACTCTTCATCATATGAATATTTTTCCCATCTAAAATGATGTCCCCTTCGCTTTGTTTCAGTAGCCTTGCTATTAAACGAAGCAAAGTAGATTTTCCCGATCCATTCGGACCAATTAAACTAACGATTTCTCCAGCCTTAATATGTACATTCATATTTTGCATTTGAAATCTTTCAGAGTGTGCGTAAAACACTTTGTTAACGGAAATCACTTTGTTTTCCTCCTCTATGAATTAAATATAAGAAGAACGGACCACCTAAGAAGGACAGTAAAATACCAACAGGCAATTCGATTGGGTCAAACCAACTTCGAGCTATTGCATCCGCAAAAACAAGTAATACCCCGCCGCCAAGGCATGATAAAGGTAGCAAATATCTATAATCATTTCCAACTAATAAACGTAGCATATGTGGTACGACAAGACCGACAAATCCAATAAGACCAGACACACTTACTGCAATTCCAGCTAATAATGTACTTACTACGATTAAATAAAACCGACTTTTTTCCACATTATGTCCTAATAACTTTGCCATTTCATCTCCAAGCATTAACACTCGAATATGCTTAATACCAAAGAAAGCTAATATAATGGCGAATATTGCATAATAAATAATCATGTTTAAATGTGCCCAACTTACACCACCAATACCGCCCGCTAGCCACGGTAACACCGATTGTACTTTGTCACTATGTAATAACATTAATGCTGACGTTGCTGCACCAATTAATGCATTGATCGACACCCCTACTAAGACGATTCTTGAAGGTGGTGCCCCTTTTTGCCATGATAAAGCATAAATAACCATCGCTGTTATGAAAGCTCCTAAAAACGCCCCTAGTGGTAAAAAAGCTAGATGCTGTGGGAATAAAATCATGATGACAATTGCTACAAGGCCTGCTCCAGATGAAACTCCGATAATACCAGGATCTGCAAGAGGGTTTCTCATAACCCCTTGTAGCAGTGTACCAGATGCAGCTAAACATGTTCCTACTATAAACCCAATAAGCACTCTCGGTATGCGAAGATCCCATACAATTCGATGAACTGTCGAACCTTCCTCTTGTATACCTGTTAAAATATCTCGTACAGAAAAGGATAAACTTCCTGCGAAAAGACCGTAAAAGAGAACTAGGATTGTTAATACAACTAAAGTGAATGCTATTATCCATCTTTTTTTCGCAAAAGGATGTTCCTTTTCTCTTACTACTTCACTACTTTCCATACGTATCATTTCCTTACATCTTGTATACTTTTATACATAAAGTCCATTGCTTCTGTAACTTTTGTACCAGGATTAGATCCAAATAAATCAGGTGGCAAAATAACTACGCGGTTTTGTTTTACTGCCGCTAAATTTTTCCACGCTTCATTTTTCATCATTTCGCCTTCGAATGCTTTTTTCACACTTTTTGGATCTCCGTGTGTAATTAAATAAATCACATCTGGATTCGCCTCAATAATACGTTCTATACTTAGCTGTGCATATTGCGGATATTCTTTCGTTTCTGGAAAATCAGAAGCAATATTTTTCCCGCCTGTTTTTTCTAAAATATCACCTGATAAAGATGTTGGTAATGCCGCTAAATAAGTACCTGGTGCGCCATACACTAGCAATGCTTTCACATCGCTCTTTTTCTCATATTTCTTTATTTGATCATTCATTTTTTGATTAATTGCTTTTGCTTTATCTTCTTTCTTCATTACCGTTCCATATAATTCAATATTCTTTTGAATATCTTGTACAGAATTCGCAGAAGAAATGATAACTTGCGTTCCTTGTCTTTCAACCGTTGGCACATTCTTTTGGAATCCATTGTTAGCAACAAGTACATCGGGCTTTAAACTAGCAATTTGCTCAAAGTTCGGTTGATGTGCATTCCCAATTACTTGTGCTTTCTTTAACTCCTCTGGAAGAGTTAATTTCGTATCTGGGCGACCTACTATGTTTCCACCTAAAGCATGAATAATATCCATGTCTCCCATACTTAATGTTGCAAAACTTTCTGGCACTTTATCGAATGTTACCTTTCTTCCTGATAGGTCGGTAATTTCGATTTTCTTTTTTCCTTTTTCTGTTTTGGTTGCAGACGCTTTTCCGTCCCCTTTGGCACTGCAACCTATTAACAAGAAAAAAATAGATAAAATCGCTGTAAATAGCGTAATAGATTTTTTCATTTCTTCACCTCTAATTGATAATGATAATCATTAACCACTATTCTACTTTAATTGATAAGGATTATCATTGTCAACACGAAACGCATATATTTTCCTACAAAAAACAAAAAGCGCAACAAAAAGATTTTTTCTTTTCGCTGCGCTCTAGTTAACAATATTATTCACATTCATTTTCCTCTAGCTGGTCACGCATCACTTTCACACGCTGAAAGAAAAAGAACGATAAGCTTAAAAATATAACGATGCTCCCCATCATAACAAAAAATTGGATTGTCTCTTTTGCTCCACTCGGAATCAATAAGCCAACCATTAACAATGTACTTACAGCGAGAAGCATTTGTCCAAACCGAGTATAATCTTCTATTTTTCCTTTTAATTCTTTCATTATATTCTCACTCCTCCATTTCACTGTATCATATTCTATGAAACTGAAAGACCAGTAAATACAGCCATTCTGGGAGATGTTTTCCAATAAAAAAAGAGCCGCTTTTACTGCGGCTCTTTTTTTATCATTATTCACCTTTATATGCTTCCATATAAATTTCTTTCAGCTCTGAAATAAGCGGTAACTTTGGATTAGCAGTTGTACATTGATCTTCAAAAGCTCTTTCTGCTAATACTCCAACAACCTCTTCAAATTGCTCTTTATCGACTCCTTGTCCCGCAATACTCATATTAATATTTAAGCTTTTTCCAAGCTCAATAATTGCTTGGACGAGTGATTCCACCCCTTCTGCTACCGAACTTGCTGGAAGCCCGAGCATTCTCGCTATATGTGCATATCTTTCATCTGCCACAAAGTGCTCATATTTTGGGAACAATGCGTGTTTTCTTGGCTTAATAGCATTATAGCGGACTACGTGCGGCATTAGAATGGCATTTGCGCGTCCGTGCGGAATATGGAATTCTGGTCCAATCTTATGTGCTAAGCTGTGATTAATACCGAGGAAAGCATTTGCAAATGCCATCCCTGCAATTGCAGAAGCGTTATGCATTTTTTCTCTTGCTTCTTCATCATTTCCATCTTTATATGCTCTCGGTAAATATTTGAATACGAGATCAATAGCTTTTAATGCTAATCCATCTGTATAGTCATTTGCCATAACAGACACATACGCCTCAATTGCATGTGTTAAAACATCCATACCAGTATCTGCTGTTACATGTGGTGGTACTGTCATTACAAATTGTGGATCAACAATTGCTATATCTGGTGTTAATTCATAATCTGCGAGCGGATACTTTATATTATTTTTCTTATCTGTAATAACCGCAAATGGTGTCACTTCTGATCCCGTTCCTGATGTCGTTGGAATCGCAACAAACTGCGCCTTATTTCCTAATTCCGGATATTTACATGTACGTTTTCTTATATCTAAAAATTTCTGTTTAATACCATAGAATGTCGTTTCTGGATGCTCATAGAATAACCACATTCCTTTTGCTGCATCCATAGCTGAACCACCACCAAGTGCGATAATTACATCTGGCTTAAAGCTTTTCATCATTTCCGCACCTTTGAAAACAGTTTCATCTGATGGATCTGTTTCGACCTCAAAGAAAACTTCAACTTTCACATCATTTGCATTCTTGTTTAAATAGTGCGCGACTGTATCGACATAGCCATGTTCAACCATTCCGGGGTCCGTTACAATAAATGCACGTGAAATGTTAGGCATATTTGCTAAATAAGCTGTAGCATGTTTTTCAAAATAAATTTTTGGTGGCAGTTTGAACCACTGCATATTCTTTTTTCTATTTGCCAGCCTTTTTATATTTAATAAATGAGTCGCTGTTACATTTTGGGAAACTGAATTCTTTCCGTATGAACCACAACCAAGTGTAAGTGATGGCATAAATCCATTATATATATCCCCTATTCCACCTTGTGATGAAGGTGCATTTACAATGAGACGGCAAGCTTTCATACGTAACCCAAATTGCTTTTGCACATCTTTATTTGTAGAATGGATAACTGCTGAATGTCCTAAACCACCGAGGTTCAACATTTCTTCGCAATATGTAAATCCTTCTTCTAATGAATTTGCCTTCACACAAGCTAATACTGGGCTCAGTTTCTCACGGGATAACGGATATGCTGCTCCGATACCTTGAATTTCAGCTACAAGCATTTTTGTATGTCCAGGAACAGTGATCCCAACTAAATCGGCAATATACTGTGCTGATTTCCCTACAATATCACTATTTACTGCACATGTATTTTCATTTATAACGAGCTTTTCTAATTTTTTTCTTTCTTCTTCTGTTACAAAGTAACAACTGTTTTCAATCATTTCTGTTTTAACATCATCATAAATTTCTTTATCGACAATGATTGCTTGTTCCGATGCACAAATCATACCGTTATCAAATGTTTTTGATAAAATTAAATCATTAACAGCTCGTTTTACATGTGCTGATTTTTCTATATAACACGGTACATTACCAGGACCAACGCCTAACGCTGGTTTTCCAGTAGAGTAAGCTGATTTCACCATACCAGCGCCTCCAGTTGCTAGAACGAGTGCTACACCATCATGGTTCATCAATTGTTTCGTCGCTTCAACAGACGGTCTTTCAATCCATTGAATACAGTGTTTTGGGGCACCAGCTTTCATCGCTGCATCATATACGGTTTTCGCTGCTGCCACAGAACATTTTTGTGCGGAAGGATGAAATGCGAAAATAATTGGATTTCTTGTTTTTATCGCAATTAACGCTTTAAACATTGTTGTCGACGTTGGATTCGTTACTGGTGTTACTCCAGCTACTACACCGACAGGTTCCGCGATTTCTATTATTTCTTCATGAGGATCTTCGTGAATAATCCCTACCGTTTTATCTTGCTTTATACTATGCCAAATATATTCAGTGGCAAAAATATTTTTAATGCATTTGTCTTCATATACACCACGGCCAGTTTCTTCAACTGCCAATTTTGCTAGCGGCATATGTTGATCAACACCTGCTAATGCCATTTCATGAACAATGTTGTCAATTTCTTCTTGTGTAAAACTTTCTAATGCTTGTAAAGCTTGTTGACCATTATTTACTAGCGTATCAATCATCTTTTTTACTTCCTGCATTTCATTTACAACTTTCTCTTTGACTACCATGTGAATTTCCTCCTATTCTACTATTACGGTCCTTATATGTCCCTGTAGGTCAAAATAAGTCCCAATTAACACAAAAAAATAGAGATGCTTTCCTACATGAATTTCATTGTTTGTGAAATATTTCACAAGTTTATTTGTGAGTAACATTTCCTGAATTCAATATACACGAAATCATTTCGTTTGTGTATGTCTATTTTGTGAAATGTTTCACAAAATAACATAATACAAAATACACTGCTAATATTAGCAGTGCATTTTGTATTATGCTAGCGCTTGTGCTAAATCTTCAATTAAATCTTCACCATCTTCAATACCGACAGAAATACGAATTAATGTATCTGTAATTCCTAATTCTTTGCGGCGATCCGCTGGGATTGATGCATGTGTCATTTGAGATGGAATAGAAATTAAACTTTCTACCGCTCCTAAGCTTTCAGCAAGTGTAAAGTATTGTAGTTTCTCAAGTACTTTATTTAATGTTTCTTCACTATCTACATCAAATGAGATAATAGCACCAAATCCGTTTGCTTGTTCTGTTGCTAATTCGTGATTTTGATGTGATTCAAGACCTGGGTAATATACTTTATTTACTTTTGGATGATTATTTAAGAACTCAGCAATAGCACGTGAATTCGTTTCATGTTCTTCCATACGAATTCCTAATGTTTTTAAACCGCGAAGTAGTAAGAAGCTATCTTGTGGCCCAAGAATACCTCCTGTTGAGTTTTGTACAAAATGAAGATCTTCTGCTAGTTGTGGGCTATTTACAACTACTAAACCTGCAACTACGTCACTATGACCTCCTAAATATTTCGTTGCACTATGAAGCACAATATCTGCTCCTAAAGAAATCGGCGACTGCCAATATGGCGTCATGAATGTGTTATCAATAATTGTTAATAGGTCTTTCTCTTTAGCAAGAGTAGATATTTTCTTAATATCAGTAATTTTTAGTAGTGGGTTCGTTGGTGTTTCCACATAAATTGCTTTCGTATTTGGACGAATTGCTTCTTCAACTTCCTCTAAGTTTGTTGTATCTACAAATGTATGCTCAATACCGAAACGGTTTAATACTTTCGTAATAACGCGGTATGTTCCACCATAAACATCATCTGTTAAAATAACGTGGTCACCTTTTGAGAACAACATAATTGTCGCTGTAATAGCAGCCATTCCTGAACCAAATGCAAATCCAGCATGCCCGTTTTCTAATACAGCAATCATTTCTTCTAAAGCTGCACGTGTTGGGTTACCTGTACGTGAATATTCATATCCTTGATGCTTACCAACTGCTTCTTGTTTGTACGTACTTGTTTGATAAATCGGTACGTTTACAGATCCAGTTGAAGGTTCTCCTATGCGAATACCATGAATTAACTTTGTCTTTGCTCTCATTTTTTATTCCCATCCTTTGTATATGTCTTTACTTAAATAGCGCTCACTGCTATCAGGAAAAATGGTTACAATATTTGTACCTGGTGGTGCCTTCTCTGCCTCCAGTAAGCTCGCATGAAATGCTGCTCCTGAAGAGCTCCCAACGAGAAGTCCTTCTTTTTGCGCTAATTCTTTCACTCGTAAAAATGCATCTCGATCAGAAATCGTATGAATTTCATCAAAATAAGATGTCTTCAAAAATGGCGGGATAAATTCCAGTCCAATTCCTTCGGTCTCATGTGAACCAGCCTTACCACCATTTAAAATAGATCCTTCTGGCTCTACGATAACTGTTTTAATATCTATATTTTTTTCTTTCAAATAAGATGCAGTCCCCATAAACGTACCGCCAGTTCCTGCTCCAGCAACAAATATGTTAATCTCTCCATTCAATGCGTCCCACAATTCAGGTCCTAATGTTTTAAAATATGCACGAGGATTTGCCTCATTTGCAAATTGACTTGGAGAGTATGAATTCGGTATTTCATTTACTAACTCTTTTGCTTTTGCAATTGCACCGGTCATTCCTTGCTCAGTCGGTGTGTGCACGACCGTTGCACCTAGCGCTTTCATTAATTCTTGTTTTTCAATACTAAATTTCTCTGGTACACAAACGATAACACGTAAATCATATTCTAATGCTGCAAGTGCCAGTCCAATACCAGTATTCCCAGCAGTGGGTTCAATAATTGTTCCACCTTGGGTAACAAGCCCTTTTTCTAGCGCATCTTCGATTAATTCTCTTCCTAAACGATCCTTAACGCTTCCGCCTGGGTTATAAAATTCAAGCTTTGCAAATAAACGGACCCCTTTCGGAAGTGGAAAACGAGTAATTTCTACAATTGGTGTATGACCAATTAACTCATGAACTCCACGATATACATTCATCGTGTTCTCCCCCTTGTTTGCCAATAAAGAAAAGGCAACTGTATGTATTTTCTTTATATGAGACAGTTGCCTTTTTGTTACATTACTTTAACTCTTCTAACACTTTTACGATAAAGTTTGTAGAATGAAGAGCTGCTTGATCTAAAAACTGATCAAATGAAACATTTGATTCTTTACCAGCAATATCAGAAAGTGCGCGAATGATAACAAACGGAATTTCATATTGGTGGCATACTTGTGCAACAGCTGCTGCTTCCATTTCTACCGCATAAAGATTTTCAAATTTATCACGGATGGCTGCAACGCGGTTCGGATCACTCATAAATGAATCACCTGTTGCAATCATACCTTTTACAACTTGAATATTTTCTTCAGCCTGCATACATTTCTCAGCTAATGCAACTAACGCCTCATCAGCTTTAAATCCAGGCGGCATTCCTGGTACTTGACCATATTCATAGTTAAATGCTGTTACATCTACGTCATGGTGACGAACTTCAGTGGAAATAACTACATCACCAACGTTTAGAGAGTGATGGAATCCACCTGCTGAACCAGTATTAATTACTTTTTCAGGCTTATATTTTTCTAATAAAATTGTCGTTGACATCGCTGCATTTACTTTACCAATACCAGACTTTAACAAGATTACTTCATGCCCTGCTAATAGCCCTTTCGTAAATTCACAACCTGCAACCGTTTCTGTCTCTGCTTGTTCTAATTTGTCACGTAAAATACGTACTTCTTCTTCCATTGCTCCAATTACAGCAATTCTCAATCTAATCCCTCTTTCTATTGCTTAGTTGCCTCCATTACCCAAACGAAATGATTTAATCTCGTGAACGTTACATGGAAGCCATTGTTTTCAAAAATAGTCTGCATAACTGGAATACGTGTATAGTACTCCGTTTGCAAATCGTTTGCTAACTGGTGGAAACCTCTTTGTTTTGCTGTTTCAACAGTTTTATCATATGCATCTTGATCTGCAAATATCGTATCAGCAAACACTATTTTACCACCTTTGTTTAGCAATTGACTATACTTCGCAATCGCTACATTTTTTTCATCATCTGTTAAATGATGAAATGCATAGGTGCTTACAATGGTATCAATTGAATTTGGAACTTCAAATGAAAGAAAATCACCGTCTGTAATTGAAAATTCTTTTGGCAATTTCTCTTTTGCAATCATGCGCATTTCACGCGACGGTTCTATACCGTAAACTGTGCGGCCAGCAAGTAATAATTTATTTGTTAAATTACCTGTACCGACACCAAATTCTAATACATTACCAAATGACTTGTTAACTACATCCTCTAGAATGTCCTCATAATGGGCGAAAACTTCTTTATATTGTATATCTTCGCCTTGTACAAATGAGTCGTACGTATGAGCCCACTCATCAAATAAACCATTAAATTCTGTACCCATAAAAATTCCCCTTTTTCTTATCGGTTTTATCAGTATGATATTCCCTCTTTCTAAAAATGTCAATTGAAATGTACATGGTATTTCCTTCTTTTCTTTGTTACACTATAGTTGATTACATAGGAGAGGGGCCGTCTTCATGTCATTTACCTTTGAAATGTTAGAAGATAAAGTAGAGTTTTTTGAAGCGGGAGACTTAGCTTCTTTAGAACGAAAAATTAGTGAACAAATTGATAATAATAAAGCACTTATGCTTGAAGTTCATCACATCTCACATCAAATGGTTATGGATCCTGAAAGCAAAAGACCGTATTATAGCGCGGTTGTTCATTTTAAATTAAAGAAATTGCGTTAACAAAAAAGAGAAGCTCCTAAGGAGCCTCTCTTTTTTAGTTTAGAGTTTGAACAAGTACTGGTTTCCAGCCCTCATTGTCTACCCAATCAATATTTACATAATATCTTTTCCCACTTTGCTTATCTTGAACATCACCATAAGCTTTGCTCTTTCCAGTTTTGTCTCTTCCAACAAAATGGAATACTAATTGCTCTTTCGGTACTTCAATACCCGCAGCAATTGCACTTTGCATCTCATTCCAATCTGATGACCCCTGTTTAAACGTCATCGCCGGTGATGAACCTTGTTCTGTTCCTACAGCTTTCCAAGAAGGTTTTGTGTAAGCCTCTTTTGCCTTGGATACAGTTTTTTCAGCTGATACTTTCTCGTTAGCTTTCGCTTCTTCTTCAGCTTTTTTCTGTTCTTCTTCAGCCTTTAACTTCTCTTCTTCAGCTTTTTGCTTAGCTTCTGCTTGCTCTTGTTCTTTTTCTTTTTTCTTAGCAGATTCTTTATCTTCTGATTTTCCAGCTTTCTCATTCTTTGTTGTTTGTTGAGAGACTTTCTTATCAGTAGAAGATGCTTGCTCTTTCGTACTAGGAACGAACAATTGATATGCTACAATAGCTACTAATAGTAATACAATAGCGATTGCAATATTTAAAACACCGTTTTGACGACGTTTTTGTTGTTTCTGTTGGAATCTTGATCCTCCTGCCATTCTCCAAACCTCCATGCAGTTTTTCCTAATTGCTATTGTAACATTAAATCTAGAAAGGTTGAACATTTACAATGATATTTTCATGAAATGAAGACATTTCACTATAAATTGCAAGATTACTTTTCATTCTCCAATTGATAGATTGCTCCTACCATATCTTTAAAAATAGGTGTAACTTTATTCACTTTGCTATCAGTCTCTAGATCAACAACAACTAAAGCATATCTTGGATTCTCATACGGAAAATAACCTGCAAACCAGCGATTCACCCTCGTCCCTTTCCCTGTTTGCGCTGTCCCGGATTTTCCAGCGACACTTAGTGGCAACGAACGGAATGCCGTTCCTGTTCCTTTCTCCCTTGTTACAACGCCTCTTAATAACTCTTGTAATGTTTTCACTGTTTCATACGAAAGCTGTTTTCCATTTAACGTATGACTCTCAAATGTAAAAAAATCCGCTCCATTTTTATATACTATTTTTTCGACAGCTTTCACTTCCATCTTTTCCCCATTCCTCGCAATCGTCGCCATCATATTTGCAATTGCTAGAGGTGATATACGTACATCTTTCTGTCCAATTGCTGTTTGTTCTACCGCTTTTTTACTATTTTTATTTTCTTCATTCCCCCAAATAGTAGTATCCTTTTCTTCTGGCATTTGCTCAAAATGAGGTGTATGAAATACAGAACCTTTCCATCCAACCTTTTCATTTGCTCCTAAAGCTGCTACGTATGTTTCTAGCACCGTCTTATCCTTTTGTAATAGCTCGTTACCTAACTCGGAGAATGTCCTGTTACAGCTCCTAGCAAAGCTCTCTTTAAAGTTAAGTGTACCCATCCTAACTTGCGGGTCGTTTTCACCATATAAATCTTTATTACAGTTAAATGTCCGATTAAACAAATTTACTTTTTGATCAATGACTGCAGCTGCAACTACTGTTTTAAAAACAGAGCCTGGAAAATGTGGCGTTAACATTTGATTTTCAAGTGTAGTTTTATATAACTTCTCATCCCTTACTTGTAAAGACGGCTTACTAGCCATCGCTAATATTTCATTTGTCTTTACATCAATTAATACTAATCCCCCCTTCTTTATTTCGTTTGCTTCAATCACTTCTTCTGCTTTTTGCTGCAACTCTTTATGTAAAGTAGTTTGAATCCTAACTGGATAAAATGGATTTCCTGGTGAAGTGTATTTCGCTTGCTTTCCGAAAATTGGTTCTCCTTGCCGATCTACTTGATATAATACTTTTGCCTCTCCATCAGTCAATAGAAATTCATCAAATGATTGCTGTAATCCTGAAATACCTATCGGCGTTTGTTTGGAAATTCTTTTCAATTCTCCATATCGCTTTTGAAACTCCCTTTCGTTCTCCCCTACATCACCAATTAAATGATTTATCTCTCCAGTCTGTTTTAATCGCACTTCAGCTGCTACAATACCTAATACATGTAATTCATTTACCTTCTCCATCTGCTCTCGTGTCACTCGAAATGGAGCAGTTTCTCCTTGTAGTGTAAATGCATTTTTGTTATTTTTCATTTGTCTTCTAATCTCTTGTCTCGACACACCAATGATATGCGCGATTTTCTCTAACATGTCATTTTTTATTTGTAAAAATGGAAAAATAATTAAAACAGGATATTTTCCCTCACCTATTTTTTTACCATTACGATCTATAAACTGCCCACGTCCATCGTCTACTGTAATGGATTGTGTGCGTTGCGTAACACTTTTTTCAATTAAATTTATTTTGCGATCAGTAAATGATTCTGTATCTATAATTTGAATTTGGATTAAACGACAAAGCAATACAAACATAACGCTCATAAAACAAATTAAAACAATTGTAATTCTCCGTTTTATTTTCATAAAAAACACCTCGTCTATTGTAGTTTAGACGAGGTACTATTTTATTTATACAATCCCCAAACAAAAACAGATATTATATAAGGTTATTATTGTTTCTTTGGCTTCTCTAAAAATTTCATAAGAAGCGATCTAAATTCAGTTTCATTCACTCCAGTGTTTTTAGCAACTTCAATTACAGTGGTTGTTACATTAGCCGCTATTTTTAAATAATCCTTACTAAGATTATCCATTTCATTTCTTTTTTCTTTTGCATTCTCAACTGTTACAGAATCAATACAAGTAATCATCTTATCTACAATATGTAAATAATTATTTTGTGCATCTATTATTTTTTGAATATCATCTTTATTACTTACTTTCGATTGTTTTAAATATGTATACGCTTGATTCACTTCATCTTTTAAAATTTTATCATTATTCTTCGCCTGTTCTTGTAACATATTCTTCATATCATCTATTGTTTTTTGATCCATCGAATCTCGCAATAAATAATCTGGATTCCCAATTGCGTAATCATACTTAATCGTTACATCTTGAAATATTTTCATGACAATAGCTAATTGATACGCTACATCAAAATCATTAAATTCCTTTTTATCTTGTGGATTTTCTAAGGTTTTTGAACTCTCAGTTGCTTTAATATCCTTTTTTTCTTCTTGCTTTACTTTTTCTCCCTTTGATGATGTAGTTTCTTCATTCGTTCCGCATGCAGCAAGTCCTAATATGGATATACTACACACCAATCCTGTAAAGATTTTATGTTTCATAATTAGCCCCTTTTCCCTTTTAAAACCTATATTCTCCAATTATGATATCAAATCTTAAATTGTTTTTTTGACATTTTTTGTCGAATCACTCTAAGGTTTACACAATTTTTTTCATTCTACAGAAAAAAAGATTCTCCCGATAGGAGAATCTTTTTTTATTTTACAGAGACAATCTCTACTTGCATTTCTCCGCCTGGTGTTTGGATTGTTACTTTCTCACCAATTTGCTTACCTAATAAGCTTTTTGCGATTGGAGAATCGTTAGAAATTCTTCCTTCGAATGGATCAGCTTCCGCGCTACCTACGATTGTATACGCTTCTTCATCTCCGTTTGGTAATTCTTTAAATGTTACTGTTTTACCTAATGTAACAACAGTAGATACTTCGCCATTATCTTTAATGATAACTGCGTTACGAATCATATTTTCTAATTGTGTAATGCGCCCTTCTACGAACGCTTGCTCATCTTTTGCTGCATCGTACTCAGAGTTCTCAGAAAGGTCTCCGAAGCTACGTGCGATTTTAATACGTTCTACTACTTCTTTACGTCTTACTGTTTTTAATTGCTCAAGTTCGTTCTCTAGTTTTTGCTTACCCTCTTGCGTCATAGGGTATGTTTTTTCTGTTGACATATTTTCCACTCCTTTTATATACCAATCCCCCGAAAAAAAGAGGAGTTCCATATGAAAACTCCTCCGCTTCCATTGTTAGCGGAGGTTTCTAGTACCCTTGCACTAGCGGAGTTGTCACATACAACCCCGTATTTCCAATTCTTCTTTATATAAAGAAGATATGTATGGAAAGTTGATATAAATATGCCCTCACCTATATATAGATGAGGTTGCATGTTTCATTGTATTCGATAAGAAGGGAAAAAATCCCTTCCTACCGTATATCTTTTACTATGCTATTACAAATTTACTTTTTGTTCAAGAATTGTTGCAATTTTTGTCACCATAATATCAATTGCAACGTGGTTTTGTCCACCTTCAGGGATAATAATATCCGCAAATTTCTTAGAAGGCTCAATAAATTGATTGTGCATTGGACGTACAACATTTACGTACTGATCAATAACTGAATCCATCGTACGACCGCGCTCTTTAATATCACGTTGCATGCGGCGCAGAATACGAAGGTCAGCATCCGTATCAACGAATAATTTAATGTCCATTAACTCGCAAAGACGTGGGTCTTCTAAAATAAGAATTCCTTCTAAAATAATTACATCTTTCGGCTCAACCGGAATAATTTCTTCTGAACGCGTATGCAATGTATAGTCATATACAGGCTTATCAATTTGCTCATATGCAAGCAACTGCTGCAAATGTTCAATTAACAGATCATTATCAAACGCAAGCGGATGATCATAATTTGTTTTTAAACGCTCTTCCATTGGTAAATGGCTTTGATCTTTGTAATAATAATCTTGCTCTAAGATTAAAATAGAATGACCTTTAAAATGGTCAAAAATCGCTTTCGTTACACTCGTTTTACCTGATCCCGAACCACCAGCAATTCCAATTACAACAGGCTTATTCGTCCCCATTCGACTATCACTCTTTCTTATTGAAGTATGCTTTTGCGCATCATATTATTCACATACACTCGTTGATCCACTTTGAATTTCACGATTTGCAACGGATGTCTCGCTGCATCTAATTCGTTTCCATCCTCATCCCAAATTTTCTCCACCGTTTGCGTAAAGTTTTCTATTTCTGGTCCAAAGAACTCCACTTCATGTCCTGGTTTAAAATGATTACGTTGCTCAATCGTTACGATGCCCGTTTCTTCATTATAATCTAACACTAAACCAGCAAAATCATACGTTGTTTTCTTACTATGATTTCCAAACATTTGCTCTTGATGTCCTGGAACCCCTTCAAAGAATGCAGGAGCTGTATCACGATTTGCACATTTATCAAGCTCATCTAACCATTCTTGTTTAAACTCAAAGTTATCTGGATCAGCACAATAAGCATCAATTACTTTACGATATACAGTTGCTACAGTCGCTACGTAATGGATTGATTTCATACGTCCTTCTACCTTTAAGCTATCGATTCCGATTTCAATCATTTTCGGAATTGATAAAATTAAATTTAAATCTTTTGGACTCATCGCAAAGTGAGCATCTCCTTCTTGGAATAGAGGAAGCTCTTTTGCATCTTTATGTTGTGATACTGTTTGAACTAAATCATAATCCCAGCGGCAAGATTGGCAACAACCACCACGATTAGAATCACGCGCTGTCATATGGTTACTTAATGTACATCTTCCTGAATATGCGATACACATTGCACCATGTACGAATGCTTCAATTTCAATATCCACTTTTTCTTTAATTTCTTTCATTTCTTCATAGCTTGCTTCACGAGCTAATACAAGACGATGTAAACCTTCTTCTTTCCAATACTGTGCTGCTTTCCAGTTGGATAGTGATTGCTGTGTGCTTAAATGCACCTCAACAGAAGGCGCTACGCGTTTACAAGTCTCAATGATAAGCGGATCAGCAACGATAATTCCCGTTACGCCAGCTTTTTCAATCCCTTTTAAATATTCCTCTAGCCCGTCCATATTTTCATTATGTGCAAAGATATTTGTTGTTACGTATATTTTTGCTCCATACTTCTTTGCAAACTCAACGCCTTCTGCCATTTCTTCTAGCGTAAAGTTACCTGCATTCGAACGAAGACCAAATTCTTGTCCACCTAAATATACAGCATCTGCCCCGTAATGGATAGCTACTTTTAATTTTTCTAAGTTACCCGCAGGGATTAACAGTTCAGGTTTCTTCACAATAACACGTTTGCCATCGATTACTCGTGAAATTTCTTGTACAGTCATTTCCTACACCCTCCTCGTTTAGTAAACCGTTTCTTTAAAGAAGAATCCTGTATCTAACGGACGATTTACTGGTTGCATTTCTTCTATTTCTTTATATAGATCATCTTTCACGTCATAATATGCATCACGATCTTCTACGCATAAATCAATTGCTTTACGATATTTTTTCGTTACTTCAATAATGTATTCAGAGGTTTTTAGTACTCCGTCGATTTTTAAGCTATCAACTTCAGCTTCGATTAGTTCCTCTAATTCATCGATGAAACAAATATCGTTCGGACTCATAATGTGAGTACCATTTTCATCTTCATAAATTGGATATTTATTGTTACGCTCTGGGTCATATAAGAACATATTCTCTTCATATTTTTTCTTTTCAATGTCTAGATTACGTCCTTGATACTCAAAGTAGTTTCCTACTAATGAACGCTTCGATTGGAACATACAAGTCATACCGTGAATTTGTACTTCCAGTTCCACTTCAGCATTTTCTTTTAAATCAACAATTTCATCTAAGCTCAGCTCACGAGCTAATACAGCACGCTTCGCTCCTCTTTGTCCCCAGTAATTACAAGTGAACCAGTTTGTTGCTGTCGTTTCTGTATTCCAGTGCAACTGCATATTTGGCGCTACTTCGCGAACAGCCATTAATACCGCTGGATCTCCGAAAACAATTGCATCTACATTTACTTCGTTTAAAAATGAAACGTAATCTGTTAATTCTTCTACTTTATCGTTGTGGAACATAGCGTTCATGGCTACGTATACTTTCACACCATTTTCATGTGCAATCTTCACAGTTTGTTTTACATCTTCACGTGAAAACTCCCCTGCTAAACGTAAACCAAACTTTTGCTCACCGATCATTACCGCATCTGCTCCTGCTTTCGCAAGTTGTTCGATATCCGCCACCGCTCTTGGCGTTACTAACAATTCAGGTTTCTTCATACCTTGGTCACCCTCTCTTTTTACTAACAGCTACTCCATCACCAATTGGGAAAATCGTTGTATCGTATCCTTCATGGTTCATAAGCCACTCATTGTACGTCTTAATACGACGGATTAAACCACGTGTACGTCTGTTTTCAATTTTCTCTTTTGTCGTTACAAGACCGTGGTACATAACATTATCTGAAATAATTACGCCACCAGGATTTAATAACGGTTCATATAAGTCAAAAAAGCGACGATACTGTCCTTTTGCTGCATCAATAAAAATAACGTCAAATGTCCCGTGTTCTTTTACTTGTTCACCTGTCTCTAACGCATCACCGTAAATAACTGAAATACGATCTGTTACTGGGGAACGTTCTATATATTCAAGTGCTTTTTCATATCGCTCACGATTGCGCTCAACTGTCACAATACGTGAATTTGGAATAGCTTGCATCATACGAATACTAGAATAACCGATTGCTGTTCCAAGTTCTAAAATGCTTTTCGGTCCAATTAAACGTAAAAATTGCAGCATAAATTCCATTCCAAGTCGATCCATAATCGGCACATGATTTTCTGTTGCATATTCTTCCATTTCAAGAATTAATTTATCTTTCGGATCAATAAATGATAATAGGTACTCGTTAACTGCATCCTCCATAAATGGTCCTCCTTATTTACATGGAGAAGTGCCTCTATGACGTCTTTTCACACATAGAATGCAATAAAAATACAAGCCAGCTTTATCCTTAGCTTGTACGTCCCGTTTTGATATTAAAAACGATTCTTCTGCCAGTTTTTAACCCGATATATTTTACCACAAAAAAGAGGGATGTGCGACTTTTTTCGCTATCCCTCCCCATTTCACTATTTTTTCGTAATGTATTTTTGCTTTAATGCATTATGCTCTTCTAATGTTTTCGCATAGTACACTTCACCACTTGGTGCGGCTAAGAAATAATAATAATCTGTTTGCGCAGGTTCTAACGCAGCTTCTACTGAATGTTTACCAGAGTTTGCGATTGGCCCTACCGGCAATCCTTTTACAACATACGTATTGTACGGTGAGTTGACCTTTAAATCTTCGTATAATACACGTTGTTTATGCTTTCCAAGTGCATATAATACCGTTGGATCCGTTTGAAGCGGCATACCTTTTGCTAAACGATTATAAAAGACACTAGAGATCTTTTGACGATCTGTAAAACCAGTTGCCTCTTCTTCAATAAGTGAAGATAATGTTAAAAGCTGATGAACATCCCAATTCTTCGCTTTCATTTTCGCCTCATTTTGAACAATGATTGCATTTGTTTTCTCAAGCATTGGAATTACAATTTCTTCTAACGTTGTATCTTTCTTATAAAACGAATACGTTGCAGGATATAAATAACCTTCTAATTGGTATTTAATATTACTATCAAAGATTTTATCCGTTAATAACTTCGGATACTTTTGCTGCATTTTTTGAATAAATGCTTTATCGTTTAATTGACGCGTAACATCATCTTTATTCCACTTTAGTTCTGTCGCAATCGTTTCTGCAATTTCAGTTACTTGCGCCCCTTCTTTAATCGTCACTTTATAAAGAGCTGGACGATGCACGTTGCCAGATGACATTTGTTCGATCACATCTTCAGCATTCATTGAAGGATTTAATAAATATGTACCTGCTTGTAAACTTTTCGATTTAGCCTTTGTATAAAAACTAAAAACTGTACCGTTTTTTACAGCGCCTTTTTCTTCTAAAATTTCTCCAATTTTACTTGTAGATGATCCTTTCGGAATTTCTACTTCAATCTCTTTTTTATTCCCGCTATCAACTGGTCCTAATGCGGATGAAATATACGCATAGACTGAACCACAAACTAAAAGCAGTGCAATAATCGAAAATAAAAAGATGCGTCTACGCTTCTTTTTCACTTGATTCTCTATCAAAACATTTCCTCCTTACTTAATTGTAGACCGTATGTACACCTTTCTATACAGCACGATGTAAAAACGCAACAAATTCACTTATCTTTTTTAATTGACACTTTATTTTTCTACAATCCGTCTCATTATACTACAAAGACTTACACAGTTTCGACAAAAAATCTTTCATTTTACATATAAATACAAAAAAAGATGGACTGTATGTCGTCCATCTTTTCAGTACTTATTATTCAGCTTCTTGCTCATCAGCAATAGTGTTAAACGTTTCTTGTACCATTTCCCACTCTTCTTCTGATTCGATTGGAAGTAAAACTCCGCCCTCTTCTTCATTTTGCTCATAAGCCATTGCATCATAAATTGGGTCTCCATCTTCATCTACTTCACCGATTGGAGAGAAGATTACGTATGATTTTTTACCAAATTTGTCAGCATCAAAAGTGAAAATAATTTCACATAAATGTTCGTTACCTTTTTCGTCTACAATTGTAATTTGACGTTCTTCCATTTTGGTCACCTCTTATTTTCTATCTAAAAATCCTTGTAAGATTACGACTGCAGCCATCTTATCGATTACTTGTTTTCGCTTCTTACGACTTACATCAGCTGAAATGAGTAGACGTTCCGCTGCCATTGTTGACAAACGCTCGTCCCACATTACAACGTCTAATTGTAACAGCTCTCGTAGGTTTTCTGCAAATTGTTGGCACGCTTCGCCACGTGGGCCAATTGTACCATTCATATTTTTAGGTAAACCTACTACTATTTTGTCCACATTGTACTGCTTTACTAACTCAGAAATACGATCAAAACCAAAGTGACCTCGTTCTTCGTTAATCTTAATTGTTTCTAATCCTTGTGCTGTCCAGCCCATTTCGTCGCTAATTGCAACTCCGACTGTTTTTGTACCTACATCTAAACCTAATATCCGCATAAACTACTCCTCACGATGATGTTTCAAGTAAGACTTCACAAGCTCTTCAATTAACTCATCACGTTCAAGCTTGCGAATGATGCTACGTGCATCTTTATGGCGAGGTATGTATGCTGGGTCTCCACTTAATAAATAACCGACGATTTGGTTAATCGGATTATAGCCTTTTTCTTGAAGTGCATCATACACAGTTAAAAGTACATCATTTACATGGACACTCTGTTTTTCATCTTGAATGCTAAACTTCATTGTTTTATCAAAACCGTCCATTTCAAGCACCTCACTTATATAGTAAGTATAGGGAGAAGAACTTCTCCTCTCCCTACCATTGTACACTACTATCTCTTTATTTTGAAACAGATTTAACGTACTCTTGTACAAATGCTAAAGCTTCCTCAACTTGCGCTGGGTTTTTACCGCCCGCTTGTGCCATATCAGGACGACCACCACCGCCACCGCCACAACGAGAAGCTACTTCTTTCACAAGTTTACCAGCATGGTATCCTTGGCTAATTAAATCTTTCGTTACGCCAGCTAAGATGTTTACTTTGTCATCATTTACAGACGCTAATACGACAACTGCAGATTGTAATTTATTTTTTAGGTCATCCATCATCGTACGTAAGTTGTTCATATCTGCAACATTTACTTTTGCCGCTAATACGTTTACGCCATCAACTGTCATTACAGAATCAGTTAAGTTTCCAGCTTCAATATTGCTTAATTTCGCAGCAAGAGATTCATTTTCTTTTTGCAGTTGTTTCACTTCAGCAAATAGACCATCAACTCTTGTTAAAATATCTTTCGGATTTGTTTTCATTTTTCCTGCTGCTTCTTTTAATAAACCTACTTGATCGTTCATTAATTCGTATGCAGACTTACCAGTTACTGCTTCAATACGACGAGTTCCTGCACCGATACCAGACTCAGCAACGATTTTGAAAATACCGATAGAAGCTGTATTATCAACGTGACAACCACCACAAAGCTCTAAGCTGTAATCGCCAACTTGTACAACGCGTACAACATCACCGTATTTTTCACCGAATAATGCCATTGCACCCATTTCTTTCGCTTCTTCGATTGCTTTTTGAGAAATCTCAACATCAATACTTTCCCAAATTTTCTCGTTTACGATACGCTCAATTTTTTCTAATTCGTCAGCTTGTACTTGACCGAAGTGAGAGAAGTCAAAGCGTAAACGTTCAGAAGTTACAAGAGAACCTGCTTGGTTAACGTGCGTTCCAAGTACATCTTTTAATGCTTGGTGTAGTAAGTGAGTTGCTGTATGGTTTTTCACAACGCTACCACGGTTTTTCGTATCGATAATAGCTTTCACAGCTGCATCTTTCGTTAATGTACCTTCTTCAACAACAACTTTGTGCAAGTTTTGACCGTTTGGTGCTTTTTGTACGTCTTTTACAAGAACTTTCACACCGTCAGCTAGAAGGTAACCACGGTCTGCAATTTGTCCGCCGCTCTCAGCATAGAATGGTGTTACATCAAGCATTAATTGTCCTTCTTCACCAGCTTGTAAGCTGTCTGTGTATTCGCCGTTTTTCACAAGTGCAACAACGTTACTTTCTGTTGCAACTGTACCGTAACCAACGAACTCACTCGCTACTTTCACTTCTCCAAGGACACCGCCTTGAACTTGCATAGAATCAACGTCTTGACGAGCAGCACGTGCGCGCTCACGTTGTTTTTCCATTTCATTTTCAAAGCCTTCTTGATCAACTGTCATACCAGCTTCTTCTGCATATTCTTCTGTTAGTTCAATTGGGAAACCGTATGTGTCATATAGACGGAACGCATCTACTCCAGAAATAACAGTTGTTTTTTCTTCTTTTGCTTTTGCGATAACTTCAGCTAAAATTGCTTCACCATCATGAAGTGTTTCGTGGAAACGCTCTTCTTCATTTTTCACAACTTTTGCGATGAAATCTTTCTTTTCAAGTACTTCTGGATAGAAGTCTTTCATTACTTCTCCAACAACCGTTACTAATTCAAACATGAATGGACGGTTGATGTTTAATTTCTTAGAGTAACGAACAGCACGGCGTAATAAACGACGTAATACATAACCACGGCCTTCGTTAGATGGAAGAGCGCCGTCACCAACAGCGAATGTTACTGTACGGATATGGTCAGCGATTACTTTAAACGCCATATCTTTTTCTAAGTCACCATTACGATATTTTTCACCAGAAATTGTTTCTGTTGCACCAATCATCGGCATGAATAAGTCTGTGTCAAAGTTCGTAGGTACATCTTGAACGATAGATGTCATACGCTCTAGACCCATCCCTGTATCGATGTTTTTCTTAGGAAGCGGTGTATATGAACCGTCTGGGTTATGGTTAAATTGAGAGAATACAAGGTTCCATACTTCTAAGTAACGCTCGTTTTCTCCGCCTGGATATAATTCTGGGTCACTAAAGTCATTACCGTAAGCTTCTCCGCGGTCATAGAAAATCTCTGTATTCGGTCCACTTGGTCCTTCACCAATATCCCAGAAGTTTTCTTCTAAACGGATGATACGCTCTTTTGGAACGCCCATTTTCTCATTCCAAATTTTGAATGCTTCTTCATCTTCTGGATGGATTGTAACTGATAGTAATTCTTTATCGAATCCGATCCATTTGTCGCTCGTTAAGAATTCCCAAGCCCAAGTAATTGCTTCTTCTTTAAAGTAATCACCGATTGAGAAGTTTCCTAACATTTCAAAGAATGTATGGTGACGAGCTGTTTTCCCTACGTTTTCAATATCGTTTGTACGAATTGATTTTTGAGCATTTGTAATACGTGGATTTTGTGGGATTACACGTCCATCAAAATATTTTTTTAATGTGGCTACACCACTATTAATCCATAGAAGAGATGGATCTTCATGTGGAACTAGTGATGCACTAGGTTCTACTGCATGTCCTTTTTCTTGGAAAAAGTCTAAAAACATTTGACGAATTTGTGCGCCTGTTAGTTGTTTCATTATATTTTCCTCCTTAAATATAAAAAACTCCCGTCCCTATAAAAGGGACGAGAGTTAACTCGCGATACCACCCTAATTATGAATTGATTACATTAACAATCAATTCATCACCTCATGGTGCCGTAACGTGGCAAGACGGCAGTGATTAGCTGCTCTCAGGATTAGCTTTCTGTTACCCTTCATTTAAAGCTTCTTTCAGCCATATGGAAGCTTCTCTCTATAAATGGACTGTAACGTACTTGTTCCGTCATTGATTTAATGTATTATATGACTAAATATAATAGAATTCTCTTAAGTTTGTCAATGTAGATAATCATTTATATTGTATTAATTGCTTATTAATCATAGCTATTCTACTATTCATTCTTAACAGCCTTTTCATATATTATGCGTTTATTAACAAATCGGAATCTCCTTATAAGAATGGTTTATAAAAATTCTAAATATTACTTTTTTTGCTATAATTAAATTATTGTTAATAAAATAAAGGAGCGATTACAATGACAACCTTACTTAGCAAAGCTAAAAACATATTAGCGACTGACGAAACGATATTATTTTACGCAGCATGTTCATTAGACATATTTATTTATCGTTCCGTCGCAAGGCCAGGATTGCTAATTTTAACGAACAAAAGGCTATTCTTTTATGGGCCAGATGTAAGTAAGAATCCAATATTTGAAGAGTACTCTTTCGCAAAAATTTCTAATTTAAAAGAACAAAAGCGTCTTTTCAACAATCAAATTATATTTATGTATGATAGCGAATGGAAAAAATAAAACATATTCAAACAAATGATGTGAGCTCCCTCGTTCAAAAAATACACGAGCAACTTTCTAAATAAATATATGATTAGCCCTCTATTTCTTACATAGAGGGCTTCTATACTTACACATCTTCTTTTTTCAAGAGCGGTCTCACATGAACAATGACAGTGCGAATAACTGCTAAAATCGGAACCGATATTAGCAATCCTACAATCCCAGCTACCTCTCCCCCAACTAGTAAGGCAAGCATAATAATAACGGGATGCATACGAAGTGACTTACCAACGATGTAAGGCGATAAAATGTTACTCTCCACAAATTGCAAAATCGCAATCGTGATCCCCGCCTTAATAAGTAAACTCGTTGATACTGTTGCTGCAATCATTAAGGTCGGGATCGCTCCTAAAATAGGACCGAAGTACGGGATTATATCCGTTACCCCAATAATAATGCCAAGCAATAATGGATATTTCATACCGATAAACCAAAAAGAAAGAGCTGATACTCCCCCTAATACTAAACAAACAAATAACTGTCCTCGAATATAACTTCCAAGTGACTTATCAATTTCTTTCGCAAGCATTTGCCCCGTACCTCGCCATTTACTTGGGACTAGTTTCCAAAAGATATGATAAAACTCACCATAATCTTTTAATATGTAAAATACAATGAACGGTATTAAGAAAATAATGAGCAATGAATCGAGTACACCACGAGCTGTACTCATCACTTTATTTAAAAGCGCTTGAATCTTCATTTCCACACCCACAAAAAGTTGTTTCACCTTTTCATGAATGAACGAAGGGAAATTCGCTGTTTGTTCTGTAACGCCATCCATCCACGAATCGTACATCTTTGTAAACTGGGGAAATTGTTCATTAATCTCTTGTAACTGTTTAATAACGACTGGTGTTCCTTTATAAATCCCATAACCAATTCCGCCAAAGAAAAGGATATAAATGAGCAAAATGGCAAGTGTACGGGGCATCCCTTCCTTATGAATTTTTTCAATTAAAGGGTGCAATAAATACGCAATAAAACACGCGATAAGAAACGGCGTGATTGCTACTTTAAATACAAAAATAATCGGTGCCCATAGCGGCTTAATTTTTAAAAAGACGAGCAGACAAAGAAAAACAAGTAACAATAATCCTAAACGATATATCCAAATGATTTTAAGATTCTTCACATGAAAAACCTCCTCCACCTTTATTTTGAAAATAAATGGGGTAGGTTATGTGCGAAACTTTTAAAATCTTTTCATACGGACCATACTGTTTTTTAAAGACGTACATATAAATAACATAACAAGGACAACCACCCTGAGAATACAGCATGAATTAATATAATCAGGAGGGCTAATTATGGTTTTGTTTATGCTTGGATTATCAGCACTTTTTATGATTCTTGAATGGATTTGTATCGGGTTCGGTATTTGGAAGGGGTTCTTTATTCGTTCTTCACGTAAAGAAAAAGCGAAGCAATTATGGCAGTATGGAATACTTGGCGTTGGCTGCTACGGTCTATCTTATCTTTTCTCAGAAATCGGACTTTTTTATTTACATATGAGTGCATAAAAAAACTCCCTTGTCTATAAGGGAGTTTTTCACTTTATCGAAATGATTATAAGTAAGACTTAATCATCTTACGTGCTTTTTTCATATTGCGTTTTGAAAATACATCTTGTTTACGAGCATATTGATACGCTGCAGCTCCAACACCTAATGCGATTAATGAATTGCGTAGATTCAAAGTAAATCCCCCTTTTCGTTATCCGATAGTTCTTTCATTCTCATCAAATAAATCATCAAGAGAGCTTAATGAACCGTCTTCCTCAACTTGATGTGTATGGATTTTCCCCTTTGAAACCGATAATTCGATATAACAATTCCAGCAATAAAATTGGTTGACACCTATTTTTCCAATGTCTTTCCCTTTGCAATTTGGACAAATGAACATATGGCTTTCATCTCCTTACAGTCTCCCAGATTCTATTCGCCATTATGTCCAAACTGCATTCATTTATACATTGCTGGAGCCTTTCAACGCTATGCGTTTGAAAGTTTCACTATATAATTTCACCTTGTTACATGAAATCATACGGTGAAATGTTTTCCACGTCCATTTCCTCGCCATTAACTGTGACCATCTGTACTTCTCCTTGTGATTCTTGCAAGCGACTAGCTAAGGTTGTTTGACGCATTGCATCATCAAGGCGATTTACACCAGATTGGAAAGCTGCTTCCTCTCCGCAAATAATAAGGAACTTCTTACTTCTTGTAATGCCCGTGTAAATTAAATTACGACGTAACATACGGTTGTAACTCCTCACGATTGGCATAATAACAATCGGAAATTCACTACCTTGTGATTTATGAATGGAACAACAATATGCATGCGTAATTTGATTTAAATCGGGCTTCGTATACGTTACCTCAATTCCATCAAACGAAACGATAATCATATCTTGTTGCTCAACGTTTTCTTTCGCATAAAACACCGAAACAATTTCCCCAATATCACCATTAAACACTTGGCTCTCCGGCTGATTCACGAGTTGCAGTACTTTATCGCCTCTTCGGTACACAACATCACCGTAAGCAATTTCTTTACTCTTTTCCCTCTTCGGATTAAATACTTGTTGCAGCGCTTCGTTTAATACATTAATACCAGCAGGCCCGCGGTACATCGGTGCTAATACTTGTACATCTCTTGCGCTAAAGCCTTTTGTTTTAGCATTTTCACAAACTTTTTTCACAACCTCAACAATTTGAGCTCCTGTACAGCCGATAAATGAACGATCTTTTTGATTTTGTGCTAAATCTGGTGGTAGGGTTCCATTTTTTATCGCATGGGCAAGTTGAATCACTGATGAGCCTTCCGCTTGACGATAAATTTCAGTAAGCTTCACTGTCGGAACTGCGCCTGCATTTAATAAATCTTTTAATACTTGTCCAGGTCCTACAGATGGCAACTGATCTTCATCACCTACAACGATAACTTGAATGTTCGTCGGCAACGACTTAAATAGCTGATTTGCAAGCCAAATATCAACCATTGAAAATTCATCGATAATAAGGAGCTTACCTTGGACAGGATCCGTTTCATTACGCTGGAACGATCCTTCTGGCGTCCAACCAAGTAAACGGTGAATTGTGCAAGCTGGAAGTCCTGTTGATTCACTCATTCGCTTCGCTGCTCTTCCTGTTGGAGCTGTTAATAGTATTGGAAATGGATTATCATCACTGTATTCATTCGGATTTAACGATAACCCGTGTAGTGATGCATACATTTCAACAATCCCTTTAATAACTGTTGTTTTCCCTGTTCCTGGTCCACCTGTCAATAACATCATCGGTTTATGAAGTGCCGTTTGAATTGCTTCTTGCTGAAACGGTGCATATTGTACGTTCAGTTGTTCTTCAATTTCACCTAACGTTTTTAACACTTCTGCTTCTGGAAATGAAGGTGTTTCTTCTTGATTCATAAGCCTGCGAATAGACTTTACAACACCTTTCTCAGAGTAGAATAACGTTGCTAAATACACTCGTTCTTCTTCTATGATGACTTTCCCTTCGCTTTGCATCGTTTCAATACAACCTATAATATCTTCCTCAGTCACTCTTCCTTCTTGATTGTTTAAAAGTGACATCGTTTCTCTTACAAGTTGATCTTTCCTCATATAAACGTGACCAAGTTGTAATGAGACATTCTCTAATGTGTAAAAACATCCTGCGCGTACACGGTCGTCATGATTACCCGATATCCCTAACGCACGCCCTATATCATCCGCTCTTCCAAAACCAATCCCATCCACTTCTTCGATAAGTTGATACGGATTATTACGAATCACTTCTAATGTCATCTCTTTATATTGCTGGTAAATCTTAATAGAAAGTTTCGTTCCAAAACCGTAGCCATTTAAAAAGCTCATTACTTTCTCTAGCCCTTGATGTTCAACAATTGTCTCATATATTTCCTGAGCCTTTTGTTTATTAACAACACCATTTAATGCCTCAGGGTCATCCATAATTTTCGAAATAGCATGTTCTCCGAGATGGTCCACAATTTTTTCAGCTGTACGCTTTCCTATCCCTTTAAATAAATCACTCGCTAAATATTGCACCATACCTGCTTTTGTTTGCGGCAATTCTTTTTTAAATGTTTCAACCATATATTGTTTTCCATACTTTGGATGGTCCTTAAAGTGACCTGTCAATGTAAACACTTCATCTTCATGCATGCGGGGAAAATGACCGTTTATCATTACTTTCTTTTCGTCATATATTTCATTCGTTTCAATGACTTTCATACTGACAACGGAATAGAGGTTTTCTTCGTTGTGGAAAATGGTATGAAGAACTTGCGCTTTTATAAACTTTTTCTCTTCCTCAAACAAATCCATTGCATGTTGATTTCCCATCTTTCCTCTCCTTTCCGATATTTTCACTTTAATGAGCAGTACATCCCCCACCTTTTTAGATGAGGGATAACTACCCATTAAACTATATTTTTATCTTATTCAGCTTCTTGCTCTAATAAACGAATGCCATTCCCCGCTAAAAAGTGATCTGGCTGAATTTCAGTTGCTTTCTTAAATAAAGCGAGAGCCTTCTCATTATTTTCCTCAAATACGTACGCAACACCTAAATTGTAATACGCATCTGCATGCTCTTCATCCATTTCTAATACCTTTTCAAAATAAGGTTTCGCCTCTTGAATGTGTTCTAGTCGCGCGAAGCAAAGTCCACACTGGAATACAGCTTCTACATCGTTTTCATCTAATTCTGTTGCTCTTTGTAAGAATGGTAGTGCAAGACGATCATTTCCAAGCTGCACATGTGTGATACCTACCATAAATGTTACATCAGCTGATTGTAACCCAGCTTGCATTGCTTGTTCAAATACAGCTTTCGCCTCATTAAATTGCTCTTGGCCGTAATATACGTTTCCTAAACCATAATAGGCAGCTGCAGATTTATCATCTAACTCTAGTGCACGTTTATAAAATAAAATCGCTCGCTCACTATCACCTAATACGTCTAATAAATTTGCAAAATTAATGTATCCCAGCGCATCTTTCGGATTTTCTTCGATTGCTTCTGTAAAATTTTTAGCTGCTTCTTCCCAATTTCCTTCTTGCATATATTGAATACCTGTTTCAAGTTTGTTTGACATGTCCTTCACCTCTACAACAAATTATAACAAAGAATGTATTTTCCAAGCGAACGAAAATTCGCTTTATGTAAAAGAAACCTCTAACCGCTAATCGGCAGAGGCTTCTCGTTTATCCTAAATAATCCAATTTCTTACCACTACGGTATACTTCATCAATTGTAGCACCGCCTAAGCACTCATCTCCATCATAGAAAACGACTGCTTGTCCTGGTGTAATTGCACGAATTGGCTCATCACAAAGAATACGAACTGTATTTTCATCAACGATTTGAACCGTTACTTTATTGTCTTCTTGACGATAACGGAATTTCGCCGTGCACTTAAATTCTGTTTCTTTTTCTTTGTTACTTACCCATCCTACATTGGTGGCAATAACTTCATCACCATATAGAAGTTCGTTATGGAATCCTTGATCAACATATAAAATGTTTTCTTTTAGGTTTTTCCCAACAGCAAACCATGGATCACCATTACCACCAATTCCAAGGCCATGACGTTGTCCAATTGTATAATACATTAAACCGTCATGCTTCCCTTTCACTTCACCAGATAATGTTTGCATTACACCTGGTTGTGCCGGTAAGTAGTTACTTAAGAAATCTTTAAAGTTACGCTCACCAATGAAGCAAATACCTGTACTATCTTTTTTCGCCGCTGTCGCTAAACCAGCTTCTTTCGCCATTTCACGAATTTGCGGTTTCTTTAATTCACCTAACGGGAACATTGTTTTTGATAATTGCTCTTGGCTTAATTGATTTAAGAAATATGTTTGATCTTTATTATCATCAACACCGCGAAGCATTTTATATTCGCCGTCCATATAAGCAACGCGTGCATAATGGCCTGTTGCCACATAATCCGCACCAAGCGCAATTGCATGCTCTAAAAATGCTTTAAATTTAATTTCTTTATTACACATTACATCTGGGTTTGGTGTACGACCAGCTCGGTACTCATCTAAGAAGTACGTAAATACTTTATCCCAGTATTGTTTTTCAAAGTTTACTGCATAATACGGAATACCAATTTGGTTACACACTTCAATTACATCATTGTAATCTTCTGTTGCTGTGCAGACACCATTCTCATCTGTATCATCCCAGTTTTTCATAAAAATTCCGATTACATCATAACCTTGCTCTTTTAATAAAAGTGCTGCTACAGATGAATCGACGCCACCGGACATTCCGATGACAACGCGTGTTTCGTGAGGTAGTTTGTTCATCATGTCACCTCCCATGCTAATTTTGTGTTAATCGCTTCACGATTTTCACTGTTTCGTACGCCGCTTTTTCAATTTGCTCTTTCGTATTTCCAAGTCCAAAACTAAAGCGTACGGATGAACGTATTTGATCGGAGTCTTTTCCAAACATCGCTACTAATACATGTGATGGATCAATCGAACCAGCTGTACAAGCAGAACCACTTGATACTGAAATGCCAGCTAGGTCTAAGTTCACAAGAAACGGTTCAATGTTCATTCCTGTAAAACTTATATTAAGTACATGCGGTAAGCGATGTTCTAAGTTTCCGTTTACCTCGAAAGTAATGCCTTCATTTTTGAAGACAGATACCATTATATCTTTAAACTCTTCATATTGGGCATTTTTTTGCTCACGAGTTTTTTCAGCTATAAGAATTGCATGCTGAAGCCCAGCAATACTAGGAACATTTTCCGTACCAGCACGGCGTTTTCTTTCTTGCTCTCCGCCTATTAATAACGGTTCAAATTTCACATTTGCACCAGCGTATAAGAAACCTATACCTTTTGGCCCGTTAATTTTATGAGCTGAAATTGATAATAAATCAATCCCAAACTTTTTCACATTAATTTCTACTAAACCGTAAGCTTGTACCGCATCTGTATGGAAATAAGCTTGATGCTCTTTTAACAGCTTTCCTATTTCCACAATCGGTTGCATTGTCCCTACTTCATTATTCCCAAACATAACAGATACAAGAATCGTCTTTTCTGTTAATGCCTTTTGTATGTCAGAAACTTGAATGCGCCCTGTTTCATCGACAGGTAAATATGTCACTTCAAACCCTTCACGCTCTAACAATTCGCACGTATGCAAAATCGCATGATGTTCAATTTGCGTCGTTATTATGTGGTTACCTTTATGACGATTCGCACGTGCTACACCTATAAGCGCTAAATTATCAGCTTCTGTACCACCGCTCGTAAATATAATTTCATTCGGATTCGCATGAATGCTGCGTGCACACACTCGTCTCGCCTCATCTACTGTGTGACGAGTTTGACGTCCATAAAAGTGAATACTAGACGGGTTCCCGAATATTTCTGTCATATATGGAATCATCTTTTCGACCACTTCTGGGTGAGTCGGAGATGTCGCAGCATGATCTAAGTAAATGCGTTCCATTAAATCTCCTTCTTTCCAAATCGTTTCACAAGGAATTAAATGTAAAACATATAGCCCCCGTGATTTTCTTCCTCATAACGTACTAAATCTTCTAACGTTGTACTATCTAACACTTCTTGCACCGCATCACGAACACGCATCCATAACTGGCGCTGCGCTGGCTCTTCTTCTTCTATCATTTCTACAACACTAATCGGTCCCTCTAATACACGGATTACATCCCCAGCTGTAATGTTAGCCGGTTGATCAGATAATACATATCCGCCATATGCCCCGCGCGTACTCTTTACAAGACGAGCGTTACGAAGTGGTGAAATTAATTGCTCTAAGTAATGTTCAGATAAGTCATGCGCCTGCGCAATTGATTTTAATGAAATCGGACCTTCACCAAACTTTTTTGCAAGATCAATCATAATTGTTAAGCCATAGCGGCCTTTTGTTGAAATCTTCATCTATTTTGCACCTCGTTTCAAATTTTCACTTCTATTGGTTATATCTTATTTATAAAAAGAACACAATTTAAAATCCTATGAAATTATAGCATAATATAGTATTATAAGAAATTTCAACTTGTGTATCAAAATGATAACATAAAATCACATTGAAAAACTCGGAAATTATTACAATTGAAAGAAAAATGAAAATATTATCCTTCATTTTTCCCATAAAACAGCATCCTATTTCAAATTTCGTAGAAAAAAATGATACGATAGAACGAGATTATATATTAAGGGAGACGGTCCAAATGAAACAACCACTCGCACATCGAATGCGCCCTACAAATATTCAAGAAATTATTGGGCAACAACATTTAGTTGGTGAAGGAAAGATTTTATGGCGAATGGTCCAAGCCAATCATTTTCAATCTATGATTTTATACGGTCCTCCAGGTACAGGAAAAACATCCATTGCCAGTGCAATTGCTGGAAGTACCGGTACCCCGTTTCGTCTATTGAATGCTGTTACTCACAATAAAAAAGATATGGAAGTTGTCGTACAAGAAGCGAAGATGCATCGACACCTCGTTTTAATTTTAGATGAAGTTCACCGTCTAGATAAAGCAAAGCAAGACTTTCTATTACCTCACTTAGAAAGCGGACTTCTTACTTTAATTGGTGCAACGACAAGTAATCCATTCCATGCAATAAACTCCGCTATTCGAAGCAGGTGTCAAATTTTCGAATTACACGCACTAACAGAAGATGATATTTTAATTGGGTTAAAAAGAGCTTTAGAAGATAAAGAAAAAGGCCTTGGAGAATATGCTGTAACGGTAACAGATGAAGCACTACATCACTTTGCAAACGCCTCTGGTGGTGATATGCGTTCCGCTTATAACGCACTTGAGCTTGCTGTATTATCTAGCTTTACTACAGACGATCAAGCGGCTGAAATCACACTCGAGATTGCGGAAGAATGCTTACAAAAGAAGAGCTTCGTTCACGACAAAGGCGGCGATGCTCATTATGACGTATTATCAGCATTTCAAAAATCAGTGCGCGGAAGTGATGTAAATGCAGCGCTCCATTATTTAGCACGCCTTATTGAAGCAGGTGATTTACAAAGTATTGGCAGACGCCTTCTTATTATGGCTTATGAAGATATTGGACTTGCTAGCCCACAAGCTGGACCACGTACACTAGCTGCAATTGAATCAGCTGAACGAGTTGGATTCCCAGAAGCACGCATCCCACTTGCAAATGCCGTTATCGAGCTATGCTTATCACCAAAATCAAATTCAGCTTATAAAGCACTTGATGCTGCATTACACGATTTACGCAACGGTCAAACAGGTGACATTCCAAGCCATTTAAAAGATAGTCATTACAAAGGCGCAGAATCACTTGGAAGAGGCATTGGATATTTATATCCACACGACCATCCAAACGGCTGGGTAAGGCAACAATACTTACCTGATAAAATAAAAAGCAAGCAATATTATAAACCGAAAACGACAGGGAAATTTGAGCAAGCTCTTTCTACTGTTTATGAAAGATTACAAACTTCGAATAAAACGAAAAATAAAGGGTAACATAAACGAAAACGTCACCATTATGGAGGCTTCGCTTATGAAAACACGTCAAGATGCATGGACAAAAGAAGATGATCTCCTTTTAGCAGAAACTGTTTTACGACATATTCGCAGCGGAAGTACACAAATAAAAGCATTCGATGAAGTTGGCGATGCGTTGAACCGGACTTCAGCAGCTTGCGGCTTTAGATGGAACGCTGAAGTAAGACCGAATTACGAAGATGCGGTGCAGCTTGCAAAAAAACAACGTAAAGAATTAAAACGTTCTGAAGCTAATATAGAAAAAGATCGGTTCACAAAAACGAAGCAACTCGTAATTGACGCCGATTTTTCAGAAGATATTACGCCAAGTAAACAAGATCTTACAATGCAAAATGTCATCTCATTTTTACAAAATTTAGAACATAACAATCCTTCACTTGCAAAGTTGCAAACTGAAAATGATGTATTACAAGCTCAGCTCACTTCTCTGCAAAAAACGAATCATGAACTTGAAACGAAATTAGCGGTACTCACAAAAAAACAACAAGCAATCGAAGAAGATTACGCGATGCTTGTTCGAATTATGGATCGTGCTCGAAAACTTGTTTCAGTCGAAGAGCAAGAAGAGCAAATTGCCCCGATTTTCAAAACTGATCAAAACGGGAATTTAGATATTATTTATTCTGCAGAGAATTAAAAACAGGGATGTCACTTTTTTAACTGAGTGACATCCCTGTTTGTTTTTGGTGAAGCGTACATATATATGCGCGTGTCGGTAAATGAAATTATATTAACGATTTTTCAAATATTTCTATCACAACTTGCAATATATCAACGATTCGACAAAGATTGACAATAACACTCCTCCCTGTCATACAAGGAAACTCCTAATGTTTATTGGATAATTTTCACTAAAATGTTATTGTAAACATATATCTTTAAAGGGAGATGGTTGCTATTTCATTCATAATCTTCAAAATAACTCTTGGCCTTCTCATCCTGACTTTAGCTCTTTTCACCATTAAAAGTCTACACAAGACGTCCGCCTATAAATCAGATAAATATGATTATTACTTACTAACCTTACTTACATTTGAACTAGTAGTGATGCAAATATCCATATTTCTTTAATACATATAAAAAAGCATATATCCGAAATGGATATATGCTTTCACTTTATTCTTGCCCTACACGCTTCACTTCTACGTTTTTAATACGTTCACGTACAACGTGACTTGCCATAATTAGGCCTGCCACTGATGGTACGAATGCATTTGATGAAGGCGGTAATTTCGCTTTACGAATTTTTGCATTTTCGTCTGGTACAATTTCTTTACGTACCTCTTCACGAATTACGATTGGGTTTTCGTCAGAAAAGACAACTTTTACACCTTTTTTAATACCCTCTTTACGAAGCTTCGTACGAATGACTTTCGCAATTGGATCTGTATGTGTTTTAGAGATATCTGCAATACGGAAACGAGTTGGGTCCATTTTATTTGCAGCACCCATACTTGAGATAATTTTAATTTTGCGACGTAAGCACTGTTTAATTAAATGAATTTTGAACGTAATCGTATCAGATGCATCCACTACGAAGTCTAAACCGTGCTTAAAGAACTCTTCATATGTTTCATCTGTATAAAACATTTCTAGTCCAATTACTTCACACTCTGGGTTAATGTCTGCGATACGCTCTTTCATTAATTCTACTTTTGAACGCCCTACAGTAGATACTAAAGCGTGAATTTGACGGTTTACGTTTGTAATATCTACAACGTCTTTATCAACTAATACGAGACGCCCTACGCCAGAACGTGCTAACGCTTCAGCTGCAAAAGAACCTACGCCGCCAATTCCTAAAATACCGACTGTACTATTTTTTAATATTTCAAGTCCTTCTTTACCGAAGGCTAATTCATTACGTGAAAATTGATGTAACATTCAGCTCTACACTCCTATTACAAAAATGGTCTACCATGTATTCTAGCGTTTTTCCGACTATTTGTATAGAAAAAGTTATAGAATTCCTAAAAATACATATTTCGAGAATGAAAACATAGACCAGAATTTTCTTTCTTCCTAAATACACGTTTGATTCAGAGAACCGAGCAGATTCAGGCGCTGAAGCCAGGAGGAGCGCAGTGTAGAAATACTACTCGAGCACCGGACTGGCATACGTAACGATGAGATGCGATAGTTATCTGAACCGGACTTTTTTAACTTCCTTCCAAAAAAAGTCTAGATGGTATTAGTATAACCATCTAGACCCTATTCTTACTTCTCTTCTTTTAAGCTTAATTTTAAGTTTAACTCTTCAAGCTGCGCTTCTGCAACTGGGCTTGGAGCTTCTGTTAATAAGCAACTTGCGCTTGCTGTTTTCGGAAATGCAATTGTATCACGAAGGTTCGTACGGCCTGCAAGTAACATAACAAGACGATCTAAACCTAATGCGATTCCGCCGTGTGGTGGTGTACCGTATTCGAATGCTTCTAATAAGAATCCGAATTGCTCTTGCGCTTCTTCTTGTGAGAATCCAAGTGCTTTGAACATTTTTTCTTGTACGTCACGCTCGTAAATACGAAGTGATCCACCACCAAGCTCATAACCGTTTAATACAAGGTCATATGCTTGTGCACGTGCTTTTTCTGGTGCTGTTTCTAGTAACTCAACGTCTTCACGGAATGGCATTGTGAATGGGTGGTGAGCTGCGAAGTAACGATCTGCATCTTCATCGTACTCAAGAAGTGGCCAATCCGTTACCCATAGGAAGTTAAATTTACTTTCGTCAATTAGCTCAAGCTCTTTACCTAGACGTAAACGAAGTGCGCCTAAGCTATCTGCAACAACGCTCTTCTTATCTGCTACGAATAGTAATAAGTCGCCAGCAGTAGCTTCTAATGTGCTCATTAACACATTTGCATCTTCTTCACTGAAGAATTTCGCAATCGGTCCTTTTAGGCCGTCTTCTTCCACTTTAAGCCAAGCTAGACCTTTCGCACCGTATACTTTCACGAATTCAGTTAATGCATCGATGTCTTTGCGAGAGTATTTGCTCGCAGCGCCTTTTGCATTAATTGCTTTTACTTGTCCGCCGCTTTCTACAGCACTTGTAAACACTTTAAAGCCACAACCTGCTGCAAACTCAGATAAGTCTGTTAGTTCCATTTCAAAGCGTGTATCTGGCTTATCAGAACCGTAGCGAGCCATTGCATCAGCATATTTCATACGAGGGAATGGTGCACTAACTTCTACACCCTTTGCATCCTTCATAACTTTCGTCATCATACGCTCCATCATATCTAAAATTTCATCTTGTGTTAAGAATGAAGCTTCGATATCGATTTGCGTGAATTCAGGTTGACGGTCTGCACGTAAATCTTCGTCACGGAAACAGCGTGCTACTTGATAGTAGCGCTCAAATCCGCCGACCATAAGAAGCTGTTTAAATAGCTGTGGAGACTGTGGTAACGCATAGAATTCACCATCATGTACACGACTTGGTACTAAATAGTCACGAGCTCCTTCTGGCGTGCTTTTCGTTAAAATTGGTGTTTCTACTTCTAAGAACTCTTCTGTATCTAGGAAGTTACGAATTGTTTTTGTTACGTCGTGACGCATTTTGAATGTATTGAACATTACAGGACGACGTAAGTCTAAATAACGATATTTTAAACGCACATCTTCTGATGCATCTGTATCATCAGCAATGATAATTGGCGTTGTTTTCGCTGCATTTAGTACATTTACTTTTATTGCTTGTACTTCAATACGACCAGTCGCCATATTGTCATTAATTGCGCCTTCACCACGTTCAACAACTGTACCTTCTACGTGTAATACGTATTCGCTACGAATTGTTTCTGCTACTTCTAACGCTTCTTTTGATGTTTCTGGGTTAAATACAACTTGTACGATACCTGTACGGTCACGTAAATCGATAAAGATTAATCCACCTAAGTCACGGCGTTTTTGTACCCAACCTTTTAATTGAACCGTCTGTCCAACTGCTTCTACTGTTACTTTTCCACATGAATGTGTTCTTTCAGCCACTGTAAGTTCCCCCTATATTAATTTCTCTGCTACGTATGAAGCAAATACATCTAATGCTACTTCTTCTTGTTCGCCCGTTGCCATATCTTTTAAGTTAATGATGCCTTTATCTAGCTCATCTTCCCCTAATACAGCTACAAATTTCGCTTTTAGACGATCTGCTGATTTAAATTGTGCTTTCATTTTGCGGTCTAAATAATCTTTCTCAACTGATAATCCAGCTTTTCGAAGATCAAACGCAACTTTTGCAGCATGATCTTTTGCTTTTTCACCAAGCGCTACAACGTAACAATCAATGCTATGTTCAATTGGTAATTCAATATTTTCAGCTTTTAGCGCCATAATTAAACGTTCAATACTCATCGCAAAACCGATACCTGGCATTTCTGGTCCACCGATTTCTTGTACAAGTCCGTTGTAACGTCCACCACCACTTAATGTAGTGATAGCACCGAAACCTTCTGCCTCACTCATAATTTCAAATACAGTGTGTTGGTAGTAGTCTAAACCACGTACTAAGTTCGGATCTTTTTCAAATGGAACATCCATCATCGTTAATAGTTCTTGAACTTTGTCGTAGTATACTGCTGAATCTTCGTTTAAGTATTCTGTAATAGATGGTGCTGTTCCCATTAATTCATGGTTACGGTCCTTCTTACAATCTAAAATACGAAGAGGGTTCTTTTCTAAACGAGATTGACAGTCAGAACAGAACTCACCGATACGTGGCTCAAAGTGTGCGATTAATGCATCACGGTGTGCTTGACGGCTTGCTGTGTCACCTAAACTGTTTAATACAACTTTAATATTTTTTAAGCCCATGCCGCGGTAAAATTCAACAGCAAGCGCAATTACTTCTGCATCAATTGCAGGGTCATTACTGCCGATTGCTTCGATACCGAATTGTACGAATTGACGATAGCGACCCGCTTGTGGTCTTTCATAACGGAACATTTGACCGATATAATATAATTTCGTTGGTTGTGTTGCGTCACCGAACATTTTATTTTCAACGTAAGAACGTACAACAGGTGCAGTGCCTTCTGGACGTAATGTTAAGCTGCGCTCTCCACGATCTTGGAATGAGTACATTTCTTTTTGTACGATATCTGTCGTATCACCAACACCACGTAAAAATAACTCAGTGTGTTCAAAAATCGGTGTACGAATTTCTTTATAATTGTAACGACGGCAAATTTCGCGTGCTTGCCCTTCGATATACTGCCATAACTCAACAGTGCCTGGAAGAATATCTTGCGTTCCCCGTGGGATTTGAATAGACATATTCAGTTCCTCCTCAAATTGTTTTAATCTTAATAAAAATAAAAAAACTCCCGCCTCTACTGTTTGAACAGTAGGGACGAGAGTATTATACCCGTGGTGCCACCCTAATTGAAGCACGTATGCTTCCACTTTTTTAATAACGCTTAAATGTGCGTTCATCCCTACTAAGCGTATATGCCGTTCAAGTTGAAACCTCTAGAGTGTCATTCAATCAGTCATCATGTAGAAATGTTTTCAGCCTAAGACATTTCTTCTCTTTCCATGTGTGTCTCATTTACTCTTCTCTATCAACGGTTATATTCATATGTAAATATAAAATTACTATACGTTTGTTCAGTAGGATTGTCAAGTGCTCTAAGAGCGTTCAATCTGCTTCTTTAAACGCTTTACATCTTGAAGAGAAATCCCAAACTCGGAAGCAAGCTCCATTGAAGTATTGTTTTGCTCTTTTGAAATAAAATCATGAAAATTCACGTTAAATAGCTGATTTGCACCATTTGTAACAGAATGCCCTTTTTCATTCATACGCATACGTATATCCCTCACATTCAATATGGATGTTTTACTTTTTATTGTTCCATATTGATGAGAGAGTTATACATAACCGAAACTGCTATTGATTCCAAATAAACATTAGTATTCGATTTACAACAATAACAATAGCCAGTCCACTTGCTAGCATATGATGCTTCAAATGATATAACGCTACAATACCTACTCCAAATACGATAATTTCTAGTAATACATGTAATATACCTTGTACTTCCCATTCTGCATGTGGAGCTCCAAATAGCCCCCAAATGACAGCAAAAACAATTGGAATTATAATAGCAAGTGTAATTTTTATAGCCATTGTTGTTCCTACTCGAAACCCCCAGTATCCAACAATCCCAAGAATACATAACTCTAGCATAAAACGTAAAGCTATATTAAATTCTTGAAGCATACTACACCTTCTTTTCCTTTTATTCCCCTTTAAATTAATCCTATGATAAATGAACAAAACATACAACAATGTATAAAAAAGAGAGGATTATATAACCCTCTCTTTTTTATCAACACTATTTACTTTCTACAATTAAGGTCACCGGACCATCATTGATCAAAGAAACATCCATCATTGCTCCGAACTTTCCTGTTTCCACATGTAATCCTTGTTTACGAACTTCTTCATTAAAGAAATCGTATAAACGCTCTGCATAGTCAGGTTTCGCAGCATCCATAAAGTTTGGACGTCTTCCCTTGCGGCAATCTCCGTATAATGTGAATTGCGAAATAGATAGAACTTGTCCTTCTACATCAAGTACAGAATGATTCATCTTTCCGCTCTCATCTTCAAAAATACGTAAGTTCGCAATTTTTTCTGCAATGTAAGTTGCATCTTTTTCTGTATCTTCATGCGTAATGCCAACTAGTAATGTTAAACCGAACGGAATTTGTCCTACGATCTCACCGTCTACTGTGACAGACGCTTTCTTTGATCGTTGTAAAACAACTCTCATCTTTCTACACTCCCTATTAATGCATCATGCGTCGTACTGCATAAATTTCTGGAACGCGTTTAATGCGTTCTACTACTTTTTTCAAGTGTTGTAAGTTACGAATCGAGATTGACATATTAATTGTTGCCATCTTATTACGGTCACTTCTACCAGAAACAGCTGAAATGTACGTTTTCGTCTCTGTAACAGCTTGCAGTACTTCATTTAATAAACCACGGCGATCGTAACCTGAAATTTCAATATCAACGTTATACTCAATTTCTTTTTCAGGGCTACCTTCCCACTCTACTTCTAATAATCGTTCTACAGCTTCTTCTGTATGAACGTTTACACAATCACGGCGGTGAATCGATACACCTCGACCTTTCGTAATATACCCAACGATATCATCACCTGGAACTGGGTTACAGCATTTCGATAAACGGATTAATAAATTATCAGCACCGCTTACCTTTACACCAGAATCCCATTTTCGAATTTTCATCGGTTTACGAACTTCTTTAACTTCAACAATTTCTTCTTCTTCGCGTTGTTTGCGGAACTTGTCCGTTAGTCGCGTAACAATTTGCGAAGCTGTAATTCCACTATATCCAACTGCTGCAAACATATCTTCTTCATTTGCAAAGTTAAATTTTTCAGCGACGCGTTTTAAGTTATCAGGCGCTAATACTTCTTTCATCTCATACTCTAGACCACGTACTTCCTTTTCAACAAGTTCACGGCCTTTTTCAATATTTTCGTCTCTACGTTGTTTCTTAAAGAATTGACGAATTTTATTTTTCGCATGAGATGTTTGAGCAAGTTTTACCCAATCTTGACTTGGGCCATATGAATGTTTCGACGTTAAAATTTCAATGATGTCGCCTGTTTTTAATTTATAATCCAGCGTCACCATTTTCCCGTTTACTTTTGCACCAATTGTTTTATTCCCAATTTCCGAATGGACACGATACGCGAAATCAATCGGAACCGATCCAAGTGGTAATTCCATTACATCGCCTTTCGGTGTAAAGACGAACACCATGTCAGAGAATAAATCAATTTTTAATGACTCCATAAATTCTTCTGCATTAGAAGCTTCATTTTGCCATTCTAATATTTGACGGAACCATGTGAGTTTCTTCTCTAATGTACCTGTTGTTTCTGCTGTTTTTCCTTCTTTGTACGCCCAGTGTGCCGCGATCCCGAATTCTGCAATTTCGTGCATTTCTTTCGTTCGAATTTGCACTTCAAGTGGATCACCTTTCGGTCCAATTACAGTCGTATGAAGAGATTGATATAGATTTGCTTTTGGCATTGCAATATAATCTTTAAAACGACCTGGCATCGGCTTCCAGCACGTATGAATAATTCCAAGCACCGCATAACAATCTTTAATACTATTTACAACGACACGTACAGCTAATAAATCGTAAATTTCATTGAACTGCTTATTTTGCAGTGCCATTTTACGATAAATACTGTAAATATGTTTCGGTCTTCCAGAAATCTCAGGTTGTATCGCAACTTCGTCTAATTTCTCACGAATACCAGTCATTACTTCCTCTAAATATTCTTCACGTTCTGCACGTTTACGCTTCATTAAATTTACAATACGATAATATTGTTGTGGATTTAAATAGCGAAGTGACGTATCCTCTAGCTCCCACTTAATAGTACTAATTCCGAGTCTATGTGCTAAAGGTGCAAAGATTTCTAACGTTTCATTCGCTATGCGACGCTGCTTCTCTTGAGGCAAATGTTTCAATGTACGCATGTTATGAAGACGATCAGCTAGTTTAATTAAAATAACTCGAATATCTTGAGCCATTGCAATAAACATTTTGCGATGGTTTTCTGCTTGTTGTTGTTCGTGAGATTTATATTTAATCTTCCCAAGCTTTGTAACACCATCAACAAGCATAGCAATTTCTTTGTTAAATTCCCGTTCAATATCTTCTAACGTAATCTCTGTATCTTCCACTACATCATGTAAGAAACCTGCTGATACCGTAGCTGGATCCATGTGTAAATCAACTAAAATACCTGCAACTTGAATCGGATGAATAATATACGGTTCACCCGATTTTCTATATTGTTCGCTATGCGCATCACGTGCATATTCATAGGCACGTGCCACTAGCTCAATATCTTCATCCGCTAAATATTGACTTGCTTTCTCGAGTACCTGTTCAGCTGTTAGTACCTGCTCATTTGCCATCGAATCACCTTTTATTGAAAATTGACTTTATCTTTATTTAATAGAATAAATTATATTCTATCATTATAACCCAATGATTGTGAATTGTGAAAAGGAAAAGATTTTACTGACATTTCACCATGATTTTTTGTTCAATTATACAAAAGTACCCGCTCCTCTCCAAGAGATTCACGGGTACTTTTTATCACCGTAGTTTTACCTATATAGTGATTAGTATTTTTCTAATACTAATACATCGTAACCATCTAACATTTTACGACCATCTAAGTAAGTAAGTTCTACTAAGAATGCAATCCCTGCTACAACTCCGCCAAGTTCTTCAACTAACTTAATTGTCGCTTCGATTGTTCCACCTGTAGCTAATAGATCATCTGTAATTAATACGCGTTGACCTGGCTTAATTGCATCTTTATGGATTGTTAAAACATCTTTACCATATTCTTTACCGTAGTCAACAGTAATTACTTCACGTGGTAATTTTCCTAATTTACGAACTGGTGCAAATCCTACTTCTAACGCATAAGAAACTGGGCAACCGATAATGAAACCACGAGCTTCTGGTCCTACTACAACATCGATATCTCTTTCTTTTGCGTACTCAACGATTGCATCTGTTGCTGCTTTGTATGCTTTACCGTCATTCATTAAAGGTGTAATGTCTTTAAACACAATACCTTCTTTCGGATAATCCGGTACAATTGCGATATGTTGCTTGAAATCCATATTTCTGAATCCTCCTCAGATCTAAAAGGTTTGTAAATACAAATCCTTTACCCTAACTGTTCTACTTCTTTATGATTACGAATCGTTTCAAACCATGTATATAGTTGCTGATATGTGCTATAAACCAATTCTTTTTCTAATTGTAAGTGGTTCATTTTCTCACGATATGTGTTCGATTCAATTAAATCACGCTTTTGTTTTTTGTCTGCCATAAAAATGACGCCATCTTTTATTGTAACAAATTCTAACTCAAAAAACACCTGTGTCATGAAATTTACTGTATCTTTTGACCAACCTTTATGACGACATAGTTGTTCTCCATATTGTCTTAAAGAAAATGGTGTTTTTTGGCTTAAGAAAGAATAGTACCATTTAAAGTGTTCTCTCGTCGGAACTGTACTAAATAAATGGTTATTCTCTTGATAAAATAGCGTATAAATTCGCGCTGGGAATCCTACCTTAAATAGCTCACGTAATTCATCTGTTCCTTTTGGTAAATCAAGTAACACGATATATTGATCATCTAAATGCGTTACTTCTGAAGCATGCATGAGCTTTTCTTTATAGCTCTCTAAAGAAAATTTATTCAATACCTCTTCAGAAAAATACACCATTGTTATTTTTTCTTTCGGAAGTTCTGCTAAATTTGCTTCTGCATTACGCATACTACGCCAATCAAATAATTGCCACGCCTCTACAGCAATATCTTGTACCATTAGTTGTGGCTTCTTAAAATTATTCCATTCATTAATGGACGCTTCTCCTATTACAGATACTTTTGCAACTGGAGAGATTTCTTTCGCATATGCACCAAAACCAAATCCAATTGTATCCAGTGTTGCTTGTCCATCACGAAGAGCCATTTTTAAATGAGAGCCATCTGATCCGATTGCGCGAATGCTTTCTAACTCTGCATCTTTTACTGCAATACGTGGTTTCGGATTTCCAACACCAAATGGAGCTAGTTTTTGCATATCTTCAATTGCCGCTAGCGTTACATCCTCTACTTTACAAAAAACATCAACTGCTGTAATTGGAATAAAATCTTCTTCTGTTAAAATTGCATCTGCTTGTTCATTTAAGCGGCGACGTAATTCATCTACATCATTCATATGTAGCGTCATTCCCGCTGCCATCGGATGCCCTCCGAAGTGTGGTAATAACTCTCTACAATCTGATAAATTTGCAAACAAATCAAATCCTGCAATACTACGTGCTGAGCCTTTTGCTGTTTCTTTTATAGGATCAATGCTTAATACAATCGTCGGACGATAAAAACGTTCAACTAATTTAGAAGCAACAATTCCAATTACCCCTAGGTTCCAGCCTTCTTTTGCAAGTACTAATACTTTGTTTTCTTCTGGCGGGAAGTTATTTTCAACTTCAGCGATAGCCTCTTCTGTAATTTGCTTTACAATATCTTTTCGCAGTTTGTTCAGCTCATCAATTTCTTCAGCTAGCTCCTTCGCTTCCTCTGGATCATCTGATAATAAAAGGTGTACAGCCGGCGCTGCATCTTCTAAACGCCCGACCGCATTAATACGCGGTGCAATTGAGAAGCCAATACTCTCTTCTGTAATTTCACTTTGCGAAACATTAGCAACTTTAAACAATGCCTTCAAACCAATATTTCTCGTCATACGCATATGTTTTAAACCACGTTTCACTAGCAACCTATTTTCACCATGAAGTGATACTAAATCGGCTACTGTACCGATTACTGCAATCTCTAATAAATGTTCTGGTACACGGCCTAATAATGCATGCGCAACTTTAAACGCAACACCTACACCAGCTAAATAGTGAAACGGATATACGCCACCTTCTAATTTCGGATGTATAATCGCAAGTGCTTCTGGCAATTCTGGCGGTGGCTCATGGTGATCTGTAATAATTAGATCTATTCCAAGCTCCTTCGCTACATTCGCTTCATGTACTGCTGCGATGCCCGTGTCGACCGTAATAATCAGTGAGAACCCTGCGCTATGCGCCCAACGAAACGCTTCTTCGTTCGGTCCATACCCTTCTGTAAAACGATTTGGAATGTAAAATTCTACTTCTGCACCTAATTCTTGAAGAGCAAGATATAAAACCGTCGTACTACTTACTCCGTCCGCATCGTAATCACCAAATATTAATATTTGCTCTCCATTTTGAATCGCCTTATTTACACGTTCTACCGTTCTATCCATTCCTTCTAATAAAAATGGATCATGAAATTCTTGATTTTCTGTATTTAAAAAATCTAAAATCTTATCTTCTGTATCTAGTCCTCTACCGAGGAATAATGAAACGACAAGTGGCGATAACTGTAATTTACTTGCTAATTCACTCACTCGCTCGTCATTATATTCTTTTTCTTTCCAACGCGTCTTCGGTTGTAACACGAAATCACCCCTTAACCTGTTCATTATACAAGACAGATTAAGGGGTGACAATATAATGCAAACTACGATGCAATATCTATATACTAAAATGTTAATGATGTTTAATTTGGAGAATACGGATTTATATGTACGAATACATTTTGTACATTATCTTGTTTCATAAGTATTTCTTTCACATGTTTTCCAATACGGTGTCCTTCTTCTACGGTAATGTATGGGTCTACAGACACTTTAATATCGACAATAACATAATGACCATGCTCCCGTGCATATAAAGAACCAATTTTTTTCACACCATCTACTTGAAGAACTGCTTCCCTAAGCGGAATAACATCCTCCTCATGAAGAACATGGTCAAGCGTTGCATGAATTGCTTCCGCTCCAATGCTCCATGCCATTTTTACAACAAGAAGTGAAACAACTAATCCCGCAATCGGATCGGCATATACAAGCCAGTCTATACCAAGCTTACCACCGATTATAGCTGCACAAATACCGATTAAAGCTGCAATTGAAGAAAATACATCCGAACGGTGCTCATATGCATTTGCAATAATTGCATCACTGTTTACTCTTTTCCCTAATCGGAATTTATATTGAAACATTCCTTCTTTCACGACGATTGAAAGAACAACAGCAAAAATCGTAATTCCTTTTGGCGGTTCTAGTTCTTGCGAAAAAGCTTTTATAGACGAAATCGCTATCTCGAGTCCCACAATAAATAATAATACCGCAACAATAATCGCTGAAATCGATTCCGCTTTACCATGACCATACGGATGATCTTCATCAGGTGGCTGCTTTGCCGCTCGCAATCCAAAAAGTACAGCTAGCGAACCAATTACATCTGATGCAGAATGCACAGCATCCGCTAACAGTGCTTTACTGTTCCCAATATAACCAATTACCGCCTTTACAATCGCTAATATAATATTACCAACGATCCCGACAATAGCACCAAACTCGGCCTGTTTAAAACGTTCATCTTTTTCCATAATTAAAATCCCTTCTTTTCTTAACCTATCTTTTTATTTTAACAAATACAGTGATAACACCACCACTTTCTTCCATCTTCTTTCTGTAAAAAAGTTGCTATCTTATTGTATCCACAAACGAAAAAAGAGATGCCTCATAAAGAGACATCATCTTTTCTATACTTGCGGTTCAGATTCTACTTTCTCAACCTTCTTCTTGTTTCTTCCCTTTTTCAAACGACGGTTTTCAAGCATTAACCAAATTTGAGAGGCAACGAAAACAGAAGAGTACGTACCTACAATTAATCCAACAAGTAACGCAAACGAGAAGTTACGTAGTGACTCACTACCGAAGATAAGCAGTGCAATTACTGGGAATAACACTGTTAATACGGTGTTAATCGAACGACCAAGCGTTTGGCGAATACTTGCATTTACAATTTCTTCTAGGTCTTTTATATCGCGCACTCGTTTTTTCTGTTTGTATAATTCACGGTTTCTATCAAATGTAACAATCGAGTCATTAATAGAATAACCGATGATTGTTAATACTGCAGCGATAAACGTCAAGTCTACCTCTAGTTGGAAAATACTAAACATAACAATCATAACGAATGCGTCATGTAATAATGCAAGTACTGCAGATAACGCATACGTAAATCGGAAACGAATACTTACGTATAAAATGATAACCGCAGAAGCAATCAGTACAGCGATAAATGCATTTCGTGCAATTTCTTTACCGATTGTCGGTGAAACTGTACTTACGTTTGGATCTGTACCATATTTATCGTGGAAGAATGTTTTTGTTTTCGCAATTTCATCTTTTGATAAAACACCTAATGTACGAACTGCGAAACCTTTATTGTCATCTCCAGTCGGTACAATATTTTCTTCCTTCACATCAATGTTCAATTCTTTAAAATCTTTATGAACATCAGACACAGTAACGGCTTGTTTTGATTGCAAGTCGATACGTGTACCACTCGCAAAGTCAATACCAAGATTCAATTTGAAAATTGGTAAAATAATTGCTCCTGCAATTACAACTACAATCGAGAAAATAAGGAATTTATGACCGATATTTACGAAGTTAATACGATCAAATCTTGTCGGTGGATGTACTACACCTTTTGTTAATGGAATAATATCCTTTTGTTTCACACCAAAATATCCTGGTTTTTTATCAAAGTAACGGCTCTTTACAAGTAAACCTAATAAGAAACGAGTACCGAATACGTTCGTAATAAAACCAACTAAAATACTTACGATTAAACTTGTTGCGAATCCTTTTACAGAGCTATTACCATACACGAATAACACACCAGCTGCTGCAAGTGTTGTAACGTTTGCATCTAAAATTGTTGCTAATGAACGATGGTTACCAGCGCGGAATGCCGACATCATGGACTTACCAATTTTCAGCTCTTCTTTCAGTCTCTCGTACGTAATAATATTCGCATCAACTGCGATACCTACTCCGAGCACTAACGCTGCAATACCTGGCAACGTAAGAACTGCATGCATCCAGTTAAAGACAAGTAATGTAACGAAAATGTATAAACCTAACATAATAACCGCTACAAGTCCTGGTAAACGGTAGAATACAAGCATAAATAAGAAAATAAGAGCGATACCAATCGCACTAGCGAAAATCGTTTGCTCTAACGCTTGTTGACCAAATTTCGCTCCAACAGATGTTGAATACATTTCTTTTAAATCAACAGGAAGTGCACCTGCATTTAATAAAGATGAAAGTTGTTTCGCACTTTCAACTGTGAAGTTTCCACCTACGATAGATACTTCAGCTTGGTTAAATACTTGGTTTACTGTTGCTGCTGATAAGAACTTCGGATTCGGTTTTGCAGATTCTGCTTTATACGAATCTTTTCCTTCTTCAAAGTCAAGCCAAATTACCATTAAGTTCGTTGGTGGTGGCATTTTTGAAATTTTTTCAGTTACTTCACGGAATTTTTCAGCGCTTTTTAGTGTAAGACCTACGCTTGCACGGCCTTGCTCATCAAATGTTTGCTTCGCTCCGCCGCCTTTTAAATCCGCTCCATCCATAAGGAGATTGTCATCTACATCACGGAATGTTAATTTCGCTTGTGTCGATAACATTTCACGCGCTTTTTGCTGATCTTGTACACCAGCAAGCTGTACACGAATTCGATCTTGCCCTTCGATTTGAATGTTCGGCTCACTTACACCGAGAACATTGACACGATTTTCAAGAGCACCTACTGTACTTACAAGTACGTCTCGATCGATTTTATCACCTTTTTTGGCTGGTTTTACTTCATACAGAATTTCAAAACCACCGCGAAGGTCTAGTCCTAGACTAATTCCTTTTGCTATGTCTTTTCCTGCCGAACCAATTACTCCACCGATTAATAAGACGATGATGAAAAAGGCAGCAATTCTCGTACCACGCTTTGCCATATGTACCCTCTTTCTGCTACTAACACTTTCAATAAATCTCTTACGATTCACTGCTATACGTGTGCATACGCCTAGTTAGTAGACTTCCTTTCTATAATTTTTGCTAGTTCATCACTAGCTGTATAGGTAAGCTTTTACACTACCTACACTTCCATCATTTATTTTCCTCTTCACTACCTCCTTTATATATAATCTTAGACATAATTATTTCCTCTTTATCAATACATATCATTATACTGCAAAAGGAAGAACAAACCAATTGCAGTCGGTTATTTATTTTCGTACTCATCAAATGACCAAAGTGGCGCTTGGTAAGCTTCAACAGTTAAATATGTCATATATTCATTAGCTGTTACTGTTAATACGTCATTAACTAATTCATACAATCTAACATCGCTGTCTATCTTCTTCCACTTTTTCACTTTAAGAAACTTCCAAATATCATCATCTGTCACTCGGTCGTAACCGAACATTTGAAACTCTTCTACTTTACTTTCTAAAACGACTTGTAACTGTCCGCGGTATGATTCTACCAAAGCCTCTCTATCTAACATCTATAACATCTCCTTCTTATTTCAGCACGAAAAAGTCGCTTTAATCCCGCTCTAATGGACAGCAATAACTACTTTCAAGAGCACTATCATACTTCACTCTCTTAAATGCTTGTCATTCTTGTCTCGTACGTGCATATAAATTATTGTAAATCATTCCATTGATTTTGAGAAGGTAGGAGAAGAACATGACGAGACAAAGCTTTTTAAAAGGCGCATTTATTTTAATGATAGCCGGCTTTATTACAAAAATACTCGGCTTTATCAACCGCATAGTAATGGCACGTATTTTAGGAGAAGAAGGCGTTGGTCTTTATATGATGGCCGTTCCTACATTCATTTTAGCAATTACATTGACACAAATTGGTCTTCCTGTCGCCATCGCAAAATTTGTAGCAGAAGCGGAAGCTGTGAACGATAAACAAAGAGTTAAAAAAATATTAACCGTATCACTAGCTGTTACATCCGTTATTAGTATCATTTTAACAATCGGAATTATGTTCCTCACACCTATTTTAGCAAAAACATTATTAACCGACGAAAGAACGTACTATCCATTAATGGCCATTTTGCCCGTTGTTCCCGTTATTGCTGTTTCTTCTGTTTTGCGTGGTTACTTTCAAGGGAAACAAAACATGAAACCTAGCGCTTATGCGCAAGTTCTAGAACAAGTCGTCCGCATTACCATTATCGCTATATGCATCCAATTATTTTTACCTTACGGCATAGAATACGCTGCAGCCGGCGCTATGTTATCAGCTGTTCTCGGTGAAGTTGCATCGTTATTATTTTTACTCACGTTATTTCAGCGAGAAAAACATTTATCAATACGTTCTGAATTTTTCACTACTGTAAAAGAAAGCAAAGGGACATTTTATTCTCTGATGGATATTGCCCTTCCAACTACAGGAAGTCGTTTAATCGGTTCCGTTTCATATTTTTTTGAACCTATTGTCGTTATGCAAAGTTTAGCAATCGCTGGTGTCGCTGCTTCTGTTGCAACCCAGCAATACGGTATATTAAACGGTTATGCATTCCCACTCCTATCACTACCCGCCTTTATTACATACGCTCTCTCTACAGCGCTCGTTCCTTCTATTAGTGAGGCAATGGCAAAAAGACAACATAAATTAGTAGAGCACCGTTTACAACAAGCACTTCGAATTTCATTAATTACCGGCGGATGGTCTGTCGTTATATTATACGTATTCGCTTCTCCTGTTTTAACTCTTATGTATGGATCAGACAGCGCAACAGCATTCATTCAACTTCTTGCGCCTTGCTTTTTATTTCATTATTTCCAAAGTCCACTTACCTCTGTTTTGCAAGCTTTAAACTTAGCAAGAGCTGCAATGATGAATACATTTATTGGTGCCATCGTGAAATTAATCGTTATTTTTGTACTAGCATCAAGGCCAGAATTTCAAATGATGGGGGTTGCCCTTGCTATCGCTGCAAATATTGTAACAGTAACATTTCTTCACTACGCTACTGTTTTGAAAAAGATTACATTTACCATTTACGCAAAAGACTATATTTTCGGCGGACTTGCCATCGGTATCGCAGGCGCCTTCGGTTTTTATCTTCATAAATATATTATTTTCTCTCATTCCCTTGGCATACAAACATTATGGGAAATCACTTTAACAACAATTGTTTATATCGTACTTCTCTTCACTTTCAAACTCATTCGAAAAGAAGAGTTAAGTCGCCTCCCTATTATTCGTAAACTTTCATTTTTGAAATAAGGTGAAACTTTAATCAGTGGGGTAATCTCCACTGATTATTAGTTACACTAATCATTCTTACTCTTTCAAAGAATAAGTATCTAATTTTCTTTTAAATCAACAAAAAATTGTCCGTTTTGAAAACTACAGTATAAAATTTGTGTTATATCGTTATAACCTAAGTTTTTTAATTTCTCAATAAGCCATTCATCTGTATGCTCAATCATTTGTAAATGGCTAGATTGAATTTCTCCATCAATAATAAGAGGAAGCGTAAACCGCAATGTATCTTGTTTATTTTTTTGTTTTTGAAAGACAGATAACTTCCCAGACGGTTCCAAAATAGCATATTCTACATCCCGAATATCTCCAACTCCTTGTTCCCTTAATTGCATCATTAAATCATCAATATTATATCGCTGGTTTCTCATCTTTTTTTCATCAATCTTTCCCGCATTAATAATAATTGCTGGTTCACCTTCTATTAAATGCCGAAATCGTTGAAACTTTAATGAAATGACTGACAAAATGATTTGTATGCACATAAGAAAAGCCATCGGAACTAATTGATGCCAAAGTGATTTATCGGTATTTTCAATTGCTACTACAGCCATTTCTCCAAGCATAATAAATACGACTAAATCTAATACACTTAGCTCTCCTATCTCACGTTTACCCATAAGACGAAAAATAATTAAGATAATGATATACAAAAGCATTGTCCGTCCAATTACCGATATCCATTCCATTCCTACATCTCCTTTTTTACGTATAGACTCCCCTATAAAAAAGAAACTAGTCTAACTTGGGCAAAAGGAAAATATGCTTGTATTAAAAAGGGGGAATGCATAAATGGATGGAACGAAAAAATTATCAACTGCAATTGGCTTCGGTATTGTTACGCTACTAATTCTCGCATCTATTACTAGTATGATTATGGCTCTTTTATTAAAGTTTACGAATATAAATGAAGGGACATTAACCGTTACTATTTTTATACTCGCTCTTTTATCTATGCTTATGTCTGGATTTACTGCCGGCAAAAAGGCTCAAGGAAAAGGTTGGCTAGTAGGTTTCACAACAGGGCTCACGTTCACTATACTCGTCTTTCTAGTTAACTATTTAGGCTTTTCTCAAACCTTATCGAACTCACAATTACTATATCAATTAGCATTAATGGGGGCGAGTACACTCGGTGGTATTTTCGGTGTAAATATGTCAAAGCAAAGTAACTAAAAAAGGCCCTGCACATTTCATGCAGGGCCTTCCACATTAGTTTTTCACAACTTCACGAATCGCATTGCGATCGAAAGTTAAGTGTGAACCACCAGATTTAATAACGATTTTTGTCTCATCTACTGATTCGATTGTGCCGTGTAAACCACCGATTGTTACGATAGCATCACCTTTTGCTAACTCACTTTGCATTTGAGCAACTGCTTTTTGACGTTTTTGTTGCGGGCGAATTAATAAGAAATAGAAAATCGCAAACATCGCAACGATCATAACGATATTCATCATACCTGCATTCATCTTTTGTTCCTCCTTTTAAATTATGTATTAGAAGTTTTTAGCATTCGGTTTATTAAAGCCATACTGTTCAAAGAACTCTTCGCGGAAATCGCCAAGACGGTCTTCACGAATAGCTTGTCTCACCTGCTCCATTAAGTTTAACAGAAAATGAAGGTTGTGATAAGACGTTAAACGAATTCCGAACGTTTCATCACATTTCATTAAGTGACGAATGTACGCACGTGAGTAGTTTTTACATGTGTAGCAATCACAGTTTGGATCAAGCGGACCGAAGTCTCTTGCGAATTTCGCATTTTTTACAACAAGGCGACCTTCACTTGTCATACATGTACCATTTCGAGCGATACGAGTTGGAAGTACACAGTCAAACATATCAATACCACGAATTGCGCCATCGATTAACGAGTCAGGAGAACCTACACCCATTAAGTAACGAGGCTTATTATCTGGAAGAAGTGGTGTTGTAAACTCAAGAACACGGTTCATAATATCTTTCGGTTCACCAACAGATAAACCACCTACAGCGTAACCAGGGAAGTCCATTGAAACAAGATCTTTCGCACTTTGACGACGAAGCTCTTCGTACTCCCCGCCCTGTACAATACCGAATAAACCTTGATCTTGCGGACGTTCATGCGCTTTTAAGCAACGTTCTGCCCAGCGGCTCGTACGCTCTACAGATTTCTTCATATATTCAAAAGTAGCTGGGAATGGTGGACACTCATCAAATGCCATCATAATATCTGAACCTAATGCATTTTGGATTTCCATCGCTTTTTCTGGTGATAAGAATAATTTATCTCCATTTAAGTGATTACGGAAGTGAACGCCTTCCTCTTCAATACGACGGAAGTCACTTAAACTGAATACTTGGAAACCACCAGAGTCTGTTAAGATTGCACGATCCCAGTTCATAAATTTATGCAAGCCGCCTGCTTCACGAATAATTTCATGACCTGGACGTAGCCATAAATGATACGTATTACTTAAAATAATGCCAGAATCCATTGCTTTTAATTCTTCTGGTGACATTGTCTTAACTGTTGCAAGTGTACCAACTGGCATAAATGTTGGTGTATCAAATGAACCGTGCGGCGTATGCACACGACCTAAACGGGCACCCGTTTGTTTACATGTCTTAATAAATTCATAACGAATTGCTGTCATAACTTACTCCTTTTATTTGTTTCTCATTTTAGCGTGAGATGCAACGAACATTGCATCACCGAAGCTAAAGAAACGATATTTTTCTTTTACTGCTTCATTATAAGCATGAAGTACATTATCTCTATTTGCAAATGCACTTACAAGCATAATTAATGTTGATTTCGGTAAATGGAAGTTTGTAATTAAACCATCAATTGCTTTAAATTCATATCCCGGATACATGAAAATATCTGTCCATCCAGAAGCGGCGCAGAGCTTACCGTCATGATCTGTTGCAATTGTTTCTAACGTACGAGTTGATGTCGTACCTACAGTAATAATACGTCCACCATTCTCTTTCACACGATTTAATAATGCCGCTGTCTCTTCAGACATATGATAATATTCTGCGTGCATATGGTGTTCTTCAATCGTGTCTGCAGAAACTGGTCTAAATGTTCCAAGTCCTACGTGAAGTGTAATGAATGCTAACTGAACGCCTTTTTGCTTTAACTTCTCAAGTAACTCTTCTGTAAAGTGAAGTCCCGCAGTCGGCGCTGCTGCTGAACCGATTTCTTTCGCATATACTGTTTGATAGCGATCGCGATCTTCCAGCGTCTCTTTAATATATGGAGGAAGCGGCATTTCCCCAAGTTCATCTAAAATTTCATAGAAGATGCCATCATATGAAAATTCAAGCTGGCGTCCACCTTGATCTGCAGTTCCTGTGCAAGTTGCTTTTAATTTCCCTTCGCCAAAAGAGATAACAGTTCCTTCTTTTACACGTTTCGCTGGCTTTACAAGCGTTTCCCACTTATCACCTTCTTCTTGTTTTAAAAGAAGTACTTCAATGTGCGCGCCTGTATCTTCTTTCACACCGTGCAAACGAGCAGGCATAACTTTCGTTTCATTTAAAACTAAGCAATCCCCCTCATGTAAGTAAGAAAGAATATCCGTAAAATGTTTATGCTCAATATCACCTGTTTCACGGTCTAACACCATTAATCTTGATGTTTCACGATCTTCTAACGGGACTTGTGCAATAAGTTCTTCTGGTAAATGAAAATCAAACAGATTTATATCCATAGCTATATCCACCTATTTCTTATTTAAATCGATTTATTATATACATAATAAAAGATAATACAATACTTAACACAATACATGTAATGATAGGAAAATAAAAGGTAACGTTTCCTTTTTTCACAAAAATATCGCCTGGAAGCCTTCCAATGAACTTCCAAGCTAATCCAACAACGATGAGTAAGATCCCGGCTGTAATAAGCAGCTTTGGCATCTCCGTCATACTTTTGGTATCTCCATTCCGAAATGTTCATACGCAAGCGGCGTTACAATTCGGCCCCTTGGCGTTCGTTGTAAAAAGCCAATTTGTAATAAATACGGCTCATACACATCTTCAATCGTATGAGATTCTTCTCCAATTGTTGCTGAAACCGTTTCTAATCCAACTGGACCGCCACGGAATTTCTCAATAATACCAAGCAGTAATTTATGATCAATATGATCTAGACCTAATTTATCTACTTGCAGTAGCTCTAATGCCATTTGTGTAATTTCCATCGTAACCGTTCCGTTACCACGAACTTGCGCGAAATCACGTACACGTCTTAAAAGACGATTCGCAATACGAGGTGTACCACGAGCACGTCTTGCAATTTCTAATGCAGCTAACGAATCGATTTCAACTTCAAATACTTCTGCTGTACGTTCAACAATCGCAGAAAGCTGATCTACTGTGTAGTACTCTAACCTTGAAAGTACACCGAAGCGGTCACGAAGCGGTGCCGATAATGCTCCAGCACGTGTTGTTGCTCCAACTAATGTAAATGGCGGTAAATCTAGGCGTACAGAACGTGCTGAAGGCCCTTTTCCAATTACGATATCAAGGCAAAAGTCTTCCATCGCAGGATACAATACTTCTTCAATTGATCTATGCAAACGATGAATTTCATCAATAAATAATACATCCCCTGGCTGAAGCGCTGTTAATACAGCAGCTAAATCTCCTGGTCTTTCAATTGCGGGACCTGAAGTTGTTCTAACATTAACGCCCATCTCATTGGCAATAATATTCGCAAGCGTCGTTTTACCAAGACCTGGTGGTCCATATAAAAGCACGTGATCTAACGTTTCTTCACGCATTTTCGCCGCTTCAATAAATACTTCTAAATTATGTTTTGCTTTATCTTGGCCAATATACTGACGGAGCGTCTGTGGCCGTAATGAATATTCTAAATCCGCATCTTCATATGCAGATTCCCCTGAAAGGAGACGTTCGTCCATTATACTCACCTCTTACCATTTAGTAAAAGACTAAGTGCCTTTTTAATATACTGATCCGTCGTTAATGATTCTTTTAATAACTCTGGTACAACACGAGAAACTTCGCGTTCTGCGTATCCAAGTGCGCGGAGAGCTTCCAGTGCCTCATCAAGCTCAGCTGATGAACCTTTCTTCTCATCAAAACGTTCTGTGTCTGAGAATAAATCAACAAATGCATCTGGTACGACATCTGCTAGTTTTCCTTTTAAATCTAAAATCATTTGGCGTGCTGTTTTCTTTCCGACGCCTGGGAATTTCACTAAAAACTTCTCATCTTCATGCTCAATCGCTTGAACGACCTGTCCTGTTTGACCAGAAGCTAAAATTGCAAGAGCTCCTTTTGGCCCAATGCCAGACACGCCTAACAACTTTGTAAATAATAAACGCTCTTCACGTGTTTTAAACCCGTAAAGTGCCATAATATCTTCTCTCACATAATGATATGTATAGACACGGATTTCTTGCTTACTTCTTTGAAATACATACGGATTTGGTGTGAAAATTTGATAACCAATTCCATTATGATCAATTACGACATATTCCGGCCCTACATACTCCACGTAACCTGTAACATATTCAAACAAAATACGATCTCTCCCTCTTAAATCATGTATTCCATTTTAACATATTTAATGATAGAAAAGCGAGACTGCCCCAACAAATGTTCTCCACTTGAAACTTCTGTTATTTTCCATTGACAGAAAGGTTAAAGCACCTTAATATACAGAAGTCGATAATGATTATCAATACTAATTAAAGGGGTTGCATCAGGATGAAACGTAAGCTATTTATTTTATTTACTATTATGCTCGTTGTTCTTTCTATCGTTGGCTGTTCTTCTCAAAAAGAAGAATCGAAGGCAAAAGAACAACCGAAAACAAAAGTTGTAAAACATGCTAAAGGTGAAGCTACAATTCCAGTAAATCCAAAGAGAATTGTTGACTTATCTGGATCAACAGAAGAACTATTACTTCTTGGACACAAACCTGTTGGTACAGCAAATACATATAAAGATAAAATCCAAACTCACTTAACAGACAAGTTAGATGGAGTAAAAGCAGTAGGTTGGTACTGGGCACCTAAAGTTGATTTAGAAGCTGTTACTGCTTTAAAACCAGACTTAATTATTTTAAACAACCGTCAATTAAAAATTTATGATCAACTAGAAAAGGTTGCACCTACAGTTGTTCTAGAAACAAACTTAGAAGACTGGCGTGGTAAGTTTAAAGAAGTAGGTAAGCTATTTGACGAAGAGAAGAAAGCAGACAAATGGATTGCAGACTACGATAAGAAAGCAGACTCTTTATCTAAAAAAATTAAAGAGAAAACAAAAGATGAGAACTTTATGTTCGTTGCAGTTACACCACAAAACTTCCGTGTATACGGTAGCTTCGGATACGGTGACATCATCTTTAATGACTTAAAACTTCCAGCAACAAAAGGTACGGATTTAAAACAAACGATGGCGCAAGTATCACTAGAAGGTCTAGTTGCATTCCAGCCTGACCAAATGTTTATTGTAAACTTCGGCGGCGAAGCTGATAAAGTTTACGAAGACTACAAAAACAGTGCCGTTTGGAAAGACAATAAAGCAGTTAAAAATAATCACGTATATGAAGTATCAAATGAAGTCTTCAATACGAAAGCATTCAATCCAATCGGAAAAGATATGCTAATTGATGAAATCGCAAAAGAAATTTTAGCTAAAAACAAATAAGAAAAAAAGCAGCTCACCATGAGCTGCTTTTTTTCTTACTCTGAACTGCGTATTGCTTCATTTTTTCAATCGTCTTCACAAAACCTTCTTTTGATTTAATACGAATGCCACGTTTCAATTTCGCACGTTCATAGCTCTCAAGCTTTTTCATATCAATTTGAAAGAAAGAATGGATCGCATTATCACTTTTCGGTACACCTTTGAAAATTTGTAATATCCCTTCCTCTGAAACACCAAAATACCCGCTCGTTTTCAATAACGGAGAAATATCATCAACTTTCTTTTGCAATACAATTTGTACATCATCACGATCAACGAGCTGCCATTCTTTATACTGCTGTAAAAACTTTTCTAAATCCGTCACTTTTTCTGTAAGTATTTCTTCGCTTACTTCGCCATCAACATACATACGCTCTAATAAAATTGTAACCTCAGGTTCTTTTTTCGTTACTTCTGGTACTGGCCCTTCCGCCTTCACATTCGTTCCATAAACGAAACAAAACATCATAACGAAAGCTTGCATCGCAATCAGTATCCATTTCATTTCCGTTCACCTCTTTTAAGCAAGATCATACTTTCATTAGTAGTTTTTCCGGAAATGGGGGTTTTATCCATATTACATTTCTTTCGAAAAATAAAAAATGCAGATAAGGGTTTACCTCATCTGCATATATCATTTACTTTTATATAAAATGAAAGACGCCTGCAAAGCAGGCGTCTTGATGCGTTTACGGCGAGAGACCAGGCGACCACATTCGCGTGTTTAGCACTTAAGCATATCTCTCGTCTTACGTAAATTAGCTCATCGCTTTGCTAATATAACATTAATAAAGTATAAGTGCAACATGTTTATAAAAATATTTTATTTCCTCTTTCATCCAAATTATTTTATGTAAATTATAAATTGATAATTGCAATATATATGTTACAATTAATGTGACAGCGAAATCATAATAAGCAGGGGATGAATATTATGAAAAAAATAAAGGATGAACGCCTCATTCTTCAAATGTTAAAAAACATACGTATTGTCTTTCTTTTTCAATACATTGGCGTAGTTGGAATTTTAGGCTATATCGGATTCACTGAAGGCATTGATCAAATTACGAAATCTCCATTGTGGCTATTATTTATGTTTACAAGTATTTTACTTGCTTATTTACAGTTAAGTGTTTCAATCGATGTAGAAGAAGGCGAAAAGGAAATACAGTTAACTCCTTATTACAAACTTGTCTTCCACTCCCTTATTGTAGGAATCGTTACGGCTATTATTTATATTATTTTCAGTCCAGAAAGACCTCTATTTGAAGCTATTTCAACAGGTAGTATTCTTTTCATATGCTTTTTAGTTTCTTATTCCGTTAGTTATTTTATTAAAAAACGTCGCTTACAAGACAACGATGAATAAAGAGGAAGGGCTATCCCTTCCTCTTTTGTTTTGTTATCGCACTGTACCAGTTAAACCGTAACGAATGTCTCGGAACATATTCACTATGTCACGATTAAAATCGTTTGTAACTGTACCGTTACGTAGACGCGTACTCATTGCATCGACACGAGTAAACATATCATTTCTTACAGAAACATATACGTTTCTGTTTCCAACTTCATTTGCAACAGCTTGACGAATTTCGTTAGCCATCGCCGTTTCATTTGTCACTGTGTTACGTGGTTTTACCGCAATCGCTACATCGTTTCCATATACAACTGTAGACACACGGTCTACGTTATTCATACGTTTCACACGATTTGTTATTCTTTCAGCTGTTTTACCATCATTGTTAATGTATGAATTGTTCATTGTAATATTACGAGTTGGATGCGGATTAGCAATTTGTCCATTGTAATTTACATCTCGATAATAATTGTATCCTGTATCGTTACGACCATTTCTATATGTTACATAATCTGTATAACGATCATTACGTGTCACATTATCACGATACTGGTGTGTATCATTATAAGATGTACGCTCGTAATTGTAGTTACGTCCATCCATTGCATTGTTATCTTTCGGTGTACCACATGCAGCTAATGCACTGGTAACTAACAAAGAAGCAGCAATCACTTTTACTTTCGTATTCAATACAAAAACCCCCTCTGTTAGAATGAGCTTCTCTACTGAAAAGCTCCCTCTTATGATGAGTAACCGAGAAGGTTTTTACACTGTTAATATTTCACTGGGAATTTTCTAGCACTTCATAAAAAAACTTCATTTTCTTAATTAACAGGAATGTAAAAAAGGCGGGAATACTCCCGCCTTTTTAAACTTCTTCTTCGTCCTCTTCTTCTGAAACGGGCTCTCCAAATACATTCGGTGGATCTGGTTGATAATACATCGTTCCTGGCTGTGGTGCATATGCAGACTGAGTTGGTTGGTAATATAAAGGATTCGCATATTGCGGACCGCCTGGTTGTGGACTATATAGTCTACTTTCTCCTCCGCATCCACAATCTTCCTCACCCTGCACAAGCGGCGGCATATTATTATCCATTGGCATCATATTCGGGTTTGGCATAGACGTATATTGCGGTCCAAACGGCGCTCCTTGCTGATATGGCATTTGATATGGATTTGGTTGTTGATAATACGGATTCGGCGGCATCATGGGCTGTTGATATGGCATTTGATAGGGCATCATATTTGGTGGTTGATTGTTATCCATAATCGGCATCATATTCGGCATTTGATTGTTATCCATAATCGGCATTATATTCGGCATTTGATTGTTATCCATAATCGGCATCATATTCGGCATTTGATTGTTATCCATAATCGGCATCATATTCGGCATTTGATTGTTATCCATAATCGGCATCATATTCGGCATTTGATTGTTATCCATGATCGGCATCATATTCGGCATTTGATTGTTATCCATAATCGGCATTACATTCGGCGGCTGGTTGTTATCCATAATTGGCATTATATTCGGTGGCTGGTTGTTATCCATAATTGGCATTATATTCGGTGGCTGGTTGTTATCCATAATTGGCATTATATTCGGTGGCTGGTTGTTATCCATGATTGGCATTATATTCGGTGGTTGGTTGTTATCCATGATTGGCATTTGAATATTTGGCGGTATGACTTGTGGAATAACTACATTTTCTTTCGATATATTTGGCGATACTATATTCCCTACGTTTTCTTTTTTCACTTGCGGTGACACTATATTCCCTACATTTTCTTTTTTCACTTGCGGCGATACTATATTTCCTACATTTTCTTTCTTCACTTGTGGCGATACTATATTTCCTACATTTTCTTTCTTCACTTGCGACGATACTATATTTCCTACATTTTCTTTCTTCACTTGCGGCGATACTATATTTCCTACATTTTCTTTCTTCACTTGCGGCGATACTATATTTCCTACATTTTCTTTCTTCACTTGCGGCGATACTATATTTCCTACATTTTCTTTCTTCACTTGCGGCGATACTATATTGTTTTTTTTCGTTTGCGGAGAAATGATATTGTTAGGTTTCATTTTACTAATTTGAGGAGCAATTAACTCGCTTCCTTTTTTTATTACATCTGAAATTTTATATTCTTTTTTCGGTTTTATTGGTGGTTGTGGCGGCTGCGGTAATACATTTACCGAAAACTTCGTGTTTTCTTTTTCCGCCGGTTTTTGTTTTTCTATCACAGGTGGTTTTTGAATAACAGACGGTTTTTCAACTGGTTTTTCTTTTTGAATTGGCTGTTCTTTTTGCACTTCTTTTTGCGGTTTCACCTGTACCTCTTTTTGCGGTTTCACCTGTACTTCTTTTTGCGGCTTTACCTGCATCTCCTTCTGCGATTTTACTTGCACTTCTTTTTGTGTTTGTTGCATAGCTGGCTGCTGTGTAATTGGTGCTGATTGATACGTAACTTCTTCCTCATCTTCTATTCCAAGCGGAGTTGGTGTTGCTGCAAATTCTTTTTGCTGCACTTCTTTTACGTATTGCTTTGGAGGCGCTGAACCTGCTCCAGCCTGTTGTTTCATGTGAACACTCTTTGATGGCACTTTAATTTTCATACCTGGCATGATTAAATCTGGATTACTAAGTTGTGTATTTGTTTTTTTCAACGTGTCAAAATCCACTCCGTACTTTTTCGCAATTTTCCAAAGGGTATCCCCTTTTTGCACGATATGAATTTTCAAATTTTCCCCCTCCTGTATAACTTATCTATAAGTAACAAATCTCATGAAGTAACTCTTTTTCTAAATAACATTAACTTCTTTTCACTTTTATCACTTCTTCGATTTTCAATATCATTAGAAGCGGAATAAGCATAAAGAACCACAATGATTTCTTCAAAACAATGTATGCCCATTTTGTTCTCGTTATGATTATATGTACGAAAAAAAGCAACGGGAATCCGCTGCTTTACACACGCTCTAACATACGATTTAATGCAAGAACTGCCTCTTCAGTCACTTGTTTATCTACGCTAATAACGTTAATTACTTCTCCTCTTTCTATCATTTCAAGTGCCCATAATAAGTGCGGCAAATCAATTCGGTTCATCGTTAAACACGGACACATAAATGGATTAAGTGAAACAATTTCTTTATCTGGATGTTGCTTAATAATTCGATTCACTAAATTCATTTCTGTACCAATCGCCCATTTACTTCCAGATGGAGCCGCTTCAATCATATCAATAATATATTTCGTTGAACCTGCATAATCCGAAGCAGCTACAACTTCGTAGCAACATTCTGGATGTACAATAATGTTCATGTCCGGATGATTTTTCCGTACGTTCTCAATGTTTTTCACTGTAAAGTTTTGATGAACAGAACAATGTCCTTTCCATAAAATCACTTGAATTTCTTCTACATCTCCATCGTACTCTAATGAATCTGTGTGTGGGTCCCATACTGCCATTTTATCTAACGGGATACCTAAATCGTACGCTGTATTTCTCCCTAAATGTTGGTCTGGTAAAAAGACGAGACGTTCTTTTTGAGTAAACGCCCAAGATACCATTTGCTTTGCATTAGAAGAAGTTACTGTTGCTCCGCCATTACGACCGCAAAACGCTTTAATTGCAGCTGTAGAGTTAACATACGTTAACGGAATCATCGTATCTCCAAATAATTTTGTGAGCTCTTTCCACGCTCTTTCTGTTTGTTCAATATCTGCCATATCCGCCATCGAACAACCTGCACGCATATCTGGTAAGATGACAACTTGATCATCTGTCGTTAACATATCTGCTGTTTCCGCCATAAAGTGCACCCCGCAAAACACAATATATTTTGCGTCTTTATTGCTCGCTGCAACTTGCGCAAGCTGAAGTGAATCCCCTGCTGCATCTGAAAATTGTACCACTTCATCTTTTTGATAATGATGCCCTGGAATGAATAACATTTTCCCCATTTTCTCTTTAATTTCACGAACCCGATTTTCCATATCTTCCGTTGACATCGTGTAATAACGCTCTGGTAACATCGTTTCAATTGGCTGTACTTGTTCTAAAATACTCATATACGTTTCTCCCCCTCTAAGCCACTTTCCTTACCCTTCAATATTGAAACTAATATCAAGTGCTTTCACTGAATGTGTTAACGCTCCAAGTGAAATATAATCTACCCCTGTTTTTCCGTATTTCGATAAATCTTCAATTGTGATGCCACCTGAAGCTTCTGTAACGATAGCGCTTGGTACAATTTTTGAAAACTCCCGAATTTCATCTGGCGTACGATTATCGAACATAATAATATCCGCACCAGCAGCAACAGCCTCTCTCACCTGTTCCTCAGTTTCTGTTTCTACTTCTACTTTCACCATATGTCCTAACTTTTCTTTCACTGATGTAACAGCTTTTGTAATAGAACTAGCAAACGCAATATGATTGTCTTTAATCATGACCCCATCATATAAACCGAAGCGATGATTAAATCCACCGCCGCACACGACTGCATGCTTATCAAACATACGTAGTCCTGGCATCGTTTTTCTCGTATCACAAATGCGAGTATGACTACTATCTAAAGCAAGAACCGCTTTATGCGTCATCGTCGCTATTCCGCTCATACGCTGAATAACGTTTAATATAACGCGCTCTGCTGTTAATAACGATGCAATTGGACCTTGCACAGTTGCAATGATTTCGCCTTTTTCTACAAGGTCCCCATCTTTTTTATGAAGCTCTACTTCAATTCTCTCATCAATTAATTTAAATCCTGATTCAATTACTAAACGTCCTGCAAAGACCCCTGTATCCTTCGCAAGAAACGTTCCTTTCGAAAGCAAATTATCTGGAAAAATAACCTGAGATGTTACATCTCTTTCCCCTATATCTTCTAAAAAAAATCGATTTAATGCTTCTTTAACTTTTATCGTGTTCATAAAGCCCCTCTTCCCCTCATCACACAAGTTGTCGTTTTCTCTTTACTCGAACAATCTCTTTCTTTCCTATATTTCTATCTGGATAATCACTCCGGTAATGCCCGCCAATACTTTCTTCTCTTTGCAAGGCTGACACAACTATAAGCTCACAAACCGTTAACATATTAATAAGCGTTATCTCTTCATTCGTAAGAACATCATGTTGTAATATCATATTTCGAACACCATACTTACTAAGCCATCTCTTCGCATAAGATAAACTTTGCTGTGTTCGCACAATCCCAACATATTTCATCATGCATTTTTGTATTTCTTCTTTCGTCGGTAAATGATTCAGAACGATAAACGTTGCTTCCTTTTCGGCTAGCATATTCACCTTTTCTTTTGTCTCTCTAGATAAAATGTGTCGTCCGATTCTTTTTCCAAACACAAGACCTTCTAATAATGAATTACTCGCTAATCTATTTGCACCATGAACCCCGTTACAAGCTACTTCACCGACTGCGTATAAGTTCGAAATAGACGTCTCTCCATCACAGTTCGTTTTCACGCCGCCCATGTGAAAATGAGTACCAGGCACGACTGGAATAAGTTTTTTATTTATATCGACTCCATTTGTTTTACATATCGATGACACGGTCGGAAAGCGTTGTTCAAAGTTTTGAATCATTTCGATGTTTAAGTACACTTTTTCACCCGCAAGTAGCTGTTCATGAATAGCCCTTGCGACTACATCACGAGGCGCTAAATCCTGTTCGGAATGTATATCCATCATAAAACGCTGCCCTTTTCCATTTATAAGGACAGCTCCTTCTCCGCGAACAGCTTCGGACACAAGACCAGAACAACGCCCACCCGCGTATAACATCGTCGGATGAAATTGTATAAACTCTAAATCTACAAGCTCTCCACCTGCACGGTACACCATTGCAAGTCCATCGCCTGTAATCGTCTCATCATTAGAAGTAAAGGCGTATAAACCGCCAATACCGCCTGAAGCTAACACCGTATAATCTGCATTGTAACGTTTCAATTCTCCTTTATTGTTGCGAGTTAAAGCCCCAACACATTTATCTTTTTCTATAATAAAATCGAGCACCATTTCCTGTTCCACTACCGTAACATATGGAGCTACTTCTTGAATAAGATGCTCTAATAAATTCTTTCCTGTTGCATCGCCACCTGCATGTACAATACGACGTTTTCGATGCGCTCCTTCTTTTCCAAGATGAGGACCTGTTTCATCTCCATCAAATTTCATCCCATTTTCAATAAGGTTATTAATTTCTTTCGGTCCTTCCTCAACTAAATAACGGACCACTTCTTCATTGTTATAATGACACCCTGCTACTAACGTATCTTCAAAATGATCATTAGGATTGTCGTATGTAGCTACTGCTGCGGCAATTCCACCTTGAGCTAAATGTGTATTATTATTACGTTTCGTCTCCTTTGTGATAATAATCACATTCTTTTCGTGACAAATCTCTTTTGCAACACGAAGTGCCGCAACACCACTTCCAATAATTAAGACATCTGCACTTGGCATAATTGTTGCCTCCTACTTTACACTTTTCAACTGTCTTGACACCTATATTTACATAGTTTTAAAATAATGACAAGAGTTTTTTTATAATTCTTATTTTCACTACCATTTAAAAAGTAAAAGAACTGTAACTCTTACTAGAGAGAGGAACTTACATGATGATATATCTTGACTATGCAGCTACTACACCTATGAGCGAGGAAGCGTTACAAACATATATGAAAGCAGCGTCGCAATACTTCGGAAATGAACAAAGTTTACATGATATTGGAGGAACAGCTGCTTCTTTATTACAAGTTTGCCGAAAAACATTTGCGGAAATGATTGGAGGAAAAGAACAAGGAGTATTTTTCACAAGTGGCGGATCGGAATCAAACTATCTTGCGATTCAATCACTTCTAAATGCCCAAACTAAGAAGCATATTATTACGACACCTATGGAACATGCATCCATTCGAAGTTATTTTCAATCTCTAAAATCAAAAGGCTATACGATCACTGAAATTCCTGTTGATAAAAGCGGACTCCTTTGTTTAGTAGATTTAGAGGCTGCTATTACAGAAGATACTGTGCTAGCAAGTATACAGCATGGAAACTCTGAAATCGGAACCGTTCAAAACATTACAGAAATCGGGGCACTTTTAAAAAAATATAATGTTTTATTTCATACAGATTGTGTGCAAACGTTTGGTAAACTGCCTATCCATGTTTTTGAGATGGGCATTGATAGTCTTTCTGTTTCAGCACATAAAATATACGGACCAAAAGGTGTCGGCGCTTGCTACATAAATCCGCAATCTCGCTGGGAGCAAGTATTTCCGGGAACTTCTCACGAAAAGGGATTTCGCCCAGGTACAGTGAACGTTCCCGGCATCGCATCTTTTTTAACAGCTGCTGAAAATATATTAAAAACTCAATGGGAAGAAAGTTTACGTTTTAAAGAGTTACGCTCCTACTTTTTAGGACAAATACAAACCCTTCCGCTAGAAATTGAAGTAGAAGGTCATTCTACTTCTTGTTTACCACATATTGTTGGGGTTACAATAAAAGGAATAGAAGGTCAATATACTATGCTAGAATGTAATCGCCATGGTATCGCCATTTCCACCGGAAGTGCTTGCCAAGTCGGTAAACAAGAACCTTCGAAAACCATGCTTGCAATTGGAAAAACGTATGAAGAGGCCAAACAATATGTCCGCTTCTCTTTCGGACAACAAACAACGAAAGATCAAATTGATACTACTATTCATGCACTACACACAATTGGAAATCAATTTTATAGAGGTGTTAAATCATAATGAAACAAAATGACCAAAAAAAGATTTTAGGTGAAGAAAGACGACAGCTTATCCTTCAGTGGCTTCTCGCTGCAAATGAGCCGTTATCTGGGAATGAACTATCGAAGAAGACAAACGTAAGTAGGCAAGTTATCGTGCAAGATATTTCCTTGCTTAAAGCACGAAACGAACCAATTATTGCGACTGCCCAAGGCTATTTATATTTAAAACCACAAGAGAAACAACAAGCTTTTGAACGCGTAATCGTATGCCAGCACAAACCAGCAGAAGTACGTCAAGAACTTACAATGCTTGTTGACCACGGCGTTACGATTAAAGATGTAAAAGTTGAGCATCCTGTATACGGTGACTTAACAGCATCCATCATGGTAAGCAATCGCTTTGATGTAGAGCAATATTTACAAAAAATCGAAAACACAAATGCTTCCTATCTTTCACAACTAACAGATGGTATTCACTTACATACAATTGAGGCAGATTCTAAAGAAAAGTTAGATGCTGCTTGTGAGGCGTTAGATAAAGCAGGATTTCTCGTTTATTAATGTAAAGCACAGAGTTTTTATCATTCTCTGTGCTTTTTTAATGCTATAATATTGTAATCAATCGTAAAGGAGATCAAATATGGGAATTGAACTCGTTCACTTTAGCATTGGCAAGCCGAAACAAATGAAATATAGCGAAGATAAAGAAATGATAACAGGTATATGTAAAGACCCTACAGAAGAGGCCTTTCTCTCAAAAGACGGATTTCGTGGTGATGACGTAGCGGATTTAAAACATCACGGCGGTCCTGATCGCGCTGTTTGTGTATACCCACACGAGCATTACGCACTATGGGAAGAGGAGTTTCAAACTACGCTTCCAGCTTCCACATTTGGCGAAAACATTACCGTAACAAATATGTTAGAGCGTGATGTTTGCATCGGAGATACATATCAACTAGGTGCAGCAATCATTCAAGTAACACAAGCAAGAGTACCTTGTAGCACTATTTCAAAACGCCTCGGTATTCCTGGCATTTTGCCGCGCATTGTAGCAACTGGATTTACTGGCTACCTATGCCGCGTTCTTCAAGAAGGTACTGTACGTAAAGATTCTAAAATTACATTACTAGAACGTCAACCGAGCAATGTTTCTGTTTTGTTCTCTAACGAAATTTATTTTCATAATAGAAAAGATAAAGATGGCATTGAAAAAATTCTTGCCGTTCCAGAACTAGCTGATATTTGGCGTGGTCAGTTAGAAGATCGTCTTGCGAAGTTAAAATAAAGAATCACACCATGTAAAACAGTATTGAGTCCATCATACCAGATGGACTGTTTTTATTTTCTCTTCCTTCACGTCCAAACATATAAAAATATATTTCATATTATATATGGACAACCTTTAATTCTTATATGTGAAGGGAGTGATTAATTATGGCGGATTACTTCTTAAAAAATGAAAAAAAATATTATAAGAAAAATGATCGCCCATGTAATTCTTCAAATTCAGATTCAAATAACTGTTTTATACAGAACTATACTATTTTCGGTACGGGAAATACCCCTCAAGATCTTGATATAACAACTGGAATTCCTCGAACTGTATTTGAAAACTTCACTAAAAATCATAATAAGACACTTATTAAATTTAGTTTCAGTCCTGCATTTGCAACAACGATTAGATTAACAATTGCAAGATTAAACCATCGCTCTCCACTTACATTTACCTTAACACCAGGAGATATTAAAACATTTTTAGTAGAAGATGTTGAGAGTATTACTTTCTCAGATACTGTAGCTCCATCTACACTCAATCTATTCATACAACAAACGAATTGTATTTGCTGCAGTAATTCGAACAATGATGAATCCTATTATTATAATAGTTGTAATGATGCGTACTAAAAACCCGACAAAAGAGTTATCTATTCCTAACAGAAGCCGTCCTAAATATCTTTTAGGATGGCTTCTTTATTTTGCTAGCTTAATTAATCACTTACTTCAATAGAATCGATAGCTTACTCTGCCTCAAACCGATAAACAACTTTTCATTTCAAACAAGTTTAACAACAGCTCCCTTTACAACCAATAAGAAGAATAACTCCCCAGCACAGTAACAGAAAAACCGAGTGCTTCAAGTTCCATCGTTACGCCTGGCAATAATACGTCATCATATGCTTTATCGACATCGATTAAGAAAAAGTAATTTCCAAGACCTGTTTTCATCGGACGCGATTCGATTTTTGATAAGTTTAATTTTCTCCATGCAAAAGCTGATAACACTTGATATAGGGCACCTGCATAATCTGCAGGTAACGTTATCATAAGCGTCGTTTTCTCTCCGCGGTTCTCTCCGCGGTTCTCTCCGTTATTCGGGAGTACTGCTTTCTTTTTCTTATGGAGTACTAGGAAACGTGTGTGATTATTTTTATGCGTATGAATGCTACGCCTCACAATTGTTAATCCATATTTTTCTGCAGCTGCTTCATTTGCAATAGCGGCAATTTTCTCTTCAGGATGTTCTTTCACATATTGCGCAGCGGCACTTGTGGATGTCATATCTCGAACAGTTACTCCTTTTAATTCTTCATTTAAAAATTTATGGCACTGTGCAATGGCATGCGGATGAGAATGCACCGCATATACTTCATCCCACACTTCTGCATACTGCGGATGTACAAGTAAATGCTGCTGAATTGGTACTGTAATTTCTCCTACAATGGAAAGCGGCTGCTCATGTACAAGATAATCAACCGTTATATTCACTGAACCTTCTATTGCATTTTCTAACGGTACAACTGCGAAGTCTACATTTTCATTTGCAGCTGCATCTATACAATCTGGAATCGTTCGATACGGTACATGCTCTGCTTCTGGAAAAAAACGACTCACCGCCATATTTGTAAATGTTGCTTCTGGTCCTAAATATCCTACTCGAATCATCGTCTTTTCCCCTCTTTTTCGTTTTCTTACTGTTATACCATACTTTTTTATATTCTTCTATGTAAATTTCGAATATTAAAAAAAGACTGGCTTTCGCTAGTCTAAATGTTTCTTATATTCTCTTTGAGCGAAGAAGAAATAAATGATACATGCTGCGATATAAAACAGAATGAACAAACCTACTTTTCTTAATGATCCATCCATAAAAAGCGTATTATGAAACGTATATAACGCAACTGCACTATGCATACTCCCTACTATAATTGGCGCAAAAAATAGCATACATAATTGCCAACGAGAAATTTTCCATACTTCTTCCTTCGTCATTCCAAGTTTAGAGAGTGCACCATACTGCTTTCGGTCCGATGCAATATTATGGAACCATTTAAAATACACGATACTACATGAAGTAAGAAAAAATAATATACTAATAAATGAGCCTACAAATAGAGTAATATCGCCGCCTTCTTTCATATTTACATATAACTCCATATTGCTTCGAAATGCATTATTATCTTGTTTCATATGTTTCCGTAAATCTTCATTTAATTTCTTCGTCTTTTCGATATTTGGTAATGTGTAGCCTCTATATATCATTTTTTCAGAATCAGGAACCTGATTTGCTATACTGTCAAAATCTTCATCATTCATAACGAAGAACAGACCATTAATGTACGAGGGATGATGGTTAAATTGAACACCTTCTTTCTGACCGTTAAATACGAATTGATATGGTTGATTCATTACTTGCAATTGAATCTCTTTTTGATTATATACATTCGAATTATTGTATTTATTATAATAAACGAGTGTCACTGTACCTTTTTTAGGACGATACGTTTTCTGTTTTTGTTTCCTCGCTTCTTGGTTATATTCACTTTCTTTTATAAGCGGTGCTATTGTTGTTTCTCCCTTATTAGACTGAAAGGATGCATACACTCCAATAAAACTCATATATTGAAAATCATCATACTCATATTGATGCAGTAATTTTTCAACCGCACCTTCCTCAAAGACCTCATGAGTAGAAATACCTTTTTCTATGTACGAAAACGAGTGTACCCCTCCAGTTCGCCACATATCTTGCATGCTAGAAAAATATAAAAACACCGTACCTGTTGCTGTAACTACAAACGTCGTTGCCATAGACATCAGAAAGAAAAAGCGACCATTTTCCTTCATTCGATGTGACAATTGATTCACTATAAATAAATATGGATATGTATACATAATCTTTTTATTTCGCTTTATCATTTCTAACACTTGGGTAGCTCCATGCGCGAAAGAAAAGTACGTTCCAAAAAAGACAAGTATAGACACAGGGAAAAAGTATATCACTATCGTAGCCATCGTCACTTGTAGCGCCAACGCATACCCGCCCACTAAACAAGCAAAACCGAATAAACAAAGCCACTTTGATGTTTTTTTCTCTTTTTTATCTGTTCGAAATTCTTTCAATAACCGAATGATTTTTATATTCCATATACGTAAAGCACTTATAAAAGATAACAAAATAAAAACGACCATATATGTAATAAATGTTACACCAATCGCCCTTACGTCAAATATAACAGGTAGTTCTTTCGGAAGCCCCAGTAACATACTAAATACCATAAAAAAGAGTTTTAAAAATATCATACCAAGCCCAATACCGAAAATATTCGCGAAGACCCCGATTAAAATTTGCTCGGTCATAATCACTCCTATTACGTTAGACTTCGTTGCTCCCATTAACATATATAACCCTAATTCTTTCTTACGTGCTTCTATGAAAATAGAAGTAGAGTACAAAATAAATATGACGAAAAAAGAAATGATTATAACATTACATATGATAAGTCCCCAGCGTACGTTTTGATACCACATCGTCTCTTGCATATATGGATGCACAATGACAGACATATATGCGTAAGAAGCAAATATTGCAAAACAACTACTTAAGAAAAACACTTTATAATTACGCCAATTTCCTTTTATATTTTGCAGCGCTAGTTGCCGAATGTTCATCTATCGTCCTCCTGTAACTTACTACATTGGCAAAAAGCTAGAGATTCCCCTAGCTTTTTACGTGTTTTAAATATCCTCTTTGCGCGATCATAAAGTAAATGGCAGAAGCTAAAATGTATGCTCCAATTACAAGCGCACCTGATTTCCACAAATCAATATAAAGCATTTTCCCTAACGTATGAAGAGCAACTCCACTATGAATGGAACCGATTAAAATTGGGATAAAGAAGATAACTCCCATTTGTCGAATCGCAATTTTGCGAATTTCTTTATCTGTCATACCGATTCTCTTTAACGATTTAAATTGAATACGATCTTGTTCTTTATCGTTAAACCATTTAAAGTATGTCATACTACAAGCGAAGAAGAAGAACAGTACCGCTACGAAGAAACCGATGAACATTGTAATTGCTCCACCTTCTCTTATATCCTTATACGCAAACACTGAATTTCTCAATTCCCCTTGCTTTTCTGGTGCAATTTCATTTTTCAAATCTAATACAAGATCTTCTGTACTTTTCCAATCCTCAATATAATAACCATAATATTTCGTCTTTTCTTCATCTGGTACGAGTTTTGCATATTTCTCAAAATCTTGATCATTTACAACGAGATATTCACTATCATTAAAAACAGAAAATGAAGTTGGGCTATTTAGCTGAACAGACTGCTTTTGTCCGTTCATTGTAAATTCATACGGTTTCGTACGATCTATCTTCATCAGTTCATTTGCCATATCGACCATAACCATCGTTGCACTACCTGGTACATTATGAACTTCTGTAACTTGCTCTCTCTTTTGTTTGCGCACTTCTGCATTATATTCTTTTTCTGAAATAATCGTGATCGGCACTTCATGTTCACCGTTAAAAAACGTTACTTTCTGTGTTGCCGGTAGTTTTATGTATGTTACTTTTCGCGCATCTTCAAACCCGTGTCTCTTCACAAGCTCCTGTACCTTTTCTTCATTAATAAGGCTATGCGTATTTAACCCCTTTTCCTCATATGAAATAGCATGTGGAGTTTTGACTACCGTTTTATAACTCATATCCTCAAAATATACGTAAAGCGTGCCAACGGCCGAGGATACAATCGCCGTAATAATAGAAATTACAAATAGAAAACGAGCATTATCTTTCATTTTATAAATAAGGTTGCTAAGAACAAACATATTTGGATATGTATAGAAAGATTGCTTTCTTTTTTGTAATGCTTTTAATACAACTGTACTACCTTGTGTAAATAGTAAATACGTTCCGCCAATTGTCAGTCCTACCACCGGTAAAAAGAGGATGAGGAAATTCAGAAACGTTACTTGGAAGCTAAGTACATATGCAGCAATAATACATCCTATACCAACTATACTTAACCATGTAAATGCAAACGGCTCTACTTTTTGCTTTCTTGCCTCTCTTAATAAATCAATAATTTGCAAGCGTCCTACTGTCCAAACACTAAACAATGACAGGATTAAAAATAGAATAAAGTATACACCAGCTGTAATAAGAACTGCTTTACTATTCCAAACGAGTGGAAGTGTCTTATCTATTTTTAATAATACGCTTAACGCTTGGAAAAATAATTTTGAACAAAGCATTCCAACCCCAATACCAACTACAATTGCAATACTACCTAACATCAGTTGCTCTAATATAATCATTCGGCCGAGCTGCGATTTCGTTCCGCCTATTAATGTTAGTAGGCCAAACTCTTTTTTTCTTGCTCGTAAAAACGTTGAATTTGCATATAAAATAAAGAGTGCCGAGAAGATGACCACAATATAATTCATCGATTCTAATCCTTTTGTGATCATCTTTCTCATACTAATATTACCGCTTACGACATCTGGATGATAAATAAAAGAAGCATACATGAAAAATACGACAATCGATAAACAACTACTTATAAGAAACGCTTTATAGTTACGCCAATTTCCTTTTACGTTATTAAGCGCGAGCTGGCGAAAGTTCATGATATTCTCCTCCTAGCATCGCAAGTACGTCCAGAATTTCTTGGAAAAAGGCTTGTTTCGTTCTTCCTTTATGTATTTCTGAGAAAATTTCTCCGTCGCGAATGAATAGAATACGTTCGCAATAACTCGCTGCTACTGGATCATGCGTTACCATTGCAATTGTCACTTTCTTTTGTTCATGTAAGTCTTGCAACGCGCTCATTAATGATTTTGCTGACTTCGAATCTAAGTTTCCAGTCGGCTCATCTGCTAAAATTAACGTAGGCTCATGAATGATCGCTCTCGCAGCTGCTGCACGTTGCTGTTGTCCGCCTGATACTTCGTATACTTTTTTATTTAAAATTTCTTCGATGTTTAAAAACTTCGCAATTTCCAGTACTTTCGCATCGATTTCATTTACAGATTTCTTCGCCATTACAAGTGGTAAAATAATGTTTTCTTTAATGGATAACGTATCAAGTAAGTTAAAATCTTGGAAGATGAACCCTAAATGTGTACGGCGAAACTCCGCTAATTTTGCAGCACGCATTTGATTAATTTCTTCCCCATTTACAAGCACATGACCTGAAGTTTGCTTATCAATTGTCGCCAATAAATTTAAAAGCGTTGTTTTCCCGCTTCCCGAAGGACCCATAATCCCTACAAATTCGCCTTCTTCTATTTTAAAATTTATATCATTTAAAGCAGTCGTCGCTACTGAACCTTTTGATTGGTACACCTTCGTTAATCCTTTTACTTCAAGAACACTCATTTCTAATCCCCCTATGTGTTTTCTTCTTACATTTACTATAAGAAAAATAAGAAAAAGAAACGAGTGATTTCCCTTACAAAACGTTTTGTTATCTTACAGTTTTGTCATTTTTCTCATTAATGTATGATATTCTTCATCTTTTGCAAATTGGAACGTAAATGTCGTCCCTTCTCCTTCAACCGATTGCACATAAATACCGTGATGTAAATTATCGCAAATTTCCTTCGTAATATATAAACCCATCCCAGTCGCTTCTCTCGTTTTACGGCCATTTATCCCCGTAAAGAATGGATCAAATATACGCTTTACATCTTGCTCTGGAATACCGATTCCATTGTCCTTAATATGTAATAACACTTTTTGATCTTTCTCTTCAATTTGAAATTGAATTTCCTTTTTCTCTGCTTCTGAAATTTTCGTATACTTAATTGCATTTACAACGATTTGACCTATAGCAATACTGAGCCATTTTCTATCAGATGCAACCATACAAGTATCTTCTTGAAACATCACTTTCGGAAATACAGACGATTGAATGAAGGATTTTCGATTTTCATTAATAATACCTCGCACTACATCTATAACATTTACTACTTCTACCTTATAATCTTTCGCAAACTGTTCTAGTCTTGCCATATGTAACGCTAAATCTAAACCATTTAGTATGCGGTTATTTTCTTCACGGATACTTTCAACTGTTACTCTTGCCTCACGATGCTCTTTGCCAAACTTCTGCAACAATAATTCAATAACAGATACTGGTGTTTTCATTTGGTGAATCCATTGGTTCATAAATATCATTTGCTGTTGCTCTTTCGCATGCTGTTTATGAACTTCATTCATATATTGCTGTCTTAATAACGTAAAAGATTCAACGACCATTTCTTGCTCTGATGTATAAGATTCATCAATAAGTAAAGAGTCATGTAATGTATTTCCGCCAGTAACGTACTTTTCGATCCTCTTTAAAAACACACTCCGTTTTCGGTAATCGTAAATGAGGTATACAGTAAATACAACAGTTCCTAATAAAAGTCCATATAACCACGTACTCCAATCAATGGATTCCTTTTCTAAAAGACTTTGCAACTGCAAAACGAGCCCAAATAAACAAAGGCTAACAATATAAGAAAGAATTAAAGAAAAGCGGTCCATGAAGTAATTTTTAACCTTCATGCCCTTCGCCCCACTCCGTAAGAAGCGCATAACCATATCCACGTTTCGTTACAATTGCATTTTTAATGCCTAACTCCTCTAGTTTCTTCCTTACACGTTTTACATTTACGGTTAATGTATTATCATCCACAAATGCTACTTCATCCCATAGAGCTTCTAACAGTTCTTCGCGCGTTACATATTGATTCACTTGTTTCATTAAACACTCTAATAAGTAGAACTCATTTTTTGTCAGTTCAGTTTGTTGTCCCTGCCACTCAACAATATGCTGAGACGGGAATAACAACAGTCCATTTACACCTAAACAATCATTCTCAGCAGCAGAAGCATACTCTCCATAACCACGGCGAAGTGCACTCTTCACCTTTGCCATTACGATATCTAAATGGAATGGCTTTGTAATATAATCATCGCCGCCATTTTCAATCGCCATTACTTGATCCATTTCTCCTGTTCTTGCAGAAACAAAAATAATTGGCGCATTCGATACAGTACGAATTTGACGACACCAATAAAAACCGTCAAAGTACGGTAAATTAATATCAAGTAACACGAGATGAGGATTCACTTTTACAAACTCATCTTTTATTTGACGTAAATCACTTGCTCTAAATGATTGATAGCCATACCTTTCTAAATGCTCTTCTAATATTCCCGCGATTTTCTCATCATCTTCTACAATTAATATTTTATACATGTTCGTTTTCTCCCCATAAAAAAATTCTTCTAAAACCACTCCCCTTTTTATTATAAATTGAAAATTTAATTAGTGGGGATTTTTTCCTGTACAAATCCGATTTTTGCGATATAAAAAAGACTGCCGTATTTCGGCAGTCTTAATCGATAAATTCAAATTCATATTCAAGAATTTTCACAATATCTCCGTCTTTCGCGCCACGTGCACGAAGCGCTTCATCAATACCCATTCCGCGCATTTGACGAGCGAAACGACGTACAGATTCATCACGTGAGAAGTCTGTCATCTTGAATGTTTTCTCGATATCGTAACCAGAGATAACAAACGTGCCATCACTTTCACGTGTAATTTCAAATTTAACACCTTCAGTATCAAATTTGTACATTACACTTGTATCAGACTCATCCGCAACTTCATGTATTGGGAATTCTGGTGTTGTTTCTATTAAGTTCGCTACTTCAAACAGTAAGTCACGAACACCTTGTCTTGTTACAGCTGAGATTGGGAAGATTTTTACTTCGTCTCCCACTTTCTCTTTAAATGCTTGTAAGTTTTCTTCTGCATCTGGCATATCCATTTTGTTTGCAACAACAACTTGTGGACGCTCAGTTAAGCGAAGATTGTATTCTTTTAATTCATTATTAATCGTTACGTAATCTTCATATGGATCACGGCCTTCTAAACCAGACATATCAATAACATGCACGATTACACGTGTACGCTCAATATGACGTAAGAATTGGTGTCCAAGTCCGACGCCAGCATGTGCGCCTTCAATTAGTCCTGGAAGGTCAGCCATAACGAAGCTGCGGTTATCACCAGTTTCAACAACACCAAGATTTGGAACGATTGTTGTGAAGTGATACTCTGCAATTTTCGGACGCGCTGATGATACAACAGATAATAATGTAGATTTACCTACACTTGGGAATCCAACGAGTCCAACGTCTGCTAGTACTTTAAGTTCTAGAATAACATCACGCTCTTGACCTGGTTCCCCGTTCTCAGCGATTTCTGGCGCTGGGTTCGTAGCTGTTGCGAAACGTGAGTTACCACGGCCACCGCGGCCACCTTTTGCAATTACAGCAGTTTGTCCATGCGTTACTAAATCGGCAAGAATTTGACCAGTTTTTTCATCTTTTACTACTGTTCCTGGCGGAACCTTTACAAGTAAATCTTCAGATTTACGTCCGTGCTGACCTTTACTCATTCCGTGCTGACCGCGATCAGCTTTGAAATGACGTTGGTAGCGGAAGTCCATTAATGTACGTAAGCCTTCCTCAACTACGAAAACAACATCTGCACCTTTACCGCCGTCGCCACCTGCTGGGCCACCTTTTGGTACATACTTCTCACGACGATACGCAACCATACCGTTACCACCGTCGCCGCCTTTTACATATATCTTGACCTGATCTACAAACATTATTTCACCACACTTTTTTCAATTGGTTGTAATATAACTGAGACTTCTTCGTCTCGCACTGTATAAGAAATGGAATACCATTTATTGTTTTGGGTCGCAAGCCAATTCTGTAGTTCTTCTACACTCGTTAGCTTACCACGAAAATCAAAAAAGAAACGAGCATTATCCGCGTCACATTCAATTGTGATACAAACATAATTTTCAACATATACGTCTAAACTATGCTGAAGCATCGAGAAAAATTGGTTCGTCCATGTACATACAGTCTCATCTAAGTGAGATAAGTTATGTAATTTCCCTAATACTTCGTACTCCAATAAGCACGGCTGCTGTTTCCAATTATATGTTAAAATCCACTCTGAAAATAAAGGCATTGATAGCCCCATCAGATTGGATTCTTGTCTCGCTTCTTGGACAAAACGATCGATGAGACTATGAATTTCTTCCACTTTTCCAAGGGAAAGGTTTCCTTTCACCATCTGCATACGATTGAGCCAATCATGTCTTGAATGGCGCAATGCATCTATAATTGTCCATTTTTCATTCATTTAGATACCCCTTAATATAGAAAAACTCTAACCTGCACTCAGGTTAGAGTTTTCCGTGAGTTCTTATGCTTCTTGAGCAACAGGATATACGCTCACTTGTTTGCGGTCACGGCCAAGACGCTCAAAGCGTACTACGCCGTCAACTTTCGCGTATAAAGTGTCATCGCCACCACGACCAACGTTAACACCTGGATAAATTTTTGTACCGCGTTGACGGTAAAGAATTGAACCACCTGTAACCGTTTGACCATCTGCGCGTTTAGCACCAAGACGTTTTGACTGAGAGTCACGACCGTTCTTTGTACTACCTACACCTTTCTTAGATGCGAAAAACTGAAGATCTAATCTTAACATACGTTACACCTCCTGCACTTTTTCTATTAAACGGATATACTTTCCGTAATCAAGTTCGATCGTCTTAAGCGAAACAACTAATCCTTCTAAAAGCGTTTGTGCTTTTTCTGCTGCATGAACGTCTAAATCATTAGGCAATTCATACGTTAAGAATCCGCCATCACTTCCGAGTTCAATAGTTGCTTGCACATTACAAAGTTGTTCCACTGCATTTATAGAACCAAACACAACCGCTGTAGTTCCAGCACAGACAAGGTCTTGTCCATGTGGCGCATAATCGGCATGTCCAGTCATTTTAAATGATTGGATACTTCCTAATTTCGTGCGACTTATCGTAATTTTAATCATGTTAACCAGAATTAAGCGTTGATAGCTTCAACAACTAGCTTAGTGTAAGGTTGACGATGACCTTGTTTCTTACGATTGTTCTTTTTCGCTTTGTATTTGAAAACGATAATTTTCTTAGCGCGACCTTGTTTTTCAACTTTCGCAGTAACTGTTGCACCTTCTACAACTGGGCTACCAACTTTAACGTTTTCGCCACCAACGAAAAGAACTTTGTCAAAAGTAACAGTTTCACCAGCTTCAACATCTAATTTTTCAATGTAGATTGCTTGACCAGCTTCAACTTTAATTTGTTTTCCACCTGTTTCGATAATTGCGTACATACTTGCACCTCCTCTTAATTACTAAGACTCGCCAAAAACGAGGTAGACATAAATGCCTTTAGGGAACCTGTCTTGTGCGGTTGTAGCATATAGCCGTTTAGGTGCTATAAACTATAACATAAAGATGTTATCATGAATCATAGACAGTTGTCAATAAATGTTCTGCTAACTATTTTTTCCGTTCTACAATTTCTTTTTTACTTCCAAAACGAACGATAGCATACTTTTCGATATTATCATCTTTGAAATAAATTTCAAATGGAATATTTTTTTGTAATTCTTTTTGCAAAAACTGTTTTTGCAGTTCTTTAGGCGCAGCGATTAATACTGCTTCATCTTCTATATTGCCATATGTGATTAGTTCTCTCTCTAACTCATATGCAATTGTTTCATACGACATCACATAACCCGTCGCTTTGCAAGGTACACACTCTTTTAATAATACGTCCCGTAAAGAATGCTTTTTACGTTTACGTGTCATTTCCAAAATCCCTAGCTCCGTAAAGCCGAGCACCCTTGTATATGTGCGGTCATCTTGCATAGCAGCTATGAGACATTCTCTTACCTTTTCTTTATCTTCTCTTTTTTTCATATTAATAAAATCAATTAATATCATACCACCAATATCACGAAGTCTTAATTGGCGTGCAATTTCTTCAGCTGCCATCTCATTTGTGCGAAGTACTGTATCTTGTAAATTTTGTTTTCCCGTAAACTTGCCCGTATTCACATCAATTACAGTCATCGTCTCCATTTGTTCTACAATTAAATAAGCACCATTTGGAAGCCAAACAATTTTTTGGAGTGCTTTCTCAATTTCACGCTCTATTCCAAAATGGTTAAACATCGAAGACTTTTCATTATAAAAAGATACTTTCTCTTTACCGACCTTTTCTTCTAATTCTTTTACTATACTCCTTGTATCTACAACTACTTTTTCAATCGTCTCAATCGGATTTTCTTGAAATACACGATCTAAAAAAGTTGCCGGTCGATGAAGTAGTAACGGTGCCTTTCCTTGGCTCTCTTTTCTTTTTAACTCTTCATATAACTGCTGTAACCTTTGCATTTCAGCTTGTATTTCTTCAATTTCTCCTTTTTCAGAAGCAGAGCGGAAAATGTATCCCCCCGTTCCCTCTATTTCAATTTGGAGTAACTGTTGTCTTCTTTTATTATTTTTTATTTTTCGAGAAACAGCGCGCATCTCATCAAACGGCATATAAACGACATATTTCCCGGTAAATTCTATATTCGCTGTCAATTTAGGCCCTTTCGTATCAATTGCCTCTTTCACAACTTGTACGAGTATCGCTTGCCCTTCATGTATACGATAAGAAGATGGTACATCATCGTACGAAAGGTAAGCATGCTTTTCTAAACCGATGTTTACAAAAGCTGCATTCATTCCAGCAATTGTTCTTACGACACGCCCAACATAAATATGCCCAACAATCTCTTGCTCTTCATTACGTTTCCATAAAAATTCAACAATCTTTTTCTTCTCTTCAATTGCAACGCGCTTTTCCGAACCAGCGTAATTTACATATAACGTTTTCAAAATTATTTCCTCACTTTATAATCTTCTTTGCTTTTACAATAATAAAAGGTTAGTGCTATCGTCAACACTAACCGATTAATTCTTCAACTGATGAAGTTGTTCGTTTTTCAGTAAAATATGCATAGAGCAATTCATTTTCATCCAATGTGTAATGCTCTTTATATTTTCCACGGACGATAATAGAATGCTTATATCCTCTACGAAATTTTGTGAATATCGTATATAAACGATCTTCCGTTTGCACTTCAATAGGTGCAATCTTTTCGATTCCTCTTTTGTTTCCATAATAACGTTCTAATAAAAAACGCATAAATGCATACCGTCTTTGTTTCCACTCTCGATATAATGACACTGCTAAAAATACGAGTAGTACCCACATCATAATATTGTTACTATTCCAGAGTAACTGCCATCCTAATATTACACCAAAAAAAACACATGACAATTTCATCATCTTTTCATGTGCTTGTAAATAAGGGAAACGATATGATAATACATTAAACAATACTTTCCCGCCATCTAACGGCCAAATAGGGAGTAAATTAAATGCTAAAATAATTATATTATTCCACATAAAGAAATAATATAAATCTGCATTCAGCCAACCGGCTTCGAACAACATATAACCTACCAGCATCATCCAAACATGTTGAATCGGTCCTGCAATTACGACAACAAGTTCCTCTTTCAATGACTTATTACCATGTTCCTCAAGCTCGGCAACGCCACCAAACGGCAAAAGCTGAATTCTTTTTATACGCCAATTATAGTGTGCTGCTGCAAAAGCATGCCCAAGTTCATGAATAAGAACAATACAAAATAACAGTAGTAACTCTTTAAAACGCGCAGTAAAAATACCAATGACAATAATAACCCAAAATAATGGATGCACGGAAATTTTCGTTAAAACGTCCCTATATTTAATCAAATGAGATCACCTGGATCGGATCAATAAATTTTTCATTCTTTTTTATCGCGAAATAAAACTTTCCATTTTTATCATTTGTATCATTACTCACCGTTCCAATTTTTTGTTTCTTTGAAACGTAATCATATAATTTCACTGACATATCATTTAAGTTTGCATACCATGACTCCGTACCATCTGCATGTTGAATTTGAACTGTATTTCCAAGTTCCTCTTTCTTGCCTGCAAAAACAACTAACCCTTCATTCACTGATTCCACTTTTGCATTTGTAGCTGTTTGGACAAATACACCTTGGCCATTTTTTTGAAACCCTTGCATTACCTTTCCAGAAGCAGGAATTGCATAATCTTTTTGCTGAATACTTCCTTCTTTTTTCTCGTTCGGCGAATAGAATACAAGCGGTTTTCCAAATTGCTTTTCGTACCATTTCGCTACAGTAGCAAACTGAAATTCCTCTTTCATCACTTTTTCCGTAACAGCTTTAGCTCCATTAAATGAAGAAGGAGCATTCTTATATAAAATAGCAACCGAAAGAACTAATATTGCTGATAATAAAACTTTGAAGAAAAAGACTTCCTTTCGAAATAAAGGATGCATTTCCTTTTCTCCATCTTCAATAAATACCGCTTCACTATCAAAATTCCCTCCGTTAAAATACTGCTCTTCCTCCATCCTTTCTTGCTCGGCCTTCCTTTTTGCAATCCGCTTTTTAATTTCTTCTACGCGTCTATTCTTCATACTGTCTCCTTTCTTTCGTTAAGCTAATTTCAATAGAAACAGTTGTATACAGTTTGTACATATGTATGAGCTAAGAAAGAAAGATATTCGTGTGAAGAAAAAAGAAAGCACTTCGCATATGTGCGAAGTGCTCTTAACGGATTCCAAAGAAGTTTTTCACCTTTGCAAATACCGATACCTTTTCTTGTTCAAATGCTTGTAATGGTACATTCTCACCTAACAAGCGTCTTGCAATATTACGATAAGCCAACGCTGCTTTTCCGCTTGGTTGCAACGCCACAGGTTCACCTGTATTTGTAGCTCGAATAACTTCATCGTCATCTTCGACAACACCAAGAAGCTCGATTGACAATGTACGTACAATTTCATCAACATCTAACATATCCTGTTCATGAAGCATATGACTACGTACACGGTTAATAACAAGTTTCGGTGGTTCAATATCCTCTTTTTCTAAAAGCCCAATAATACGATCCGCATCGCGCATTGAGGATACTTCTGGAGTCGTAACAACGATTGCTTTATCCGCACCAGCTACCGCATTTTTAAATCCCTGCTCAATCCCCGCAGGACAATCGATTAATATGTAATCATAATCTTGACGTAATACTTGTATTAATTCATCCATTTGTTCAGGTGTTACCGCTGATTTATCACTCGTTTGTGCTGCAGGTAATAAATAAAGATCATCAAAACGTTTGTCTTTAATAAGAGCCTGAGGTAAACGGCAACGCCCTTCAACGACATCAACAAGATCAAATACAATACGATTTTCCAGCCCCATTACTACGTCTAAATTTCGAAGACCGATATCTGTGTCAATTAAGCACACTTTCTTTCCAGATAACGCTAGGGCCGTACCAATGTTCGCAGATGTAGTAGTTTTACCTACTCCGCCTTTTCCAGATGTAATTACTATTGCCTCTCCCACAGCTATACAATTCCCCTTTCTAACTTTGTTAAATTAGGTCTAAGATGAGTGAGAAGTTGCAGGCGATCGACAACAATGTGATTGTTCTCATTAATATACGCACATTCTGCCGCCTCCGCTCCGTCTTCTTTCTCTTCCGGAGCCCGCATTGCCACATCACTAATTCGAAGTTGCATCGGGTTCATAACAGATGCAGCGATTACAGCATCCGAATCCCCATAATACCCAGCATGTGCAATTCCTCTTAATGATCCTACGACAAAAATATTCCCCCCAGCGATAACCGTTCCGCCTGGATTAACATCACCAATTAACAACAAATTTCCTTTTACATGTAAAACTTGTCCAGAGCGAACAATTTTGGAAATAGGGACAATTTCTGTTTCTTCTTTCCAAGCTATTGCTTCTGCTTTAGTGATAACATCACTTTCAATTGAATCCACAACAAGATTCTTTTTATTACGAATTAACGTACGAATCTCTTCTTGTTGGACTTCTGTTAAATAACGATTTCCTACTTTCACATGCACTTCAATTAAAGAGCGCCCATCACCATCGTAGTAATGTGTAGAAAGTTTTTCTTCTAATTCCATCAATAATTCTGAGAATGAACAACAATCATCTAAATGAAGCGTTATCCCATCTTTTGTCCCTTTTATCGTTACATTTTGTTGCTTTTTTTCTTCCACTAAAGTTCACCCCACCGATTCAATTCGACATAAAATTAGAAAATCCTTTTTTCTTTTTCTTCCATCGCTTTTGAAAGACGCACTATATATCGTCTCAGTGGGAAACAAACTATCAATAAGAAAATAGCATTTAACAATAAAGTAGAAAGGAGACGATCTGTGAAAAAGACATACGCTGGCATATGAGTACGTCCTAACAAAGTTAAGAATCCATACACATAATACTCTAGTGCTACAACGCTAGCTAATATGATAGAAACAACAATAAATAAATTCAATTGTAGTACTTTCATCACACTATAAACTAAATAAGCTAAAATCGGATAAGCAAAAATATATATCCCGACAAGCTCTGTGTATACGGTATCAAATAAGAAGCCAAATAATAGTCCGTAATAAATCCCTTGAACCGGACTATAATACACTGTAATAAAACATAAGACGATTATAAAGAAATGCGGTGCTACTATGCTGTCTTTCCAAAACACATCCGTTGGAACAAAAGTAGCAAACATATTTTCAAATAGAAACACAAAAAGGAGCAAAAGAGGAAGAGCTGCTCTTTTTAATATCTTCATCATCTCTTCTTCTCCTCCTATTCTAATGGCGCTGAAGGTGTTGCACGTTTAGCAACCGTAATATGCTCTACGTCATTTAAATCAGCGGAAGGTTTTACATAAGCTGTTTTTGTTAAGCCATATGCATCCGGCTGAACTTCAACGATTTTTCCAATTACAAGACCTTTCGGGAAAATATCACCCAGTCCAGATGTTACAACTAGTTGATCTTTCTCTACCGGTGCATCAGAGCCAATCTTTGTGAAAAGAAGTAATTGCTTTTCTTTGTCATAACCTTCAATCAATCCAAAGATTTTCTCTTGCCCTTGTACAATAGCAGAAACGCGATTTGTTCGGCTCATAGAACTTAGTAATTCTACTGATGATGTAAACTGAGATACACTTTTCACTCTTCCAACTAACCCTTGTGAAGTTACTACCGCCATATCTTTCTTAATTCCTTGCTGTGCCCCTTTATCAATTCCAATTAAATCGTACCATTTATCTGGATTACGAGAAACAACAGTAGCTGGAATTTCAGTATACCCACTATTTAACTCTTTTTTACCAGTTAGCTCTTGTAGCTTCTTGTTATCATCTTCTAATTGTTTTACTTTCCCTGATAGACCTGCATAATTATCTAATTTTGCTTTTAATTCTTTATTCTCTTCATACGTGCGCTTTACATCCTCTACATTTTCGAAGAATCCAGCTACGTATTTCGCTGGCTTTTGGAATACACGTTCTACAACACCGACAGTATCTTTAACAAACTGCTCTGGCCATGTTAAACTGTTCCGTTCTTTCAATGAGATTCCAATCAATGCCACGAGAAGAATAATACTAACCAACAAAACAATTAATCTTTTGTTTAAGAAAAACTGTGGCACGTTCACACCCTCTTAATTTCACTGATTTTTATTTTGCAATATTATCGAGCAGCAGTTTTGAAAAGATCGATATTGTCTAATGCTTTACCTGTTCCAATTGCTACGCAATCTAATGGATCTTCTGCAACAAGAACTGGCATTTTCGTTTCTTCACTAATTACTTTATCTAAATTACGTAGTAATGCCCCGCCACCTGTTAATACGATACCGCGGTCCATAATATCAGCCGCTAATTCAGGTGGAGTTTTTTCTAACGTATTTTTAACTGATTCTACAATCGCATCTACTGTATCTTTTAATGCATCTGCAATTTCTTCTGGCTGAATTAGTACTGTTTTTGGTAAACCACTTACTAAATCACGACCGCGAATTTCCATAGGCTCGATACCTTCTGGCTCGCCTGCAGAACCAATTTCTAATTTTAATGCTTCAGCTGTTCTTTCACCAATCATTAAGTTATAGCTTTTCTTAATGTACTGAATGATTGAATCGTCCATATCATCACCAGCAACACGAACTGACTGACTTGTTACAATACCACCTAGAGAAATAATTGCAACTTCTGTTGTACCACCACCGATATCAACAACCATACTACCAGTTGGTTCCCAAACAGGTAAGTTTGCACCAATTGCTGCTGCAAATGGCTCTTCGATAGGATAAGCATCACGAGCACCCGCTTGACGAGTCGCATCGATTACTGCACGTCTTTCTACAGCTGTAATACCAGATGGTACACATACCATTACATACGGCTTACGTGAGAAGAAACCGTTTGATTTTTGAGCTTGTTGAATGTAATATTTCATCATTGTTGCAGTTGTTTCATAATCAGCAATTACACCGTCTTTCATCGGGCGAAGTGCCACAACGTTCCCTGGTGTACGACCAATCATTTGTTTTGCATCGCTACCTACAGCAACGATTTGTTTCGTATCAGTTTGTAACGCAACTACTGAAGGTTCACGTAAAACTACACCTTTTCCTTTTACATATACAAGCGTGTTCGCAGTTCCTAAGTCTATTCCAAGATCGCGAGTAAATCCACCAAATCCAAACATATTATTTATCTTCCTTTCTTGTTTTCACGGACTCATTTTTTCTTACTTTATATTATAAAAACAGTACGTTTTTTATATCTTTATCCTTTTTGTAGATAAATTTCTACAAAAAACTCATAAATCACATTATAAAACAAAATAAGTAAAAAGCATAGTCTTAAATATGACCTTTTTCCTTTAAACTCACGAATTTATGGTCACCTATTATAATATGATCAAGCACTTCAATTCCGATAATCTGGCCGCATTCTACTAAGCGTTTTGTTACTGCAATATCTTCACGGCTCGGCGTGGGATCTCCTGAGGGATGGTTATGAAGACATATGATAGAGGCTGCTGCACGACGGAAGGCTTCTTTAAAAACTTCCCTCGGGTGTACAATTGACGTGTTTAAACTTCCAATAAAGATCGTTTGCCTATGTATAACTTGATTTTTTGTATTTAAATATAAACAAACAAAATGCTCTTGTTGTAAAAAACGCATTTCTTCCATCATGTATTTCGCACAATCTTCTGGACTTCGAATACTATATCTATTTTGATATTCTAAACGTACCATTCTTCTGCCTAGTTCAAAGGCTGCCATAAGTTGCGATGCCTTTGAAATCCCAATACCATGTATACTAATTAGCTCTTCTAATGTTGCATCTTTCAACATACGTAAGCCATCAAATTGATGTAAAATTTTATCTGACAACTTTAAAACTGTTTCTTCTTTAGAACCTGTTCTGAGTAACACTGCGAGAAGCTCTCGATTTGATAAACTTCCAGCACCTTCTAACAATAAACGCTCCCGTGGCTGTTCTTCTCTTACAACATCACGAATACCGTTCATCTCTCCACCCCTTTATTTGTTCTCTCAAAGAAAACCCCATGCAATTTTACGCATGGGTTACATCAATATCAAATTGTTTTAATTCCCGAACGAGACGTGCAATTGGTAAGCCAACTACACTATAGTAGTCCCCTTGAATATTTTGAACGAAAATAGATCCTTTACCTTGAATCCCATAACTACCGGCTTTATCAAGAGGTTCTTTCGACGCGACGTATGTATCAATTTCCTCTTCTGTTAACTCCCAAAATGTAACTTCTGTACGCTCATAAAAAGTAACCGTTTTTTCTTTTGCTATAATTGCAACACCTGTATACACTTCATGTGTTTTCCCTGATAGTAATTGCAACATCTCTTTCGCCTCATCCTCATTAGAAGGCTTACCAAGAATACGCGACTCATATGTAACAATTGTATCTGCACCTAACACAATGTAATCACTATTATTTTCTGCCACCGCTGATGCTTTTTGCAAGGCAAGCGACATTACAATATCAGAAGGCGATGAATATGCACCAATTGTTTCCTCTACTTCACTTACAACGATTTCAAATGGCACACTAGCTAACTCAAGCAATTCCTTCCTCCGAGGTGACCCTGAAGCTAAAATTATTTTTCTCATATTTTCTCCTTCCTTTCTCACATGAAGCAGAACAATTTATATTAATCGTATCAAAGGAATAGTTTGTCCACAAATGAAAGAAATATTAATTTCTCTAACTAAAATAACACTTCTTTATTGCATACGATTATATTCCTGTCATAGAGAAAGCACTTTGCTCTAAATTCAAAAGAAAAGAAAGAAGTACATGTACTTCTTTCTTACTCATTTTATTATCCTATCATTTCACTTTCTACGAAACAATTTTTTCATACGAGAGTAAACCATCAATAATAACTTGATTTAATTTCGCCAAAGATTCCTTATCCATCTTCCCATCTTTTACTGTTTGTACAGCTACCGACGTATACATATACAGTTTCTTTGCTTCTTCTTGTTTCATACTTTTCCCTTCTTTTTCAACCTTTTTCCATTCTTTTTCAATTACTTCTATATCTTTTGCGCTGCTTTTTCCACCAACTTGTACGCTAGAAGCATATTTTGCTAAATGATTGTATAATGGCTGCACTTTTGTTAAAAATGTTCCTACTTCTTTATCATCTTTCAGCAATACTTTATCTGTTATATCCCAGTTCTTTTTTAAAACGGAGACACCATCATTTTTATACTTAGTCATTAATTGATTTATAGACTGTTCATCGCTAGCAATACCAAAAACTATTGCATACTTATCACCGCTCGGTCTCAAAGCACCAATACCCCCATTGCCTTTCCATTCTTCAAGAGCTGCCTGTCCCTTTTCTTCAGAAGAATAAAGCCCCCCTTGAACAAAAAATAATTTCATCGGATCCAATGACGTTCCTGCCTGCGCCTTTTGTTTTTCTTCTTTCGGTGCTGGTGTTTGTTCTGCCGTTCCACCCACCTTTGATTCTCCATTTCCAGTCGGCCTTGAAGCAGTTACTTCACTTCCTCCTGTCGTTCCTTGTCCAGTAAGTAAATGAAGCATCCCCATTCCAAACGCCGTACCGATAATAATTGCGGTTGCAACGATTACAATTAATGTATTACTCCACTTCTTTCTGTATTTTTCCACAGACATTGATTTCGCTTTTTGAAACGGAACAACATTTTTCGGTCGTTCACTTTCTACTACCATCCATTCAAATTCATCTTTCTTCTTTTCCTCATACTTCGCTTCTGTTCCATTCACTTTCACTGAGATCGTTCGTGATTGCTTGTCCATACACTCACACCTCACCTCTTATCGTTGTCCGCATCATATCATATTCATTTCACAAAAAAACGAGATATTTGTCAGAGGAATTCGCCAAATAACCCTATATATTTATCTTATATGTATGCATTTGACTTCATTTGTAGAACAAAAAACTAGATAGCAAAGACTATCTAGTTTTTCTCGCAAATATATTTTCGTACTTCAGAAATGAAATAAAGAGAACCTGTTATGATAAAAACATCATTTTCTGCTATCATTTCAACTTTTGTATCAATTGCCTCTTTCCAATTTTCAAAAACTAATTTTGATTCTTTCTGTGAATATGATGCAAGCTTATCAGCAGAAATAGCACGATCAAAGGCGAATGTTGTAAAAATAATTTCATCTGCAATGGTTTCTAATTGGCCTACCATGTTATGTAATTGTTTATCACCAAGGGCAGTAAATAACACTATTACATTTTTATCTTTGTAATGCGCTTCTACTGTTTTCACAAGGCTTTCGATACCTTCTGGATTATGAGCACCATCTATAATAATATCTGGATTACTTTGCAGTTTTTCAAAGCGCCCCACCCAATACGCTTCCTGTAATCCAGTTCTTATTTCTTCTTCCTCAATTAAAAATGATACATATGTTTTTACATACATGACTGCCATAAGCGCAAGTGCTGCGTTTCCTACTTGGTGGCTGCCTTTCATTGTGATTCGCACATCTTCAAAAGAGGCGAAAGGACAAGTGAAATCGAACTGTTCTCCATCTTCACTAGACTGTTTATGTAATGCTGTAAAATGGTTGCCCATCTCGTATAAGTTTGCATGATTTTCCTTTGCAACATTTTGAATGACTTGCAAAGCTTCTTCATCTTGTACACCAGTAATTACCGGCACGCCAGACTTAATAATCCCCGCCTTTTCATATGCAATTTCTCCTAGTGTATTTCCTAAAATATGCATATGATCGTGACCGATATTCGTAATAATCGTGAGAACAGGGTGTATAACATTGGTAGAATCAAAACGTCCACCAAGCCCTGTTTCAAATAAAACAACATCACAGAAATTGAATTTGCCGAAATAGCAAATCGCCATAACAGTAATAATTTCAAACTCTGTCGCTTCCCCTAAATCCGTTTCATCTAGTTTTTCCACGACTGGTTTTACCAGCTTTACAAGTTCAGTAATCTCTTCGTCTGCAATTGGTGTTCCATTCACACTAATGCGTTCATTAAATGATTCGATGTAAGGAGAGGTAAACGTTCCTACCTTATATTTCGCGCCTTCTAACATGTAACGCATATATGTTAACGTTGAACCTTTTCCATTTGTACCAGCAAGATGAACACATTTGATATGACGCTCTGGATTTCCAAGTTCTTCTAACATCCATCTCATTCTTTCTAATCCTGGCTTCATTCCAAATTTCAATCGGCTATGGATCCACCCTATCGCTTCTTTGTATGTATGTATCACGTATATTTTTCCCCTTTCAAAAGACAACTTTCATAGTTCTATTATACGCAAAGAAAAGGGACTCACCAATATAGTGAGTCTCTAAAAACATTTTTACTTTTCAAGATCTGCTAGACGTTGACGAACTGCTTCGCGTTTTTCTAGGTAATCTTGCTCTTTCGCACGCTCTCCTTCAATAACCGCTGCAGGAGCTTTCGCTACGAAACCTTGGTTAGAAAGTTTCTTCTGTACACGTTCTACTTCTTTATCGAACTTCTCAAGTTCTTTCTCAAGACGAGCTCTCTCTTCATCAAGATTGATAAGATCAGCTAACGGTAAGAATAACTCTGCACCTGATACGATTGCAGTCATTGCCTTTTCTGGCGCTTGTAAGTCTGTTTGAATTGTTAATTCGCTTGGGTTACAGAAACGCTCAATGTAAGAGCTGTTTTTCGTAAGTTGAGCAAGTACAGCCTCATCTTTTGCTTTAATTTGCATTTGAACTTTTTTGCTCATTGGCGTATTTACTTCTGCACGGATGTTACGAACAGAGCGAATGATATCAACTAGAAGGTGCATTTCTGCCGCAGCCTCCGTATCTTGTAAATCTTCGCGAACTGTTGGCCACGCAGCTACTGTAATAGACTCGCCTTCATGCGGTAAATGTTGCCAAATTTTCTCTGTTACGAATGGCATGAATGGGTGTAATAGACGCATTGTTTGATCTAATACGTAAACTAAAATAGAACGAGTTGTTTTCTTAGCTGCTTCATCTTCACCGTATAGTGGAAGTTTCGCCATTTCAATATACCAATCACAGAAATCGTCCCAAATGAAGTTGTATAATGAACGACCAGCTTCACCGAACTCATATTTATCCATGTTACGTGTTACGCTTTCGATTGTTTCGTTTAAGCGAGTTAAGATCCACTTATCCGCAACTGATTTTTCACCAGTTAAATCGATTTCTTCATACTTCATATCATCCATGTTCATTAATACGAAACGTGATGCGTTCCAAATTTTATTAATGAAGTTCCAAGTAGATTCTACTTTTTCCATGCTGAAACGTAAATCTTGACCTGGTGCACTTCCTGTTGATAAGAAGAAACGCATTGCATCTGCACCGTACTTCTCGATAACATCCATTGGATCAATACCGTTACCAAGAGATTTACTCATTTTACGACCTTGCTCGTCACGAACTAAACCGTGAATTAATACATCTTTAAATGGACGCTCGCCTGTAAACTCTAAACCTTGGAAAATCATACGAGATACCCAGAAGAAGATGATATCATAACCCGTTACTAGTGCATCTGTTGAATAGTAACGTTTGAAGTCTGCTGAATCTTCATTTGGCCAACCAAGTGTGGAGAATGGCCATAATGCTGAACTGAACCATGTATCAAGTACATCGTTATCTTGATTCCAGTTTTCAATATCTGCTGGTGCTTCTGTACCTACGTATACTTCACCAGTTTCTTTATGGTACCAAGCTGGAATACGGTGTCCCCACCATAATTGACGAGAAATACACCAGTCATGAATATTTTCCATCCAACGTAAATATGTGTTTTCAAAACGCTCTGGTACGAACGTTACTTTTTCTTCTTCTTTTTGTTGAAGCGCTACTGCTTTTTCAGCAAGTGGAGCCATTTTTACGAACCACTGTGTTGATAAATAAGGCTCAACAACTGCACCGCTACGCTCACTATGACCTACTGAATGCATATGTGGCTCGATTTCTACTAATACGCCAGCTTCTTGTAAGTCTTTTACTAATTCTTTACGGCATTCGAAACGATCCATACCGTTATACTTACCAGCTTTTTCGTTCATTGTTCCATCTTCGTTCATTACTAAAATGCGTGGTAAGTCATGACGGTTACCTACTTCAAAGTCATTCGGGTCATGAGCTGGTGTAATTTTTACAACGCCCGTTCCGAAATCTTTTTCTACGTACTCATCAGCAATAATCGGAATCTCACGGCCTACGATTGGAAGTGTAACTGTTTTTCCGATTAAATGTTTGTAACGATCGTCTTCTGGATGAACTGCTACTGCTGTATCACCAAGCATCGTTTCTGGACGAGTTGTCGCAAGACGAATGTGACCAGAACCATCTGTTAACGGATAGTTCATATGGTAGAATGCACCTTGAACTTCTTTATGAATTACTTCAATATCAGAAAGAGCTGTACGTGTTGCTGGATCCCAGTTGATGATATATTCACCACGATAAATTAAGCCTTTTTCGTATAATTGAACGAATACTTTATTAACCGCATCTGATAAACCTTTGTCTAATGTGAAACGTTCACGAGAATAGTCTAGTCCTAAACCAACTTTCCCCCATTGTTGACGAATGTGAGAAGCGTACTCTTCTTTCCACTCCCAAGCTTTTTCAAGGAATTTTTCACGGCCAAGATCGTAACGTGAAATACCTTCTTCACGAAGTTTTCCTTCTACTTTCGCTTGTGTTGCGATACCAGCATGGTCCATTCCTGGAAGCCATAGTACATCGTATCCTTGCATACGCTTCGTACGAGTTAAAATATCTTGAAGAGTTGTATCCCAAGCATGACCTAAGTGTAACTTACCAGTTACGTTCGGAGGTGGAATTACAATTGTATACGGTTGTTTCTTCTCGTCTCCTGTTGCTTCAAAATATTTGCCTTCAAGCCACCATTGATAAAGGCCTTCTTCAACGGACATATGATCATATTTAGTTGGTAAATTCTTTTCCGTGTTTGACATTATTTTCCCTCCTTAAAATAAAAAATGTCCCTCATCCAAAAAGGACGAGGGACATCGCGGTACCACCTTTATTTACAAACAAATTCATAATTTGCTTATACTCTTAATTTGATAACGGACAAATCCGTCTTTTCCTAATGAGAACTATTCCGTTCAGAAAAGATGCTCCAGGGCTACCTTCTAACATAACTATCTAGAGAATCTCCCAGCTAATGATTCTCCTCTCTGAAGACGTTTCTTGTTATACTCTTCCCCTTCAAGGCATTTATATGATTGTTAATTATTATATACAATAGTGTAAAAAACGAAACCTTATTCGTCAAGATAAATTTAAGACTATAGCTTTTGGAATGAAAAAAAGAAGATAAGTAGTACCCTCTACTTATCTTCTTTATCCGTTCCCTTGCTGGGCAGCTTGTAATTGCGAAAGGAAATATTCTATATTACTAACGAGCCAATGCGATTGTTGCAAACTCTTTACTCCGAGAAGTTCATTTTCCTCATTACGACGCTCTCTTCTTTTCTTATAAGACTGGATTTGCCGAATAAATTGCGATGGATACGTCATATACGCAAACATAAGTAGTTGCTCTTCTTTCGTAAAAGGGAAATTTTTTTGATACATTTGAAACCATTCAAACCGATCACTTCTTGCGATTGGATATGTGTTTAAAGACCGTGAATAAAAACCTACTATATCTTGCACAGGCGTTGCAAACTTCGATTTTTCTAAACTAATAAAATAGCCATTCCGCTCATAGTCAAATAAAAAATGATTAAGTGACACATTACCATGCACAAAAGTAATACGCGTTTTCTCTTTTTCTTTCATCGCATCGTTCCACTCATTTAATTGCTTCGTTGCAAATTCACGCGCTCTCATTACATGATGATAGTACGTACAATATTGCAATTCAAACGGGGACATATACCATTTTGATTCAGATTCTACGAGAAACTCTTCTAACATCTCACCATCATTTTCCCAACAATCGGATATAGTTGTATAATGTTTTTCTAAATCTTCTTCCGTATACGTTTCTTCCTTCACAGTTTTTTGATGCAACATTCCAAGTGTCTGAAACATTTTATGGTATTGATCATTGTCCTCACCGTTTCCTTCTGCACGTTCTAACCAAGGCATTAAATAATAATTATACGTCCCGTCACTTAAAATATAACTTCCATCCGTCGCATGATATATAGGTACATAATTTGAAAAACCTTTCTCCTTCAAATATTGAATATGATGCAGAAAGTTATTCCGCTCTAACTTTCTGCCTTCTATTTTCTTGAGTGCATATGGACCTTGATTCGTATAAATTTTCATTACATTTCCGTGCTCTTCCATATGCTGCGTATCCAATCTATATTGCCTCACGATAGGTTCATAGTGATTTCGCAACTCAATATCCATACGAATAACCCTTTCTATTCAAAACATAGCCTCTAAGAAAGGAAGTGAGTGAAAACACTCACTTCCTTATTTCGCCTTTACCCTTGAAACGGGAATATAAATAATTTGCCCCGTATTTAAAAATATATCTTCTGTTTGATTGACACGGTATAAATTTTGTACAGACGTTTCATAACGGTCTGCAATAGATTCAATTGTATCTCCTTCTTGCACGAAATACATTCTTAACTTTGTAAATTCTTCTTCCGGTTCTTTCGTAAATAGTTTTGTTAAATAAAGCGCATTTTCATCTCGCTGTGAGTACTCTTCTTCTTGTTCTTCCTGCTTTTTCGCTTTTTCTTTCTTGAAATCTTTTCGTCCGAACAGTTCAAATTGCGGCGTTGTTTCTTGCTCCTCTTCACGTTCCACAAATTCATGTTCTTCTATTTTCTCTTCTTCTAATTCCTGCTCTTTTCTTTCCTCTAATTGGAACGGTTCAAATGCGTAATCTTCCCACTCATCTGATTCCTTATATGCTGTTTCTTCTACATGCGGCGCCGGTCTATTTTCATCCTCTTGCGCTGAATCTTCTTCTAACTCAGCATACACCGTTTCTTCCTCTTCAACTTCATCCTCGCTTCTCTCTTCATCACACAAACCGGTAATAGATATATCCGCTAATAATTGTAAGCAACCATTTTCCTTTAATTCATAATCAAATTCCTCGATTGATACATATAGCTCTTCAATTACTTTCACTCGATTTCTCGGAATTGATATTTCAAGTGGAAAGGAATGAACAAGTTCATTAACCCCATCTTCTCTTGTTTCTACATAATCAATTGACTTTGCTGGCGATAGTTCTCTTAATGAATACGCGGAATCATCTTTTCGTGCAACATACTCTCCCGTTAAATCTAATTGTCCTCTCACGATTACTTCATGATCAAGCTCTTCTATCTCAACGTCTGGATCTAACGAAATTGACAAAAGTTCTTCGACTTCCTGTCCTTTTTGGAACCACACAGATTCTTTTAATGAAAATCGTAATGAATGATCTGCAGCCACTTCTTTTCCCCCTCCCAAACTATATGTCATTACAGATTTATGTGTGGAAAGCTTACTTTATGAATAAAAAAAATCGCTCCCCTTATGGAGAGCGATTTTCTCTAATACATTACGCTTTTAATTTTGACATTGCAATTTCAGCTGCTGCAATCGTCGCTTCAATATCTGCATCACTATGTGCTGTCGATAAGAATAAACCTTCGAATTGAGATGGTGGTAAGAATACACCTTGTTCTACCATTTCACGATAGTAAGCCGCAAAGAATTCTAAATTTGAAGATTTTGCTGCATCGTAATTAATAACAGGTTCATCTGTAAAGAAAATACCAATCATAGAGCCTGCACGGTTAATATGATGCGGAATGCCATGTTTTTCAGCTGCTTTACGTAATCCATCTTCTAACATTTCAGCTTTACGCTCAAATTCTACATATGATTCTGGCGTTAACTGTATTAACGTTTCATAACCTGCCGCCATTGCAAGTGGGTTACCTGATAAAGTACCAGCTTGGTAAATCGGTCCGCTTGGCGCAACTTGGCGCATAATTTCTGCTTTACCACCGTATGCTCCTACCGGTAAACCACCACCGATTACTTTACCTAAGCATGTTAAATCAGGTGTTACGCCATAATAACCTTGACCACAATTATAAGCTACTCGGAACCCTGTCATTACTTCATCAAAAATAAGCAATGCACCGTTTTGTTCTGTTACTTCACGAAGCCCTTCTAAAAATCCAGGCTGCGGTGGAACAACCCCCATATTTCCTGCTACTGGTTCTACAATTACACAAGCAATATCATCACCGAATTGTTCAAACGCGTATTTTACGCTTTCTAAATCGTTATAAGCTACTGTAATCGTATTTTTCGCTACACCTTCTGGTACACCAGGACTATCTGGTAAACCTAAAGTCGCCACACCAGAACCAGCTTTAATTAATAACGAATCACCATGACCGTGGTAACAACCAATAAATTTCAAGATTTTATTACGACCTGTATAACCACGAGCTAAACGTAGTGCACTCATTGTTGCTTCCGTTCCAGAGTTAACCATACGCACAATCTCAATTGATGGCACACGCTCAATAACAAGTTTTGCTAATTTATTTTCAATTTCTGTTGGTGCACCGAAGCTTGTACCTCTTTCAGCGACAGATTTTAACGCTTCTACAACACGATCATTTGCATGACCATGAATTAAAGGACCCCATGATAATACGTAGTCGATGTATTCATTCCCATCGATATCATATACTTTAGAACCTTTTCCACGCTCCATAAACAACGGATTCATCCCAACAGACTTAAAGGCACGAACCGGGCTATTTACGCCACCAGGCATTAAGTCTTGCGCCTCTTCAAACGCTGCAATTGACTTATCAAACTTTTTCATTATTTAGTGCCTCCTTCTTGTAACCATCTTGCTGCATCTTTTGCATGATACGTAATAATTAAATCTGCCCCTGCACGTTTCATACTAATTAATTTTTCAAGAACAACTTCTTTTTCATTAATCCAACCATTTTGCGCTGCCGCTTTAATCATCGAATATTCACCACTTACATTATAAGCGACAACTGGTAAATTAAAGTTATTTTTCACATCACGAACGATATCTAAGTAAGAAAGAGCTGGTTTTACGATTAAGAAATCTGCACCTTCCATTACATCTGATTCTGCTTCACGGAATGCTTCCATACGGTTTGCCGGATCCATTTGATATGTTTTACGGTCACCAAATTGTGGTGCACCATGCGCAGCATCACGGAATGGTCCATAAAATGCTGATGAATATTTCACAGCGTACGACATAACTGGCACGTGTTCAAAACCATTTTCGTCTAATGCTTGGCGAATTGCTGTTACGAAGCCGTCCATCATGTTTGATGGCGCAATAATGTCCGCTCCTGCTTTCGCTTGACTTACAGCTGTTTTCGCAAGAACCGCAAGAGACTCGTCATTTAAAATAATACCATCTTCAATTACACCGCAATGACCATGGCTTGTAAATTGACATAAACATGTGTCTGCAACTACTACTAGCTCAGGGAAATCACCTTTAATTTGCTGAATAGCACGTTGTACAATTCCATGATCACAATATGCTGATGATCCAACTTCATCCTTTTCAGCAGGTAAACCAAATACAATAACAGAACGAATACCTAAATCAACAACTTCTTGCATTTCAGCTTGCAATAAATCTAAAGACATTTGATATACGCCTGGCATAGAAGGAACTTCATTACGAACATTTTCACCTTCTAATACAAAAATAGGGTAAATAAAATCTTCCGTATGTAAAAACGTTTCACGCACAAGCGCACGCATGCCCCCGCTTTGTCTTAAACGACGATGACGATTAAATTGTAAAGAGTTCATAGATTTCTATCCCCATTCTTTCATTTTATAGATTCACAAACATATTGTAGTAATGCTTCTACAGTATACTCTTTCGGCACAATAACAGACGGAAAATAAAGACTTGCCTCTTTTTCCGTAATAGGTCCTATACAAGCAATTGTACATTTTTTTGTCCATTCTCTCCAGTTTGTACCCTCAAGTAAACGAACAAAACTAGTAACAGTTGAAGGACTCGTAAATGTAATAATGTCTACTTTCCCTAACTTCAATGCCGCTATAAGCTCTTGCTTTTTTTCTATATTCACTTTCGTACCGTATACGATTAGCTCATCTAGAGAAACACCAATTTCCCGAAGTGCAACCGGAATTACCTCTCTTGCTAAATTCCCTTTCGGAAATAAAATACGTTCGTTTCCACTTAATTCTTTTAGAAACTCTTCTGCAAATGCTTCTGCAACAAATGAAGTCGGAACAAAATGAACTTGATAGCCCCTTTTTTCTAACTCTAATTTTGTTTTCACACCTACTGCAGCGATTTTAATGGTTAGTGGTAGTTTCTTTTTTAAACTATCTAGAAAAAAAGCTACACCATTTCTGCTCGTAAAAATAACCCAGTCGTATGAATGTAGCTGCTCTTTGATATGTTGAATTTGCCTATGAGACATACCTTCCATACGCAAAAGCGGAATTTCCAATGGAATTCCGCTCTTTTCTTTCACTGCTACACTCATTTGTTTCGCTTGATGCTGGGCACGTGTAATCAATACCGTTTTTCCAGCGAGAGCGTTCATATTTATTGTTGCTCCTTATTTGCAGCAAGAATGAGTTCTTTGGCGCCTCGCTTAATTAAACGGTCTGCGGCCTCTAATCCTACTTCCTCAGGATTAGTACCCACTACTGTCTCTTTTAATAAAACAGAGCCATCCATAGAGCCGACAAGAGCTGTTAATTCGATTGCATCATTTTTTGTAAGGGTTGCATATCCAGCGATTGGAACTTGGCATCCACCTTCAAGTTTATGAAGAAATACTCGCTCCGCTGCCACTGTTCTTTCTGTTATCGCATCATTAATATGCGCTAACAGCTGCAATAAATCCTTATCATCCTCACGACATTCAATCGCTAATGCACCTTGTCCTACAGCAGGTACACATAACGTTTCATCTAAATGTTCTGTAATAACTTCATCATCCCAGCCCATTCTTTGTAATCCAGCTGTCGCTAAAATAATCGCATCGTAATCCTCTTCTTTTAATTTACGTAAACGTGTATCGATATTTCCGCGAATCCACTTCACTTGTAAATCTGGTCTCGCAGCGAGTAGCTGTGCACTACGTCTTAAACTACTCGTACCTAAAATAGCACCTTCCGCTAACTCTTTAAACGATGCTCCATTTTTTGAGATAAAAGCATCACGAGGGTCAACACGCTTTGGTGTACAGCCAATCATCAATCCTTCTGGAAGTACGGCTGGCATATCTTTCATACTATGTACAGCCATATCGATTTCTTTCGTAAGTAACGCATGCTCAATTTCTTTAACGAACAAACCTTTTCCGCCTACTTTTGAAAGAGTAACATCTAAAATCACATCACCTTTAGTGACAATTTCTTTCACTTCAAATTCATATGGTAAACCAAGTGCTTTTAACTGATCAATAAACCAGTTTGTTTGTGTTAATGCTAGCTTACTCTTTCGTGACCCTACAATAATTTTGCGCATAATTCTCTCTCCTCATTATAAATACCAAAAGTGGAAATTAGATAAACTACTTAATAAAAAAATGTTAACTAGCATTACGAGAAAGGCCCCTACATTCCACAGTACAATTTTCTTCCCTTGCAACACATCTGCCGCTCTTAAATACAAGCCCGCACAGTATACAAATAGAACGACAAACGAACCAATTACTTTCGTATCATACCAATGAAAATTATCTAATTTTGTATATCCCCATATACATCCTAATAAAATTGCTAGTAAGAAAAATGGAACAGAAAATAAATTTAATCCGTAAGACGTAGATTCAAGCTTCGGTAAATTCCCTAACCTTCTTAATCTCGCATTCCACTTTTTCTTTTTTAATAGGCGATATTGCAGTAAATACATAATAGAAAAAATAAACGATACCGTAAACGTTGCATAAGAAATAATCGCCATTCCAACATGCACGTATACAAGTTCTGAAACTAATTGCTCTGCAAGTACTGGCGACATCTTTCCGAGCGGTGTAAAAATAGAAAAAGCGCTTACGCCAAATGCAACAACATTTGTAAAGAAGACTAAAAAGTCAACGCGCATAAATCGATTTATGACTAATGACATCGTAATCAATAACCAAACATAAAAATAAATCCCTGATAATAAAGTTAAAATGGGGTTCGTTTCTGAATCTGTCGCCCTAAGCAACATAAAAATAGACTGCAATACCCATACAATCGAAAGTAACCAAAAAGCAAATCGGTTCGCCTTTCGGTTACTTTGGAAATAATCTATAAAATATAAACTAATGCTACAAGCATATAAAATAATTGCAATATGATAAATAATACTGTTATTTAAAAAACTCATCCGATCATCCTTCCAAATTATAAAGATGGAACGGATGGTGTCCACACTCTTTTATGTTCTACTTCTTCCGTTTCTAAATCGAAAATCTTCGCAAATAACGCTAATTTTTCGCTCGCTCCCTCTTCAGCAGCTATTTCTTTCGCTACTAAAATTGGGTCTTTTAATAATTGATTAATAATACTTTTCGTATGCTTACTAATAACTTTTTTCTCACGATCACTAAGGTTTGGTATTTTTCGCTCTAGGCTTACCATTGTTTCACTTTGGATTGCAAGTGCCTTATCACGAAGAGCTGATATTAATGGAACAACACCAAGTGTACTTAACCACGTTTTAAATAGAACAATTTCCTCTTCAATCATAAATTGAATTTTCTCTGCTTCTTTCAAACGCTCAGCACGGTTTGCCTCCACTACTCCTTGCAAATCATCAATGTCATACAAGAAAGAACCTTCTAACTCATCAATCGCTGGATCAATATCACGTGGTACTGCAATATCAACCATAAATAAAGGGCGACCAGAGCGCATTTTCTCCACCTTTGTCATCATCTCTTTCGTAATGACATACTCAGATGCACCAGTTGAACTAATTAAAATATCTGCTTCTAATAATGCACATTGTAATTCGCTTAACGATTTTGCATGTCCCATATATTTCTCAGCCATTACTTCTGCTTTCGAAAGCGTCCTATTCATAACTGTTACTTTACGAGCACCACTTCCATATAAGTTTTGCAGTGCAAGTTCGCCCATTTTACCAGCACCAAGAATAAGCACATGACAATCTGTTAACTCGCCAAATATTTTCTTTCCAAGCTCAACAGCAGCATAACTAACAGACATCGCACTTTCCCCGATTGTTGTTTCTGAGTGGGCACGTTTTGCTAATGTAATGACTTGCTTAAACAATTCATTAAAAATTGTGCCTGTTGCTTTAACTTGTTGCGCTTCTAAAAAGCTATCTTTTATTTGACCTAAAATCTGCGTTTCTCCGACTACCATTGAATCTAAACCGCACGTTACGCGGAATAAATGATCTATTGCACCATCTTGTTCAAAAATAGTTAAATATGGCGCAACTTCTTCTATTTCAAGCTGAAACCAATCAGCTAAAAACTTCTTAATATAATACCGTCCCGTGTGTAATTGATCGACAACAGCATAAATCTCAGTGCGATTACAAGTTGATACAATGACATTCTCTAACACGCTCTTTTGATTTTGTAATGTAGTCATCGCTCGCTCTAGTTCTGCTGCCTGAAATGTGAGTTTCTCACGAAATTCTACAGGGGCTGTTCGATAATTTACACTAACAACAAGAATATGCACGCAGCATGTCCCCCTTCACCCGTTTTATCACTTTATCTACTATCATAATACAACTTTCCTCTTATGAATCTGACAATCGTGTGAACAACCGATTATTTTTTAATTATTCTCTGTATGTAATAAAGGAGATTCAGTAACACTAATAAAAAAACTTCTACTTTATAATGATTATAAATTAATAACTCTATTTGTACGTTACCAAAAAAAGCCCTCATAATCAAGTGATGGAAACTATTCCATATAAATTATAACATCATCTTCCCTATCTTCTTTCATCATGAAGGAAAATATGTATGATTGTTCCAAAATGTAACAAAGACTTTCTCAATACAATGTATTTGACATTGTATTTCTTTTTCGTTATATTAGTTTTACAAAATTAAATTGTGCACAACTTAATTAGAAGGGAGTTATTTATGACAGAAAACTCTTTGCATCTAGATAACCAACTTTGTTTTTCTATTTACGCCTGCTCTAGAGAGGTTACTCGTTTTTATCGACCTTATTTAGAAGAAATGGGTATTACGTATCCCCAGTACATTACTTTACTCGTACTATGGGAGCAAGATGGACTAACAGTAAAAGAAATTGGAGAACGTCTATTTTTAGATTCTGGTACGTTAACACCTATGTTAAAACGAATGGAATCATTAAAACTTGTAAAACGTGTTCGTTCCAAAGAAGACGAGCGAAAAGTTTGTATTGAATTAACAGAACAAGGCAAAGATTTAAAGGAAAAGGCTTGTTCATTACCGACAACGATGGCTACAAACTTAGGAATTACAGAGCAAGAATATCTCTCTTTATTAATTCAACTAAATAAACTAATTGACACAATGAAAACAATTAATGATGGAAAAGGGGAATAAATATGGATAAATTATATACTGCTTCAGTAACAGCAACAGGTGGAAGAAATGGGAAAGTAGTTTCAGATGATGGCATATTAAATCTTGATGTAAAAATGCCGAAAGCACTAGGTGGTGCAGGCGGAGAAGCAACAAATCCAGAACAACTATTTGCAGCTGGTTATGCAGCTTGTTTCGATAGTGCATTACAACTTGTCATTCGTACAAAACGTATGAAAGTAGAAAGTACAGAAGTAACTGCTCACGTTTCTATCGGAAAAGATACAGATGGTGGTTTCGGTCTATCTGCTGTACTTGATGTACATGTGGCTGGCGTTTCACATAGCGAAGCACAAGAACTTGTAGAAGCGGCTCACGGTGTATGTCCTTACTCGAAAGCAACACGAGGAAATATTGAAGTTACATTAAACGTACGCTAAAAAATTTAGCAAAACAAAAACGCGCGACATTCGTCACGCGTTTTTTGTTTTTGTAAATTTATGAATTGCTTTCCACGCTTCTTCTTTTCCAAGTCCTGTTTCAGAAGAGAATAGAACAATTTCATCGCCAATTTCAACAGCAAGCGTTTCTTTTACAACTTTTAAATGCTTTTGCCATTTCCCTTTCGGAATTTTATCGGCTTTCGTCGCAATAATAATTGTTGGGATTTCATAATGCTTTAAGAAATCATACATCATCACGTCATCACTTGTTGGTTGGTGACGTAAATCAACTACTAATACAGCTGCGTCTAATTGCTCACGAGTTGTAAAGTACGTTTCAATCATTTTCCCCCATGCAGCGCGCTCCGATTTAGATACTTTTGCATATCCGTAACCTGGAACATCAACAAAGTGCATCATCTCATTGATTAAGAAAAAGTTCAGCGTTTGCGTTTTTCCTGGTTTAGAAGAAATACGCACTAACTTTTTACGATTTAAAATTTTATTAATAAAGGAAGACTTCCCCACATTTGAACGACCTGCTAATGCAATTTCTGGTAAATCACTGTCTGGATATTGTTCTGGTTTAACAGCACTAATTACAATATCTGCTTTTGTTACTTTCATTGTTTCACTCCTACTAATGCGTGCTCCAATACTTCATCTAAATGAGATGCAAGCACAAACGTAAGGTTTTCTTTTACGCTCTCTGGAATATCATCTAAATCTTTCTCGTTTTCTGCTGGCAAAATAATTTTTGTTAAGCCTGCGCGGTGAGCACTTAATGTTTTTTCTTTTAAACCACCAATTGGTAATACACGACCACGAAGTGTAATTTCACCTGTCATACCCACTTCTTTACTTACAGGAATACCTGTTAGCGCAGAAATAAGTGCCGTTGCCATCGTAATACCTGCTGACGGTCCGTCTTTTGGAACTGCTCCTTCTGGAACGTGAATATGAATATCATTTTTCTCATGGAAATTCGGATCAATCTGAAGCTCTTCTGCACGAGAACGTATATAACTAAACGCAGCTTGTGCTGATTCTTTCATAACATCCCCAAGTTTCCCTGTTAAAATTAGTTTCCCTTTTCCTGGCGCTACAGAAACTTCAATGGCAAGTGTATCGCCGCCTGCTGCTGTGTAAGCTAGACCTGTTGCCATACCAACTTGGTCTGTTTTTTCAGCTTGCCCATAACGGAATATGTGTTTACCAAGTAAATCAACAATCTTTTTCTCTGTCACAACGATACGTTTACGTTCTGCTGTAACGATAATCTTCGCTACTTTACGGCAAACTTTTGCAATTTGGCGCTCTAGCGTACGAACACCAGCCTCACGTGTATAATAACGAATAATCTCAAGCAGCGCTTCATCACGCACTTGTAAATTACCTTTTCGTAAGCCATGTTCTTTTAATTGTTTCGGCAATAAATGCTCACGAGCAATGTGTACTTTTTCAAGTTCTGTATAGCCAGCAATCGAAATGATTTCCATACGGTCAAGTAATGGACCTGGAATACTTGAAAGTGTATTAGCAGTTGCTACAAACATAACTTTTGATAGATCATATGGTTCTTCAATGTAATGATCACTGAAGTTATGGTTTTGTTCTGGATCTAATACTTCAAGTAATGCCGCTGATGGATCTCCACGGAAATCGTTAGACATTTTATCAATCTCATCTAATAAGAAGACTGGATTAACTGTTTTCGCCTTTTTCATACCTTGAATAATGCGTCCTGGCATTGCTCCAACATATGTACGGCGGTGACCACGAATTTCAGATTCATCACGCACACCACCAAGAGATACACGGACGAAGTTACGATTCAATGATGTTGCAATTGAACGCGCTAACGAAGTTTTGCCGACCCCAGGAGGGCCTACTAAACAAAGGATAGGTCCTTTTAATGAATTCGTTAACTTCTGTACAGCTAAATATTCAAGTACACGCTCTTTCACTTTTTCAAGACCGTAATGATCGTTATTTAAAATCTCTTCCGAATGAGCAAGGTCAATTATATCTTCTGTTGCCTCTGTCCACGGAAGCGCTAATAACCAATCAATATAATTGCGAATAACACCACTCTCCGCAGAACTTGCTGGTAACTTTTCATAACGATCTAATTCTTTCAGCGCAGCCTTCATTGTTTCTTCCGGCATTCCTGACTGTTCAATTTTCTCACGAAGTTCTTCTACTTCTCCGCCCTTGCCTTCTTTGTCGCCAAGTTCAGTTTGAATCGCCTTCATTTGCTCACGTAAGAAATATTCTTTTTGCGTGCGCTCCATGGAACGTTTCACTTTTTGCCCAATTTTCTTTTCTAGGCTAAGTAACTCTTGTTCATCTTGAATAATTGAAATAAGTGTTTGTAATCGTTCTTTTACAGATACAATCTCTAGAATCTCTTGTTTCTGCTTCGTTTTAATTGGCAAGTGAGAGGCAATTAGATCAGCTAATCTCCCTGGTTCTTCCACATCAGCTACCGTTGCAAATGTTTCATTTGAAACTTTTTTCGAAACTTTAATATATTGTTCGAAATGCTCCAGTAACGTACGCATAAAAGCTTTCTCTTCTAAATCATCTTCTACTTCTTCAGTTACCGTTTTAATAGACACTTGTACTACATTTTCTTCTTCGATAAACTCTATTACTTCTGCTCTATGTAAACCTTCCACAAGGACACGAAGCGTACCGTTCGGCAATTTTAACATTTGCTTCACTTTCGCCACCGTACCTACACTATATATGTCATCTTCTTTCGGATCATCGATATTCATTTCTTTTTGCATTGCTAAAAAGATGATATTTTCATCCATTGCCGCCTGCTCTAGTGCTTGTATCGATTTATCACGTCCTACATCAAGATGCAAAACCATCGTTGGATATACGAGAACGCCTCTTAATGGTAGGAGGGGCACGATTCTTTCGTTCGTATTCATACTAGACATAGCACCTCCATAATAAATTAAACTCCTGTTCAACTATTTTATATTACAATACACCTAGATGCAATTGCTGAGATTCCGCGCAATTGTAAATAGCTTGTTTTTCTACCTCACGAAAAGAAAAAAGACTCCGATTAAGCATACAAACTTAAACGAAGTCTGGCAAATTTTATTATTGTTTATTTTTACATAGATTGTGCATCTGTTTCGTCTACGTGAGTATGTACATCTAGCTCTCTATGCATATTTTCTTGCATAAACGTTAACTCAAATACTTCTTTTAACTTACGAACAGGAATAATTTCAATTCCCTTGATCGTATACAAAAATGGTTGCATATTTTCAGCAGGAATAATGACTTTCTTAGCTCCCGCTTTTTTCGCAGCTTTTATTTTTGCGTACACGCCACCAATAGGCTTTACCTCTCCGTGTATACTTATTTCCCCTGTCATCGCTACTTCATTATTTACATACGTGCGGTGCACCGCAGAATATACACCTGTTGCCATAGCGATTCCTGCAGAAGGTCCATCAATTGGGATACCACCTGGAAAATTAATATGTATATCATATCCTTCTGGCAACACATCTAAAGAACGAAGTACTGTTAATACATTATCAACAGAGCCTTTCGCCATACTTTTACGACGAATCGATTTCGTTTGACTACCAATACTTTCTTCTTCCACAATTCCGGTAACATTTACCGATCCTTTATCTTTCGCCAGAATTGCTGTTACTTCAATTTCTAATAACGCACCTGTATTTGGTCCGTATACAGCAAGACCATTTACAAGACCAATCCTTGGAATCGGATAAATGCGCTTTTCATATTTCGGTGTAAGCTGACTCGAGTGAACAACCCACTCTATATCTTCATCCTTAATGAAAGAACGTTCTTCATTTATCGCCATACCAGCAGAGATTTGCACGAGATTAATCGCTTCTCGTCCATTCCTTGCATACATCCCAATCATTTCAATACCATTTTCACCTATTTGCATTTCCACTTTTTCCGCGGCATTTTTCGCTACTTTTTGAATTTCTTCCGTATCTAATTCACGGAAAAATACTTCTAAGCAACGTGACCGAATAGCAGGAGGAATTTCCTCTGGCGAACGTGTCGTTGCTCCAACTAAACGAAAATCTGCCGGTAAGCCTTTTTGGAAAATATCATGTATATATGTTGGGATCATCGTATTTTCTTCACTATAGTACGCACTTTCTAAAAATACTTTTCGATCTTCTAACACCTTTAACATTTTGTTCATTTGAATCGGATGGAGCTCGCCAATCTCATCAATAAACAAAATACCACCATGTGCATCTGTTACAGCACCTTTTTTCGGTTGCGGAATACCTGCTTGCCCCATCGCCCCAGCACCTTGATAAATCGGATCATGCACCGAACCAATTAAAGGGTCTGCGATACCACGTTCATCAAACCGAGCTGTTGTCGCATCAAGTTCAATAAATGTTGCATTCGTACGAAATGGAGATTTAGGATTTCGTTTCGCTTCTTCTAATACAAGACGTGCTGCCGCTGTTTTCCCAACACCTGGCGGGCCATATATGATTACATGTTGCGGATTCGGACCACAAAGAGCCGCTTTTAACGACTTAATCCCGTCCTCTTGCCCTACAATATCTAAAAAGGTTGTAGGACGCACCTTTTCTGCTAGCGGCTCTGTTAAAGAAATCTCACGCATTTTACGAAGCTGTTCTAATTCTTTTTTCGATTCTCGATCAATTGAAACTTTTTGTGTTCGTTGATTTCGAAGTAAATGCCAGAAATACAATCCGACAATTACACCAAAAACAAGTTGAACAACTAAAAATATATTTGTCCAGCTCATTATTTATTTCCTCCCGCAATATTTTATCTCTTAGTATTTCCGCGGAGGAACGTAGCTAAACATAAAGAAAAACAGCAATTATAAAAATTGCTGTTTCCCTTTCGCATTATGCAGATGTTTTTGTATCAAGTACAGTACCGTCTTGTAACACCAATTTTGGCGGCTCATTATCAGCTACTGTTTCTTTTGTAAGAATACACTTCTCGATATCTTTACGAGATGGAAGTTCGAACATTACATCAAGCATTAAGCCTTCAATAATAGAACGAAGTCCACGAGCACCCGTTTTACGTTCAATTGCTTTTTTCGCAATTTCGATTAGTGCACCTTCTTCAAACTCTAACTCAACATCGTCAAGCTCCAATAGTTTTTGGAATTGCTTAACAAGTGCATTTTTCGGTTTCGTTAAAATATCAACAAGAGCATCTTCATCAAGTGGCTCTAGGTTCGCAATAACTGGAAGACGACCGATAAACTCTGGAATTAAACCAAATCTTAAAAGATCCTCTGGTAATACGTGAGATAAAACATGCTTCTCATTTACATCAGCATTTTTCTTCTCAGAACCAAATCCAATTACTTTTTCACCAAGGCGACGTTTAATAATCGGCTCAATGCCATCAAACGCTCCACCACAAATGAATAAGATGTTCGTTGTATCAATTTGAATAAACTCTTGGTGCGGATGCTTACGACCACCTTGAGGTGGAACGCTTGCTACAGTACCTTCTAAAATTTTCAGAAGTGCCTGCTGCACACCTTCACCAGATACATCACGTGTAATTGATGGATTTTCGGACTTACGTGCCACTTTATCAATCTCATCAATATAAATGATTCCTTTTTCCGCTTTCTCTACATCATAATCAGCTGCTTGAATTAATTTTAGTAAGATATTTTCTACATCTTCCCCAACATATCCAGCTTCTGTTAAAGATGTTGCGTCCGCGATTGCAAATGGAACATTTAGAATACGCGCTAACGTTTGTGCAAGTAATGTTTTACCACTACCTGTTGGCCCGATAAGTGCGATATTACTCTTCGCTAATTCTACATCATCAATTTTGCTGTTAGAATTAATGCGTTTGTAATGGTTATATACCGCTACTGCTAGTGCTTTTTTCGCGCTATCTTGCCCGATGACATACTCATCTAAGATTTCACGAATTTCTACCGGTTTCGGTACATCTTTGAATTCTACTTCTTCGTCCTTCGCAAGCTCCTCTTGTACAATTTCAGTACAAAGTTCGATACACTCGTCACAAATGTAAACACCTGGACCTGCCACTAACTTTCGAACTTGCGTTTGTGTTTTACCACAGAAAGAACATTTTAATTGCCCTTTTTCATCATTAAATTTAAACATATTTTCACACCCCTTACAAAGTGCTAACCTCTTGCCTTCGTATGTACACGATAAATGTATCGTATGTAAATACATATTATGTCACTACGTGGCGAGAAATACAAATAATATGACTAGTTATGTACAAATAAAAAATTTTTAAAACTTTTGAAATATGTATATTCGACTTGTAAAGGAACTTTTCCTTCTCCATCGAAAAGTTTTATAAATATATTTCTATATTTATAAAACAAGGCACGATTTTAATCGTGCCTTGTTATTTTATTATGCAGCGTTTTCTACTAAGAAGTCTACAGCTTTACGCACTTTAAGATCTTCAGCTAAAGCGTCTACGCTTCCAAGAGCTTGCTTGATAGCGTCTACTGGCATACCATACATTTCAGCCATTTTTTCAACTTCTGCAGTTACTTCTTCGTCAGTAACTTCGATGTTTTCAGCTTCAATGATAGCTTCAAGAACAAGATTGATTCTTACACGTTTTTGTGCATCTTCTTTCATTTGCTCTTTTAATTTGTCAGCATCAGTACCTGTGAATTGGTAGTAAAGCTCAAGGTTCATACCTTGTTGGCTTAAACGTTGCTCGAATTCACGAACCATACGATCTAACTCAGTGTTGATCATAGCTTCTGGAATTTCGATTTCAGCGTTAGCAGCAGCTAATTCTACTACTTCGTCACGTACTTTGTGCTCAGCTTCGTGCTTTTTGCCTTCTTCTAAGTTTGTGCGAAGTTTTGCTTTTAATTCATCAAGAGTTGCAACCGCTTCGTCTGCTTCTTTAGCGAACTCGTCATTTAACTCAGGAAGTTCTTTTGTTTTGATTTCGTGAATTGTTACTTTGAATGTTGCTGGTTTGCCAGCTAATTCAGCAGCATGGTACTCTTCTGGGAATGATACTTCAACGTCTTTAGACTCACCAGATTTAAGACCGATTACTTGTTCTTCGAAACCTGGGATGAATGTACCAGAACCGATTGCTAGAGAGTAGTTTTCGCCTTTTCCGCCTTCAAATGCTTCGCCATCAACGAAACCTTCGAAGTCGATTACAGCTGTATCACCGTTTTCAACAGTTCCTTCTTCTTTAACAACTAGCTCAGCTTGACGCTCTTGTAAAGATTTTAATTCGTTCTCTACATCTTCGTCAGTTACAGTTGTTTCAACTTTTTCTACTGCTAAACCTTTGTACTCACCTAATTTAACTTCAGGTTTCACTGTAACTTTTGCAGTGAAGATAAGGTTAGCATTTTTTTCGAACTTCTCGATGTCGATTTCAGGATGATCAACTGGGAAGATACCAGCTTCTTCAATCGCTTCACCGTATGCTTTTGGTAAAATGATATCTAAAGCATCTTGGTATAAAGATTCAATACCAAAGCGTTGTTCGAATAATGGACGAGGCATTTTTCCTTTACGGAAACCTGGTACGTTAATTGTTTTTACTACTTTTTTGAACGCAGCGTCGATAGAGTTGTTTACTTCTTTAGCATCAACTTCGATTGTTAAAACGCCAACGTTACCTTCTAATTTTTCCCATTTTGTAGACATTTATTCTTTCCCTCCAACTATAATAATGTATGCACATACCTCTATAGATTAAGATCTTCATTATCTCTTTTTTGAAATAACAAATACACAAATAATCCTCTAGCAAAAGCTTTCAGATATAATGTTCCAATCTACTAATTGCCCAGAAGACAACTACGGTATATTTTGTTCGAGAATAATATGAAACATATTAAGTAAGAGAATTACACTTCTCTTCTCTTACAAACAGGCAGTTTTCTGCCTTTTGCAACCCTTACATTATAACATAGAATATGCTCGTTTCAAGAACTGAACGATTCTTTTTCATAATTATACGGGCAAATATCCTTCTCTTTCAACACGTAATAACCATTGATAGGCAATATGAAACTCTTCCAATTCGATATTGTATGCTGCCATAAGCTCTTCTTCATCAATAGCCAATCCGAAACGCTTTCTTCCAATTCTCTCTAAAACAGCTGACCAAATCTCCTCTTTATCCATTAATAGAGCGAATGGGAAAACGCTAATTTGCAATTCTTTCCAATATGTAACCATCGCTTCAAATATATCGGGATAATTTTGCTCTAATCGACTTGATAATTTATGTATAATGTTATTGGATTGCTCCTCATTATGACCTGTAAATACTGGAATTACCTTAATCGTATTCCCAAACTTTTCTACCTCTATTTCCTCTTCTACCTGACTTTCTATCATTTTATACAAAATAGAAGTTTTCAAATAGGGGTGTTGCTCTTCGTCTATTAAAAATTTCTTTAAAACAGGTAATGCAAGATCTAAGTCTTTTAAAGAAAGTCGCTGAATCGCTCTTAGCTTCTGTCCAAAGTTTTCTCCAAAAATTTCATTAGTAAACTCATCCAATTCAAAATTCGAATCCACTAGCGATGCGTCTCCTTCATTTAGCATACCTTCTGCAAATAAAGCAAGCTGCGCTAATTTTTCCTTTTGATCAGGCATTATATCTTTCGTTTGTAAAACCTTTTCAACAGTTTCAATAACACCTTCATAATCATTTGTTTGAACTAAAATAGTCACGTACGTTTCAAGAATATCACCAAATAAGACAACTCCTGTTTTAAGCAACTGTTCACATTTGTCTTTCGCTTCTTCCATACGTTTTAATTCGAGTAAACAAATAACTGAAGCTAATTCCGTTTGTTCCGTTTCCGCATTATACTGACGTAATATTTCAAAGCAGCGCAATGCATCTTCGAATTTCCGCTCTTTCAGCGCTAAAAAACCTTCATCAATATAGCGCTCTGATAGTTGTGGAAACAATACGACCGTATTTTCTTTTTTATCCATACGTCCGCCTCTTTTTCTTGATTTTAATTATGTTCAAAGTAAATATATCAAATGCGTAATGAGAACACAACATCCCAAAACTATTTGTTTGAAATATAAAAATATTTAATTTTTACATTCCAATACAAATAAATCTCTACTAAAAATTAAAATTGTACAAATAAAAATCCCCAGCAACAAACGCAGAGGATTTATCATTAATGGAAAGCTTTTATAATTGTGGGGTATATTACAAGGGTAATAATTTGGAGAACAATAATTGCCATAACAATCATGCTAAAATAGAAGATTGGTTTACTTCGCTTCATTAAAAACATAATAATAAGCATCGTACAAGCAAACAAACTTAAGAAGAACAAACTTGTTGTCGAACTAAGTATACCACTTGGGACAAAGAACAATAACACTACACTACAAGTACCTATAATTCCAAATAACCATTCCATTCATTCACTCATTCCCTTTCCCTCTCATGGCTGTTTTCTCTAAGCAATCAAATGTTTCACAACATCAACTACATACGTTAATTTCTCATACGCTACAAATCCAAAAGCAACCGTCAAGCCCGTTACAACTAATCCTTTCATCATTTCTTCCTCCTCGTTTTATCGTTGTTATCTTCATTATAGAGGATTAGCAATTTGTTACCATCGAACTACCTTACAGTTACCTTACAGAATTGTAAGATTTCAAAAGAGGATTGAAAAACACCTCATATCGCTTGAGGTGCTTTCACGGAGTTTCTCTATAATCACTTGCAAAATTAACTTTTTTCTCTTGGTTATTTTTCGGAGAATCCACTCTTAAACTAATAGATTTACTAAATAATTTTGGATTGAAATAATAACAAAGATCTGTTTGAGGACAGTATACACAATACACATCTATCTCTTCTTTATTCACTTCTTTTGTAGTGACTCCGCTTGTCGTAGAATAACTAGATCGGAATCTAACTTCTAGTATCCCTCTTGCATTCAATTCTCTATATTTCACTTGTACCCTTTTAAATCTCACGTCTTTATATACTACAAGATCAAACGGCGAATGCTCTGTTTGCGGCATTAAAATCATGTATCCTTTTTCATACAAATCAACTTGTGCCTTTAAAACAGCTAAATCTCCTTTTGTTCTTGTATGATGGTACACTTTTTCTCAGCACCTTTTTACATATTTTATAATAATATTCGTTCCTTTTCTTAACTTACCTCCCAATATTTTCTCATTAAAAGAAAACTCTTTGTTAAAATCATGTTAATATATTTTTGTACAATTAAGAATTTAATTTACAAGGGGGATTATATATGTTCAAAAAAGTAGCTGCTGATGTTTTAGGGTTAAGCGATGTAGGTTCTGTCATTACACCGAAAGATTACGATAAAGTTGATGCTGATGATTACGTGATGCACGAAGATGGAGAGAAAATTTATTTTCTAATTAAATCCAAATCAGATGAATATTGCTTCACAAACAAAGGATTACTTCACCTAGATGGTACAAGCGCAACAAGTAAAAAACGCACACTGCGCCGCTATAGCTATAGTAAATATCAAATTAAAAACGTAGCACTTGAAACTGCAGGAACGATTGATTTAGATATAGAAATTAAGTTTCAAATGGGAGATGAGCATTACTCAATTGATGTTCATAAAAAACATATTGAAGAATTAAAAGATTTATATAAGGCTTTACTTAAAATTGAAGAAATTTCATACGACAACGACATTACATTAAAATATGCACATAAAAGTTTAGATATGGCATCTAACGCTTTCAGCCGTATTTCAAACGCACAAGTAAACTTAGCAGAGCAATTTAAAGAGATGAACGAGATCGCCTTTAACTGGCTTGTTGATACGAAGAAACAATATAATGTGAAAGATTATGGTTTTGTCTTTGACAAGTTTATTAACAACTAATTTAAAACAAACAAAAAACCTTGTTATCAAAAAGATAACAAGGTTTTCTTAGCGTCCCAGGAGAGATTCGAACTCCCGCTCCGCCCATTTCCGTACTATTTTATATATTTTGATCGCAGTCTTAATATATCTTCTCCTTCGCGAATGCCTGCCGATCCCTTCCTCACATTTTTTACGACAGTCCAATTCGGGTTAGTTTCATCACCGATGTTCTGTACTGTAAAATTGCCATCACCATATTTCCGGTGACCTTCCGCCAATTTCTCCGTTAAATCATTCTCATTTGATCTCGCCATCTTTGCGCCATCTCCCTTTTTTATACGACCTTCTTAAACCATCTAACCAATCACAGGTCCAGTCAATTGGAGATTCTCGTTTTCCGCTTCTATTAATTGTAACACACTACCGGGAATAAGTTCCGATAACTGCTGCTCAATCGTACTAGAATGGTAAAGAGTTTTATAATATTGTAAGTAAACAATTAAGAGAATCTGGATATGGATTTGAGTTCCATCATAAACCTATTGATTCTTTAAATTAAATAAGAGGAATAGGGCGCATAAATGGCGCTCTTTTTATTTAAGAAAAAGAAGTACATATGCAACTGCTTAATATCAAAGGAAAGGTCGCAAATATCAAGAATGAACTACACCTATAACCCAAACATCAAATTTTAGACAAACAAAAAACCTTGTTATCTTTTGATAACAAGGTTTTTTTAGCGTCCCAGGAGAGATTCGAACTCCCGAACCAATCTATAAAACTTGCATCATAATAGCCTATACATTTCAGAAATTGAAACTTTCCAGTTTTCGGTCAAGTGACCTTTTGAGAAAATCTTACCTTATTATATAGGCTACCGTCAAGGCAAAACTTTCTCAAATTAACTAATTCTTCAGAATGTTATAATTTTCTGTATAAACTAAAAGGAGGTTATTAGATTGGAAAAGCCCCGTAGAACATATCGTAGTAACGGCATGATAGTTACCGAGATAGGAGAACTTAATTGCAAACTCTTTGCAGAGAAATTTGTGGAGATAGTTCGTAGGAAGATACGTAACGGTGAAATAGACTTAAATAAGTATAAAGAAATCATAAAGGCTGAAGACCTAAGGGATAAAAAGGAGTGAGAAGATGATTGTAGAGACTGTAGGGACTCTAGATTGTGAGACCTTTGTGAAGGTGCTCATAAGTATAATCAGAGAAAACGCAATAAAAGATAAGGAAGAAGAGGCTGAGGACTCTAGTGAAAAAGAGGAGTGACGACTTGTCGCTCCTCCCCCTCATCAAGATTATGTGTTACTTCTAAGTAACTCTAAACAGACATTAACTTTGATAGCTCTTATAGTTCGCATGTAAGTACTGAATTTCCTTCAGAGTAAAGCCTTTTGCAGTTTTAATCAATTGATCCTTACACTGTTCCAAGTCCCTATAGAAATCCGATAACCTACTCGTAATAATCTCCATTTGAAGCTCATCTTCTTCAATGTCATCCCCTGAAACAAAAGCTAATTCGTTGTATGCAGCTTCAAAGTTATAGATTTCGTCCTTCAAGTTATCTATCGAATTAAGTAATGTCATATAAAGTTTCTCTTGATTGTTCATCTCATTAAGCTTTTTCATTCCGTTAAAAGTATCGTTTCCTACTAATTTCATTTTAAATTCCTCCATTAAGTTTTTTACGGCTTAGTTGCCTTTTAATGATTGAGTTCTTTGACCGTCTAACTTACCTCGTGATAAGATACGAGTATAGAAATACAAGTGTGTACATCATGACTAGGAGAGTTGATCCGCCAAGAAAAGCTTTCCAAAATGGTTTTAATGTCATCCTGTACGCTCCTTTCAGCTCGGTGACTGGTACTCACTGAGCTTTTTATTTAGTTTATAATTTCCGAAATTACTTAAGAGATAAAAAGGTTTTACCCTTTAAACCTCCTATCTTCTGAGATCAAAGCTTCTCCATTAAGAGCCATCTTGAATAGCTTCTGTAACTCTTCCTCACTTATTATCTTAGTCATCCCTTTAAGAGCACTGTAGAATCTGTAAACTTTTTGAGCTTCCTTAATATCTTTCAAGTTCAACTCTTCTTGGATTCGCTCGTAAAACTTTTGAGTAGTCTCATTCATGAAATCACCTCAGTTCGATAAAGGTATTTGTCTGTTTCCCTCTTACAAGTAATACTTTATACGATTTCGGAAATTAGGTCAATGCAATTCCGGAAATTATTTTAAAGATTTCTTTCCTCTTCTATGATTCCAAACAAAAAAAGACAGCTACGAAAGTAACTGCCTTGCAAGTTTATCCGTCATTAGACCTTTCAAGATATCCCTATCTTCCTCCGAGATTTCAAACTTCGAGTTTCTATCTTCTAGAGAGAAAGCTACTGGCGAGCGGAAGAGATCTTCTGAGATAAACCACACAAAACGATCAGACTCATTGAGAACTCGAATAGGCTTGTATTTTCTTTTGAGTTGTCGCTTTAGAGATTTCCTATCAGCCAAAATAAGTTTACCGTAGAAGATTAGGTCATCGAAGGAATGCTCAGAGGGTTGAATCCATGGGGATAAATTTAGGAGCTCATAAGTGGAGACTATGAAGGTAAAACCCTCCGAGGTTTTTACCTCGTGGAGTGAGTCATTCATAGTTTTATCGTTGAGGGGCGTCATCAGTATATCTCCTTCTCGATGTTCTCAATCTCAGTTTGAAGAGCTCTGATGTCTTGAGCAATTACACGTAGGTTCTCTGTAGAATAGAGCTCTGTAAGTTGTTTGAGTTGCTTGCTTTCGCCGTTTTCAAAATCCTTAGGGCTATTATAATGATCGAGCCAATCTCTAGAGTATCTTGGACTCCCTGGATCATTGCTAGGTCTTTGAATATAGGCGTCAAAAATCTCAACAGGACAATTCTCCGAGTAGATTTCAGTCTCATAGAAGGCGTCAGATTTCGGGATATCCTTTAAGTCGTTGGAACGTAAGCGTCTGTATACCAGCGGATTAGCCTTTTTAATGTCCTCAGCAAGAGTTGGAGGAACATCTCCGTAATTTTTCAGCGGAGTGATTTTATCGACCTGTCCCCAAGAGTTTGTTTCTACGACAGAAGGAATTCCCTCTATCTCGCGATAGAGTTGTACATTTCGAAGATGAGAAGCTCCTGTAGTCAACTCGCCGTATATGAACTCCTTAGCCTTAAGAGTCTCCTTCTTCTTGTCACGTTCTTCTTTAAGTTTAGAAATATGCTTTTCAGCTTCATTTTGAAGTTTTCTTCCTACCGGGCTATTTAGGAAAGCTTCTAAGTTAATTGAGTTCTTCATATGTATCATCCTTTTCTTTGGTATTCTTTAGTGATTGATGCTTTAAAGTTTTATTCTTTAATGTCGATAACGTTAGGCTCTGGAGTCACATCCTTAAGTTCCGGATCTTGAAAGTCCTCATCTAAATCTTCTATGTCTACTACAATAGTCTGATCACTGAAATGTAAGTTTTGATTCGTGGGACCATCAAATAAGACCTTATGCCACTTAGCTAAAATCTGCATAGCTTGAACCCTTACATTTGACGGAGTCCTAACTTCTGTGACCTTGTCAGTCTTGGCATTTACAAAGTCGTCAGTGGAATTTCCTCTTCCGATTGCTGACAATTCAGCTAGAAGCTCATTATGGCTCATTATCTCAATCGCAGATCTTTGGTTGCGCAATGCTGAAAGATAAGCTCTTGCATTGGGCATCTGGGTAATTTTTCTCCCGTAGCTTTCGGAAATTCCAGTCATTTCAGCCGCCCTGGAAATAGTCATTTTCGTTTCGATTAAGTTGTGAAGGAAATCTTGTTGCTTTAGATTGAGAGATGCTGATAACTCTATAGGAATACTCATGTGGAATTGTAAATCGTTATCATAGCTTGAGGGTGATAATGTAATTGAGGTATCTAACTCTCTCCAGTCTCGCAAGGTTCTACTATTGGAGATATCTTTTACTTTTTGGGAGTTTTTCGTTTTAGGAGTTGTTTTAGGAGTCTTCTCGCCTTGATTATTCACGGGACTCACCGTCCTTATTTACTTTGGAGTCAAATTTCTTAAGCTTCTCAGCAATCGCATCCATTAGAGATAAACTCTCTTGGATCATCTCTTCGGTGACATCCCAGGGCAAGGCATCTACTAATCGTTGCCCAACATAGCTTTGATTTCTGTAGCTTGATTCACCGCAAATTGCCCTTTGGAATTGCTTAAAATGTAAATTTGCTTTATGGCAAAGATCTACAATGGAAATGTTGTGAAACTTATTCGCGAATACTATGTAACGTAAGTGATCTCGGGCTCGAATGTCTGTATCTGGTAAGGTAATATCAATTTTCAAATATAAATCATCCTTTCAAGGGTATGTCTGTTTAGGGTGTATTTATCTGTCAAGATTTTGACTCAATAGGTGAAAAAAAATCTCGAGTCCGCTCTTAAGTGATTCTCTTAAGTTCGGACAATGAGTATAATACCAATCGTAATAAGGAAGCTTCGGAATCTAAACTTTCCGTATTATTTTTTATTGACTCTCTTAAGAGTCGACTCGAGATTCTTGTGTCTTTAAAGAGAAAAGTTGCGGCTTGAACTGGGTAACCAAGCAAACCCTCCAAGTTTTCCAAGCTTAAGAGGGAGTTTGCTTGTCACAAAAAAGGAGAAAGGAAAGAACTTGAATGCGTTGCAATTGAAAGCAACATTTTAAAAGTAGATTTAATAGAGAGAAGAGGGCATTTCTGAAGTGTAAAGAAAGGAGTTCTACGGAGATTGCATCTAAGAAGGCGGAACCTAAACTCAATCTCTTAATAAGAGTATAGCATGAATTAGCCTATTTTGTCAACTCATTAACATTTAAATATACAATCAAATATAGTAATCCGTCAAGTTTTTTTCCTAAACTTATTAGAGAAAATCTCCGGAGCTCTCACTCTGAAGTAATTAGACATATAATAGGAATCGGTTCCCAACCAGCCCCGCCGCTTTTCTTTGAGCGCCCCCTCCCCTCTAGCCCTTGTTGGATTTTCCCCCGAGCCATTCGTCAAAGATTAAATCACAAGAGAATTATAAGCTTGTAAGTTCTCCTCTATATTCGACTTGCTTTCGCTTCTTCTCTGTTGTTGTAGCTCTTTTTTCTTTTTCCTGATCGCTCATCAGTTCCTTTGTTGTTGTTCCCTCTGTTGCCTCCTCTTCTTTGTATCCTCTGTTACATCCTCAGTGATGACGGCTCTGTGTACTCTCCTGTGCCGCTCTCTGTTGTTGTAGCTCTTGCTGTATTACCTCTGTGTTTATCGGCCCTTTTGCACTCTCTCTCAAGTCCGCTTCCAATATGCTGTGTGGTATCAACATCACACATAGTAACCATGTATGCTTAGCTACATAGCTTACCCTTATAGGTACATTAACTAGGTGGATATACAGATAAGCATTTCAATCTGAGGAGATTCACTGCTTACTAGGTAGGCTCTCCATCTGATAAGATTACCCCTTACTAGCCCCACTTCTGATGGAGTATAGCTGTAGGGGGTTAACTACTAAGATGATAACTTACTATAAATAATTAACTATTATAAAGTGCTGGTTATAAGATTTATTATGTTAACTAGATGGATAATATTGAGAATACCCTCTAAAGATGTAATCGTTTAGTACGTCCGTTAGCGGCAAGGCTTCAACAGGCATCTTTAGAAATTCATTGAGGTGATTTCATGAAGTGAATAAATCACTAGGGTTTCAATCTGGCGAGAATGATGTATTTAGATGAATATTTATTCTTATAAAATTCCGTATTTATAAGGTTTTCCGCATAAAAGTTATCAATTCTATGCAGTTACCTTTGTAGGTAGTGACTTCACGTAGGAATCACTCTATAGATTACCCTTGAGGGTATTTGAATTTCTTGAACGGTGATTATTTTAGCCACAGAAGGGCTTTTATCTATAAAGTATAGATATATTTGTTTTATACGCTGGTACTCACTAGAGACTTCACTTCAGAGAAGTTCTTTTCAGTTTTTCGCACCCTGAAGTAAATTTTTTACATTTATATACTTTCAAAAGCAACGAACTTGATTGCTTCCATTTTCTACAGAGATTAATACCGTTGAGGTTGATCTAATAAGCTATAACTTGAGAGGATGTAGCTATTGAGTATATCTTGCATGAGGTACATGCGTGACTTATCTTGTAGCATTGTGCTCCGCACGTGTTCGCTGACGCTCTCACCACCGTTCATACTTAAACTATATAAGATTGACGGTGATAATGAGCTTGCGAATGTCACAGGGTTTCAATCTGTTAAAGTTAATCTTACTAGTACGGCTATTGTCCTTCTTACAAAAGGATTAGCTTTAGAGCTTTATATAGGTTATTGTACATTTTGTACATGGCTTTTAAAATCTAAAAAGGAACCACCTCTCAGGCAGTTCCCTCATATACTTTAGGAATAGACCTCTAATGTGGAAAAGAGGACCTTACTAGATAATGAAAACGGATAAGGTTTTAAAACCCAAAAGATAATAACTAATAAGGATTAAATGGCTAAAAAGTGGATTCAGTCCTACTCTCCCAAGGGATTAAACTTATTTTAACATAGTGCGAAATATGAACGTATATGTTGAACGTAGTGCGAAATATGAACGTTTTTGAGATTGAAAGCAAAATATGAACATGTTAGAATAATTATAGAAACAAAAAGCCCCGCCCAATCTGTAGGAGGAGTAAGGCGAGACTTTTTCGGATCTTCACTTAAAATAGTTCTTTCTTGTGAGGTTGCCTTTCTCTCGATTGGCGACCTCTTTTAGTTTGTCCATATCAATCTTAAGTTTGCTACGCGAGAAACTTTCTGGATTCAGTATGATAGTTTTAATCCCGTAAGCTTTCATTTCAACTGTGATACCCTCATTGTTAAACTTGCGGAGTGTACGTCTAACCGCTTGTATATTTAATAGTAACTTGTCTGCAATGTTCTGAGGTCGCCAAACTTTCATTTCACTGTAGAGAGGGCTTGTAGGTTCTTCACAAATGATATGACTTTCATAATGCATATGATTAAGCAATACGGATAAGATACCCAAGTCTGTAAAGTTCAGCTTCTTATCTTGTACAATTGCCAGCATCTTAATTTGAAATACTTTTATGAAGTCTTCAGCTTCTTTGGATTTTCCACATTGATAGTATTCCATCTCTATGAAGTAATTGTTCTCTTTCCCAACTTTTACACTATGGATCAGTCCATATAATTCAGCTTGTTTTAGAAGAGGTCGCAATGTATTTATTGGACGGTTTAACTTATCAGCTATTTCATTTAAGGATAATCCCTTCAAACCTCTACCTGTTAACTTCCCTTTAGATTTAGGCTTCAGTAAACTACTAAGCGCCAATACTAGCCCTTTAACTTCTAAGGGAACATGTTCAAGTTGTTGGTGCCCGCTTGCTAGTTGAATGCTCCAATGTCTTGTGTCATAGTTAGCTTCTTGTTGGCGCTTAATAGCCTTCTTCCTGCTTAATCCATCAAGTTGCTTCGCTTTAGCTTCCTTATTCCTGTAATCCATGCCTAACTCTTCAGCTAATCTCTTAAACTCCTGATACTTGGCTTCATCTACTTCAAAGTGTACTTGTCTTTCTTGTCCCTCTCGGTATGAACTTCTTACTTCATTATTCATCTGATCAGCCTTCTCTCTTGGTTAAATTTACCTCAGTTCCTTAAGGTCTTGATATCATACCAAGAGTTACATTTTCATACAATGTTCTGATTAGCGATTTATACTTTAAAGGTGATATGCTTCAAAACTTTACAATTTAAAGGTATTTAACTTCAATGAGTTACACTTACTTTGGAGGTTATACTTTCAAGTGATATTTAACTGTTTAAATCGAGTAATTTTTAAGAGATTCGGACAACTATCAGAGTAAAAGCATTTGTGTTCTCCTTTGGCGCATCTCTATCATTGTTTAAAATAAAGAAAATAAACTTGTATAGAAAAATACTTTTGTTTTATGTACAAGATGTCATGTATAATAGAAATGAAAAACTCACCGTATTGGAGTACGATGAGTCTAAAGGTGGTGAGTACATATGGATGCACCTACCGTTACTGCGGTTTGTTCTTTACTCGTTGTTGTCATTAGCGTAATCAATCTGAGTAAAGACAAAAAGTAATATTTTATTGAAAGCTTTTCAGTGTTGGCGCACTGAGAGGCTTTTTTCTTTACATAGTATTCCACTTTTAACAAGGAATATTACTCAGGTAATACTTTTACTCACAAAGCATCAAAAGTTTTCACTTTAACAACTTTCAAGACAAAGTTACCCTCAAGTAAACCTATAGTTTACTCACAAGGCATAAAAAGTCGTCATTTTGACAACATTCAGGACAAAGTTAGCCTCAGGGCAACCTAGAAGTTAAAAAAATAACTTTCCTCTACAAAAGTTTACTTAAAGTTAACCCTAATCTAAAAAAAATAATCCCTGATGTTCTCAAAAAGTGAACTTTTGTTTCCTAAAGAGGATCTTAATTCCTCCACCTCCGGGATCTACCTGATACATTTTTTATCATTTCATACTTACTTTTGATACATTTTGTATCCTTATAGCAACATTATACCTTGACTTTAGGTCAAGTTACAAGAAAAGTTTACTTAAAGTAGTCGTTCTCTCTTACCCAGTTTATGTTCACTTTTTGAGAACTTTTCCACTTTCTTTTACCTCAATAGTTGACTTTAGGTCTTCCCTTTACTGAGCATGGCTTAGATTGATTAAGAAACGGCTTGGACAGAAAATATCTACCTTACATCGCAAAAACAAAGGTTAATACGACATAAAGTAGATGTCTTAATACTGAGCTAGGATGAGTTGTTGAAGTATCCGTATTGTATCACCTTGTTTAAACACAGGGATTTCCCCCTCAACGGACTTTCTACTCACAAAGCTTGTCCTATGAGCTTATATCTATCCGTTGCCACCTGTCCCGTAGGACACCAAGCAGCCACCGAACCTTTAATGGTCGTTCGCACCTAGACTACACCTAGTGTAAACAAGGAAACACTTTAGGGGGCGTACGCTTAACTTTCTGACATCGGCTTAGCTAACCTGTTCAAGTTTTGCGAGTGTTAGGTCATTCCTCGTGCGGAAATCCCTTAACTCAGTAGCTAAAAAAGGCAATACTTAAGAGACCTTGCACTCCTTAGATTTTTTCGATAGAATGAAGGTACTGAATGTACGGGATTATCCGTTATTTAGTTTTGAGTCGATTATTTTGGGTCACGGACTGCGCCAACAGTCTACCCCACAAGGAGCATCCGCCAAGATGCTCTTATTTTATTTACAGGAAGTTTCTCAGACTCTCCGCTACTTCTTCCTTATCTAAATGCAAATATCTTGTTGTAACAGCTAAATCACTATGTCCAAGAGCCTTAGAGATTAGAGCTATATTTGCTCCTTTCCCGAGTAAATTCTTCGCAAAGCCTCTCCGTAAAGCATGAGGATTTATATTCTTCAGACCGTAATCCTTAGAATGCTTACTCAGTCTTTTAGTTATATTGTTATTTGTCGGACTCGTAGCGATCCGCCCTCCATTTTTCGTAATGAATAAATAATCATTCTTTACATTACACTCTTTCCTAATAATGTCATTTTGCTTCATAAGAGCGCCTAAGACTCTAGCAAGAATATCATCAAAAGGTAAATGTATAGATTCATGATTCTTAATAATTCCACCGTCAATACGTAGCACTTTATTTTCTAAGTTCACATGTTTATGCTCCAATTGAGACAGCGTCCCAACTCGTATTCCTGTCTGATACATAAGCAATACAGATGTAGCATCCCTCAATTCTATGAAGCGAGTTAAATCTAAAATAGAAAGCAGAAGATTAATCTCCCTATCCGTTGCCCCCTCTTTAACAGGGCTATCAACCTTTATTTTGACACCCTTCCAAAAGTTGAACTCAATCCAACCGTTATCGAAACAACGTCCAAGAAACGCCTTGAGGCACTTCAAACGAGTTAATTTAGTTTGATTACTAACATTCATGGATGAAAGCCACAAATAAATATGCTCAACGGTCAACTCCTGGAGAAACCTAGCACCCGTCACACTCATAAAATGACCAACATGCAACTCATAGTCACTAATAGTACGGACACGCAATCCCGTTGCTCTCATTTGACGTATCACTGTAGACAGAGCCTTCTCAATAGATAGCCCCTTCAGATGTTTCCTTTCCGGCTTCCGGTCAAAAATATTCGTTAAGTCTTCGCTAATCGTTAAAGAATCACGTCTTTTAGACATAAAAAAATAAGCCTCCTAACTCGATATTGACCGTACACTGTACGTTTCAACTTTCGAATTAAAAGACTTATTAGACGGGGATTCAACGCTTCCCCAACAAGGTTTTTTTAGCGTCCCAGGAGAGATTCGAACTCCCGACCGTACGCTTAGAAGGCGTATGCTCTATCCGGCTGAGCTACTGGGACATGGAGCGGGTGAAGAGAATCGAACTCTCGACCAGAGCTTGGAAGGCTCTTGTTTTACCACTAAACTACACCCGCATACGTTATTTTCTTTTCTTCGTTAGCGCCATTGCCCTATCGACAATATTTATTATATGTATAACCATACATAAAGTCAACACCTTTTTTAAAAGAGGATAAATTTTCTTATCCTCTTTTAAAAACTGCTTGTTCAACTAGTTGTCCGTCTAATGTTTCAAAACGAACTTCCATTTGATTTTCATCCATTTCTAATAAAGCAAATGTCTTTTCTACACGCTGACGTGGTAATAAAATACTGCCTGGATTAATAAATAAAACGCCGTCGATTAATTCCGCACCTAATACGTGAGAATGTCCGAAGCATGCAACTTGCGCTCCTACTTCTTCAGCATGGTACGCTAGCATTTGTAATGTCATTTTCACATTATGGCGATGTCCATGCACAACTAAGAAGCGAATTCCATTTACATCAGTTACAATTTCATCTTGAAAGTTAGCATAATCACAGTTTCCTTTTACAACATGGAAACCTTGCAGTTCTTCATGAGCAGGTGTTAGCTCTGAATCACCGCAATGAATCATGATATCTACTTTCCCTTCATATTTCTCTTTCAACTGCTGTAATTCCTTCACAGAGCTATGACTATCGCTTACGATTAAAGCTTTCATCGCTCTCTCTCCCTTATTCTTCTAAAAACCATTCTGGGATTTTTTCTTCTAACTTACGAAGAGCACGACCACGGTGGCTAATAGCATTTTTCTCATCTGAACTTAATTCCGCCATTGCCTTTTTGTATTCTTCCACATAAAAGATCGGATCGTATCCAAAACCATTTTCTCCGCGGCGTTGTTCTAAAATAAATCCTTCACATGTCCCATTTACAACGACAGGCTTTTTATCACCTTCAGGGAAAGCAACTGCTAATGCACAATAGAAACGAGCTTTACGCTTTTCAAATTCAATGCCATTTAATTCTTGTAACACTTTATCGATATTTGCTTGATCATTTTTTGGTTCACCAGCAAAACGAGCTGAATACACGCCTGGTTTTCCGTTTAAAGCATCTACAATAAGACCTGAATCATCCGCAATTACGATTGCATTCAGCTGTTTGCTCAAACTATCCGCTTTTAAAATTGCATTTTCTTCAAATGTTTCACCAGTTTCTTCAACTTCATCAATATGAGGAAAATCGTGTAATGATTTTACTTCTAAATCAAATCGCTCAAATAACTCAGCAAATTCACGTACTTTACCCATATTTTTTGTCGCTACAACAACTTGTTTCATACTTTCCACCTCTACTCTATATGAGATACGATGTCGCCTAACGCTTCTTTTTGCATATCAATCAGTTGGAAAATGCCCTGTTCCGCAGCATCAAGTAATTCATTTAACTGTGCTCTGCTAAACGTCGCTTCTTCTCCAGTTCCTTGCACTTCAACAAACTGACCTTTTCCAGTCATAATCACGTTCATATCAACGTCTGCTTTAGAATCTTCTGCATAGTTTAAATCTAAAACAACACCTTGTTCTTCAACAATTCCTACTGACGTTGCTGCTAAATAATCTTTTACTGGAATTTTAGATACTTTTTCTGCTTGTAATAGCTTTTCAAACGCTAATACCATTGCTACATATGCACCTGTAATAGAAGCAGTTCTCGTTCCACCATCCGCTTGAATAACATCACAATCAATCCAAACCGTTCTTTCACCAAGTGCTTCTAAGTCAACTACCGCACGTAATGCTCGTCCAATTAAACGCTGGATTTCCATTGTACGTCCTGTTACTTTCCCTTTACTTGACTCCCTAATCGTACGTTGTTCTGTTGCACGCGGAATCATCGCGTATTCAGCTGTTACCCATCCTTTTCCTTCTCCACGCATAAACGGCGGGACACGCTCTTCAATTGTTGCTGAGCAAATCACCTTTGTATCCCCAACTTCAATTAATACAGATCCCTCTGGATGTTTTAAATAATTCGTATGAATATGTATATGGCGTAATTCTGTTTTCTCTCTACCATCTACTCGCATAAAAATAACCTCCTCTTAATTACTACTCGTTAGTATAGCCAAATTTAAATATATGATATGTATACAATAAAAGAAGGAGAACCCAAAAAGCAATTCTCCTTTCTTACAAGTATATCAAATTATTCAAGATTAAAAACTACCTGTATTCACGTTTTCTGGACGATCTACAGGTTTTATTAACTTTCCACCCTTTTCATCTATAAGATTTGCTTTTCCATTCACTTCAATAGAAATATTTTTCACACCTTTCTTTTCTGTTAAAGATAAAACTAACGACTTCAGTACGTAATTTGAAATCATATTTTTATCTGGGTTTACAAATATATTTTCATTAAAGTTTAATGTAAGATTTCCGTCTTGTAATTTCGGATTCGTAATAAGCTTAACGCCTGGATTAAAATCATTCAGGAGCGATTGATGAATCGGACCTTTTACAAGCTCATCTATAATTGCTGCATAGTCATTTTCTTTACCTTCCGCAACGCGACGTGTGACTGGTACGTAGTATTGCTGTTTATTATTATTTTGCGCCATGAAATACAATGTGACTGGTTTTGTATTCGTTACATCTGCTACTTGTTCATCATCGAAGTTAATACCATTTGCACGGCTCACTCCTTCACCAAGCGGTGTACCCCCAACAGGCATCTTCGCCAATTTCTCACCATTTATTTGGAACTGCACTTGTTTTATCTCTGTAAATTGCGTCAACGTCCACGCTATAGATTCAACGATTTGACGCTCTTCTTCTTTCGCATAATTTTTCATTTCTTTAGAGAAATCAATAACTGCCGTCCCGTCCTTTTTCAAATCTAAGGTCATCGTTGTATTCGCCGGAATGACTGCACGAAATCCATTCGGTAATAAATTTGTTACCGGTCCATCTTTCACAAGGTATTCTAACGTTTGCTTCACAGTCTCATTTGCTTTCGGAGTAGGTATAGCTAACGTTTGTGGTACAACATAACCATTTTTATCAACAAGGTATAGTTCTCTATTTACCATTTGCCCTTGCTTATCTTTTTTAGCTACTTCTTTCTTCCCACCCTCTGTATACGTAACTTGTTTTGGCGGATCAATTTGTTCAGTTGCTTTCTCCTGATTTATAAAGCCACACCCTGTTAGTAAAACAGCGCTCACAGTAGCACCAACAACCCATTTAAAAGTGGATTTAGGCATGCCATTCCCCCCTAAAATCTAAGTTTGTACTATTATGTATACGAGCTGTTTCACATTTTAGAACAAACCGTGCCTCTTATATAGTGAAACTTTAATCAATGGGGGTTTTGTTCATCCCCACATAACTTCTTTTCTTCCACTGAATTTTGAGGTGGAGGTCTTACTGCGCGGAAAATAGCGGGATAAACAAAAAACTCCTGATTTCTCAGGAGCTCACTTATATGAATTCTACTATTATTCTTTTTCTAAATGAATATGCTTCACATTTTCAATCGGTTGACCGAACCATTTTGATGCAATTTCTTTAAACAAGTCTATTTTTCCTGTTGTTAAGAAGAGATGATCGCTTTGTTCTTCTCCTTCATTCAACATTTTACTATGATATAAGATTGTACTTACTTCACGTGCTGTTTCATCACCAGAACTAATTAGTTGCACTTTATCTCCCATTACTTTTTTAATAACAGGTCCTAAAATCGGATAATGTGTACACCCTAATATAAGTGTATCAATATCGGTACTTTTCAGTGGTTGCAGCGTTTCTCTTACAACTTCATACGCCATTTCACTTTCGAAATTCCCACTCTCTACAAGTTCAACGAAAGGTGGACAAGCTAAACTTTCTACCATAACACGGTTATTAATAGACTTTAACGCCTCTTCGTATGCACCACTTTTCACCGTTCCAATCGTTCCAATAATCCCAACGTGATACGTGTTTGTCACTTTTAAAGCTGTACGTGATCCTGGGTGAATAACTCCTACTACTGGAATTGGTAATTGTTTTTGCATCTCTTCTAATACAACTGCAGTTGCTGTATTACACGCAATAACTAACATTTTAATATTTAAATCTAGTAAATGCTCCGTCATTTCCCACGTAAATTGACGTACTTCTTCTCGAGAACGTGGACCATAAGGACAACGTGCTGTATCTCCTAAATATATGATACGCTCTTTCGGCAACTGACGAATTAATTCCTTCGCTACTGTTAAACCGCCAACTCCTGAATCGATAACACCGATTGCTCTATTCAACTTCATCACCCGTTTTCTCATTCATCATCTTTTATGTTTATCATTATATTTTACACACTTTAAGTTCGCTCACTTCAAATGCTTCTGTATGAAAATTTTCATTTGCCCATGTATAGACTAGGACCTTTTTTATTTTGCTCCTTTTTTTCGTAATTTGCAAGATAGAAAAATAACCGACCTTCTATAAGAAAGTCGGTTTCTTCTATATAAAGTGCATATTCATTGCTCCATCTTTTTTTGAAAAGAAGACATTCCCATTAATAAGAAGAAATGAGCAGCAATTAAAATGACGATTAACATAAAATTAAAACGATAACTATTTGTGGATTCCATAATTTTGCTCGCTACAGCTGGTCCAAATGCCATACCGAAGAAGTTAATTAAATTGTATAAACCAAGACCGACTCCAACTTTAGCTACATGTAATGTTTTCGGTATAAATGTGTTCAATGATACTTGAATGGCAGAATAACTCATAAACGTTAAAATAATCGCTACTAAAATAACTATTAAGTTCCCATTCGGAATAAGCCCTAAAATTAAAAAGCCAACAATCATAAGGACAGACGCTACATAAATCATGTTCACATTTCCAAACGAAGGGACAATCTTCCCGGTAATAAAACTAGATACAATACCAAAGAGTGATGCAACAAACAATGCAATTCCGATAACGAATGGAGACAATCCATGCTCTCTTCCTAACAGCAATGGCAATAATAATAAACTAGCACATAACGCCACATTAATTATAAATCCGACTGTTATTAAACGAAGAAATGCTTTGTTCGAAAATAACTCAATATCGATAAATGGATGCTCCGCTTTCTTCATACGAACCGTGAATAAAAATAAGGAAATTATCGATAACACAAATAGCCAACTATTCATATTAACACCTAACAAAACAGTCGTAATAAATACAAATAGTAACGCCGCTCCAATGTAATCAAAATGAAACGCTTCATCCGTATGACGCGCTTCTTCTGGCATAAATTTTATAAGCAAGAAAATCCCCAATACTGAAATAACCATAAATAAAAATAAATATGGCCACCCTAGTGTATTTGTAATAGCCCCACCAACTAAAGGACCAATACCAACCGCTAATGCAATAGAAGAACTAATCATCGCTAAAGCACCAGGCTTCTTAGCAGGAGCGACTAATTTTGCTACCGCAATCATACTAAGCGCAATAAACGCCGCGCCCCCACTCGCCTGCACTAATCTTGCAAAAATGACAATCGCATAAGATTGATTTACAAATCCAATAATGGACCCAGCTACAAATATGATAATTGAAATAATCAATAGTTTTTTTACACTATAACGATCAGCAAGCTTCCCATATATTATCGAACCAACACCGACAAATAAGGAATAACCTACTACAACCCAACTTACTTTCGATTGACTAATGGATAAATCATAAGCCATATCCTCTAACGCAACATTAAATAAAACCGCATTCATCGGTCCTAATAAAACGATAAAACATAATGTGAAAACAAACCATTTTGAATGGTTACTTATATCTTTTCCCATGTGTAACACCTCTCCTGATTATAGTAACTGTAAATAAAAATGAAAAATAAAGTTATTCAGCGCCTCTATCGCTACTAAACAACTTCATCAAATGTATATATTTATCGCGCGACAAACTGGATCCGAAACGCAACATGTATGTTGTTCGATATTCATGGAACTATCATAGTTTCAGCATTACAGTTTGTCAACGAAAAATATACAAAGTAAACTAATTTAGTGTTTTTAGTTTACTTTGTTCAAAAATTGTTATACACTAATTTCGAATCCGATATAAAGAGGGCTGACATGGTTATTCAAATTTGCAATTTCTAACTTAATAAAATAATAAATTTTTATATAGAAGAAACATTACAGGAGGATTATGATGAAGAAAAAAATGTTAGTTGTATTAACGAGCGTAGAAAAATATCCAAATTTAAATCGAGCTACTGGTCTTTGGCTTGGTGAAGCTGTCCATTTCGTTAAAAAAGTTGAAGAAGCTGGTTACGAAGTAGATTATGTTAGCCCACAAGGTGGTTATACACCGATTGACCCGCATAGTTTAGCAATGGCGGAGAGCATCGATTGGGAATGGTATCAAAAGAAAGAATTTATGAATCGTCTCGGTTCTACAATGAAACCGAGTGAGGTGAATCCAGAAGACTATGCTGTTATTTATTACGCAGGTGGTCACGGTGTGATTTGGGACTTCCCAGAAAATAAAGAACTTCAAATGATTAGCCGTAACATTTATGAAAATGGAGGAATCGTTTCCTCTGTTTGTCACGGAGCTGCTGGTTTATTTCACATTACATTAAGTAATGGGGAACGTTTAATTAGCGGTAAAAAAGTAACAGGATTTTCAAATGAAGAAGAAAAACTAGCTGAATTAGATCAATTTGTTCCATTTTTAACAGAAGATGAACTCATTAAAAATGGAGGACTTTACGAAAAAGCTGCAGAGCCTTGGGAAGCTTTCGCTGTAGAAGATAATCGTGTTATCACTGGTCAAAACCCAGCTTCAGGTGGTGCAGTAGCTGAATTAGTATTGCAATACGTAAAAAATAACATGTAATAAAAAAGCAGGTTTTCCATTACTATAGGAAAACCTGCTTTTTTACGAAATCATTTGCAAAATAGCAATAACTTCTTTTTCAATTTCCGAATCATCAATTGCTTCTATATACTCTGGTTTAAAAAGTTGATACTTCTTTAGTTGATAAAAATCAAGTATCGCTTTCTTTAACGTAATATCGTACTGAATACAAAAAGAATGATCTATAATACGTCTTAACATCACGTCATCTTGCACCATAAATAATTGTGCGTTCATTTTATTAAAGTAACCTTGTTCCATACCAGCTTCAAAAAACATTTGCAAATTATGATTACGATTTTGTTGCGCAGCGACTAACTGATCAGATAAGTGCGGATATGCCTCTTTCAAATCTTGTAAAAAGACATCTGAAATATACGTCACACATTTTAAAGAGTGAATAAACGTCTTTTGGAAACGTTCTGTAAAAGACATACTTTCATCTTGATTATCCGCATCTCCTTCAAGAAGGTAGTTCATAAAATCTTCTACCACAGCTTCAATAATCTCATCTTTTGAAGAAAAACGTTTATATAAAGTAGCTTTACTAATATCCATATACTTCGCAATTTCATCTATTTTCAATTGACTAAAACTCGTTTTTCTAATAACGGGCTTTATTTTATTAATATAAGTGTTTGCACATGCAACTTTTCTCATTAAAAGAGCCTCCCCTTTTGTCCATACAAGATAGTATAGCAAATTCACAATTAATTATAAATGAAGTCACTATACTCAATATATCTTTTTAGTTTAAGGGGTCATTTATACTATAGAAAAATGCCCGCTACCTTTATAAGTAACGAGCATTTTTTCTATACTTTATTTACAGCTCTCCTTATAGCTTTCCCTATTTCCATACTAGACTGCGGGTTTTGCCCTGTAATTAAACGCCCATCTACTACAACATGCGGCGTGAAATTTGGAGCCACATAAAACAAAGCCCCTTCTTCTTTCAATTTACTTTCTAATAAAAACGGCACTCGCTTTTCTAAATGCACAGCTTTTTCCTCATCATTTGTATAACCTGTTATACGCTTACCGGCAACAAAAAACGAACCATCTTTATTTTTCACACCGACTAAAGAACTTACTCCGTGACAAACAGCCGCCACAATCCGGTTATTGTTGTACATATTTTCAATCAAATTTGCAACATACGGATTACCCGCAAAATCTACAATCGCCCCGTGCCCACCACCAAATAAAACCGCATCATAATCCGCAAAATGAACCGTTGAGATCGGATTCGTATTTTGCAACAAAGATGCAACATGCTTAAACTCACGAGGTATCCCATTCGGAATAGACACTCTATCAATCGGTACTCTACCACCCTGTATCGACACAATATCAACATCGAACTTAGCTTTTTTAAACAAATTATAAGGAGCTGCGAGCTCTTCCAACCACAAACCAGTCGGGTGTCCATTCATATCATGAGCGCTTGTTGAAACTAACAATATCCTTTTCAACATATCCCCTCCTTACTACCTATTTATGTATGGAGTGTTCTTATCATTCATATAGCAAGCGAAAAAAACGATAACAATAAGCTGACCTTTTGTATAAAATTCAGCTTATTGTTATCGTTTGAATTCTTTCGTACGAAGATGTTCACAACTGTATAGCTTTTATCTCCAACGCCACGCAATTGTTGTATCCTCCATATGAATAGCAGGTATATCAATCCTTAAATACCGCTGATCATCCTCATCAAAAATAGACCAATTTTCTTCATGTAAAAATTCAGGGTCTATGCTTTCAAAATCAAATGCACTATCTTCGTCTACCATCTCACGAAAATATTTTTGGAACGTTTTACTATTCTCGTATAGACGAATTGTTCCATACATCCATGGCATATCTCCAAAAACATCTTTAATTTCACCTATCTCCATATCCTTAAAATACAACTTCATATTTGCACCTTCTTATCCATGAATGACAAGGATACCTCATCATATTTTAAAATAGTTATTTTTAACATTTCTTTCTTAAACATATCTTCCCCCTCACAGTCTGAGATACCTTTTTTAAGTTCAAAATATAAACAAAAAAAATAGCCGACTTTTATATAAAAGTCGGCTGCTTTCTTATAGTTCGAGCTCTCCCATGCGAAGAAGCTCAACAACTGCTTGTGAACGTCCTTTAACCCCTAGCTTTTGCATTGCGTTTGAGATGTGGTTGCGAACTGTCTTTTCACTTATAAAAAGTTCACCTGCAATTTCCTTCGTTGTTTTATCTTGAACCAGCAATTCAAATACTTCTCTCTCTCTCTTTGTGAGTAAAGGTTTAGATTGATACGCTTTTTCCTTCAACTGGTATAACCCTCCTTGCTTAAGCCAGAGCTGTGTATGTGTAAGTTGGGTGTTTATTTAGTCAAGATATTGTATGAACGAAATGTGCAGGTGGTGAATGAAAATGGGCTTTATTTCACATGTTATTTTAGACTTTTATACAGTGCGTACACTCTTTTTATCCACTCACTTTCCAACACGCCATATTTGTTCTAGCAATATACTTACAACCGTACCTACAAATAAACCATTACCAAATATATATTGCATAACAGACGGCAAGGATTGGAGTGCTCCAGACGGTAAAAACATAACGCCGCTGCCAAATAATACTGCAACGCCTAAAATCGTTACATTCCTTTCACTCATCGGCACTTGTTTTATATTATTAAATCCAATTCCAATTAACTGTACGAACGAAGCCATTAAAACAGCCGATGCGACAGCAGATGGTAAAGATGCCAAGTAACGAATAATACTTGGAAAAAGAGACATTACGACTAGTAACGCACATGCCATTAAGAACGATCGTATATACTTTTGTTTTGTTAAACGTATAAATCCTGCCGTTGCTGGTAATGGTACGACACCTACAGTTGAAAATACAGAAGAGATGATATGTGAAATCCCCCCAACCCATGTTCCATCTTTCAACTGTTTTTGTTCAATAGTCGCTTTATGAATAGTTGCTTGATTAATTGCTATAATAGCTGCCACCGTATTCGAAACTAAAATACATACCATAACGAAACTTGATACAGCCATACCTATATTCCACTTTGGAAGTCCCCAAGCAAATATATGTGGAAGTTGCACAAAATGAGTTACTTGAGATGGGATTGTCAATTTTCCTGCAATAAGAAAAATAATCCACCCACTAATTAATCCTATTAAAACTGCATAACTTTTGACAAAACCTTTTCCAAAATTAGACAGTATAATAACGAACAAAAATATACTAAACGCAATTATCGCTGTAAATCCATCGATTTGAGAAATAGTAGCTGTAATTCCTAGCATTCCTTTTAAAAATACACCACTTAATTGTAAACATAATAAAAGTAAAAACGTCCCTGTCACAACTGGCGTAAATAAAAATAAAATACGTCCTATAAAACCAGTTACTCCTAATCCTATTAAAATAACACCGGAGATTATCATTCCTAACTCTAAAATTTGCAGTGTACTATGCAATTGATCTTGTCCGGCCGTTGCATAAGCAAGTACTGTAAATACACCAACCCAAGATCCAGCTGGTCCATCCGCAATTGGCAGTCTATGCCCAATCCATCCTTGTAAGAAAGAAGATATACCAACTACAAAAAACGTACGCTGCATTAAATAAAATATTTCTTCCGTCGTAAGATGAAATAATCCTCCAACGACAATTGGTAGTGCGATTGAATTTGCTAATAGAAATATAAACCATTGCAAAGTTCCCATAATATGATTTTGATTATGTTGATTGTCCAATTTTTTCATCCCTTCTAGCTTTCCTATAAAAATATATTGTAAGAATAAAAAAGAAGAGTTCTATACTCACCATTAGAACCCTCCTCAAAATATTTAAACGATTCTTCTACACAAGATTATTTAATTCCACCTCATTTAAACTTCCAACAACAATATTTCCTTTATACACGACTAAACGTTTTTCTGTTTGACGCGCTACTGCTTCAGCAGCGCATGTCGCATTCGTCAAAACAAAGCTCGCTTCATCCCCTACATTCGGCCATACTCGCTTTCCTTCATTATTTAACGTTTCTTTTCCTCCTGTAATAAAGCGGAGTGCTTTTCCTAAAGACCCTTCGTCACTCCACCCAAAACGCTCTGCTAATCGATTCGCCTTTTGAAGCATATCACCTGTTCCAAACGGTGACCAGTGATCTGTAATGCTATCATTTCCTAATGAAACCTTAACACCTTTTTTATCTAATAACGGAATTGGGATTACTTGTTTACCAATTGGCACTGTTGAAGTAATATCAATATTTACATTTGCGAGTCTTTCTGCCACTTCTTCAGCCTCTTTATCAGTAACACCACCAAGTCCAAGTGCATGACTAATCGTTACACGGCCTTGCCATCCTGCTTCTTCTGTTAAACTTGCCAATCTCTTCATCGTAAACGTTCCAAGATTATTCGCATCGTGCAAATGAATATCAACATCCGCATTAAATTCTACTGCGATATCCATAATTGTATGTAATGACTTTTCAATGTCATTATCCACTGTAGCTGGATCTACCCCTCCAACTAGATGAGCACCCATACGCATCGCATCTTTCACGAGTTGCACAGAATCACTGCGCAATAATCCATGTTGCGGAAACGCAACAATTCTACTAGACACTCGATTTTTATATGTTTCTAATGCCGCTAACGTCGCCTCCAAATTACCAAGCCCAATAATCGGATCGACATTACAATGCGTTCTAATATTCGTTGCACCATTTTGCAGTAGTAACTCTAGCATATTTTCCGCTCTATTTTGGGCAGTCGCTAATTGCTTTGGTAAAATTTTTTCTTCTTCATTAAAACGTGTAAAAATACTTTCTGCTGGCATACAAGCTTTCCATGGGCCACTATAATATGTTTTATCAATGTGAATGTGCATCTCTTTGAAAGCTGGCAACATTAATAAGTGCTTAGCATCAAAAGTTACTATATCTTCCTCTTGAATAATCCCTTTTATAATTTTTTTAATTCGACCATCTTCAATAAGTAAACTGCATAATTCTGTTTCTGTTTGTGAAATTCTCTCTTCTTCATATGTATATCCTGATTCAAGCATTACGTTATTCAACCAATATACTGTCATCTCTATTTCCCCACCCTTTATTAAAAATCAACTCATAACTACAAGTTTAATATCCACTGAAAATTAAGACAATTAATACGATCGCTTCTCACAAAAAAATGTAATACAACCCCATAGTCTTCTCATAAATTTCCATATAGAATAAAAGTATGCAGTTTGATATAAAAAAGAGTTGATTGGAATATGTCAAAAAAGTTATGTAAATCCGAAACTGATAAAATGCTATTTGGTATATGTGGTGGTTTAGGAGAATATTTTGATATTAGCTCTACTCTTATTCGTATCATTTGGATTATTGCTGTTTTATGTTTCGGGACAGGATTTTTAGTTTATTTCATTTGTTTATTACTTATGCCACGTTCGTACTAACGGCATCATTTCACATACTTAAGAAGAGCAAATCACCTATAGAATCCTATAGGTGATTTTTTCATGAAGAATATTTCATCGTTAAATGTAATACTGCCACTTCTTCTTCTTCATTTTTATAAATATGCTTCTTATTCGCTTCAAATTGAATGGAATCAAACTCATTTAATTCGTATACATCATTCTCCACTTGAATAGACACTTTCCCTTTCATTACCGTTACAAGCTCAATCGCACCTTCATGATGAGCTTCTGGTTCATATATACTATTTGATCGTAAACAAGCACGGTGCATTTCCATCCCTGTTTCTTTCGTATAACGGAACATCGTTTCTAAATGCCACGCTTGTCCTTCATCTACTGCAAATCCTTCTCCACAGCGCGCAACAGCTACAGGTTCTCCAACAACCATTAATCTGGATAAAGGAATTGATAACCCTTTCGTTATTTTCCAAATGACAGCTAGCGTCGGATTTGTTTCCCCTCTTTCGATCTTTCCTAATGTTAATTTACTAACTCCTGTTTTATGAGCTAATTCTTCTAAACTTAATTTCTGTTCATTTCGAATTTGTCTCAATAACTGTCCAACTTGTTGAATGACTTCTTTCGTTTGCATATCTTCATTTTCTTTCATATATAAAACCACCTTAAAGTATAAAATAGTTTACTTTTATTCACAAAAAGTATATCATACTATACATAATTATTTATTTTCGAAAGGAGTGCTATACTTCATGCGCGCAATTTTATTAGGCCTTTTATCATCGGCCTTTTTTTCTGCAACCTTTATTATCAATAGAGCAATGAATGTATCTGGAACGAGCTGGGCTTGGACAGCTTCCTTCCGTTTTTTATTTGCTCTTCCTATTTTATTCCTTATCGTTTTATTTCGCAAAAACTTTAGGGGATTATGGGAAGAGTTAAAAAAACATCCATTGGCATGGATCGGATGGGGTTCTGTTGCCGGTATTGGTTTTTATTCTTTATTAAGTTTTGCAGCTGTCTTTTCTCCAGCTTGGCTCGTTGCTGGAACTTGGCAAGTTACGATTTTAGCTGGTTTACTACTATCACCACTATTTTTCGTGAAAATAGAAACAAAATCAGGTACGAAACTTGTACGTGGAAAAATTCCACTTCGTAGCTTATATGTTGCATTATTTATTTTACTTGGTGTAATTTGTATGCAAGCAACTGCCGCAGGCCATATTACAATGACTCAGTTCATTTCAGGTTTTTTACCTGTCGTATTAGCCGCTTTCTTATATCCGTTCGGTAACCGAAAAATGATGGAGCTTGTTGGTGGACACCTTGATACGTTCCAACGTGTATTAGGAATGGCAATTGGAAGTCTTCCTATAACAATCTTGCTTGGTATATACGGATTTTCTACTACTGGCATTCCAACATCCAACCAAATGCTTCAAGGATTTTTGTTAGCATTATGTTCCGGCGTTATTGCAACGATGACATTTTTCTTTGCTACTGACTTAGCAAAAGATAACCTCGCTCTACTTGGAGCTGTTGAAGCAACACAAGCTGGAACGATGGTCTTTACCGTACTTGGAGAAATCATTTTCTTAAATGGTTCACTCCCTGGAGGACTTTCTCTCATCGGAATGATTATTATCATGTTAGGAATGGTTGCAAATAGTATTTTAAACCGTTCTGTTCCAGTCGTTAAACAGAAAAAATCGGCATAAAAAAAGGGTATGGTTCTATAGAGATGAACCATACTCTTTTTTATTGTCCCCCTATTTCGCCTTATCAGAATAGTATTTCATTGGCTGCTTATACTAAAACTTATGTTATAATACGTTTCATGCGCATTAATAGGAGGTAAATTATGTTAAAAAAAGCAATCGCTGAATTTATTGGTACATTTGTACTTGTATTATTCGGAACTGGAGTAGCTGTCACTGGCGGCGGAATTGAAGGAATTGGAACATTAGGAATCGCTATGGCTTTCGGTCTATCTATTGTAGCTATGGCATATAGCATCGGAACAATTTCTGGATGTCACATTAACCCAGCAGTATCAGTAGCTATGTTCATCAACAAACGAATGAACGCTATGGAACTTTGTTATTATGTATTAGCTCAAATTTTAGGTGGTTTATTAGGAACTGCAACGTTAGTAACAATTTTAAAATCTGCTAAAACACCTTTAGATAATTTAGGACAAAATGGTTTCGGAACTCTTGGTTTATCTGGAGCATTTTTAGTTGAGTTCATTTTAACTTTCGTATTTATTTTAGTTATCGTTGCTGTAACAGGTAAAAAAGGAAGTTCTTCTTTAGCTGGACTAGTAATTGGTTTCACATTAGTTTTAATTCACTTATTAGGAATTCCGTTAACTGGAACATCTGTTAACCCAGCTCGTAGTATCGCACCAGCTTTATTTGTTGGTGGAGAAGCACTTTCTCAACTATGGGTATTCATCGTAGCACCAATTCTTGGTGGTATCTTCGCAGCTATCGTAGGTAAATTCATTTTAAATACTGAAAAATAGAATTTTCAATATTTCTGAATAAAAAAAGGCGAGCCCTCATTATGAGGAAGCTCGCTTTTTTTATTCTTTCATTTTAGACTTTAAATTTGTAACTAATTGATCTACCGTTACATTTGCAAGTACGTTTTCCATCGCTTCTTGCGCTTGCATTAAAATAATTTCTAATACTGATTGAATATTAGCTCCTACTGGACATTCAATGTTGGGATTTTCATGGAAGGAAAATAGCTGTCCTTCTTCTACAACTTCCACTGCTTTATATACATCAAGTAATGTAATTTCTTCTAAATCTCGAGCAAGTGTCGTACCACCTTTACCAGCTTGTACATCAACAAGTCCTGCTCTCTTCAACATTCCTGTAATGCGACGAATCACAACTGGATTTGTATTCACACTACCGGCAATCCATTCAGAGGTACAGCGAGAGTTTCGATCTATCGCAAGTAATGTCAGCATATGAACACCTACTGTAAAACGACTACTAATCCCCATCTGCACACCCTCCTTTTTATTCATTCTATTAAAAGACGACTCTTATTATTATATACTATTTTTAATTTATACATAAAGAAAAAGCATGATTTCAATAGGAAATCATGCTTTTCTCTCATTATTGACGCTTTATAAATTTCGCTAAATCTTTAAATTTCACTTTATCTGAGTAATTCATTACCCCGTTTACGTAAATGCGGCTTGTAACAGCATTTAATACCGCAATTGTCGCCAATAAGACTGCTAATGTTATCGTAATTTCTAGCATACCTGCTTCACCAGCTACAATACGTGAGAAGGTAACCATCGGTGTAAAAAATGGAACGTAAGAACTTACAACAACGATAGTACTATTCGGATCACTTAATGATTTAATACTAATAAAGAATGCAGCCATAATTAAAATCATTACCGGGAAAGATACAGCTTGTAAATCCTCCGTCTTAGACACAACAGCTCCAGCAGCAGCATACATCATCGCATAAAGTAAATATCCCGTAATGAAATAAACAAGAAACATGCTGATAACCTTTGCATCTAATTTCGTAAAGTCAATTGGAATACCAAATAGTGAGGCACTTTCTAAATCGACCCAACCTAACAAATATGGAATAAGATAACCACACGCCAATATGACAAGTTGCAATAACGCCGTTGAAACAACCGCTAAAATTTTCGCATACATCATCGTAAGAGGCTTCACTTTCGGAAGCATTACTTCCATTACACGTGACGCCTTTTCAGATGCAATATTCATTGCGATTGTATTTCCGAACGCTACAATAAACATATATAAAGCAAATGTAAAGAAATAGGCAATTCCGAAAGAAGATGTACGATCTTTTATCGCTTCTTGCTTTACTTGAATTTCTGTTTGTAATTGCTGTGCAATTTCTGGTGAAACATTATTTTTGGCAATCGTCACCATCGTATATTGTTGCTTTAAATATCCTGCCATAATTGCAGAAGTTGCTTGGCTTGGAAATCCATTATACATATATGTAATCGATGGAGCCCCACCCTTTTCCGTCACATGGAATAGACCATCTAAATCACCTTCTTCTACTTGCTTATGCAGTTTATCAAAATCATCCTTTGAACCAATTGTTATTTTTGCTGATGGCAATAGCTTATTTAGCTCATCCTTTTGAACTTTATATGTGGAACTCTCTACTACAACTGCAATTTTATCTTTATCCTTATTTTTATCATCGCCTGAAGTAAAATGATTAAATGCAAAAATCCCAAACACAACTAAAAATAAAATCGCACTCGTAATTAATGATTTTTTAGATAAAAATGCTTCCCTAAAATAAAATGAAAATACGTGAGAAAATTTACGCATCGTTATTTCGCCCTCTCTACAAAGATTTCGTTTAACGTCGGCTCTAACATTTTGAATTGTCGTAAGCTAACACCTTGCTCTTGCAACTGTTGCAAAATCTTGAGAGCTTCCGCATCGTCTTGTACTTTCACATAAAGAAGGCCTTGTTGTTTTTCATACGATACATGTATAGCTTCTAATCCCTTTTCATTCTCTACTGTATCTTCAATCGTTAAATTACGGAAACCGTATTCTTTCTTAATATCACTTAGCTGTCCTTTTACGACTGCTTCACCTTTTTTCAAAATACATACATGTTGGCAAAAAGCCTCTACTTGTTCCATACGATGACTTGATAAAATAATCGTCTTTCCGCTCTGTACTTGTTCTTCAATAATACTAGATAACATCCCAGCATTAACTGGATCAAGGCCGCTGAATGGTTCATCTAAAATGAGAAGTTCCGGATTATGAAGAAGAGCAGCAATTAATTGGATTTTTTGCTGATTCCCTTTTGAAAGCTCTCCAGCCGTTTTAAATTTATATTCTGGTATCGCTAAACGCTCTAACCAGTGATCAATAGCGTGATCCACTTCTTTCTTCGACATTCCTTCTAATCTACCAAAATATCGCAGCTGATCTATTACTCTACTTTTTGTATATAAACCTCTTTCTTCTGGTAAATACCCAATTGTTACACCACTATTTCCAAATGCTTTTCCATCCCATGTAATCGAACCTTCATTAGGCGTTAATAATCCGAGAAGCATTTTGATTGTTGTTGTTTTCCCTGCACCATTTCGTCCAAGTAACCCTAGTACTTCACCTTTTGGTAACGAAATTTGCAAACCGTTAACTGCTTTTGATTCCCCAAATTGTTTCGTTAAGTTTTGAATTTGTAAACTCAAGTATAAAGCCTCCCCTTTAGTATCATTCGTACTCTCTTTCAAAGACTATGTTTATTCAAGACAAAATATAGCACCACGCTTCATCCTCTTATATGTAAACATCGTCATTAATCCATCATTTGTTCTATTTAGTTAAAATTGTAAATAACAAATTTCTTTTTGTCAATTATAATTGTCATTACGACAATAAAATTTGTCAAAATAACTATTATTATTTTGCTCATCTTTCTAATATAGGACATACTACTATATATACAAAAGACAATATGCAAATGTTCATATAAAAATATTATATTTTAATATATAATATAAAATGATTTTCTAACATCAAGGAGGATACATATGAAGATGAAGAGGGGCATTACCACTTTATTATCTGTAGCGGTTCTATCTACATCACTTGTAGCATGTTCAGGAACACCAGAGAAAACAGTGGCAAAAGAAGAGAAAGTAAAATTAACAGAACAACAATTAATGGCTGATTTATGGTATCAAACAGCCGGTGAAGCGAAAGCACTTTACTACCAAGGGTACAACATTGGTCAATTAAAGCTTGATGCAATTCTTGCAAAAGGGACAGAGAAAAAACCTGCTATCGTGCTTGATTTAGACGAAACTGTTTTAGATAACAGTCCTCATCAAGCAATGAGCGTAAAAACAGGCAAAGGCTATCCTTACAAATGGGATGATTGGATTAACAAAGCTGAGGCTGAAGCCCTTCCAGGCGCAATTGATTTCTTAAAATATACAGAGTCTAAAGGTGTAGATATTTACTACATCTCAAATCGTAAAATGAATCAACTAGATGCAACAATTAAAAATCTTGAGCGTGTAGGTGCTCCTCAAGCAACGAAAGAACATATATTACTACAAGATCCGAAAGAAAAAGGAAAAGAAAAACGCCGTGAACTCGTTTCTCAAACTCATGATATTGTCTTATTCTTCGGTGATAACTTATCTGATTTCACAGGTTTTGATGGAAAATCTGTAAAAGATCGTAACCAAACAGTAGCAGATTCAAAAGCACAATTTGGTGAGAAATTCATTATTTTCCCGAATCCAATGTATGGCGATTGGGAAGGCGCTTTATATGATTATGATTTCAAAAAATCAGATGCAGAAAAAGATAAAATCCGTCGCGACAACTTAAAATCATTTGAAGTAAAATAAAAGAGGATGGCATTCGCCATCCTCTTTTATTTTACTTTCTCTGTTAAAGGCAAGATAAATACTTCCACACGTCTATTCTTTGCCTTTCCTTCTTGTGTATCGTTTGGAGCAATTGAACGGTATTCTCCGTATCCAATCGCACTAAATTTTTCTGGTTGTAATTCTTTATTTTGCAGTAATACTTGCATAAAATTAACTGCCCGCTGCGTACTTAATTCCCAATTCGACGCAAACTGCGCATTGGCAATAGGGACATTATCTGTATGACCCGATACTGTAATTTCACGAGGTGACGCTGAAACAAGTAAGCTAGACATCTCTTTTGCAATCCCTAAAGATTCTAATTTCACATCTGCTTTCCCCGAATCAAACAGTATATTTTCTAATATTGTCACCATTAATCCCTTTTCAGTTAATTTAGTTTGAAAAGAAGAGGATAATTGTTTTTCATTAATATATTGATCAATCTTTTTTTGTAATGCTTTCAATTCATCCATCTCTTTTTTTTCTTTAGCTCTAGCTTCTTCTTGTTTTTTTGCTTGTTCTGCCTCAAGGCTACTTGCTGATAATTCTTTTTCATCATTTGGCTTTTGATCACTTAAAAATTCTTTGTTACCTGTTCCCCCAGCTAATTCACTTCGAAAAGCAACTGCCATCTGTTTAAACTTCGCAGCATCTATACTACTCATTGCGAATAAAACGATAAACAATGCAAATAACAACGTTAACATATCAGAATATGGGATTAACCACGTTTCATCGATATGCTCATCATGTTTTTTCTTTTTACCTCTTCTATTTTTCTTACTCCGCATTTTTTTCTGCTCCTTTTTCTAGCTTTTTACGCTCAGTTGCAGAAAGTGCACCTAAAATGCGGTTCTTCATAATAAACGGATATGTACCTTCTTGTAACATTAATAAACAATCAATGATTAAACGTTTTTTCTCAATTTCAGCTGAAGATTTTTGCTTTAACTTATTTGCAAATGGATGCCATAATACATAACCTGAAAAAATACCAAAAATCGTTGCAATAAACGCACCCGAAATAGCATGACCTAACTTTTCAATATCAGTTAAGTTACCAAGCGCAGCTACAAGACCGATAACAGCACCTAAAACTCCTAATGTCGGTGCATACGTACCAGCTTGTGAAAAAATAGCAGCTCCCTTTGCATGTCTTTCTTCAATTGCCTCTAATTCAGATTCCAAAATCTGCTCTAAATCTTCTGCGGATACGCCATCAATCACAAATTTCATACCGCGCAAAAGAAATTCATCTTGAATTTTGTCTAATTGTTGCTCTAAAGACAAAATACCGTATTTTCTACTTTCAGATGTCCAATGAACAAATAATTCTAGCAACTGTTCATAACTTAAATCCTTTTTATTTGAACCAAAAAGAACTTTAAATAGTTTTGGAACCCTTTTTAGTTGATTCATCGGAAATGCAATACATACTGCAGCAAATGTACCAATAAAAATAATTAATGCTGCGGCAGGATTTAATAAGGCTGTTATGTCAGCGCCCTTGACGACCATCCCTACTACCACTGCTACAAATCCTAAAATAAGTCCAATAATTGTTGCAAAATCCATTCCCATTCACTCCTAGTCTATACAAGAAGTTCTCTATTCTCGATAATCGCTACATCTTCTTATGTATATATATTACATAAAAAATGCATTTCATGAAAGATAAGAAATGAATTATATAAAAAAATACTACAAATTCACAAATTTTCTGACATTTTCTTTGCATTTCTATTACGTTATGACTCTTATATTCCTTTTCCAACAAACTAGATTTATAATAAAAAAAACATTACACATTTTATGAAGAAGGGACTGTGATTACAAGGCATCATGAAAAAGATAATAATTATTTCTGCCACTACTATTGTAATCGGTATCACATCTTTCGCTTACTTTGGTTCTAAAACACCACTACATAATGAAGCAAAAGCTGTCGAAAGTCAAAAGCATAATAACCATAAAAAAGAAGAGATTCCTGCTTTTCCAAAAGCTGATCATAATGCAAAGAAAATAGACAATGACTTTTCAGTTGTAACAAATCCAAAATCTAATCTTGTCTTAATTAATAAACATCGAAAACTACCAGATGGATACATTCCTGAAGACTTAACGAGACCAAATGTACCATTTATTAGTCCAAAAGATAAAGAAAAAACATTGCTGCGAAAAGATGCTGCAGAGGCACTTGAAAACATGTTTAAAGCTGCGAAAAAAGAAGGGCTTGATCTTACAGCTGTATCTGGTTATCGTTCATACAAACGCCAAAAATCGTTGCATGATACATACGTTAGACGTCAAGGAAAAGCCGAAGCTAATTCGGTAAGCGCAATCCCTGGTACAAGTGAACACCAAACGGGTTTAGCAATGGATATTAGTTCAAAATCAGCTAAATTTCAATTAGAGCCTATCTTCGGGGAGACAGCAGAAGGAAAATGGGTCGCAGAACACGCTCATGAATTCGGCTTTGTCATTCGTTACTTAGAAGATAAAACAGATACAACAGAATATGCATATGAACCATGGCACTTACGCTACGTTGGTAATCCATACGCTACATACCTATATAAACATCACTTAACATTAGAAGAAGCGATGGAAGACAAAAAATAAGAGAGCAAATTGCTCTCTTATTTTTCTTTCACTCTATTATTGTATTAATTTCTTCTTCCATTCTTCAGGCCATGGTTCGCCTCTTCCTGTTTTTTTCGACGCTTGAACCATCATTCCACGACCTACTAAACAAACCTCTCCTGCTGCATTCTTCACCATATAATGTAAATCTAAAGAAGAATTCCCGACCGATCCTGCCTTTACATACACCTTCAGCTGTTCATCAAAATATATTTGCTTAATAAAATTACATTGTAAATCCGCAACAACGATCATCGTTTCTGATGATGCATGTGTCCACTCTTGCATAAATCCAAGTTCTTTAAACAACGCAATACGAGCTTCTTCAAAATAAGTAAAAGCAACGACATTATTTACATGTCCAAACATATCTACTTCACCAAAACGAACCTTTACAGGGTTGTAAAACGAAAAACCACTTTCCCATTGCTCAAAGTCTTCAATATAAGAAATCCTCTTCATTGTTATCTCTCCTTTTCACCTTTAAATAAACAGAATAAACAGAAAAATACAGTTATAAATATTGCCTCTTCGATATGAAGAGGCAATATTTATTAATAGTTATTATCGCTACCAAAGAAATCTTTGAACGATTGAATTGTTGTATCACGGTTTAATGCCGCAATTGAAGTTGTTAAAGGAATACCCTTCGGACATGATTGCACACAGTTTTGAGAGTTACCACAGTTTGCTAGTCCTCCATCTCCCATAATTGCACGTAAGCGATCTGCTTTATGCATTTCACCCGTTGGATGTGAGTTGAATAAGCGAGCTTGTGATAACGGTGCTGGTCCAATAAAGTCAGACTTACTGTTTACGTTTGGACATGATTCTAAGCAAACACCACATGTCATACATTTTGAAAGCTCATAAGCCCATTGACGCTTTTTCTCAGGCATTCTTGGTCCTGGCCCTAGGTCATACGTACCATCAATTGGAATCCACGCTTTAACGCGTTTTAGAGCATTAAACATGCGACTACGATCAACTTGCAAGTCACGTACAACCGGGAATGTCTTCATCGGTTTTAAGCGAATTGGTTGCTCTAATTGATCGATAAGTGCCGTACATGATTGACGTGGTTTTCCGTTAATCACCATCGAACATGCACCACATACTTCCTCTAAGCAGTTCATATCCCATGCAATCGGAGTTGTTTGGTTCCCTTTTGAATCAACAGGATTACGACGGATTTCCATAAGTGCTGAGATAATATTCATATTCGGACGATATGGAATTTCAAACTCTTGGTCAAACGCTTGCGCATCTGGCCCGTCTTGTCTCGTAATGATGAGGCGGATTGTTTTCTCAGACATGTTGTTTATCCCCCTTCTCTTCACCCTTAGCAGCTACATCGTGTTTTGAAGAATAATCACGTTTACGCGGTTTAATTAATGAAATATCAACGTCTTCGTAATGGAATGCTGGTGCATTTCCTTCTCCCTCAAATTTTGCCATCGTAGTTTTTAAGAAGTTTGCATCATCACGATTTGGGAATTCAGGTTTGTAATGCGCCCCACGGCTCTCATTACGGTTATATGCGCCAATTGTAATAACACGTGCTAACTCAAACATATTTGCAAGTTGGCGTGTAAATGAAGCACCTTGGTTACTCCATCTTGCTGTATCGTTAATGTTAATACGTTTGTAACGAGCCATTAATTCTTCAATTTTCGCATCTGTTTCTAATAATTTTTTATTTTCACGAACTACTGTAACGTTATCTGTCATCCATTCTCCAAGCTCTTTATGAAGAACATACGCATTTTCGTTACCATCCATCGTTAAAATATTGTTAAATTTCTCTGTTTCGATTAATTCATTTTGTTCATATACAGTAGATGAAACAGCATCCGATGATTTAGAAAGACCTTTCATATATTCAATTGCGTTTGGTCCCGCTACCATACCACCATAAATTGCTGATAATAGTGAGTTCGCACCAAGACGGTTACCTCCGTGCATAGAATAATCACATTCACCTGCTGCAAATAAACCTGGAATATTTGTCATCTGTTTATAATCAACCCATAGTCCGCCCATTGAATAGTGAACAGCTGGGAAGATTTTCATTGGTAGTTTACGAGGATCATCCCCTGTAAATTTCTCATAGATTTCAATAATTCCACCTAGTTTAATATCTAGTTCTTTTGGATCTTTATGAGAAAGATCTAAATACACCATGTTTTCACCGTTAATACCTAGTTTTTGCTCTACGCAAACATCAAAGATTTCACGTGTTGCGATGTCACGAGGTACAAGGTTTCCGTAAGCCGGATATTTTTCTTCTAAGAAGTACCATGGTTTACCATCTTTATATGTCCAAACACGTCCACCTTCACCACGTGCAGATTCACTCATAAGACGTAATTTATCGTCTCCAGGAATTGCCGTTGGGTGAATTTGAATGAACTCACCGTTTGCATAGTATGCGCCTTGTTGATATACAGCAGAAGCTGCTGTACCTGTATTGATAATGGAGTTTGTTGATTTTCCGAAAATGATACCAGGGCCCCCTGTTGCCATAATCACGGCATCTGCTCCGAAACTTCTAATCTCCATAGTTTGTAAGTCTTGTGCAACGATTCCTCGGCACACACCTTCATCATCAACAACAGCTCGTAAGAAATCCCAACCTTCATATTTCGTTACAAGTCCTGCTACTTCGTGACGACGTACTTGCTCATCTAATGCGTAAAGTAATTGCTGTCCAGTTGTTGCACCAGCAAATGCTGTACGGTGATGTTGCGTTCCACCAAATCGACGGAAATCAAGAAGTCCTTCTTCCGTACGGTTAAACATAACACCCATACGGTCCATTAAATGAATGATACCAGGTGCTGCTTCACACATTGCTTTAACTGGTGGTTGGTTCGCTAAGAAGTCCCCACCATAAATTGTATCGTCAAAGTGGATCCATGGAGAATCCCCTTCACCTTTCGTATTTACGGCACCGTTAATTCCGCCCTGAGCACATACAGAATGTGAACGTTTTACTGGTACTAAAGAAAACAGTTCAACATTTACTCCTGCTTCTGCCGCTTTAATCGTTGCCATTAAGCCAGCCAAGCCACCGCCGACTACTATAAGTTTCCCTTTCATGCTCTCCCACTCCTTACTGGTTTGCTAGCTGTGGATCGATGAACGCTAATAATGCACTCACACCTACATAAGATAAACCTAAGAAAATAGCTAATGTTACATAAGTAGAGATTCTTTGTGAACGTGGAGATACTGTAATTCCCCAGCTGATGCAGAATGTCCATAGTCCATTTGCAAAGTGGAAAATTGTTGAAACAACACCAACTAAGTAGAATGCAAACATAGCTGGATTGTTTAAAATATCTGCCATCATATCATAGTTTACCTCTTTACCTAACATTGCTTGAATACGAGTTTCCCAGACGTGCCAAGAAATGAAGATCAGCGTAACGATACCTGAAATTCTTTGGAAGACGAACATCCAGTTACGGAAATAACCGTAAGAAACCGCATTGTTCTTAGCTGTAAATGCAATATATAAGCCATATATAGCATGGTACAGTATCGGTAAAAAGATGATGAAAATTTCTAGCGCATACCGGAATGGAAGGAGCTCCATAAAGCCTGCAGCTTTGTTAAAAGCCTCTGCTCCTCGTGTTGCAAAGTTGTTTACAATTAAATGTTGCGTCAAAAAGACACCAACCGGGATGACCCCCATTAATGAGTGCCACTTACGAAACGTATACTCGCGGCCTTTCATGTCCCCATTACCCCCCTTGAATGTTTGACTGCTGTTTTCAGATTAGTTTACAACAATAATGTTTTTTCACTATTGGCATAAGAAAAACTGAAAAAATTATTCGAAATATTTCAGCATAATTTGATACCAAGTTCATTTTACTCCTATTTTTGTCGAAGCGTCAAGAAAACGTATACATAATTTGCATATAATTTGCCAATTCTTTTTTTCTTCTTATATATTCAGATTTTCCTAAAGAAAAATCTGTTTTTATAAATGTGAAATGTTATATAATAATCCCTATAGAAAGAGGGGAATATTGTGAGCAAAAATACAATCGATACAACATCTTTAGAAGATGTTTCATTGAACGCCTTCGCTTATGAATTGCTACGTGAAGAATTACTACCTGATTTAATCGGCAACGATTTAGATGGTATTTTATACTGGTCTGGTAGAAACCTTGCAAGAAAATATCCGCTAGAAACAATTGAAGAAGTCATTCAGTTCTTTGAAAAGGCTGGCTGGGGCACTTTAAGCATTGTTGAACATAAGCGTCGTGAAATGCAGTTCCAACTTAAAGGTACACTCATTGCAGAACGTCAAAAACAAAAACGACATTCTTCTTATCAACTAGAAGCCGGATTCATCGCTGAACAAATCCAAAAGCAACGGAACGTCGTTGCAGAGTCATACGAAGAAAAGAAAAAACGTTCTGACTCTATTACATTTCTTGTAAAATGGGATATAAAAGATCTCATTGAAGTGTAAGCATTACCTACAGTCAACTAGACATATCAGTTTAGTTGACTTTTTTGTATTTTCATTCAGATGTGTTTATTTTAAATCTTCAGAAATTACATCAAAAAACAGAAGACGTTGTAAACTACAACGTCTTCTTATCTGTTAAATACGTATAAATCGTCTCCGCGACATTTTTTGGCATACCCGCTTCGACAAATTCCTCTATAGAAGCTTCTTTCATCTTCTTTAATGAACCAAAATGTTTTAACAATACCTTTTTCCGTTTATCACCGATTCCTGGAATATCATCCAACGCTGATTGAATGACAGATTTCCCATGTAATTGACGATGGAATGTAATCGCAAATCGATGCACCTCATCTTGAATACGCTGCAATAAATAAAATTCTTGGCTATTTCTCTCAAGCATCACAGGTTCCGGTGGATCCCCAATAATTAAATGGGAGGTTTTATGTTTATCATCTTTTACAAGACCTGCCATCGGAATATATAATCCGAGCTCATTCTCTAAAATATCACTTGCAGCCGCTAGATGGCCTTTTCCTCCATCAATAATAATCAAATCAGGTAAAGGTGAATTTTCTTTAAGCGCCCTTGTATAACGGCGCCTCACAACTTCCCTCATAGACTCATAATCGTCTGGTCCTTGAACCGTTTTAATTTTATATTTTCGATACTCTTTCTTCGCCGGTTTCCCATCGATAAAAGCAATCATTGCAGAAACGGGATTTGTTCCTTGAATATTTGAGTTATCAAACGCTTCAATACGATACGGTGTTTCAATCCCAAGCTGCTTCCCTAAATGATCTACCGCTTTAATCGTTCGTTCTTCATCACGTTCAATTAAGTAGAACTTCTCTTCAAGAGCAATCTTCGCATTTTTATTTGCTAATTCTACAAGGTCTTTTTTCTTACCACGTTTCGGCTGTGTTGCTTCTACTTCTAAAAACCGCTCTACTAATTCCGAGTCTATACTTCCTGGAACGACAATTTCCTTCGGCTTAAAATGACTACTGTTTTCATAAAATTGGCCGATAAAAGTTAAAAAACCCTCTTCTGGTTCATCGTAAATTGGAAACATAGAAACATCGCGTTCAATTAGCTTTCCTTTTCGAACAAAGAAAACTTGAACACACATCCATCCTTTATCCACTGCATATCCAAACACATCACGATCCACTAAGTCACTCATAATCATCTTTTGTTTTTCCATAATCGCATCAATATGAGCAATTTGATCACGCAACTCTTTTGCACGTTCAAACTCTAGTTTCTCTGAGGCCTCATACATTTTTGTTTCTAATTCTGAACGAACTTCTTTATGTCCACCATTTAAAAACTTAATAATTTCATCTACAATTTCTTTATTTTGTTCTTCCGTCACTTCTTTCACACAAGGTGCTAAGCATTGACCCATATGATAATACAAACAAACTTTATCTGGCATATTCGTGCATTTCCGAAGTGGATACATACGATCTAGCAGTTTTTTCGTTTCATGAGCAGATTGTGCATTTGGATAAGGACCAAAATATTTCCCTTTATCCTTTTTTACGTTTCGAGTAATGAGTAAGCGCGGTTGCTTCTCCGCCGTAATTTTAATAAAGGGATATGTTTTATCATCTTTTAATTGAATATTATATTTCGGATCATATTTTTTAATTAGATTTAACTCTAAAATAAGCGCTTCTAAATTCGAAGAGGTTACAATATATTCAAAATCAACAATTTCTCCTACAAGCCGCAGTGTTTTCCCATCATGTGAACCAGTAAAGTACGAGCGCACACGATTTTTAAGCACTTTTGCCTTTCCGACATATATAACCGTTCCTTGCTTATCTTTCATCAAATAACAACCAGGTTGATCTGGTAAAATGGCCAACTTCTCTTTCAAATGTTCGTGCACTCGTCTCCCTCCATTTCTACATACTTAGCATTTTTATTTCCCCTTGAAAACATACTATGCCCAAACACCCAACATACGTTCTTTTATTGTAACGGAAAGACTGTAAAAAAGAAAATAAAAAAAGCTACCAAATGGTAGCCCCTTTATTTTAGAAGTGTTTAGAAACTAATTCTACTAACGCTTCTTTCGGTTTGTAACCTAACGCTTGATCAACTACTTTACCGTCTTTTAATACGAAAAGAGCTGGAATACTCATTACTTCGAATTGACGAGCAGTTTCTTGGTTTTCATCAACGTCTACTTTTACCACTTTTACTTTTTCGCCTAGTTCTGCATCGATTTCCTCTAATACAGGAGCGATCATTTTACAAGGTCCACACCAAGGTGCCCAGAAATCTAATAATACAACACCTTCGCTAGTTTCAGCTGCGAAGCTTTGGTCATTTGCGTTTACAATTGCCATTTTATTTCCTCCTTCAAGTATATTCTACCAAGAGTATATCATTAACTTATATACGTGGCGAATAATATGTATCGTTATGTATTGTAACAAAAAAATGTTCCTTTATACTATATAAAAATACGGATTAAAAACTAAAAAGATGAGAGACAGGGGATCTCTCACCTTTTTCTATATATAGGGGTACTTCACTTGGAACTCAAGGGTACTTAAATCATGAATGTACTTTTAACTTTTTAAACTCTTCTGTTAAAAGAGGTACAACTTCGAATAAGTCACCGACAATACCGTAGTCAGCTACTTTAAAGATACTTGCTTCTGGATCTTTATTAATCGCAACGATGATTTTTGAGTTAGACATACCTGCTAAATGCTGAATCGCACCAGAAATACCACATGCAATGTATAAGTCTGGCGTAACAACTTTACCAGTTTGACCGATTTGTAATGAATAATCACAGTATTCAGCGTCACAAGCACCACGAGATGCCCCAACAGCGCCGCCTAGTACGTCAGCTAACTCTTTTAATGGTTTAAAGCCTTCTTCACTCTTTACACCGCGTCCGCCAGCGATAATAACTTTCGCTTCAGAAAGATCAACACCTTCTGCCGTTTTACGGACAACATCTTGAATGATTGTACGTAAATCTTTCACATCAACTGTAATAGAAGATACGTCACCGCTGCGAGACTCATCTTTTTCCAGAGTTGCAATGTTATTTGGACGCACTGTCGCAAATAAGATGCCGTCTGTTACAATCTTCTTCTCGAATGCTTTACCAGAGTAAATTGGACGAGTGAAGATAACATTTCCACCTTCAACCTCTAAAGCAGTTACGTCAGAAACTAAACCAGCTTCAAGCTTCGCTGCTAATTTTGGTGATAAATCTTTACCAAGTGCTGTATGTCCAAAGACAATACCTTCTGGATTTTCTTCAGCATGTACAGCTAAAAACGCTTGTGCATAACCATCAGATGTATATGATTTTAATTTATCATTTTCAACTGTCACAACGCGATCTGCACCGTAATGAATCAATTCTTTTGCAAAAGAGGCAACGCTGTCTCCAATTAGAAGACCTACTACTTCACCGCCTTCTGCAATTGTTTTTGCTGCTGCTACCGCTTCAAACGAAACGTTACGTAGTGATCCATCACGAACTTCACCCATTACTAATACTTTACGAGCCATAGATTTTCCCTCCTGCATATATAATTTCGTATTTTATTAGATTACTTTCGCTTCTGTATGGAGCAACGATACAAGTTCTTTTACTTGATCTTGCAGCTCGCCTTGTAACACTTTTCCTGCATCTTTCTTAGGAGGCAAATAGATTTCAATTGTTTTTGTCTTTGCTTCCACATCATCATCTTCTAAATCTAAATCATCTAATTCTAATTCTTCTAGTGGCTTTTTCTTCGCTTTCATAATACCTGGAAGCGATGGATAACGCGGTTCATTTAAACCTTGTTGTGCTGTTACTAAAACTGGTAATGAAGTTGCAATCACTTCTGTATCCCCTTCAACATCACGCTCAATCTTCACATTTGTACCGTCAATTTCAAGTTTTGTAATTGTCGTTACATACGGAATATTTAACGCTTCAGCTACGCGTGGTCCTACTTGTCCAGATGCACCATCAATTGCAACGTTTCCGCCTAAAATTAAATCTGCATCTTTATCTTTTAAATATTCAGCAAGCACTTTTGCTGTCGTGAACTGGTCACCATTTTCTACATCATCTTCAATATTAATTAATACCGCTTTATCACAGCCCATTGCTAATGCAGTACGAAGTTCTTTCTCACTATCTTCGCCACCGACTGTTACAACTGTAACTTCTCCACCTTGTGCGTCTCTTACTTGAATTGCTTCTTCAATTGCATATTCATCGTAAGGGTTGATGATGAATTCCGCTTCGCCATCGTAAATTGCACCGTTTTTAATTACGATTTTTTCTTCTGTATCAAATGTTCGTTTCATGAGTACGTAGATGTTCATTCCATTTACCCCCTTGTTTTTCAGAAAGATTCTATCAATTTTAATTTTCTGTTAATTTATATCAAAAAAATAATTGAACTACCTGCCACTAAATGAAGGTTTACGCTTTTCTAAAAATGCAGCTACACCTTCTCTTCCATCTTCACTCGTAAATACTTCACCAAAAATCTGTGATTCACGTTGTACACCTTCATAGTAATGAGACGATTTTGTCGTTTGCAATAATTCTAGTACAGCACGAGTTGTTGCTGGACTTTTTCCAGCAATTTGTTTTGCGACTTTAAGCGTATCATCTAAAAGTGATTCTTCAGAGAACAATCCGTTAACAAGTCCCCACTTTAACGCTTCTGCACCAGTAATTGGTGTACTTGTTAACATCATTTCACAAGCTTTCGCTTTCCCAACATAACGTGGTAAGCGCTGTGTACCTGCAAAGCCAGGAATTAATCCAAGTGTTAATTCGGGTAAACCAAGTTTTGCACTTTCAGTTGCAAAGCGCATGTGGCAAGACATAGCAAACTCAAGGCCGCCGCCCAGTGCCGCTCCATGAATTGCCGCAATAACTGGTTTTGAACATTTTTCAACACGCTCAAACGTAACTTGTCCAAGCTGTGCTAATTCTGTTGCTTGCTTCGCTTCAGTAACAGATGTAAATTCTTTAATATCTGCTCCCGCTGAGAAGAAACGTCCTTCACCGTGAATAACAACAACACGAATGTTATCATCCTTTTCCACTTGATCAATTAATTCAGTAACGTCATGCATAACTTGTGAAGACATCGCATTTGCTGGTGCGTGATTTAACGTCGCCACCGCGATATGATCTTCAACTCTTACAGATAGGAATTTCAACATGATCCCTCCCATTATTGACGATAGCCACAAGCTGCAATAAGTAGCCCGTGTACCGTTTTTGAAAGTGCGACCAGATCATACTTATGATCGCTCATTACCCAATTGGTCACAACTTCATCTACTGTTCCAAAGATCATTTGTCTTGCCACGCGAACATTTAAATCTGCTTGAAATTCACCTTGTTTTATACCAGTCTCTAAAATCTCATCCATAACTTGTAAGTAGCCTTTTAATACTTCATTTATTTTAAGGCGCAAGTCTTGATTGGACTGCCTCAGCTCTAATTGCGTAACGATAGCAAGAGGATCATTTTGCGACAACAGCAAGAAGTGCGTTTCTACCAACATGAATAACTTCGATACAGCGCTTTCAATTCCTGCTGTTTTTTGACGAATTGTTTCGACAAATTCTCCCATCTTCTCTTGGAATAAGGATATTAATATATCTTCTTTATTTTTAAAATATAAATAAATCGTGCCATCAGCTACCCCAGCTTGCTTTGCGATTTTAGAAACTTGCGCTTGATGGTACCCATTCTCCGCAATCACAATGACTGCCGCATCAATAATTTGATTGTATTTCGGTCTATTTTTCTTCACTTTACTGTCCCCTTCAAGAAGATGACTGAATGAATAGTCATTCATATTCTTATAATACTGACTATTTAGAAAAGTGTCAATCCTATTTTTTCAAAAAGAAAGGGCCTTAGCCCGTTTGCTCATCCTCATTCTTTCTCTTCTCTTCATCTATTAGAACACGTCGTAAAATTTTCCCTACTGTCGTTTTCGGCAATTCATCTCTAAACTCATATACTTTCGGCACTTTATAAGCCGCTAAATATTTACGTGCAAACTGATTTAATTCTTCCTCAGAGCACTCCGTACCTTCTTTTAACACAACAAATGCTTTAACTGTCTCTCCTCGGTACGGATCTGGAACTCCAATTGTCACTACTTCTTGCACCTTTTCATGCTCATATAATACTTCTTCAACTTCACGAGGATACACATTAAATCCACTCGCGACAATCATATCTTTCTTGCGATCTTTTACATAGAAGAATCCATCCTCATCCATGTAGCCAACATCACCTGTATGGAGCCAGCCATCTTGCAATACAGCCGCTGTTTCCTCTGGCTTATTCCAGTACCCTTTCATAATTTGAGGACCTTTCACTACAATTTCCCCTATTTCTCCTGGCGGTAATTCCTCACCAGTTTCAAGTGACATAATGATTGCTTCTGTATCTGGCCACGGAACTCCAATGCTACCTGGCACTCGCTTTTCCCATAAAAAATTACTATGTGTAACCGGAGAGGATTCTGTTAAACCATATCCCTCTACTAGTTTACCACCTGTAACTGTTTCGAACTTTTCCTGTACTTCTACTGGCAGTGGTGCTGATCCACTAATACAAGCACGAATAGAAGAAATATCGTATTCTTTTAAAAGTGGGCTATTTAAAAGAGCGATATAAATAGTTGGTGCCCCTGGAAATAGTGTCACTTTGTGCTTCTTAATCGCTTCAAAGACCATTTTCATATCAAACTTTGGAATAAGGACCATTTTGTATCCTTGCATAACACTCAAATTCATAACAGCCGTCATGCCGTACACGTGGAAAAATGGAAGAACCCCAAGAACGACTTCTTCTCCTTCTTTGCAATTATATAACCATTGAACTCCCATTAACGTGTTAGAGACGAGGTTTTTATGCGTTAACATAACGCCTTTCGGAAATCCGGTTGTTCCTCCTGTGTACTGTAAAAGAGCTAAATCATTTTCAGGATCACAAGGCACCTCAACATCCGTATTCACTTCTTTTTCTACTGAATTCCAAAGATGAATCGTTTCACTCTCTGATACTTTCACAACTAAATTCGACTGTTTTTTCTGCACAAATGGATACAATAGATTTTTAGGGAATGGTAAAAAGTCCGCAATACGAGTTACGATAATATGCTCAATTTTTGTAGCAGATTGAACATTCGTTACTCTTGGAAACACTAAATCGAGACAAAGAATTACTTTTGCTCCCGAGTCATGAAGCTGATATTCTAATTCTCTTTCTGTATACAGTGGATTTGTTTGTACTACGATACCTCCCGCAAGTAATGTACCGTAATAACCAATTACAGCTTGCGGACAATTCGGCAACATAATAGCAACTCGATCACCCTTTTCCACACCGAGCTTTTGAAGATAATTTGCAAACCTCTTTACCTTATCATGGAAGTCCGAAAACGTAATATCCTTCCCTAAAAAGTGAAGCGCTTTCTTTTCTGGGTAGCGAGAAGCCATCTGTTCTACATATCTATGAAGCGGCTGAATATCATAAGAAATCGTACTAGGAATTTCCTCTGGATAACTTTTCAACCATGGTTTTTCCACCTTCATTCCCCCTTCAAATACATAAAAAATAAAGTGAAACTTTAATCAGTGGAGGTTTTGTTCAGCCCCACTGATTATTAGCCCACACCAATCGGGCTTTTACGGACAGTTAATCACCCAGCTAACTTCTTTACTTTCGCTGAATTTTAAGGCGGGATCTTACTGCCCACAAATAGCGGGATAAATGAATGTTCATTCATGATGGTTATTTTCATTATATTATAGTCACCATAGCGTTACAATCATAATATTCTGACTTTTTTATAACTATGCTTTACTTCATTAACTTCTTATTATATGTAGAAACTCTCCTAATCTTAAAAGAGTAAGAGAGTTATGGTTTAGCTCAATCTTATTATCGTTAACACTGCTCCTGGAGTAGTTGTTGATAATGTTGCAACAGCTAACAAACCAAATAATTGCAAACTAATTGCACTCCCCGCCGCAAGAGTCGTAATAATTGTCGCACTAAATGATGTCGTTGCTAATGCAGGAGAATTAATAGTCCCAGCAAGCGGTGCCCCATTAATTGTAATTCGTGAACTAACTAATAATGAAGCCGTTATATTAATTGAATATGAAATATAATAATTCCCTGCATTTGCAGCCGTAAATACTGTGTTCCCCCCAGACACTGTGATACCCGGACCGATATTCTGATTGTTTGGAAGCGGGACATTTGTTCCACCTAGTAGTACCGATATTGCTGTACCCGACGTATTATTTGCAAATGCGTACGTTGCCGTTATACTTGTGCCTGTTGCTCCCGTTGCTCCTGTTGGGCCTGTTGCCCCTGTTGAGCCTGTTACTCCTGTTACTCCCGTTACTCCCGTTACTCCGGTTGAACCTGTCGCTCCCGTTGGACCCGTTGCTCCTGTTATTCCTGTTGCTCCTGTCGCTCCCGTTGGGCCTGTTACTCCTGTTATTCCTGTTGCTCCTGTTGCCCCCGTCGGACCTGTATCGCCTGTTTCTCCCGTTGGACCTGTGTCGCCTGTTGCTCCTGTTGCCCCCGTTGGACCTGTATCGCCTGTTTCTCCCGTTGGACCTGTGTCGCCTGTCGCTCCTGTTGCCCCCGTCGGACCTGTATCGCCTGTTGCTCCCGTTGGACCTGTGTCGCCTGTCGCTCCTGTTGCTCCTGTTGCTCCTGTTGCCCCCGTCGGACCTGTTGGACCAACTTTAGGGACTGTCCCATCGCAACTAAAACAGCATGAATCAACATGTACACCATTTTGATTATTACACCCACAATATCCATTTATGTTATTGCTCCATGAAGACATGTTGATCACTTCCTTTACATTCGATCTTTTTAGCGCAATCACCGAATTAAAAAACACCTATCTAAATGACAAAGAAATACTTTGCCTAGTCGGGGATAAAACACAGATTTCTTCCATACATTCTAGTAATTATTACATGCGATTCACTCTCCTTTTGCTTGTACTTTCGCCTCATCTCCACAGATTATTAACCATACACATTACACTTTCGTACACAGCCAAGTTCCCATTTAAACTTTCCACATTCGCCAATATTTTTAGTAAAGAGGCTTATTCTTCATAAATAGCGACTGTAACATATAAAAATCCGTATAATCTGTTATTTTTCGTCAAAATTTTAAAAATATATTGACACTTAAAATACCCTCATAGTATGATTTTGGTGTTGTAATTGATAACCATTTTCACTTGTGGTGCTAGTTACAAAAAACACTTAATTTGGGGGCAGAAGATGAAGAAAATTCTCAGTATTTTCATAGTAGTTCTTCTATTCGCTGTTGGATGCGGACAGCAAAAAGAGGAGAAAAAAGAAACAAAAGCGGACAATAAAAATCAAGCTATAACAATTAAACACGCTGAAGGGGAAACGAAGTTAGATAAACCAGCGAAAAAAGTAGTTGTACTTGAGTGGGTATATTCAGAAGACTTATTAGCACTTGGTGTTCAGCCAGTAGGGATGGCAGACATTAAGAATTATAATAAATGGGTAAATACAAAAACAAAACCGAGTAAAGATGTTGTAGATGTAGGGACACGTCAACAACCAAACTTAGAAGAAATTAGCCGTTTAAAACCAGACTTAATTATCACAGCTTCATTCCGTGGTAAAGCAATTAAAAATGAATTAGAGCAAATTGCACCAACAGTTATGTTTGATCCATCAACAAGTAATAACGATCACTTTGCTGAAATGACAGAAACATTTAAACAAATTGCAAAAGCAGTTGGGAAAGAAGAAGAAGGTAAAAAAGTATTAGCTGATATGGATAAAGCATTTGCTAATGCAAAAGCAAAAATTGAGAAAGCAGACTTAAAAGATAAAAACATAGCAATGGCACAAGCATTTACTGCTAAAAACGTACCAACATTCCGTATCTTAACTGACAATTCTTTAGCTTTACAAGTTACAAAAAAATTAGGTTTAACAAATACTTTTGAGGCAGGGAAATCTGAGCCAGATGGTTTCAAACAAACAACTGTAGAATCATTACAAAGTGTACAAGATTCAAACTTCATTTACATTGTAGCGGATGAAGATAACATTTTTGACACGCAACTAAAAGGCAACCCTGCTTGGGAAGAATTAAAGTTCAAAAAAGAAAACAAAATGTATAAATTAAAAGGCGACACTTGGATTTTCGGTGGTCCTGAGTCTGCAACATCTTTAGCAACACAAGTAGCAGATGTCATGACAGCGAAGAAGTGATTACACGATGAATAGCCTAAAACATACACTTCGAGCAAGTCTTGTATTCGGAGGAGGAGCAGCTCTCTTGCTCCTCCTTTTCTTTATTCATATCGGACAAGGTCAAGCAAACATTTCCTATAGTATGATTATTGATGCTCTTATCTCACCGAACCAATCGCTAGAACATCAAACTTTAATCATGCTTCGATTACCTAGAGCTGTAATTGCCATTTTAGCTGGAGGCGCTCTTGCTGCATCAGGGGTTATTTTACAAACGTTAACGAAAAATCCACTCGCTGAATCCAGTACAATGGGTATTCACTCTGGCGCATATTTCTTTCTAGTAGCGGCTACAATTTTCTTACCGAAAGGTTTACAAATTAATTCTCTTCTGTTCACATTTATCGGCGGTGCTATTACTGCTTTATTTGTATACCGTATTTCTGGTGGAAAAAAGGGAACCCCACTTAGAATGGCATTAGCTGGTATGGTCGTTACATTAATGCTTTCTGCCTTTACCGGAACGATGCAGCTTTTCTATGAAAATGAAACAGCTGGTTTATTTTTATGGGGAGCTGGCTCTCTTATTCAAAATAACTGGGATGGCGTTCAATTTGCTTTTCCATTTATCATTATTTCTTTCCTAGTTTTACTATTTATGTCTCGTAAACTCAACATTCTCTTACTTGGTGATGATGTTGCTATTTCTCTTGGTGAAAAAACAGCAGTAACACGTCTTATCGCCTTCATTGCTGCAATCTTTTTAACAGCAGTAATTGTTACTGTTGTTGGACCAATTGGCTTTGTCGGCTTAGTTGCACCTCATTTAATGCGCCTTATCGGATACCGTCAACACTTTACTCTTCTTCTCTCTTCTTTCTTATGGGGGGCAGTATTATTGCTTGGAGCAGATGTTGTCGGTAGATTAATAGATCCAACCGGTGCAGAACTTCCTGTTGGGGCAGTCACAGCAATGATTGGATCTCCTTGGCTTATTTACTTAGTGTATCGAATGATGAAGTCGAAACAATATATGAATGATAACGGTGCGAATGCAGCTGGAGCTAGTTCCCGCTATTACTCTTATAAAAAGGTAATCCTTATTTCTATCACACTTTGTATTGTGACGATTGCTCTTGGTGTTACAATCGGTAGTAACACTTATATCGAAAGCATTACAAATGTTATATCAGGTCAATTAACACAATTTGACAAAAACATGATGATAAATCTTCGTTTACCAAGAATGCTCGTTGCTGCTATTGCTGGCGCATGCCTTGCAATAAGTGGGCTTGTTTTCCAAGCTATATTACGAAACCCACTTGCCGATCCTTCTATTATTGGTATTTCATCGGGAGCTGGTGTCGGTGCTTTAACTATTATGTATGTCTTTCCTACACTTCCTGGTTTCTTCCTACCAATTGGTGCATTTATCGGAGGACTACTTGCAGTAGGAATTGTCCTCTTCTTCTCATGGAAATCAGGGTTTAGCCCAACAGCTCTTGCTTTAATAGGAATTGGTATTTCTGCACTTGGCTCAGCAATTATTCAAATCTTTATCGTTAGAGCCAATTTGAATGTTGCCGCTGCTTTAACATGGTTATCTGGCAGCACGTATGCAAGAGGGTGGAATCACTTAGAAAATATCATTCTATATCCATCTCTAATTCTTGTATTCATTATCTTTTTCTTAATAAAACAACTTGACGTTCTCGTACTTGGAGACGATTTAGCAACTGGACTTGGGCAACCAGTAAATAAAACACGGCTTGCTCTAATTGTGCTAGCGACACTACTTGCATCAGTAAATATCGCTGCTGTCGGTACGATTGCCTTTCTAGGCCTTGTCGCACCTCACTTAGCAAGAATTGTTGTTGGTATAAATCATCAAAGACTATTCGTTTGCTCAGCACTGTTTGGAGCAATCCTTCTTGCCATCGCTGACTTACTCGGCCGAACAATTGCATACCCAAAAGAAATTCCTTCTGGACTTGTCGTTGCTGTACTTGGAGCACCTTATTTCTTATGGTTGATGAGGCAGAGCGGGAAGAAGGTTAATTAAAAAAGAGGCTTCTTATGTGAGAAGCCTCTTTTTTAATTCATTCTCATAAGCCTAAAGGAAACTATCTTTTTTTCACGAATTTAATCTATGAACATAACTAGGGGGGATAACAATGTATCAAACACTTAAAGGCTTCTTGCAATCATGGACATACGAGGCTGAGTCTACTCAAAAGATGCTCGATGCATTAACAGATGAATCTTTGTCACAAGAAATCGCACCTGGGCACTGGACGTTAGGCAGGGTTGCTTGGCATATCGTGACGGCAATTCCTGTTATACTATCTGGCACAGGGCTAAAGTTTGAAGGAGAAACAAAAGATTATCCTGTTCCAACTTCTGCAAAAACAATTGCAGATGAATACCGTAAAGTGAACGCGGCTTTCGTTGAAACACTTCAAAATAAATGGACTGATAAAGACTTAGCTACTATTAACGACTTCTTTGGTCGTCCTATGCCGAATTCTATATTTTTAATGACACTTATTAATCATCAAAATCATCACCGCGGGCAAATGACAGTTTTAATGCGACAAGCTGCCTTAACAGTCCCTGGCATATATGGTCCTTCAAAAGAAGAATGGGCTGCGGCTGGAATGGAAGCTCCTAAAATGTAACAACAAAAAAGACAAGGTGTTTACACATCTGGTCTTTTTCTGTAACTTGTTTCATGTGAAACTATTTTTTACTAAATGATTGTTTTATGGAAAAGATAGGTTAAAATAAATACATATTATGAAGAGGAGTAACCAAATTGAATACAAAAAATAAAAAAATAGTTATGGGAACTATTTTACTAACTTCTCTTATTGGAGTTATTAGTGTATCTCTTTATTTCACCTATTATGGTACCCCTTGGGGAAAACAAGCAGCAATTACGGAATCAAAAGAGTATATTACAAAATATTTTAACCTAGATGCAGAAGTCAAAAATACTTCTTACGATGCTAAAATGAATAGCTATGCAATCTCCTTTGAAACAAGTACCGACGGCGAGTTTACTATCGAATATAAAAATCCTAATAACTTTAACATTTCTCCAGAAGTGCAAAAGTATTTAAGCACACACTCTAAATTTATAGAGTAGTAACGAAGCGTACATATACAAAAAAGAGTTGGTGTAACGCCAACTCTTTTTCACATATTCTTATCATACAGTTATATCTTCCTTCTCTATATTTTTAATGCCGTAATATGCAATCACAACTCCAATTGTCGCCAATGCTAGTTGAAGGGGAAGAAAAGTTGCTATAGAAAACGCTGGGTTGCTATTCATTGCAATTGAGACAACGATAAGAGATGAAACAATTGTAGTTGGCACGGAACGTTTACGCATTCCGAAATATAATGGGATTAAACTCATTCCCGCAGTTGCAATGGCTAAAGGAACTAGTTTTATTCCTTCTTGCATCAATTGATCTACTGTGAATGAATTAGGAAGAATTGAAAAATAACTATCTATCCCAAAGAAAACTCCTACTACTAAAATGTTAGATACAATAACTGTTATAAATGTTACTATCGCTGTAATAGTCAACTTACTAGCCATCATTTTCTTTCGGTTAATAGGATAAGAAAACATAAGTAGTATTGTTTTGTTTTTATATTCGCCAATTATTAACCTTGCGATTAATACACTACCAAAAATAATAAACGTTGCTCTTACTATTGTGCTAGCCATTAACAATATCGTTTCTGGATTCCTTATTTCTGCATCACCTTCTACTTGAGCGATGATGCTCACAAAGATCATTAATGCCAGTATAACAACATTTGCAATAATTGCTCTCTTCACGTACCAACCAAGCTTAAACTTTTTCAATTCTAGCTTCATTAAATGTAGCATGATAGTGTCCTCCTTCCTCCTAAGATTTAATCAATATAAATGACTCCTGTTTCACTTAAAATCTTCGCTTCATTTTTTGCATCACCAATCGTTCCTACTTTTATTTTTTCTGTATTTTTATCTTTCTTAAGTCCTTTTAAATCCACTATTACGTCAGCCGAATTACTTTTAGCCATAAGCTTCAATGATGCCGGGACACCTTTATACCGTACGCCAATATCTCCTGATTTTGTTTCTACAAATAATGATTTTCCTTCTGTCATATCTTTCAGTAAGACTTCCCCAGATGTTGAAGTGATGTTCATATTTGAGTTACTTACATTTGTTATATAGTTATCACCAGTCGCAGACTTTATATTTAATTCTTGTACTGAACTATCTTTTACAACTACCTCTCCACTTTGCGATATGAATTCACCTTTCTCCGCTGATAGTCCTACAATCATTCCATCCCCAGATTTTCCTTTTGTCACAATGCTTTTTACTACTATATCGTTTATTTTCACATCACCCGATTTATTATTTAATACAATTTTATCTATCTCTTTCTTCGGAATAGCTATACATATACTATTTTTCTTTCTAAACGTAAAACCATTAAAAAATTTGGCTGCCTTTTGTTTTTGCTTAATCACAATTTTATTTTCTTCATTTTCTATCTTGACGGGATCTATCTCTTTATCTACTTGTTCACCTTGAGCGGAAATTACTATTTTATTAGCGTCTGTACTTTTAAATTCAATATCCCAGTTTTCATTGTCTACTTCTATTTCTTTTATATTATTTATCTCAAAAGACTTTTCTTTCTTAAAATCCTTCCCCTGAAATATCTTAAAACCAAAAACCGCACTAGCAATTGTAATGAATAATATTGCAATTACTATTATTTTTTTCACCAGTCATACCCCAGTTCGTTGTTGTTTTAGGCTTGCTTCACGCCACATCGATCTTGTCGATTTTACGAAACGATAGATAACTAATGAAAATTCCTAATAAACAGAGCACGATTGGGATAGCTATAAAATCAAACATACTTACTTGACCGTTTCCAGGACCATAGTTACCACTAATCAGCATGCCAATTATTACTGCCGAAGTAATCGTTGTCGGTGTCGATTTCTTTCTCATTCCAAAAAATAAAGGAATTAAACTTATACCAGATATCATAAATGCACTTATAAAAGTACCTGGAACGATAGCTATTATTTCACCTATCGTAGCAGGTGTTTCAATCAGTCCCATCATTGGACTCACAAAATATACGAGCAAACTAATAATGAAAGTCGCGATAATCGTGCTCACAAAACAAAAACAAAAAACAATTGTTAATTTCGCACTCATTAGCATTTTCCTTTGAAGCGGATACATAAATGATAGTTGTATCGTTTTATTCTTATACTCATCAATTACTAAACGTGATAAAATGACCGAACTAAAAATAATGAATGTTATCCTAATAAAAATATTTACTAAAGCCATATTCTGTGTGAAGTCAAAGAAGAGTACGTCTCCCTCGGCTTTCATTCCCCATGCCATAAGGCTTACTACAGCGAAAATTGCTATAATACAAATTGCTACACTTTTAAAGTAACTAGATAATTGATGTTTCTTCCATTCGAGCTTCATTAATTTAAACATATAAACCACGCCTCCATTCTTTATATACCTGTCTCTACGCTGCTAACATTCTAATTCCAGCAGTAACGAAGCTTAACATTCCTATCATTAGTAGAATTAACAACCATTTCCGCCCTGGTTTCCTATAATATAAAATCCCACTTATGAACATTACGACCAATCCACTTACTAGATTTACTAACAATCCATTAAGCATGAATGCCTTCTCCATCCATTACATTTAAGAAATATTCTTCTAAGGAACTATGTTTCTTATTAATACTTTCAATTTCCACATCGTTCATAATAAGTGCTTTTGAAATGGCTTGCTGAGACACTGCCGTATCATACACACGAATCATATTTCCGCTCATTATTTTATAATTTTTTATGGCAAGTTTATCTTCTAAAATATAAGCTGCACGCTTCACATCAGGAACAGTAATTTCAATGTACTCTGTTTGTTTTCCGTTAATACTCTTCATTGAAACTTCTTTTATTAGTTTTCCATTTTGAATTACACCAATTGTATCCGCCATTAGTTCCATCTCACCTAAAATATGACTAGAAACTAATAATGTAATGCCATATTCTTTGCAGAGCATTTTAAATAAGTCTCGTAACTCTTTAATACCAATTGGATCTAAACCGTTAATTGGTTCATCTAAAATGAGCAGTTCTGGTTTTGTTACGATTGCCCTTGCAATACCAAGTCGTTGTTTCATTCCCAATGAAAAATCTTTTACTTTTTTATTATCTATCCCTTGCAGTTTCACTAAATGTAATGCATGGTCAATTTCATTTTTATCGTAATAGCCCATATATTCACAATGTAATTCTAAGTTTTCTTTCGCCGTTAATTTATCATAAAAGATTGGATATTCAATAATTGTCCCCATTCTTTTTAATACTTCATAAGATGTGTCTGTTAACTTCTCACCGAAAATTTCAATCTCACCGCTCGTCGGTTTTATTAAATTTGTAATCATTTTCATAATCGTTGTTTTACCAGCACCATTCGGTCCTAAGAAACCGTATATCTCTCCTTTTTTCACATGCATGTTAACGCTAGAAATAACTTCTTTCCCTTTAAACACTTTCGTTAACTGATTCGTTTTTAATATATAGGTCATGTCACTTTCCCCTTTCGCACTACTTTATATTTTTATAATAGACAACGGAAATCTCTTTTTTCTTACCCGTTTCTTACAAATTCCTTACGCTGAAAAAAAAGCTTGTAGAATCTACTTCTCTACAAGCTAAAACTGCATCTTTTTTAATGCAACTGTAAAAATTGTTTTTTCATACGGCTTACTAGAAAGATGAATTTTTCCATCCATCGCTTCCACCAGTCTTTTCGTAATCGTTAACCCTAAACCGCTTCCTTGGTACAATCTATTTCTCGAATCTTCAAGTGTGTACATACGCTCAAACACTTTATCAATATGAGATTCATCAATCCCTTTTCCTTTATCCCATACGTCTATATACACATTCGTTTCATCATCTCTTAACGTCATACCCAGTATCTTTCCATCGTCTCCATATGTAATTGCATTTGATATTAAATTGTTCAATACCCTACCTAATACTTCTACATTTCCAAGTGCATATATATTTCTTTCTGGTATATCAATATGAACTTGAAACCCTTTCGCCGTCACTAAATCATAAAAAGATAAAATCTTCTCACGACAAACTTCATTCATATTTACTTTTGTCATCTCGATTGCCTTGTCACCAGATTCTAGTTTTGCTAAATCAAAAAACTTATGAATCAGTTCCATTACTTCTAGTGTTTTCACATGCACCTTTTCAAGTAATATTTGCTGTTCTTCTTTATTCATCGTTTTATCCTTATTTAACATTTCTGTATATCCAAGAATAACTGTTAGCGGCGTCTTTAAATCATGTGAAATATTTGAAAGCATTTTTCTCATCGAAATTTCTACTTTTGCATGATCTGCATTCGTTTTCTGTTTTGCATCTAATAATTGATTAATTGCCACTAATAATTTTTGCAATTCTAGATCATCTGTCATAACGAGTAACTTCTCGCCTGTTTGTACATTTACAATACTTTCCAACTTTTCATATGTGTATCGTAAATTTTTACTACTATTTTTTCTCATTTTATATTGTATGTAAATGACACATAACAATATAAAAATAATACTTATTAACAAATTGACCATATTACATCACTTCCAACTTATAGCCGATGCCCCATAACGTTTTAATATATTCTGGATTAGATGGATCACTTTCGATTTTCTCACGCAATCTCCTCATATGAACATTAATAACGTTATCATCTCCATAATACTCTTCGTTCCAAACTAACGTATATATTTGCGATTTTGTAAATACACGATTTTGATTCTTTACGAACAGTTTTAAAATCTCAAATTCTTTTAAAGTAAGTTTGAGAGACTTCCCGTTTTTTTCTACGGTAAAATTAATTGGATCGATTGTTAAATCGCCAATTTGAATCATCTTTTCTGTTTCTTCTGTAGTCGAATATTTCGTAGATCTTCGAATACCTGCCTTTACACGTGCAGCTAATTCAATCATAGAAAATGGCTTACAAATGTAATCATCTGCTCCAAGTCCTAATCCAACAGCTTTATCAACATCTGTATCTTTTGCCGACATCATTAAAATCGGAACAGCACTTTTTTCTCGAATAATTCGTACAACCTCTAAGCCATCTAGCTTTGGCATCATAATGTCGAGGATAATCAAATCAAATGAACCTTTTAAATATGTGTTCACGCCTTCTTCTCCATCAGACGCAATTGTTACTTGAAAGCCCTCTTTTATCAAATACTTTTCCACCATCTCTTGAATTGAGATATCATCTTCAACTAATAAAATATGATGTGACATATGTCTATCCCCTTTTTACAAACGTTAACAACTCAATTGTATCCTAACTACTACAGACTTGAAACAAATATATGAATTTTCAAACCAACTTCCCTTCCTTCCTTAACAATGATATGATGAAATTCACTATGATTGTTCATAATTAACTTTATATAAAGGAGACTTATCATGTCAGAAAACAAAAAAGTAAGCTTAGCTGATTTAATGCGCGAACAACTTGCAAAGAAAAAGCAAGGAAATGGAAATGGTCAAAATGCAAAAAATCAAAGCCAAGAAACGAAAAAATTGCAAAACCAACAAACAAAGAAAACAAACAACCAACGTAGACGTACAGGTGTGTAAATGAACGGACAAAAACGTTCTAATATCGCGCCCGGTCTTGAAGTTGATATTGTATTAAAACAAGATCAACGAACAGGCAAATTAACACGTGGAATTGTAAAAGATATTTTAACAAACTCCCCTTCCCATCCGCATGGCATTAAAGTACGATTGCAGGACGGGCAAGTCGGTAGAGTACAAAATATCGTTCAATAAGAAAAGGAGCTCAAGTAAACTCGAGCTCCTTTTCTTTATTAACCTTTAATTTTCTCGATGAAAACTACTTTTAAGTAGTCTCCTTCTTTAAATTGATCAATGGTACGGAAATCTTCTGGTAAAGAATGTTCTTCTAATATTTTATATTTGCCATTCATTTCTTTAAATGCTGTATCGATAAAGCCTTTAAACTTTTTCATATCGAATGCGCTACAATTTGTAGAAGCAACGATAATTCCGTTATTTTCTGTAATGGCAATTGTTTCTTTTAATAAGTTTTTATAATCTTTCGCTGCACTAAATGTATATTTTTTTGAGCGTGCAAAGCTTGGAGGATCAAGTACGACCATATCAAATTTCATTTTTTTCTTCGCTGCATATTTGAAGTAAAGAAATACATCTTCTACAATAATATCTTGCGCTTCATAATCAACTTCATTTACACTAAACTGCTCAATCGTTTTACTTAAACTACGATTTGCAAGGTCAACACTCGTCGTTTTACTCGCTCCGCCAAGCGCTGCAAATACAGAGAAAGCACCTGTATAAGAGAACATATTTAACACTGTTCTTCCCTTTGCATATTTATCACGAATTTGTTTTCGAACGTTACGTTGATCTAAAAATACCCCAACCATTGCCCCATCATTTAAATAAACCGCAAAGTTTACACCGTTCTCTTTTACGATAAGTGGGAACTCGCCGCGCTCTCCTGCTACGAAATCATCACCCTCAATATATTTCCCTTTCGTATCAAAACGCTTTTTCTCATAAATACCTTTAAAGTTTGCTACTTTTTGAAGAGCAGCTATAATCTCATCTCTGAAAGTGTAAATCCCTTCACTATACCAACTTACTACGTAGTAGCCACCATAATAATCGATAATTAGTCCTCCAAGACCATCACCTTCACCATTCACCACACGGAATGCTGTCGTATCACTTGATTTGTAAAATTGCTTTCGTTTATGTAAGGCAGATTTGATTTTACTTTCAAAGAAAGATTGATTAATTTGTTCACTCTCTTTTCTCGTTAAAATCCAGCCATATCCTTTATTTTGTTTTCCATAATAACCTTTTCCGACAAAGTTGTTCTTCTCATCTACTACTTTGATGATTGTTCCTTCTTCACGAACATCATTTAAATTTTGAATCGCATCTTTTAAAATAAGCGGATATCCACTTTTAATTTCTTTTATAAATTTCGGTTTTATTTTTACAGTTACTTCTGATCGCATATAATAACTTCCTTTCCATTTGCATGCTTTCTCTACAGGAAGCATTTAAAAACGAGCCTGAAAAAACAGCCCCGTTTCACTATACCATATTATTGCTTTGCTAGTACAACTAGCTCATCCCCTGGCATAACAGCTATATATTTATACAATGTTGAAAAAGTAAGACTACCATCTCGATGGCGAATAAATAATATTAAATCCTCTGAATCGCTTTCTTCTTTATTAATTTTTTGTTCTTCTGCAACTTGTATCGTTTTAAAAATATAACCATCTTCAATTTTTCTATTTAACTCTTCATAAATTTCATTTTGACCAAACAGTAAATGAGCTTTTTTTGAAAGAGAAATGCGTTCTTGTTCAATCTTTTCCACATCATGGATTGGAAGTAAAAATGTATTATGATGTCCAAACTGCGGTACGTATGTATTTGCAACTAATACATTATAAGAATCCGTATCTGTAACTGCAATTAAGTATTCATACTGATTCATATCAACTTCAAATTGTAACTGTTCAGAGAGTACTTGGCCATTATATGTATTAAGCCCTTTCACCTTTGCACATTGCAAATGTTCTTCAGATACATCTACAATTAAGCTCGGAACACCCATCTCTTTACAGTGCAATGCAAAAGCAGATGAGAATGTACTCGCACCTGAAATTAAGATTCCTGGTGGCTCCGTATTTGCCAATCCTAATTTCTTCGCTAAAAATCCAATTGAAAATCCGTGAGCACACACGGTCGTAATAACGAGTGCAAATGTAAGTGCCGTTAATATAGAAGCGTCTTTATAACCTTCTTGTAATAACTCCGTCGCAAAGTAACTTGAAACCGTTAATGCAACGATACCTCGCGGTGCAATCCAGCCAACTAGCACCCGTTCTGCTTTTGTTAACTCTGTTCCAATTGTCGATATCCAAATCGATAAAGGACGTACAACAAACAACATCATAAGTACAAAACTTATAATAGGCCAGCTGAAAATCTCCATAATAGTTGTTCTTGGAAGCGATGCTGTTAATATAATAAAAACAGTCGACGTTAGTAGTACTGAAATATTTTCGTTAAAATGACGAATATCACCGATAGAAGAAATATATTTCTTCATCCGTGCAAGCGTAATCCCCATTACGGTTACAGCTAGCATACCTGTTTCATGCATCACTTCATCCGCAATGCCGAAGCATAATAATACCGTAACTAACAAAATTGGTGCTTTTAAATATTCTGGTACTTTTCCCTTTAAAATCATATAACTCATAAAAATACTAAATACATAACCGAGCACCATTGCAAATAATGAACCTGCAAAGAAATACAGCAACGTATGTAATTGTACATTATCTTTCGTTAAGAAATTTACAATTTGAAAGGCAAATACAGCAAGTAAAGCTCCAAATGGATCAACAATAATCGCTTCCCATTTTAAAATTGCAGCTGTTCTTGGTTTTAATCGTGCTTGGCGTAACAACGGAATAATTACCGTTGGACCTGTCACAATAAAAAGTCCTCCAATAATAAATGCAACCGCCCAATCTAATCCAGCGACGTAATGAGCTGCAAGTGAGCCAGCAATCCACGCGATAAACGCACCAAACGTAACGATACGAAATACTGGTTTTGATAGTCCCCTCAGTTCACGTATATCTAAACTTAAACTACCCTCAAACAATATAATTGCAACAGAGAGTGATACGAGTGGACTAAAAACATCTCCAAGCACCTCTTTTGGATTAATAATACCGAAAACTGGACCAATTAATAATCCAGCAACTGCCATAACAACAATGGCAGGAAGCTGGAAGCGCCATGCAGTCCATTGTGAAGCAATACCTAACGTAATAATAATAACGATACTAAGTAAAAGTGATTCAACCATAATACCCTCCTTATTCATAGTATTGCGACAGCAAAGTATAAACCATACTTTGCTTCTATATATTTTCAATCAATTCTATTTACATAATATATAACCAAGTTAAATATATAGTCAACCCATTCAAAAAAAGAACACTGTACTTACATAAAGGGAAACTTTAATCAGCCCTCACCTAACTTCTTTGCTTTCGCTGAATTTTGAGGTGGGGGTCTTACTGACCGGCAAATAGCGGGATAAAAAATATTATCATAAACTAAGATTACCATTGACAATGATAATGATTTTCATTATCATTTAATGTATATGAGTTCTTGAAAATATAGCTACATTTATAGGAGGAATAAACATGATTATTGTTACAAATACAGCTAAAATTACAAAGGGAAATGGACATAAATTAATTGAGCGTTTTAATAAAGTAGGTAAAGTTGAAACGATGCCAGGCTTTTTAGGTCTAGAAGTTCTTTTAACGCAAAATACAGTTGATTATGATGAAGTAACAATTAGCACTCGCTGGAATGCAAAAGAAGATTTCCAAGGTTGGACAAAGAGCGCTGCATTTAAAGATGCTCACTCACATCAAGGCGGAATGCCAGAATATATTCTTGATAATAAAATTGCTTACTATGATGTAAAAGTTGTACGTATGCCAATGGCCGCAGCACAGTAAAAACAGTCCTTTTTTAAAGTATAGAATATGAGAAGCGTTATCTATCACTTCTCATATTCTATACTTTTTTCTTTAATTTCTTTTTACTAATTTTGCATGTACAACTAGCCTCCCAGCCTCTGGATCAAGCGCATAATCACAAGTAGAAAGTGTTACGATTTCATCATTAGCCGTTAATTCCGTATCCGTTTTGTACAGTGATTTTTCTTGAATTTCCTTTAAGAACGATGTATATGCTGCATCATTTTCAAAATCCGTTTCAATGTAATAAAAGTCCGTTGTTGTCGTGTATACTGAAAAAACTTCCACGTCGTATCCTTCAAATAATGTATCGTAATATAATTTACGATGAGACATAAAAAAGTCTTCATCCAACATCTTTTTTAAACTACCAAACATAGAACCGTCTTTCATACGATGGCCATATAAAATCGTATTTCGATTTTGAGATTTCACATCATTACGATGGTCCATAAAAATGCTTCCCGCTCTCATATCTTCACCTTTATAATTACGAAATAAATAGTAATCATTATCTTTTGCTTGAACGATTGGATAATTAATTTGTGTATCATCCATCGTAATCCATCCGACTATCTCTGGATTAATTTTCTGGAGATCCTGAAACTGTTTACGTACCTCTCCATCTTCTGATTTTTCTTCCATTGGACTTCTTTTATAAATATGTTGTGCCTCAGCCATTACTTTACGATTTTCATAATAATCCATGAAAATCCCGCCCAACTCATACATTGAATAGAAAAAGATTCCTAAAAACACAATTGTAAGTATGCGTTGAAAAAAAGAATTCTTTTTCCGTCCTTTCTTACTATTCAAATTATCACCTCAAAACGGATTATGCTCAGCCTTTAGATTCCCATAGGTACCATGTACAATCCGGTATCTTCATCCTGCTTTACAATGACATCTACACCATATATTGCTTTAACCATTTCTTCTGTTATTACATCATTAGGATTACCTTTCGTAATGATTTCTCCATCTTTCATAACGATAATATGGTCGCTATAACGAATGGCTTGATTAATATCATGTAATACCATTACAATCGTTAGTCCATGAACTTCATTTAACTCTTTCACTAACTCTAATATTTCTAGCTGATAGTAAATATCTAAATATGTGGTCGGCTCATCTAAGAAGAGCATTGGTGTATTTTGAGCTAATGTCATTGCGATCCAAACTCGCTGCCTCTCTCCACCAGATAAAGCATAAATTGGCTTATCACGCTTACTTTGTAAATTCGTACATACTAGTGCACGCTCAATCGCTTCTCTATCTTCATCTGTTTGCGGAGAGAATATATTTTTATATGGCATACGCCCGAAGCTTATTAGCTTTTCCACTGTAATATCTGCTGGAGCCTCATTTTGTTGATGGACAACCGCTAGCTTTCTAGCAAACTCTTTCGGTTTATATTCACTAATCGCTTTTCCATCAAGTATTACTTCTCCACTGCTAGGAGCGTGGTTTCTAGACATGACACTAAGTAATGTTGATTTCCCACATCCATTCGGTCCAATGATTGTTGTAATTTTTCCAATTTCTATTTCACTACTAACAGACTTTAATCGATTTGTTACGTTATCGTATGAAAAGGTTACATTTTTAATTTCCATGAACTTTATCACTCTTTCTAAGCAAGAATATTAAGAATGGACCACCAATAACCGCCATAATTGTTGCTGCTGGAATTTCGTTAGGTGGCACAATTAACCTTCCAATCGTATCTGCCGTCAAAATTAATAACGCCCCTGCAAGAGCAGAAAATGGAATTAATACTTTATGGTCTGAACCGACTAATTGTCTTGAAATATGTGGAACTAGTAATCCTACAAAAGCAATAACACCTGCAATCGCTGTTGATACTGCCGCTAAGAGTACTGCAATGGCAGAAATAATAAGACGAACTCTCGTCACGTGCAAGCCTAAGTTTTTCGCAGTCTTATCTTGTAGCGATAATAAGTTACACCAAGCTCCTACGAACAGAGCAAGAATAAGACCAACCGTTCCATAAGTCACCATTATTTCTACATCGCCCCACGTCTTCATTGTTATGTTAGAAGTCGTCGTTTGCTTAATACTCTTAATAAAATACCCACAAATCGTAACGAATGATTCATTTAACCCAGTAAACATTGCATTAATGGCAATACCAATTAAAATAATGCGAAGCGGGCTTAATCCTGATTTCCATGAAAACGAATAAACGAGATAACATGCAAGCGCACCACCTAAAAAGGCGAATACGGGTGTCCAGAAAAAGAATTGCGGGAACAACGTAATAATAATAAGTGTCATAAAACTAGCTCCTGAAGATATACCGATTACCCCAGCATCGGCGAGTGGATTTTTCATAACAGCTTGAAAAAGCACACCTGAAACAGCAAGAGCCGCTCCAGTGAACAACGCAATAATAATACGCGGAAAACGTAAATCTTTAATGACTTCAACATCTTCATTTCCACCTGTAAATATCCCTTGTACAAGTTCAACAATACCTACTTCTAAACTCCCTTTCATCGCTGACAATGATGTCATAACAATAAGCAATGCAGTAACAATGAGGAAACTCCAAGTTTTTTTATTCATTCTACTCTTCCTTTATATTAAAATGCATCACGGATACATCATTTTTTTCAATTCATCTAACGCTTCAATTGCTGCTAAATTGCCTGTCGTTCCAAATAAACGCTCTTCTAAATCGTAAACACGGTTATTTTTAACCGCAGCAAAGTGTTTCCAAATATCATTTGTTTTAAATTCTTTATCAAACATTTTTACAACTTCATCAGGCATACCATGAGCTGCTCGTAAAATAATATCTGGATCAGCTTTCTTTAAATACTCTGTATTAGAAGCTAAATATTCTACTTGTTCACCTTGCACAATATTTTTACCACCTAGTTGTTTCACTAAATCTCCAATATAAGAATGCTCTGTTGCTACTAAATAACTTCCAGGCACACCTAATAAAATAAGCACTGTCGGTTCTTTCTTTCCTTTTACTTCTTTTTGAATGCTAGAAACCTTTTTATCTAATTTAGTTACTACTGCTTCGGCCTGTTTTTCACGCCCATATTTCTTACCTAAATCGCTAATAGAACTTTGCATATTTTTCAAACTCGTTAAATCTAAAAAGTTTGCTTTCATACCCACACCATCAAAAACTGGCTTTAATTCATATTCAAGTGTTGTCACAGATAACACTTCTGAAGGCTTTAATGACTTTACCTTTTCCATATCTGGACTCATTGGATTCCCAACTTCAGGTAAACCTTTATATCGCTTCGGTAAAGTTTTAGAACTTGTTGGAACGCCGACTAAATCTACTTCTAACGCATCCATAATTTCAGTAACAGCCACTGTTGTTGCAACGACGCGCTCTTTACTTTCACTCTTTACCTGCTTTGCTGATTCTTTTTTTGGTGATGAGCACCCGGCTATACTCATTAACAAAATGATAGCCATTAGTACACTTACAATTTTCTTCACTCTCAATCACAACTCCTTTCCATACAATATGAAACAAGTCTTGATGCACGCGAATATGCATCAAGACTCCAAAAATTACAATCTACCTGCTCTATATTTACGAACTAGTAAAGCAAGTGAACCTAGCAGTAACACCATGTATAAACCAAGTTGTGCTGTATCTGCAGTTTTTGAGTTTTTCTCTTTTTTTGAATCATTTTTTGTATCTTCTTTTTTCTTCTGACCATCTGCATTTCGGTTAAAATCAGGAGTACCTACTGTTTTTACATTATCTACTTTCGGTGTAGTCACTGGATTTTTCGGTTCATTTTTCGGTTCCTCTTTAAGAGTTCCTAACGCGCCGATATTATTTGTATCAAATTGAATTTGCACATCGTAGAAATGATGGTAGTTCATCTCATCGATGTCTACCTTTACTTTTGCGTTTAATTTTTTAAATAGATCTTCTACTTCAAACTGTACTACTCGTGTATTTGCATTTTTATCTTCGCTTACTACTTTCGCATCAGCGAATAGTTCATTGTTTTCCGTTTGGAATTTCGTAATCCACGCACTATTTTTCAGCGTCATCTCAATATATTTTTTACCATCTTTTACGATTAATTTCGCTGGATTTACAACATAGTCATGCATCTTTGAAATCTCATCTGTTTTATCTTTTAATACTTTAAATGTAATATCATATTGGCCATCTACTAAATTTTTCGGATCAACTATTACTCTCGGTTTATTATTTTCATCTTGGTTGTTGTTTCCACCTTGGTTGTCATTCCCGCCTTGGTTGTCGTTTCCACCTTGGTTGTCGTTTCCACCTTGGTTGTCATTTCCGCCTTGGTTATCTAACGGCTTAATGCTACCTTTATCAAATGCAAATTGAATATCGTAAAAATGGTGATAATTCATTGAATCGATATCTACTTTTACTTTTGCATTTAACTTTTTCGATAAATCTGGTACTTCTACTTCCACTACGCGTGAATCAGCTTTTTTATCTTCACTTATTACATTTGCATCAACAAACGAACCATTTTTCTCAAATTCAAATTTTGTAATCCAAGAACTGTTCGTTAACGTAAATGATACATACTTCTTACCATCTTTTACTTTTAGCACACCTGGACTTTTTGTATATGTGTTCATCATTGAAATTTCGTCTGTTTGATCTTTTAATGCTTTGAAATTGATGCTGTATTCACCATCTTTAATTGTCTCAGCATCTGTTTTTTTATTTTCATCTGGTTTTTCTGTTTCTGGTTTTTCTACTTCTGGTTTTTCTGCTTCTGGTTTTTCTACTTCTGGTTTTTCTGCTTCTGGTTTTTCTACTTCTGGTTTTTCTGCTTCTGGTTTTTCTACTTCTGGTTTTTCTGCTTCTGGTTTTTCTACTTCTGGTTTTTCTGCTTCTGGTTTTTCTACTTCTGGTTTTTCTGCTTCTGGTTTTTCTACTTCTGGTTTTTCTGCTTCTGGTTTTTCTACTTCTGGTTTTTCTGCTTCTGGTTTTTCTACTTCTGGTTTTTCTGCTTCTGGTTTTTCTACTTCTGGTTGTTTCTCTTCATTTTTAATTTGTTCAAGTTTATCTTGTTCAAATAAAAGTTGTACATCATGCGTTTGCTTATAATTTCTTGATGCCATTTCGATAAATACTTTTGTATTTAGTTTTTCAGATAAATCGTTTACTTCAAACTCTACTACTCTTGTATCTTTTTCCTTATTCTCACTTACTACTTTTGCATCAACAAATGTGCCATCTTTTTCCGTTTGGAAATTTTTAATTAATGAGCTACTTTTCAATGTTACAATTGCTTTTTTCTTACCGTTTTCTACTTTTAATACTCCTGGATTTACCATGTAAGTATTCATCTTAGATTCTTCATCTGTTTGATCTTTTAACACTTTAAATGGAATGCTGTACGCACCATCTGTAATTGTGTTAGAATTTGGTTGTTGATCTGGGTCAGGCTTTTGGTCGGGCTTCTGACCTGGATCCGGTTTTTCATTTGGATCTGGCTTATTAGCTGGGTCCTCTTTTTCATTTGGTTGTTCCACATGAATTGGTGTAATACTATTTTGATCAAATGCAATACGAACGTCGTACTCATGATGATAATTTAAAAAATCAATATCTACTTTTACTTTTGCATTTAATACCTTCTCTACATCTTCTACATCAAATTCTACTACTCTTGTATCTTTTTCTTTATTTTCACTAATTACATTTGTCGCAACTAGCTTACCTGCTTTTTCTGTTTCAAACTTCGTAATCCATGAACTATTTGTTAATGTAAAGGATACTTTCTTTTTCCCATCCTTCACTTTTAAAGTCCCTGGGCTTACTGAATATTGATTCATCATCGATTCTTCATCTGATGTATCTTTTAAAACTTTAAAGCCAATTGAATATTCACCGTCAGCCAACTTGGTAGCTGCTTGAACTGCAAGTGGTTGTAATGTTGATACGAATGTAAATATCATTAAAAACATAGCAACAATAATTTTTGTATACCTGTTCAATGGAACGACTCTCCCTTTTGAAAATTATTTAATACTGCTCCCATCAAATACAAAGCGAATATCATATGAAGCATTATAATTAATAATTGGAATATTAATTTTCACCTTTCCATTTAGTTTTTTTGACAAGTCAGCAACTTCAAATTCTACTACTCTAGTATTATCTTTTTTGTTTTCACTTAACACGTTTGTTTCTACAAATTGACCATCTTTTTCTACTTGGAAACTTTTAATAGAAGCACTATCTTTCACTTTAAATGAAACATATTGTTTTCCATTTTTAACTGTTAATGTTGCTGGGCTTTCAAAATAACTATTCATTCTAGACGATTCATCTTTATCGCCTTTCCATACAGTAAAAGCAATATTATATTTTCCATCAGCTAGTTTTGTAGCAGCTTTTGCATCTTGTAAACCTAGTGTTGCGATAAACGTAAATAAAACAGCAAATACGGCAATAATCATTTTAAATTGTTTAAACATATATTCACCACCCTTCAAAAGATTTATTTACTCAACTTCACTTTACGAATTAAGAAAGCACCTGAAATAAGAATTAACGCTACAAACAATCCAATACGTGCTTCATCGCCTGTTTTTGGGTTATCTGTTTTTTCAGCTTTTCCATTTTCATTTTTTGTTTCTTTGTTCACTTCTTTAGCTGTTTCCTTACTCTCTACTTTTGTTTTCTCTTCTTTTACTTGTGTATCTGTTTTCGCTTGATCATTATTTTTTGTTGTAGCAGCTACGCCGTTATCGCCACCTACAGCTTTTACATTTGCATCAAAAGCAAAACGAATTGTGTAGTGGTGGTCATAGTTTGCATTTGGTACAACAACATGAATTTTTACAGCTGCCGGTTTGGATAAATCATCTACTTTAAACTCTACTGTTCTTTTATCTGCCGATTCATCTTTACTAACAACTTTCGCATCAACAAAATTCCCATTCTCTGGTGCTTTAAATTCTGTAATCCAAGCACTATGATTCATCGGAACTTGTACTCTCATCTCACCGTTTTTCACTATTAATTTTGCCGGCTTTTCAAAATAGTCATTTGCCATTGAAGCTGAATCATTTTCCGCTTTTTGAATTACGTAATTAATATCGTAAGTACCATCAGCTAGTTTTGCTGAAGCATTCCCGTATGGCATTACAAGAAAAGCTAGCATACATACGAACGTTATAATAAAAGCGGGTAATACAGAAACCTTTTTCATTTTTCTTGTTTCCTCCTTGGTTATCTTTCATTTCACTTTTTGAAAATGATAATTATTCTCAATTTATAAGAAAAAAATAATCTCTTCTACCTATTATTTAATTAGCATTCTTTTATGTAACATAAGTATTATTGATTATCATTCTCATTTAATATTAAAAATAATATCTCACCCTATTCCTTATACGAAGGCATAGAAACTGAGAAAAAATTATAAAACGTATTTATTGATTATCATTCTCAATGCGAATCAAAAAAAATAAACTATCTCTTCTCCTCTTCTTTCACCTCTTCCCATAACAACACTATAGTTATAGAAACCCCTTTTCCCTCACTTCCCTTCCAATATTTCCACAACTAAGTCAATCTTAGCCTACTCATAAATTTTTTGTCAACTATATTACGTATAAAATTTTTAATATCTGAATTTCTCTATATGCGGCTTTTTTTACAAAAAAAGAGACTTTCTATAATAGAAAGTCTCTTTTCTCTATTTCTCTACAGCAATTTCCTGCTTTTGAAACTTAGAAACTATATAACCAAATCCTATACCGATTATCCCTGGAACTAACCAACCAATTCCTACACTATATAATGGAATCTTATCTAAAATAGGTGCTAGCGCTGCAATTTGAAGGTTTGCATTGTGTAATCCATCAAAGAAACTTATTGCAAATGCTCCTACAATCCCGCCCACATACATCGCTAATGGAAGACGAACGTAGTTTTCAACAAGTGATAATACGATAAGTACGATTCCAATTGGATAAATTGCGATTAAGATTGGTAACGCTAATGCATTTAACTGAGTTAACCCAAGGTTTGCTACCATAAATGCTAATACACAGAAAATGAAAACGACTTTTTGATAAGAAAGCTTTGGTAATAAGGAAGAGAAGTAATCACCACAAGCTGCAACAATACCTACAGAAGTTGTTAAACATGCTGCTGTAATTGCGATCCCTAGTAATAAAGTTCCGTAGCTACCAAATAAATGATTCACGACATTTGTTAAAATAATTCCTCCGTTTGCGCCCATTCCAAGTGACACACTAGAAGCTCCAAGATAAGCAAGTGCTAAATACACAAGTAGTAGACCAAGCGCTGCAATAAATCCTGCAAAGATTGTTACTTTTGCAATACTGTTTTTATTTGTAATGCCTTTTTCTTTTAACGCATGAATTACAACATTTCCGAATACCAGTGCTGCAAGTCCATCTAAAGTTAAATATCCATCAATAAATCCTTTGAAGAGAGGAGCACTATACGCTTCTGTCGGTGCACCAAATTCTCCAATTGGTGTAATAAGTGCTTTACCTACGATAATTGCAATAACAGCTAATAATATTGGAGTTAGCACCTTACCAATACGACCCACTAATTTCGAAGGATTTAAAGCTAAATAGAAAGTGACTGCAAAGAAAATAAGTGTAAAGATAACAAGTGGATATGACTGACCAGCTATCTCACTTGGTAAAAACGGTGCAACACTCATCTCATAAGCTACTGTTCCTGTACGCGGCACACTTACGAATACGCCTAAACATAAATAAATTGCAGTGATAAAAACAAGTGCGAATATAGGATGTACACGTCCTGCTAGCTCATTAATATCTCCCTTTAAAGCTATAACAATTACTCCTAATAAAGGTAGTCCAACGCCTGTTACGATAAAACCAAACAGCGCGATCCATACGTCCGTTCCAGCACCTTGCCCTAACGCTGGTGGAAAAATCATATTACCTGCACCAAAAAACAGTGCAAATAACATTAAACTTATTGCAAACATCTCTGAAAACTTTAAAGATGATTTCATTTCTACTAACCTCCTAAAATGATAAATTAACAAAATATTCTGAATTAAAATCCGTTACATATCCTCTTTCAAGCATACTTCCCCGTAAAAGAACGCAAAAAACACCCGTCCCTAACAAAGGGACGAGTGTTGAAATCGTGGTTCCACCCTTATTCTAATAAAATGAATTTATAACGAAATAAGCTCATTTTATAGCTCGTGTAAATTGATAACGGTTTTATCCGCCAAGAATTACAATGCATCATGTATGCAGTTCACTCTTGAAGTTTAGAGGTGGTAAGCTTGTCTTTTCGTATTAGGAAGCTCACAGCCTAAGGCTTCCCTCTCTGAGAATCGTAAAATACAACTCATGTCCTCATCATTACTTTTATAAAATATCTTGTCGAAACTTGTTGTTTTTTATTATATGGGCTATTTTTTAAAAAATCAATAGTTTTATTTTTTCTGACAAAAAAATATAGGAAGAAAATTTTCCCTCCCTATAACTGCCCTATTAAAATTTCTAACTCTTCAGCTGTAACGCTCCGCCACTTTCCAACTTTAAGCTCATTTAGCTCTATATTCATAATGCGTACTCGCTTTAGCTTTATTACAGTAAATCCGAAAGCACGACTCATTCTACGAATTTGCCTGTTCATTCCTTGCGTTAAAACGATACGAAATGTTGATTGATCGACTCTTGTCACTTTGCACGGCTTCGTCATTCCATCTTTAATCTTTACACCGCTGGACATCTCATCAATAAACCAGTCCGTAAAAGGTTTATCGACTGTGACAACATATTCCTTCTCGTGCTCATGATCACCATGTAAAATTCGATTCGCAATCGCGCCGTCATTCGTTAATAAAATAAGTCCTTCCGATGCTTTATCTAATCGTCCAACTGGAAAGATTCGCTCTGGGTAATTGATATAATCAATTATATTATCTTCAATATGATCGGCTGCTGTACAAGTAATCCCGACTGGTTTATGGAAGGCGATGTACACCTTTTCTTTCTCTTCTTTTACAATAACTTTCCCATCAATCGTTACCCTATCACCATCGCTCACAAGTGTACCGTGCGTACATATTTCGCCGTTAATAGCCACGCGTCCAGCTTTAATGAGGCGATCTGTTTCACGTCTGGAGCATGATTTTGCTTCGCTTATGTATTGGTTGATTTTCATGTTCTATTCCTTTTCATATATATTAAAAGCGTCAATCTATGGCAATATCATTATGCCACGATTGACGCTTTTTCACTTCGCAAAAACAACTAAATAAATAACCCCAATCACCAAAAATATTCCGCAACAAGCTAACAATACTTTTGCAAGTTTGTCCATAAACATATAATGGTTTCCCCTTTGTTTCGTTGTTTTCTATTTTAATTCGACAACTGTTACGCCTAGGCCTCCCTCGCCCATGTCACCGTAACGGAAGGTTTTCACGCCGCGATGCTTCTTCAAGTAATCTTGTACACCTTGGCGAAGTGCTCCTGTCCCCTTACCGTGAATAATTGATACGCGAGGATAGCTTGCAAGCTGGGCATCATCTAAGTATTTCTCAACGCGCGCCATTGCATTTTCAAATCGTTCACCACGAAGGTCAAGTTCTAATGAAACGTGATAGTCTCTACCTTTTACCGTTGCAACTGCTTTTTTCTCTGTTTGCTTCGGTGTGTTAATGTATTCCATATTAGATTCTTTTACTTTCATCTTCAGAATACCGATTTGTACGCTCCACTCTGTATCGCTTACTTTTTCAAGTAGTTGACCTTTTTGACCGAATGTTAATACTTTTACTTCATCACCTGCGCGTAACTGTTGTTTCGGCGCAGTGTTTTTCACGTTTACTTTTTGTTTCTTCACAAGCTCTGGCGCTGCACCTTCTAGACGGCTCTTCGCTTCAATTAGCTCGTGATCTTTCACGTTTGCAAGTTGTGCTTTACGCAATTGACGAAGTTCTTGAATAATGCCTTCCGCTTCTTTCTTTGCAGCTTCGACTTTTTCTTCCCCTTCTTTTTGCGCTTTTAATAATCGTTCATCACGATCTTCGTTAAATTCAATGATTTGACGTTGTAAATCGCGATGAAGTTTTTCAGATTGCTTGCGAAGTGCTTCTGCTTCGTTCCAGTCACGCTCTGCGTTCTTTTGACTTTCTTCTAACTTCGCAATCATATTTTCAATTTTATTCGTATCTGTACTAATGTGATTACGAGCTTGATCAATCACGCGATCAGATAGCCCAAGGCGTTTCGAAATTTCGAAGGCATTACTACGTCCTGGTACACCGATTAATAATTTATACGTTGGGCTTAATGTATTTACATCAAACTCAACGCTCGCATTAATAACTTGCTCACGGTTGTATCCGTATGCTTTTAATTCTGGATAATGCGTCGTTGCAACAACGCGAGCACCGCGATTACATACTTCATCTAAAATCGAAATTGCTAGTGCAGCACCTTCTTGTGGGTCTGTTCCAGCACCTAATTCATCGAATAAAACTAAGCTTTCAAAATCAGCTTTTTCCAAAATATCAACAATGTTCACCATATGTGAGGAGAACGTACTTAAACTTTGTTCAATCGATTGCTCATCACCGATATCAGCAAATATATTTTTAAATACACAAATCTCTGACTCATCCATTACTGGAATGTGAAGACCAGATTGCGCCATTAATACACAAATACCAACTGTTTTCAGCGTAACTGTTTTACCACCTGTATTCGGTCCTGTAATAACAATTGTCGTGAAATCTTTACCTAACATAATGTTATTTGGCACGATAATTTCTGGATCAATGAGCGGATGGCGTGCTTGTCTTAAATCCATGTAACACTCATTGTTTACGATTGGTTTTGTTGCTTTAATACGCTTCGCATAAAAAGCTTTCGCAAAGATGAAATCAAGATTCGCAACTACTTCTACGTTAGATAAAACGATATCGGCTTCTACTGCCACTTCTTCTGTTAACATCAATAAGATGCGTTCGATTTCTTGTTTTTCTTTCACACGTGCTTCTTGAAGCGCGTTATTTAATTCTACAATGACTTGCGGTTCAATAAATAACGTTTGTCCAGAAGCTGATTGATCGTGAACAATACCGCCATATACGCCGCGGTATTCTTGTTTTACTGGGATTACGTAACGTTCGTTACGAATCGTTACAATCGAGTCAGACAGCATCTTTTGTGCGTTTGAAGAGCGCGTCATATTTTCTAACTTTTCACGAATACGGCTTTCCGCCGTACGAATTTGAGTACGAATACCACGCAGTTTATCACTTGCGCTATCGACTACTTCACCGCCGTCACCGATACAATTTGTAATTTTCTTTTCTAAATCATATAAAGATACAATTTGAGCGACGTGAGTTTCTAAAATCGGAAGCTCGACACCGTTATCAGCCATATCTTCAATGAAACGTTTCATATTACGACTACCATACATCGTATTCGCAATATCAAGTAATTCATTTGGACTTAACATACTCCCAATTTTTGCACGCTTCACATTGGAGCGAATATCTGTAATACCACCTAATGGTGCACTACCTTTTAAACGAATAACTTTCGCAGCTTCATCCGTTGTATCTTGCATTTCTACAATTTCTTCAAAATCAGTGCTCGGCACTAAATGCTTCACTTTGTCACGACCAAGTGAAGATGCTGTATGTTCAAGTAATTGTTCTTTTACTTTATTGTATTCTAATACACGCAACGTTCTTTCTAACATGTTGCAGGTCCCCCTTGTGTTACTTATTACGTTTAATATAGTCTAATAAACGTTCAATATCCCATGTGTTAATCACGTTATCTTTTTGAATCCAACCTTTACGTGCTGCTGCTACACCTGTTTCCATATCTTCTAACATTTCAAGTGTATGAGCATCTGTATTAATCGCTACTTTTACACCAGCATCTTGTGCTTGTTTTAATAATTTCGCGCTTAAATCTAGACGGTTCGGATTCGCATTTAATTCTAAAACTGTATTTGTCTCTTTTGCGAGTTCAATTAATAAATCTGTATCTACATCATAACCCTCACGGCGCCCGAGAAGACGTCCTGTCGGATGAGCAATCATTGTGACATGTTTATTCTCAAGTGCAGTACGCAGACGCTTCATGATCGTTTCACGGTCTTGTGAGAAGCTAGAGTGAATCGCTCCAATGACATAGTCTAATTCTTCTAATACTTCATCATCAAAATCAAGCGAGGCATCTGGTAAAATGTCCATTTCAATTCCGCGTAAAATTGTAATGTCTGGATACTTTTCATTCATACGTTCAATTTCTTTCGCTTGCTCACGAAGACGCTCTTTCGTTAAACCATTCGCTACTTTTAAGTATTGCGAGTGATCAGTAATCGCCATAAACTTATATCCACGAGCACGGCACGCTTGTACCATTTCTTCAATAGAAAAAGCACCGTCACTCCAAGTTGTATGCATATGTAAATCACCTTGTATATCGGAAAACTGAATTAAGTTCGGATACTCTTTAATTAATTCAATTTCTTTTCCATCTTCACGCACTTCTGGCGGAATAAATGGTAGACCGAAATGAGCAAAGAAGTCTTCTTCAGTCTCAAATGTTTTCACTTCACCTGTTTCTAAGTTCTCTACACCGTACTCACTAATTTTCTCGCCTTTATCTTTTGCGATTTGACGCATTTTTACGTTATGGTCTTTTGATCCTGTGAAATGGTGAAGTGTTGTAATAAACTCTTCTGGTTTTACTAAGCGGAAATCGATTGAAATATCATATTCATATTGAAGACGAACAGAAACTTTCGTATCCCCACTTGCGATTACCTCAATCATATTATCGAATTGTAGTAAATGCTCACGTACCGCTGCTGGTTCTGTCGTTGCAATGATAAAATCTAAATCTTTCACTGTTTCTCTCGCGCGGCGCAAACTACCAGCGCGAGAGAAACGAATTACTTCAGCAATATTCGACAATTTCTCCTCTATTTCCCCGGCAATAGGCAATACCATCGCAATTGGTAAACGCTCTGGACGAGAGCCTACTTGATCGATTGCTTCTAATATTTTCTCTTCTGTCTTCTTACCGAAACCAGCTAAAGCTTGTACTTTATTTTCCTCACAAGCAGCTTTTAACGTCTCCATATCAATAACGCCTAGCTCTTTATATAACTTAGCCACCTTTTTACCACCAAGACCTGGTAGTTTTAATAACGGCAATAAGCTACTTGGTACTTCTTTTTCAAGTTCTTGTAATACTTCAGATGTTCCCGATTCTATATATTCTTGAATAACTGCTGCTGTTCCTTTTCCGATGCCCGGAATCTTCGTGAAATCTTCAATTTCAGAAAGACTACGATCGTCACTTTCTAATGCTGCTGCCGCTTTACGAAATGCAGATATTTTAAATGGATTCGCGCCTTTTAGTTCCATAAAAAGCCCGATTGTCTCTAATAATTTGATAACTTGTTTTTTATTTACTTTCATCATTACCCCGCCTTTCTTTCATAGAAAAAAACTTCTCTTTCCGAAAAAAGAGAAGTTATACTCTGCTACCTGTCTGCCATAGTTCCTTCACCTTTTCAGATAGAATCGGTGTATCGTCTACAATTATTTTGCTAATTGATGATTTTTGTAATGGTGTTTGTACTTGTTCAATCGGAAGAATGTTTCCAATGATAATTAAGACAAACAAAACAATATATACTTCTAAAAATCCGAGGATTGCCCCGGCAAACGCATTTACTTGCTTTAAAACCGGTATTTCTGCAAACATATTTAACAAATTACCAAGTAATGAAAGTGCTATTTTTGTAATAATAAACAATATGATAAACGCAAGCGCTTGATAAAATACTGTCTCAATATTATTTGCATCAATCCATTCTGGAACAGATACGTTTTTATCAAATGGATACGGAATAAATTTCGCAAGTGCTGGCGCTAAATCTTTACAGTACCAGTATGCAACAAGGTATGCGATAATAAAGCTTGTTAACTTTACAAGTTGCAGAATAAACCCTCTGCGTAAGCCGAGGAAAAATCCCATAACAAGCAGTAAAATGATAATAATATCAATCATGTTATTCCATTCCTTTTTTTGTCATACTTTCTTTCAATTTCTCATGTTCTTCTTTTAATTTTATGTAATCGTGTATGACGTTTACCGCCGTCAATACCGCTAGTCTACTCGTGTCAAGCGAAGGATTCTTGGCATTGAGTTCGCGCATTTTATCATCCACAATCGCTGCTACCATGCGGATATGACTTGTACTTTCATCGCCAACAACTGAATATTGCTGACCATAGATTTCTACATTAATTCGACTTTTCTTTCCCTTTTGTTGTGACAACTCACCGGCCTCCAATCACGTACAGAATCCTAAAGTTTATCATACCATGAACCTTCATAATATGGAAACAGAAAGAACAATCCGATATGATAAAAATAACAATATAAAAAAAGGGGCGACCATTATGTCAAATTCTATCGTAATTCAAACAAATTCTACAGTAATTGAAGACATGAAACAACAATATAAACATTCGCTTAGCCCGAAAATTCCGCAAGGCGGTATCTTTATGGCTAAGGTGCCATCTTGCACGATTACAGCGTATAAATCTGGAAAAGTAATGTTCCAAGGAGGCCGCGCTGAAGCAGAAGCTTCTCGTTGGCAAACTGTCTCTCAAAGACCAAAAACAACTGTAAAAAAACCTGTCGATTCCCATCGTTATGCGCCGCCTGCTTCCATCAGTACAATGTCTATTGTAGGGTCTGATGAAGTTGGTACGGGAGATTTCTTTGGACCGATGACAGTCGTTGCTGTATATGTGGATGCAAAGCAAATTCCACTACTAAAAGAACTTGGTGTAAAAGACTCTAAAAACTTAAATGACGATCAAATTACTGCCATTGCGAAACAACTTCTACACGTTGTTCCTTACAGCTCTCTTGTCCTTCATAATGAAAAATATAACGAGCTATTTGATAAAGGAAACAACCAAGGTAAGCTAAAAGCCTTGCTACATAATAAAGCTATTACAAACTTATTAGCGAAAATGGCACCTACAAAACCTGAAGGCGTCTTAATCGATCAATTCACACAACCTGATACATACTATAAATATTTAGCAAAACAAAAACAGGTACAGCGTGAAAATGTTTATTTCGCTACGAAAGGTGAAAGCGTCCATTTAGCAGTAGCCGCTGCTTCTATTTTAGCTCGCTACTCATTCGTAAAACAGTTTGACGAACTAAGTAAAAAAGCTGGTATGCCACTTCCAAAAGGTGCTAGTAAACAAGTTGATATCGCTGCTGCTAAATTAATTCAAAAGCTTGGTAAAGAACGATTACCTGAGTTTGTGAAACTGCATTTCGCTAATACGGAGAAGGCGCTTCGCTTATTAAAATAGTATCGACAAAAACAGGAGCCTACAAACTCCTGTTTTTTGTTTCATCCTACTATTGTCCTTATAGTTTTGTTATAATTATAATATGCAGATTATTCTAACATAGGAGGAGATCTACATTGCTACTTCTACAAATGATTCTAAATATTTTACTAGGCGATCCACACGAAAGACAGTTCGAAATTAGAGAAAACATTCAGCTACTAAGTGAACAACCAGCGTTCAACGATTTAATAGAGCGTTATGGTCGATCTTTCTTATTAAACTTTCGGATTCGAAGATTTATCGGGAAACACGATGCACGCTTGTTAATACATAATCCAACAAAACTACAACACTTCTGTGAAGAACTTGAATGTATGATTAGAAAAAGGAGTTTTTTCATATGAACGCTGTAAAAGTTAAAAAGATATTATATGTTTTCGTACACCTCGTAGGCCCACTTTCTTACTTCACTATTTCTACCATTTGGGGAGCTTTTTTCACTACTAAATCCACATTCGAAAATATATCTGATAATCTTGGCATGATGGCCATCTATTACGTGTTCATGAGTTTACTGTGGTTTTTCTATTTAGATCGATTAGACAAAGACATAAATAAGATTACAAAAGAAATTAACGATAATAAGATGTAACACATAACAAAGGAGAGCCCTTAAGACTCTCCTTTGTTATGTTAGCTTCGTTTCTGCTTCTTATTTGATGAAGATACTTTATGAGAACCTGTTTCATGTGTCGTCGTTCCTTGTCCTTCAACTTCTGGAGAACCTAGGCTTGATCTTGAATGATCTTTTTTCACTTTTTTACTCATTTATATTCACCCCTTCGCGTTACTTTTTGCTACGGGAGAATAAACTATACAAAATAAAAAAGCGAGAGGAAATCCTCTCGCTTTTTTCATATTTTAGAATTCAGAAGAACCTGGAGTTCTTGGGAATGGAATTACGTCACGGATGTTAGCCATGCCAGTGATGTACATTAGGAAGCGCTCGAAACCTAGACCAAATCCAGCGTGTTTTGTACCGCCGTATTTTCTAAGTTCTAAGTACCACCAGTAGTCCTCTTCGTTCATACCTAATTCTTTAATTCTGTCTACTAAAACGTCCATTCTTTCTTCACGTTGGCTTCCGCCGATTAATTCGCCGATGCCAGGAACTAGAAGGTCAGTAGCAGCTACTGTTTTACCGTCTTCATTCAAACGCATGTAGAATGCTTTAATGTCTTTTGGATAGTCAGTTACGAATACAGGGCGTTTGAAGATTTCTTCTGATAAGTATCTTTCGTGCTCTGTTTGTAAGTCAATTCCCCATTCTACTGGGTATTTGAAGTCAGCACCTGATTCTTGAAGCACTTTAATTGCTTCTGTATAAGTGATGCGACCGAAGTCAGAGTTAATTACGTTGTTCATGCGCTCAAGAACTGTTTTATCAACGAAGCTGTTGAAGAATTCCATTTCTTCTGGTGCATGCTCTAATACGTATTTCATTGCATATTTCAGCATATCTTCTGTAAGGTTCATTACGTCCCCTAGTTCAGCGAATGCAATCTCAGGCTCAACCATCCAGAACTCAGCAGCGTGGCGAGTTGTGTTTGAGTTTTCTGCACGGAATGTAGGTCCGAATGTGTATACGTCACGGAATGCTAATGCATAAGCTTCAGCGTTCAGCTGTCCACTTACTGTTAAGTTTGTTTCTTTACCGAAGAAGTCTTTTGACTCATCAACTTTTCCGTCTTCACCTTTTGGTAGGTTATTTAAATCTTGCGTTGTTACGCGGAACATTTCGCCAGCACCTTCTGTATCACTACCAGTGATGATTGGTGTGTGAACATGTACGAATCCACGCTCTTGGAAGAATTGGTGAATCGCAAATGCTGCGATAGAACGTACGCGGAACGTTGCAGAGAATGCATTTGTTCTTGGACGTAAGTGAGCGATTGTACGTAAGTATTCAAACGTATGACGTTTCTTTTGAAGTGGGTAATCAGAATCTGATAAGCCCTCGATATCAATTTTTTCTGCTTTAATTTCAAATGGTTGCTTCGCTCCAGGCGTTGCAATTACTTTACCTTCTACTTTAACTGAAGAGCTAAGTGGAAGTTTTGCAATTTCTTTGAAGTTCTCTAATTCTGTATCGAAAACGATTTGAACGCTTTTGAAGAAGCTACCATCGTTTAATTCGATGAAACCAAATGCTTTTGAATCACGTAAGTTACGAATCCACCCTGATACTTGTACTGTTTGATCTGCATACTTTTCTGTATCTCTATACAGACTTTTTACTAATGTGTTTTCCATAGTGAAATTCTCCTTTGCTCATATATTTAAATACAAAAAAACCTTTCATCCATAAAGGGACGAAAGGTTAAACTTCGCGGTACCACCCAATTTGTCATAAAGACCAACTTTAACTCGTATGTAATACATACTTCCCGGTTTATAACAGGCCGGATTCCCGTCTAAGCCTACTCTTGAATATAAGATTCAATTTCGGTTAGCAACTCCAAGGTGTTCTTCACATATACCGCCTCATCAGGCTCTCACCATCCCTGACTCGCTTTGGATTATAGTATATACTACTTTTCCTTATCATCGTCTTTCATTTTGTTAAACTAAAATTAATGTACTACATTCGAGAGAAAGATGCAAGGTGCCAAAAAATATATGAGCGATTTTTGTAATATATCGACTTACCGATAGTGTCCGACAACCAATCCAATAAAAAAATTGCCGGAATGAATCCGGCAATTTTCTAATTACTTACGTAACTCCGCACCGAATTTCTCTTCTACCGTTGTTAGTACACGGTTATGTGCTTCTGTTACTTCTTCGTCTGTTAATGTACGTTCTGCATCGAAGTAAGTCATAGAGAATGCAAGTGATTTCTTGCCTTCTTCCATTTTTTCACCTTCGTATAAGTCGAATAATGTTACATCTTTCAGAAGTTCTCCGCCAGCTTCAGCAATGACTTGCTTCATTTCACCAGCTTTTGTTTCTTTTGTTACTACAACAGCCATGTCACGTGTCATAGATGGGAAACGTGGAATTGCTGCGTAGTAAGTTTCTTCAGCGTCTGCACCGAATACTTTTACAAGAGATAATTCAAATACGAATGTATTTTTCACATCTAATTGTTTTTCTGCTTCTGGGTGCAATTGACCGATGAAACCAATTACTTCGCCATCCAATACGATGTCAGCTGTACGGCCTGGGTGCATACCTTCACGTTTTGCTGGTGCATATGTGATTTGGTTTGAAACGCCAAGCACGTCGAATAGTCCTTCTAGTACACCTTTCACAACGAAGAAGTCTACTACTTTCTTCTCACCTTGCCATGCATGGTGAAGAGCAAGACCTGTCATAACACCTGCAAGATGTTGTTCTTCTTTCGGAAGTTCTCCTTCTTCTGTCGGTAAGAAGATAGAACCTACCTCGTATAAAGCAACGCTGTCGTTTTTACGAGCGACATTGTATGAAACTGCTTCTAGTAATTGCGGTACTAAGCTTAAACGAAGTTGGCTACGTTCTTCACTCATTGGAAGTGCAAGACCTACAGGCGCCTTTTCGTTTGGCTCAACCATATATTGTTTCGCTTTATCAGCGCTTGTTAATGAATACGTGATTGCTTCATATAAACCAGCACCCTCTAAGAAGCGGCGTACTTTACGACGTTTCGTTTGTGCTGATGTTAATTTACCACGAGTCATCGTTCCAGAAGGTAATGTAACTGGAATATGGTCATAACCGTATAAACGGCCCACTTCTTCTACTAAGTCTTCTGAAATTGTAATATCAGGACGACGTGCTGGTACATTTACATGGAATGTTCCTTCTACTTCTGTGAATGGGAATTTCAAGTTTGTGAACATTGTACCCATTTCACTCGCAGAAATATTTGTACCTAATACACGGTTTACTTTTTCAGCAGTAACAGATACTGTACGCTCTTGTACTTGTAAGTTGTCAGCTTCTACTACACCTTCAAGTGCTTCACCGCCAGCATATTTCGCCATTAAAGCAGCTGCGTGTTGAATTGCTTCAAATGTACGTGTTGGGTCGATTCCTTTTTCGAAACGTGCACTTGATTCACTACGAAGGCCTAAGTCTTTTGATGTACGACGTACTGTTTGACCTGCAAAGTATGCAGACTCAATTAGAACGTTTACTGTCTCATTTGTAACTTCAGAATCCGCCCCGCCCATTACACCAGCAACAGCTAAAGCTTTCGTGCCGTTTGTAATTACAAGGTGGTGGCTTTGTAATGTACGCTCTTGATCATCTAACGTTTCAATTTTTTCGCCTTCTTTTGCAAGACGAACAACGATTTCTTTTGAACCTAATTTATCGTAATCGAATGCATGTAACGGTTGACCGTATTCCATTAAAATGTAGTTTGTAATATCAACTACGTTGCTAATCGGACGGATGCCAGCTGCCATAAGACGAGTTTGCATCCACATTGGTGACGGACCAATCTTTACGTTTTTAACCATTTTTGCAATGTATAATGGGTTTTCTTCTTTCGCTTCTACACTTACAGAAATATAATCAGAAGTTTTTTCTGCTGTTTCTTGTAAGTCGATAGCTGGAAGTTTTACTTCGCGGCCATAAATAGCAGCTACTTCGTAAGCAACACCTAACATGTTTAAGCAATCTGCACGGTTTGGTGTTAAGCCAAGCTCAAGCACTTCATCGTGTAAGTTTAAAATTTCAAGTGCATCTGCACCAACTTCAGCGTCACTTGGGAAGATGAAGATACCATCTGCGTATTCTTTTGAAACTAACTTGCCATCAATACCAAGCTCTTGAAGAGCACAAACCATACCGTGAGAAGCTTCACCACGTAGTTTTGCTTTTTTAATTTTGAAGTTGCCAGGAAGTACAGCTCCAACTTTTGCAACTGGTACTTTTAAACCTTTTGCAATGTTAGCAGCTCCACAAATAATTTGAACTGGCTCTTCTTCACCGATATCGATTAAGCATTTGCTTAATTTATCAGCTTCTGGGTGTTTTTCACATTCTAATACGTGACCAACTACAACACCTTTTACACCTTTATTTAATACTTCAACGCCTTCTACTTCAATACCACTTTTCGTGATTTTGTCTGCTAGTTCTTGTGCTGTTACATCTTTAATATCTACATACTCTTGTAACCAACGATATGATACGAACATATTTATCCTCTCCTTCCCTTACGCTCGTTTGAATTGTTGTAAGAAACGTACATCATTTGTATAGAAATGACGAATGTCATCTACTCCGTATTTCAACATTGCGATACGCTCTGCGCCCATACCGAATGCGAAACCTTGATATTCTTTTGAATCATAACCAGCCATTTCAAGTACGTTCGGGTGAACCATACCTGCGCCTAGAATTTCAATCCAGCCAGTTCCTTTACAAGTGCCGCAACCTTTGCCATGACACATCATACAAGAAATATCCATCTCTACAGATGGCTCTGTGAATGGGAAGAAACTTGGACGAAGACGGATTTCACGATCTTCACCGAACATCTTTTTCACGAATACTTGCAGTGTACCTTTTAAGTCACTCATACGAATGTTTTTATCAATTACAAGACCTTCAATTTGCATGAACTGATGTGAATGCGTCGCATCGTCGTCATCACGGCGATACACTTTACCAGGACAAATAATTTTAATCGGGCCTTTTTCTTTATTATTTTCCATCGTACGTGCTTGCACAGAAGATGTATGTGTACGTAGTAACGTTTCTTCTGTAATGTAGAATGTATCTTGCATATCACGTGCTGGGTGATCTTTCGGTAAGTTTAGTGCTTCGAAGTTGTAGTAGTCTTTTTCTACTTCTGTTCCTTCAGCTACTTCATAACCCATACCGATGAATACATCTTCAATTTGCTCAACAACAGCTGTTAACGGATGGTGACAACCTGTTTCAACAGGACGACCTGGCAGTGTAACATCGATTGTTTCAGTAGCTAATTTCGCTTCGATTACCGCTTTTTCTAAGTTACTAATTTTGTCATCTAAACGCGTTTGAATCGCTTCACGCACTTCATTTACTAATGCTCCCATACGTGGACGCTCTTCTGCTGACAATTTTCCCATGCCGCGTAATACTTCTGTAATTGGGCCTTTTTTTCCTAAATACGCTACGCGTACGTCGTTTAAGCTCTTTAGCTCTTTCGCTTCTTCAATAAGCTCTAACGCTTTTTGCTTTAGCTCTTTTAAACGTGCTTCCATTTTGGAACCCTCCTAATTTTAAAAATAAAAAAACCTCGCTCCCAAAAAGGGACGAGGTAAATTCGCGGTACCACCCTAAATTGACAGAACAAGTCTGCCCACTCATTAGTTATAACGATCAATTCTGACCGGAACGCCTTTACATATACATGGTCCTGGCGTCAACTCCAGAGGTGAATTCACTTCCGTCTACCATAAGAATGCTTTCAGTCTACGGCACTCTCTCCCTATATGGCGATTTTGTAAGTTACTCTTCTCTATCAACGTTTTTCGTTATTTAACTTTTAATATAATGTACTTCAACTTATTATAAGAAGTTTTTTATTTGTTCGCAACCGGGCTTTGCAAATAATACGTTAAAATCCCTGCTGCAACCGCAACATTTAATGATTCTGCCCCGCCGTAAATCGGAATATACAAGTTTTGATCCGTTTTTGCAAGAATTTCTTGGCGTACGCCGTTCCCTTCATTTCCTACAATTAATGCAAAACTGCCAGCCGGCGTTACTTCACCATACGGAACTCCATTTTCAAGAGCTGTTCCATATACAGGAACGTTATTTTCTTTTAACTTGTCTACCCATTCTTCTAAGTTCCCTTTTACAATTGGCAAGTGGAAAATAGAGCCTTGTGTAGAGCGGAGTACTTTACTATTGTAAACATCAACACAACCTTCTCCAAGCACAACGGCGTGAATACCAGCTGCATCAGCTGTACGAATAATTGTTCCTAAATTACCTGGGTCTTGCAGGCCATCTAATAAAAGGAATTTCCCATCAGTAAGAGCTACTTCTTTCTCATGCTTCTCACAAACAGCAAATACACCTTGCGTCGTTTCTGTTTCACGAAGTATTTTTACAATCGCCTCAGGTACGATATACATTTCCACATCATTAACTGTCCAATCTTTCGGAAGGTCTGTCTGATCTGAAACGATAAGTTCTGTTACAATCCCTGTCTTCAAAGCTTCCTCGACTAAGTGGAATCCTTCTACAAAAAATAAACCTTTTTTATCGCGTTCTTTTTTCGTTTGCAGCTTTTTCCACTGCTTTACACGCGGATTTTGTACTGAATCAATGTTTTTCATAATATGTATTTCCCTCTCTTCTTGTCTTATCATTATAGCCTATTTTTCATACATATTTACATAAAAAAGAACAAAAACTAACGTCAGTTTCAATTCTGAAGAAGAGGTGAAAGCAATGAGTTTTAATTTACGCGGTGCCGTATTAGCGAATGTATCTGGAAATTCACAAGATCAATTACAAGAAACAATCGTCGATGCAATTCAAAGCGGTGAAGAAAAAATGCTTCCAGGTCTTGGCGTTTTATTTGAAGTCATTTGGAAAAACGCTGATGAAAATGAAAAGCACGAAATGTTAGAAACACTAGAGCAAGGATTAAAAAAATAAGCAATTTGAAAATCACCTTTGCATCAGCTAAGGTGATTTTTTTGCGGAAAATTTTTTTCTTCTCCTAAACATTTCTACTTTACTAACGAACTATGATGGAGTACAATGTTCAAAATACATTTAAACCGATCGATTTTTCTTCATATACACCATAAGATAAAAGGAGTGAATGTTTTATGCACCGTATTACGCTTGAACAAATTTTTAAACACCACATTACACAAAAATACGTAAACCGTTCTGGAATGGTCCACGCGATCGCTGTCGCTTACCATGCGTTTCACCTAGCCAAAAAGCATCACGCCTCAGTCGATGCTGCCACAAAAGCTGGCTTCCTTCATGATATCGGACATCATACGTGGTACACAGGCGGCGAATGGGATTATGACTTATATAAAAAGAATGATATCCATGCAATTAAAGGCGCTGAAAGAGCACATAAATTACTTATTAGATTAGGAGAACATCCAAAACTAGCAAAAGAAATTTCTATTGCAATTCTTCTTCATACAGATTCTTTCTTAGTGGAACAAGAAATTGAAAGAACATCTCTTCAAAATATTATTAAATGGGCAGATGAAGCAGATGAAGAACCGGGCGGAGCGCATCATTATCGAACAATTTCTTATGAAAAAGCACTTAAAGCAATTCAGCAATTAGATCGATTGGTAGAGCGTGAATTGCAAATAGAGCAAGCAAAATTGAATAACAAGACAGAACATAGTTATCAATGAGAAAGAGGCATCACTACAGGGTGATACCTCTTTTATTATTTTGTGGAAAATACACCTTTATATGTAATATTTAAATATTACGCCTGAAAACAAAATGCCTTATAATTAAATATACAAATATAAAGAGGTGATTCTACATATGCAACCCGCTACACAACTTTCTAATGAACAGAAATACTCTATGTCATGGGGACAATTTATTAGCTCCGTTGTATTCGCTTTTTTCGGAACCGGACTTATTACTGTGTTCCTCGCAATGCCCTTAACAATTTATACAGCTGGTCTTACAGATAAAAAACAAATTGCCCTGTATGAATCTATCGTAAATACTGCAAGTATTGTATTACAGCTAGCCGTGTTGTTATTCTTCATTTTTAAATTCGAACCCGCAAAAAAATTACTACTACAATCATTTAACTTTAAAGCACTGAGAGAATGGCGTACATACGTATACTTACTTCTTTTCTTCGCTATAAACATTTTACTCAATTACATCTTGTTAAATTATGTGTTCCAAGACGCAACAAAACAGCAATCTTCCGCACTAAACTTAGATGTCTTTAAGCAGTATCAAATATTATTACTTCTCGGCTTTGCAATACTCACACCAATTTTTGAAGAGCTTATTTTCCGTGGCTTTATACTTCGCTTTTTCTCAGAACGCTTTCCATTTTGGATTGCAGCGATTATAACAAGCTTCTTCTTCGGTATCGCTCATACATACTCACTTGGCGTAATGGTCATTACTTTCTTCATGGGATTATTAATGGCTATTTTATGTAAAAAAACAAAATCCATTATTCCAGCTATGTTATTTCATATTATGAATAATTTGTTGGCATTCTTGAATTAGAAAGAGGTATCCTCACGATACCTCTTTTATTAATTCGTATGATCACTTCTCATCTCTATCAATTTATACATATTTATTAATAACATCCAAAATAAACCTCATGTAGTAAAATATAACTTAATTCATATAAAGGAGTTTACATATGTTCAGTGTTATTTGGATGCTTTTCACGCCACTTCTCTTACTATGCGGGATTGCTGGTGGTATTTTTTTAATAGTAACAGGAATTAAATATCGGAAATTACTCGTTGGTTTAATGGGGCTACTTAGCCTATCCTTTGTCACACTACCTTTTGTTTTTTTAAGTATAGGAATTAATATGGATACAATCTTCCCCATTCCAACTGCTCTTTACTGGGCCCTATTCTCTTTAACTGGATTATTAGCAGGGATACGTGGATTCCAAGCAAAAATTAAAAGTATACGTAATATGGGATTCATTATTTTTACCATTGGAATATTAGGGGTTATCTTCTGGGTACTCATGTCTGTAGGTGATTGATTCTATATATAACTTTTTTCGAAACCCACAAATCGCAGGTAATACAGAAGTGTTCGGAATATTAACTTGGATGATTTTAGCTCTTACTTTAATGTTATGCCAATTCAGCATTGGTATTTTTTTAATTATTGCTGGTTTCATTAGCATATCGCTTATCGTTGTTCCTATCGTTTGTATAGGTTCTGGAATAGATTTAGAGGAGGTGGTTCCAATTTCGGGAACTTTATATTGGTGCCTGTTCTCTTTAGCTGGACTATTAGCTATTATAAGCGGCAGGCAAATATCGAGTATTTGTTCTATGGGGACGATTTTGTTTATAACAGGGCTGTGCTCCATAACTGGTTATCATCTTTTATATGTTACTGCATAAAAAAGCACAAAAAAGCAGGGAAATTAATTCCCTGCTTTTCTATTTGGTTTATTGCCTGATTGTAAGAAGAACGATAACACCCAAGCGATACCTGCTAGTATCGTTGCGATTAAGAAGGCATCGTTAATACCGTTAATTGCAGATAGCTTTGAAATTTGTCCATATAATAGTTGTGTGCTCATCGCATCTCCTGCTTGAGCCGATCCAGCTAAGGCCGCTAAGCTTTGGCCCATGCCGTGTACTTTATCAACTAAAATTGGGTTGGATGTTGTTAACATATTGCCGTAATCTGCTACGTGAGCAGTTGTTTGTTGCGTCATAAGTGTGATTAAAATCGCTGTTCCGATTGAACCTGCTACTTGTCTTGACGTATTTTGCGTTGCTGTACCGTGAGAAATTAATTTCATCGGCAGTGCGTTCATACCAGCTGTCATAATTGGCATCATAATGAATGACATACCAATTGAACGTATAATATAATCCGTCATAATAACGCTATACGGTGTATCCATCGATAATTTTGTAAATTCATATGTCGCATACGTCGTAATTGCCAATCCAATTATCGCTAATGGACGAATGCCATATTTATCGAATAATTTACCCGCTACTGGTCCCATGATTCCCATAATTAATGATCCTGGAAGAAGTAGTAAACCAGATTCAATTGGCGTAAAGCCACGAATGTTTTGCAGATATACTGGAAGTAATAACATACCTCCAAATAGTGCCATCGTTACGATTGCGTTAATTACTAAAGTAAAAGTAAATACTGGATATTTAAATACTTGTAAATCAAGCATTTTATTGTCCGTTGTTAACTCTCTCCAAATAAATAACGCTAAACCAATTACACCGATAACAAGTGAAATAATGACTTCTGCACTAGTCCAACTATTATTTCCAGCTTCACTAAATCCGTACAATAAGCTTCCTAGTCCAATACTTGAACTAACCACACCGAATATATCTAATTTCGTTTTAGACACTGGCTGAGCTAGTGTAAAGAATTTTAAAGATAGGAACGTAATAATTAAACCGATAATAAACATCGCATAGAACATTACATTCCAGCTATAATTTTCAATCACCCAACCTGTTACAGTTGGTCCGATAGCTGGTGCTAAAATCATTGCTACACCTAGTAACCCCATCGCTGCTCCGCGTTTATGAGGCGGGAATAATGTCATGAAGATATTCATACCAACCGGCATTAAAATACCCGCACCAACTGCTTGAATTACACGGCCTGTCATCATCATTGTAAAGTTTCCTGAAGTAGCACAAATGATAGATCCTACCGTAAAGAATAACATTGCGGCTACGAATAATTTACGATACGTAAATCGTGAAACTAAAAAGGCACTAATCGGTACTAAAATACCATTTACAAGCATGAAGCCTGTAATTAACCATTGTGCTGTTGAAGTTGATACGTTAAATTCATTCATTAACGGAGGTAATGCAACGTTAATGATTGTTTGGTTTAAAATAGAAACGAACATGCCGAGAATTAATACAGCTACAACTGCTTTTACATTCACATTCTCTACAGGCGTAGACATTTGTTTTTTCGGCACTTCTTTTTCTTGTTTTACTTCTTCTTGCTTTCCTTCTTCTTGCTTTCCTGTTTCTAACTCAACTACATTAGAAATTTCCGATTCTTGCTTTCGTTCAATTTCTTTCTCTTCTGTTTCAACTTTACTTACTTCTATTTTACTTACGGTTGGGACTTGTTCTTCTCCCATTTTCGTTTTTTTCTTTCGTAAAAGACGATTTACAAGGAAGAAGACGATTATACAAAATAGTGCATATCCTGCAATTACAATTGAGGACATCTCATCTCCCCCTTACTTATGAATACGAACTGTCACATTCATGCCAGGAACAATATTTACTGATTTGCTATGGTCTAAAGAAATTTTAACTGGTACTACTTGTGTTACTTTCGTATAGTTCGCTGTTGCGTTGCTTGATGGCAACATAGAGAATGTATTCGCTGTTGTTAAGCCAACTTGTTCTACTTTTCCTGTTAACGTTGTATCTGGGTATGCATCTACATACACATCTACATCTTGACCTTTTTGAACATCATCAACATCTGTTTCTTCAATGTTTGCTGTTACCCATAAATTGTTCATATCGAATGCGTAAGCAATCGGGCTACCAGCTCCAACGAAAGCATTTGTTGTTGCGTTTGATTGTACAACCGTTGCATTTTGTGGAATTGTTACATCTACTGTTTGTTCTCCATTAGCTGCCGCTACAGTAACAGTACCTAGTTTATCGTTCTCATTATAATTTTTTCCTACTTCAGCTTTCCAGTCAGTTAGTTTACCTGCCACTGGTGAAGCAACCGGAATTACCTTTCCATCAATCTTTGCATTGTCTGTTTTTAAGTAATTTTCCGTTTGGTTGTAATAGTAATAACCGCCAATACCGCCGCCAACTAGTACAATTAATGTGATAATGTTGATAATTACCATTCTTCGAAACTGATTCATTGCATTCCTCTCCTTATATCGCATATAATTTTTTTCTAAACTATTTATGTCCTTATTGTTTAGATTGTTTAATTGTTAATTATATTAACCTTTTAACAAAAAAATCACACCATCTGCAGCATAAATCGAAATTTATCTACCTGCGAGCGGTGCTGATTTCTGAAGGACTATCGTTTATAATTATAAATAATTATTTTGAATCTACAACCGACAATTTACGTATGAAATGTCGCTTAAACAACAATATAATACCAATATGTTGTTTAAGTATAGAAAATTAAACGAGGAGAAGAAAAATGTCTATTAAAAATACAAATGATCCACGTGTAAAGCGAACGAGACAACTCATTCAGGATGCTTTTGTCGCTTTAGTAGGCGAAAAAGGCTTTGAAAATGTAACTGTTCAACATATTGCAGAACGCGCTCCTGTAAATCGCGCTACATTTTATAGCCATTACCATGATAAATATGACCTATTAGACAAAAGTATTGAAGAAATGTTAGAGAAGCTAGCAGAAGTAATTAAACCGAAAAATAGAAATAAAGAAGATTTTCAACTTACATTCGATTCACCTCACCCTACATTTTTGGCTTTATTCGAACATATCGCAGAAAATGTAAACTTTTATAACGTTATGCTTGGGGATAAAGCTGCCGGAAACTACTCTTATAAAATGATGAAAACAATACAAGTGCATTTAACATTAAGCTTGTCTATTTCACAACCAGATGATGAAGATCTTATGGTTCCTCGTGATATTTTGATTAGTTATGTGACAGGGGCTCACATCGGAATGATTATGTCATGGTTAAAAAGAGGAATGATATATACTCCGCATTTTATGGCGATGCAATTAACTCGTTTAATTATTTTAGGCGCTCATACTGCAGCAGGATTAGAACGGCCTTTTTAAAACATAAAAAAGCGAAGGAGAATCTCCTTCGCTTTTTCTATTAATTAAATGTAATGTTATGTACAGCCTCTTTATCAAGACGTTTAATAACTTCTACAATTAACTTCACTGCATTTTCATAATCATCACGGTGTAACATTGCCGCATGAGAATGGATATAGCGCGTTGCAATTGTAATTGCCATAGAAGGAATACCATTTATAGCAATGTGAATCGCACCCGCATCCGTTCCTCCGCCCGCTACCGAATCATATTGATACGGGATTTGTAATTCATCAGCAACATCAACTACGAAATCACGTAAACCTGTATGTCCAATAACAGAAGCATCATATAAAATGATTTGTGGTCCATCGCCCATTTTACTTTGCGCTTCTTTTGACGTTACACCCGGTGTATCTCCAGCGATACCAACATCTACTGCGAACGCGATATCTGGTTTAATATAATTCGCAGATGTTTTTGCGCCACGAAGACCGACTTCTTCTTGTACAGTTCCAACGCCGTATACAACGTTTGGATGCTTTTCATCTTTTAATTGTTTTAATACGTCAATTGCAATTGCACAACCGATTCGGTTATCCCATGCTTTTGCAAGTAACATTTTTTCATTCTTCATCACTTGGAATTCAAAGTAAGGTACAACTTGATCTCCTGGTCGTACGCCCCACTCCATCGCTTCTTCTTGGCTAGAAGCACCGATATCGATGAACATGTCTTTAATTTCAACTGGCTTTTTACGAGCTTCTGGAGGTAAGATGTGCGGTGGTTTTGAACCAATTACACCTGTTACATCTCCTTTACGCGTTACAATCGTCACGCGTTGCGCAAGCATAACTTGTGACCACCAGCCACCAACCGTTTGGAAGCGAAGGAAACCTTTGTCATCGATTTGTGTAATCATAAATCCAACTTCATCTAAATGACCTGCAACCATAATTTTCGGGCCGTTTTCTTCCCCTACTTTTTTCGCAACTAAACTCCCTAAATTATCAGTAGAAAGTTCGTCCGCAAACGGCTCGATATATTTCTTCATTACTTCACGTGGTTCACGTTCGTTACCAGCAATACCACGTGCATCCGTTAATTCTTTTAGCATTGTCAATGTCGCGTCTAATTTTGTCATTGCCAACACCCTCCTTTTTCTTCAGTCAATTCATTATACAATAATTAAATTGAAATATTCAAAAATTAAATTAGTATCCTTGTGTTTGACGCTGATGATTTACTTCATTTTTATCTAAATATGCTTTTTCAATCTCTTCTTGCTCAAATTCAAGTGCTTGTCCGAGTCGAAGGTAGCTCGTAAATAATTCAATATAGTTTGTAATAGATGGTTGATCTGTAAAACGAATTACTTTCGCATATGTGTCTAAGAAAATTTCCACTTGTGTTTTATTCGTTTGTGCACATTTATAGAATAGGAAGTTTTTATCAATACCTAAATCAATGCCGATTGATAAAATAAAATGCAAACCATCTACGTATTCTTCTAATATTACTTCACGTTCCGAAGCTGGTTTGTTGCTCCAATATTTAAAACAACGTGTTTCATTTGCAAGTTCTCCAATTTCTACAAGAAGAGCTAACATTTTTTCTTTTAACAATTTTTTCGGTTGTAAGTCATGTTCTTTTGCAATACGGTCATCTAATTCTTTTTGTAATTTAAATAGTTGTAGTAAGTCCATTCTATTGTCCTCCTCCAACATCGCATTTTACGCAACAATGTTGTTTCATCTCAAAGTTCATTATTATGTTTCAGTTCTTATGAATAAGTCAGCTATCTACCTCTTTATAAAATAGCTTGTCCTTAATTTACAAATACGTTTCAGTCATCACTCTTAAATTGTTCATCTGATGAAAGTTCCATATCATCTTTCCATTATAGCAGTGTCGTTTCGGCTAGGAAAGATACTCTTCTTTCCAAACGAGCAGAATTGAAAAAAGCCAGGAGTATTCTCCTGACTTCATATGTATATTCTTCTATACTGCTATAACTTTTATATTGATTTTGTCATATTGATAACGACATAGCCGTTAATCTTTAGAATTTCTTTCACTTCTAACTTCTATTTGAATACAAATAAAAAAACCTTAGAAGAAAATTCTTCTAAGGTTTCAACTAATTAATTAGTTAATGTTGTTTTTTGCAACTGTTGCTAATTCAGCGAAAGCTTTTTCGTCATGAACAGCTAAGTCAGCAAGCATCTTGCGGTTAACTTCGATGCCAGCATTTTTAAGACCGTGCATTAAGCGGCTGTAAGAAAGACCATTCATACGAGCTGCTGCGTTGATACGTGTAATCCATAATTTACGGAAGTCACGTTTCTTTTGACGGCGGTCACGGAATGCATACATTAGAGATTTCATAACCTGTTGGTTAGCAACCTTGAATAATGTATTTTTTGAACCGTAGTAACCTTTTGCTAATTTAATTACTTTTTTACGACGTTGACGAGTAACTGTACCACCTTTTACTCTTGGCATAATATTACCTCCTAATTGTTCTATATATCAGCCGAACTTATTTTAAGTTGTCAAGCATTTGACGAATGCGTTTGAAGTCACCAGCGCTTACTACACCAGCTTTACGTAGTTTACGTTTAGCTTTTGTAGATTTGTTAGCGAATAAATGGCTTGTGTAAGCGTGAGAACGTTTCAGTTTACCTGATCCAGTCTTTTTGAAACGCTTTGCAGCGCCGCGATGAGTTTTTTGTTTAGGCATAGGTATTTCCTCCTCTATCTATTACTTATCGTTTTTCGGTGCTAAAACTAAGAACATACTGCGTCCTTCCATTTTAGGCTTAGATTCAACTGTACTAACTTCAGCACAAGCTTCTGAGAAGCGATCTAAAACACGTTGACCGATTTCTTTATGAGTAATGGCACGTCCTTTAAAGCGAATTGACGCTTTAACCTTGTCGCCTTTCTCTAAAAACTTGATAGCATTACGAAGTTTTGTGTTAAAGTCGTGTTCATCAATTGTTGGACTTAAACGAACTTCTTTCATGCTAATTACTTTTTGATTTTTGCGCTGCTCTTTTTCTTTCTTCTGTTGCTCAAAGCGGAATTTACCGTAGTCCATAATGCGGCATACTGGCGGTTTCGCATTTGGAGCAACTAATACTAAATCAAGATTAAGATTTGCAGCTAAGTCTAAAGCGTCATTACGAGACTTGATTCCAAGTTGATCGCCATTTGCGCCAACTAAACGTACTTCACGTGCACGAATTTGCTCGTTAATCATCATATCCTTGCTAATAGTAAGCCACCTCCAAGGTTTTCTCAGAACATATTTTGTAGTCATAGAACCCGAACAAAAAAAGTGCGGGCATACGACACCCACACTTGTAAAATCTTAAGTAAGAAATACATTTACCTGTTAACTGCGAATGCGTCCATCAGGTGAGAAGCGGGTGCTTCTACTTGTTCCACAAAACAATATTCTATTATCCTTGATGAGTTTATCATAGGACATGACGTCTGTCAAGAAGACGCGATGTGTTTTACTAACAACAAGAAACATTGTAACAAACAACTAACATACTTGCAATACTTTTTTATGATAAGTGTTACATGGTTATTTTTTCTAATTTTTCTCAAGTATATTACATAAAAAAGCCGCGGTATACCGCGGCTTTTTCTTATCGTTTTCCTTCTACTTTAATCATGTCAACAAAAGCATCTAATGCGATTGTTTCTGATTTTTGTTCACCATATTTACGTACGTTTACGCCGTTTTCAGTTACTTCATTGTCACCTACTACAAGCATGTACGGAATTTTTTGCATTTGTGCTTCACGGATTTTGTAACCGATCTTCTCTTCACGAGTGTCTAATTCAACACGGATACCAGCACGACGCAATTCGTCTTGTACTTTCTTCGCATAGTCTAAATGTACTTGCGGAGAAACTGGAATTACTTGTACTTGAACTGGAGCTAACCATGTTGGGAATGCACCTTTGTATTCTTCAATTAAGAAGGCTACAAAACGTTCCATAGTTGATACAACACCACGGTGAATTACAACTGGACGATGTTGTTTACCGTCTTCACCAACGTATGATAATTCAAAGCGTTCTGGAAGTAAGAAGTCTAATTGTACAGTTGAAAGTGTTTCGTCTTTTCCAAGAGCAGTACGAACTTGAACATCAAGTTTTGGACCGTAGAATGCCGCTTCACCTTCAGCTTCATAGTAATCAAGACCCATTTCATCCATAGCTTCTTTTAACATACCTTGTGCTTTTTCCCACATCTCATCATCCGCATAATACTTTTTAGTATCTGCTGGGTCGCGGTAAGATAGACGGAATGAGTAGTTCTCTAAACCGAAATCTTTGTACACTTCTAGAGTTAAGTTTACAACACGTTTTAACTCTTCTTTAATTTGATCTGGACGAACGAAAATGTGCGCATCGTTTAAAGTCATTCCGCGTACACGTTGCAATCCAGATAACGCACCTGACATTTCATAACGGTGCATTGTTCCAAGTTCTGCAATACGGATTGGTAATTCACGGTAGCTGTGAATATCATTTTTATAAACCATCATATGATGAGGACAGTTCATTGGACGAAGAACTAATTCTTCGTTATCCATTTCCATTGATGGGAACATGCCATCACGGTAGTGGTTCCAGTGACCAGAAGTTTCATAAAGCTCTCTGCTTCCTAGTACTGGAGTATATACGTGATCATAGCCTAAGCTTGCTTCTTTATCAACGATGTAACGCTCGATAATGCGGCGGATTGTTGCACCTTTTGGTAACCAAAGTGGTAAACCTTGTCCTACTTTTTGGCTATTAGTAAATAGTTTTAATTCTTTACCTAATTTACGGTGATCGCGCTCTTTCGCTTCTTCAAGCATACGTAAGTGCTCATCTAATTCTGCTTTCTTAACGAATGCAGTACCGTAAATACGTTGTAGCATTTTATTATTGCTATCGCCGCGCCAGTAAGCACCTGCAACGCTTAATAATTTAAACACTTTAATTTTTCCTGTAGATGGAAGGTGAACACCACGACAAAGGTCGAAGAATTCGCCTTGCTCATAGATTGAAATAACTGCATCTTCTGGAAGATCGTTAATTAAATCTAATTTTAACTCATCGCCGATTTCTTCAAAGCGACGAATTGCTTCTGCACGTGGTACTTCATGACGAACGATTTCTAAGTTCTCGTTCACGATTTTTTGCATTTCTTTTTCGATTTTCTTGAAGTCTTCAACTGTAATTGCTTCTTCCATATCAATATCGTAGTAGAAGCCATTTTCAATTACTGGACCAATGCCAAGCTCAACCTTAACATCTTTATATAAACGTTTTAACGCTTGTGCTAAAAGGTGGGCTGTTGAATGGCGTAAAATATATAGGCCATCTTCAGAATCTAATGTAATGATAGAAACTGCACCATCTTCTTCGATTGGTGTAACAAGATCGATCATCTCATCATTTAATTTTCCAGCTACAGCTTTTTTCTTTAAGCCTGGGCTAATAGAAGCTGCGATTTCTTCAGTTGTTACGCCTTTTGGAAACTCCTTCACAGCTCCATCAGGGAAAGTAATTTTAACTACATCTGCCATCACTGGTCACTCCTCTTTTTCTCAAAATAAAAAACACTCATCCCGTAAAAAGGGACGAGTGTTGAATTCGTGGTTCCACCCTTGTTCCAATTAACATAATTGTTAATTGCTCAAGTTCAACATAACGGTGTTGTCCGTTAGCAATTACTAGAAAAACCGTTCACTGCTAAAGTTTAGAGGTGGTAAGTAATAATCCCGTACTAGGAAGCTCACACCCTAAGGCTTCCCTCTCTGAAAATCGTAGAAAACTACTCATGTCCTCATCATGACATTTCAATATATTTCATTTATGTAGGTAATTATATGCTCAAAAACTTAGAAAATCAAGGGCGTTACCTTTATTTTTTAAATTTTTCACATTGCGCTCAAAATCATGTAATCCATGTAATTGGACCCGTTCTTGGAACACATTTCGCAAAGTAATAATCATATTATGATCTTGTTCTTTCGTATATAAATAAATCTTTTTGGGCGAAATAGAAAGAAGCGGCGCAATTACTTTCGTATCAATATATACATCATTTTGCTTTAACAATTCCTCATCTATATATTGGACCAACTTCTCCTGTTTTAAACGTCTACCTTTATCATCATAAAAGATAAAGCTTTCATCAAAAATAAGATGCACACAAGACAAACGTGATTTACGGCTGCTTACTTGTTGCCGAAGCGTCTCAATGAACATTTGGTATTCTTGCTCCATCTTATATTCATCAATTGCCACTTCCGCAAGTTTAGCCACCATTTCCCTATATGTACGAAGACGAAAACGGATATATGATGAAAACGAGAATGAGAGCGGATCACAAAGCCAATTGTTTAAAGAAGACTTAATATATGACTCAAATGCGTTACGCGTTAAATCCTGAGCTACACCTTTTCTTCTTCCCTTTAAAATCTCATGTGCCATGTGCAATATTTGATGACACTCTTCTTGTTCTTCATAAAAAAACTTTTCTTTTAAAATCGTATAAATCCACTCATTTTGTTTCACATTCACAATGAAATACACCATTACTGGCAATAAGATCTTTTCAATATAATTCGATTCACGTACTGGTATGTGAATCACCACTTTTTGTTCCTGTAAATACACACTCGTTTCCTTATATAATACTTCCGCTCTTTTCAGCAATTGTCTATATACGTGCATAGCATCATTTTTTTCTTCGAAGCAAATTTCAATCACTTTTGTCCCCCCTTTTATCCCCGCTCTAAAGGACTGTATCTATACGTTACAAATCCTATAAGAGTCCGTCCCGCGTGAAGTTCACTCTTAGTAGAATCACATTTCCTATTGTTAGAAAATCCACTCAATATGGCTTGCTAATTTTATATATATTAAGGGAGGGAGAAAAAAATGATACAAGCTACTATGAATTTTTATTGTATACTTTACTTATCAATAAAATTATGCATCTGAATGATTGAATATAAATTCGTAAAAGTCGAATTACATTGGGGGCACTCGCTCAAAACCAGCTGAAGACTACCAAGAAATTATTCAAGAACATGCTAGAGATGGCTGGAGGTTCGTACAGATTGTTGCCCCTACGATTGGCAGTTCTGGACAACCTGAATATTTCGACCTCATATTTGAAAAGAAAATATCACTATAATACAAAAGAGCAAGCTTCTCAGCTTGCTCTTTTACTTATGACGACGGTTTTTCCCACCAATTGGAATTGGTTTCGCTAAATATTTAATTCGCTCCATAATACGTGCTGCCTTCATTTCTTCAGCCTCACCACGCTGCGTATACGTTAAATGGTGTTCCAGTTGTTTAAAATCAAAATTAGACGTAAAGAACGTCGGTAAGTTTTCTAACATACGGAATTGCAAGATTGCACCAAGCACATCGTCACGCACAAAGCTTGACATCGCTTCTGCCCCGATATCGTCTAACATTAAAACTTGTACGCGTTTAACCGCATCAATCTTTTCACCAATCGAATTATCTTGAATTGAACTTTTAATTTCACGTAAAAATTCCGGGAAGTATACGAGCATCGAACTTATTTTCTTTCGAGCAAGCTCGTTCGCTATTGCTCCTAAAAGGTACGTTTTTCCTACACCAAATTTACCGTACAAATATAAACCTTGTGCTTTTTTACCTGGTTCATATGTACTTAAAAATTCATTCGCTGCACCAATCGCATCGATACGTGCATTTAAATCAGAAGGGTCTAAGTTTTCCATAGTTGCCTGTAAAATATCCGTTGGCATATATACACTTTGAACGAGTTTTTCATATTTCTTTCTCTCGTCATGCGCTACTTTTCTAACGCAGCGATCGTATTGAATATCAATCATCTTCCCTTGAATAACAAGCTTTGGCTCGTAACCTTGCAGCATATTTTTACATGAACCTAAATCCGGACAATCCACGCAACCTACACTTTGTCCAATATATTCATATAACTTCACAAGACTGCGCTCAATCATAGAAGTCGTTACTTCACCCTTATGTTCGTCTATAAATTCTTTCACACGCGGATGCGCCATTACTTCTGCCTTTAATACTTCATATCTATTTTTAAAGTTTTCATTTTCCATTAATTTTGCAAATGAATTTTGAATATGCTCCATTTTCTCACCTCAAAGAGCGTTCATTCTCTTCTATTAATCACGCTTATATTTTTTTAACACTTCTTCTAGTCGTTTTCGTTCATCTTCTAGCGTACTTGCATCTTTTTCTACACTTACATCTTTCTTCACTGTTTCTTTCTCTTGTTCTTTCGGCTCTTCTTCCTTAAGCCAATCTGGTACCATTTCTTTCCGCACCGTTTTCTTCACCGTACGGCCTTTTTTCTTCGTCTCAGCCCACTCTTGATATTGACGGTTCTCTTCTTTCGCTAACGCCATCGCTTCCGCTACTGTCCCGACCTTTTTACGTGCCCAATGCCCAGCAATCTTCTCGACATACGTTTTCGCAAGTTTCATATCTGAGCGTAGCATAACGTAATAAATAAGTACATTCACAACTCCTGGTGTCAATTTTTGATTAATCATGACATCTTCAACGATCTGCAAATCCGCTTTCGTTGCCTCTGCACCACCAGAAATCTCTTTCAATAGTTGTTTTGGCGAGATTTCCTCTAGCTGCTTTATTAGCATCTCCTCTTGCGATGAAGGCTCTTTCTCTTTCATCGTACGTGCAGCATGAGGCTGTACTCTTTCACTTAATACCGGTAATGCTTGACCATTTTCAAATTGATACCAATCGCGCGCTCCTTTTCTAAGCCTTTCCATATCAATTGTTTGCATCTCTGTCACTGCACCAAGAACGATATTTTGCATCGATAACACATCTACACCATACACGTAAGCAAGTGTTATAACGCAGTCTCTCACTTGATCTGTAATCGCCTTTTTAGGAACAAGAGCGGACAATCCATCTACAAATAAAGAGAAATCAAAGAAATCATTCCAAACTTTCGGAGCGTCTCCCTTCTCGTTACTTGGCATAGTTGTCGTTTTTGGAATACGAAGGTCTTCTTGCGCATGCTCAAGCTGTCCTGGATTAAACGAACCAAACACATCATTGAAAGAACGCGTAACATTTTCATAAGAAGCAAAATCAAATTCTTCTTCTAAGAAATATTGCTTTACTTGATTATATTTTGTCCGGCTCAATCGATTATATAAAAAGATACTTAAAACAATATCATCAAAAAACTGCTTCGGAGATAAAGGTGGTTGCAACTCATATATGAACATTCGAATATCTTTTTCTTTCTTAATATAAACCTTCAATAGCCCAATTGCCTCTAACTTTACTCGTTCCTCATATATTTCAGGAAGTTGCATTTGCATAGTCACCATAAGGGAATGATGCGTATTCTCTTTTCCAAATACACGATCTTGCTCTAGCTCTCCCCATAGTGTCATGTATAAGCTAAAAGCTCTACTACCTATTAACGGCTGATACAACATCGTTAACACTTTTCGGTCGTAATTGTGCAGTAGCCCTTTCGCACTTACTTTATAACGATCAATCGGCAATAGCTCCATCCATGACTGTTTTTCCATTCTTGCTTTTCCTTTCTCTCATCCAATCTATCCTCTACTTCATTCGTTCTATCTTCATTATATAAATTCTTAGTGAAAAAGAGCTATTAGCTTGCGCTTCTAGCTCTCTTATCCTATTACTTACGGTATGTAAAGAGAATAAAATACAACTTCTACTCTCTTTCTTTTTGCAGTATATCTTTTAATTCTTCAATAAATACATTTAAATCTTTAAATTGACGATATACAGAAGCAAAACGTACGTAAGCAACATCATCAATATCGCGCAGTTCTTCCATAACAATTTCACCAATCATATCACTTTTCACTTCTGATATACCTAAATTACGCAGTTCACGTTCCACGCTTTGTGTTACTTCTTCTAATTGTCTTAAAGATACTGGTCTTTTTTCACACGCTTTAATTAAACCGCGTAAAATCTTTTCTTTATTAAACTCTTCTCGTGTGCCTTCTTTTTTTACAACGATAAGAGGTGACTCTTCTACCCTTTCAAAGGTCGTAAAGCGACTTAAGCAGCTTTCACACTCTCTCCTTCTTCGAATAGAGCGCCCCTCGTCTACCGGACGCGAATCTAACACTCTTGTACCATTATGAGAACAGGATGGACAACGCAATTCATTCACTCCTTTACACTATACTCTTTATTTTTCTCTACTCACTTCACCTAAAATATATATACAATATTATATAACTCATTCTAACTCTCTTACCACTTTAAGTTTCAGCGCATCATTTTATCATCTCATCCTTAAAAATAAGATGGTATATAGAGAGCACTACCTCATTTGCAAGAGTCCAATTTATTCAACTAACGATTACGTTATATTTTTCCTTTTTTATAAACTAAAAAAGAGGTGCATTATACACCTCTTTACATTTTAAATCAATTATGTTCTTTTTTAAAGAGCTTTTGTTTCTCTCTGCTTAATTTCGAAGCTACCAGTGCCTCGAGGAAGCTCGATGCTCTCACGCGTTTTCGCGTTTAAACCTTCTGCAATATATTCTGCAGCAACATTTGGATCAATACGATCCCCACAAGTATAAACATCAATACTCGCGTAACCGTGCTCCGGAAAGCTATGAATTGTTAAATGTGATTCTGAGATAATTACTACTCCACTTACACCTTGTGGTGCAAATTTATGGAAAGCAACCTCACGCACTTCAGCACCAGCTCTTAGTGCTGCATCCACAAATAATTGTTCAATATACGGCATGTCATTAAGCTTGTCGAAATCGCAATCCCAAAGTTCAGCGATCACGTGACGACCCATCGTATCCATAGTATCCATTCTACAGTTCCCCCTTGTAAATTTATTCTAACTGTTCGAATTGAAAACTAATTTGCAATTTGGCTTGCTCCACTACCACGGGGGAAAGTTAGTCCAGAGAGGTCCTAACCCTTTAAGTAGTGACTACGTACCTCAGCTCTTAAGTTTACGAGTGTTAGTATACTTTGTTTATTTTCATTTTGCAACAACAGTTTTTTCGATTTTCTGTCATATTTTCCTCTTTACTTTTCCCTAAAAAAAATAAACGATTCACAAATGCAGTAATCACAACGTTTCGTGGTATGTCCACTTTTTAAAATATACTCATATAATTTTTTTCCTTTTCAGAAAAAAATAAAAAAAGAGGGCAAATATTGCCTTGCCCTCTCCTCCCTTATTCACTTAAATGTGTTGCACATTTTCTTGTTTCGCTAACTCTTCAACAACTAACGTTACAAGATCTACAACACGACGAGAGTAGCCCCACTCGTTATCATACCAAGCAAGTACTTTCACTTTACGATCACCCATTACCATTGTAGATAAACCATCGATAATAGCTGAATGCGTATTTGTATTAAAGTCGATAGATACTAAAGGCTCTTCGCTGAATTCTACAATACCTTTTAAAGCACCGTTTGCAACAGTTTTGAATGCATCGTTAATAGCTTCAACTGTCACATCGCGTTTTACATCTACTACTAAGTCAACAAGAGACACGTTTGGTGTTGGTACACGAAGTGCCATACCATGAAGTTTTCCGTTTAAATGCGGAAGAACTTTTGCTAGCGCTTTCGCAGCACCTGTCGTTGTCGGAATGATTGATTGTCCGCAAGCACGTGCTCTTCTTAAATCTTTATGTGGGTTATCAATATTTTTTTGGTCATTTGTATAAGCGTGAACTGTCGTCATTAAACCGTTTTCAATTCCAAACTGCTCATCTAACACCTTCACAACAGGCGCTAAACAGTTTGTTGTACAAGATGCATTTGAAATAACAGTATGTTTTATAATATCTAATTGGTCTTCGTTCACACCAACTACAATTGTTACATCTTCATTTTTACCAGGCGCCGTTAAAATAACTTTTTTCGCTCCAGCTTCAACGTGAAGAATTGCTTTTTCTTTTGAATTAAATTTACCAGTTGCTTCAATTACAACTTCAACACCTAAATCTGTCCAAGGCAATTCCTTTGGATCGCGGTTGTTTAAAAGGCGAATCATTTTTCCATCAACTAATAAGTGATCTTCAAATGCTTCTACTGTTCCGTCAAACTTGCCATGAACTGTATCATATTTAATTAAGTGTGCTAACGTTTCAGATGGATAGCTTGCATTGATTGCTACAATTTCGAATGCGCTTTCTTTTATTGCTTGACGAAATACCATTCTCCCAATACGTCCAAATCCATTAATTGCCACACGAGTCATAATATGTTATCCCCCTTGAATGCGTTATACTATTTATCTCCAATCCCAATAATAGTATAACACAAAAAGGAGATATGTCACTAAGCATTTTCATTAATTTCACAATTTTTTAGTCAATAATGTTCCACTTCTTTAAAATTACCTGCAATTGTGTTTTCGTTCCCATAATTGTGCCATCATTATTTATCACTTCATCTGCATTTTTCACTTTTTCTTCTAACGGCATTTGAGATTGAATACGAACTGTTGCTTCTTCTTCTGAAAAGTTATTTCGTTTCATTAAACGCTCTAATTGCGTATGCGGCTTAACCGCTACAACTAAAATGCGGTCAACGAGACTTGTTAATTTACTTTCAAATAAGAGAGGAATATCTAACACAACCGCTTGCATACCTTCTTCTATGTACATTTCCTTTTTCCTATTCATTTCCTCACGCACTGCAGGATGAACAATTTTATTTAACTGCAATCGTTTTTCTTCATTATAGAAAACGACACTTCCTATTTTTGGACGATTTAGTTCTCCATCTTCTTGTAAAACTTCCGTTCCAAATACTTCTACTATTTTGTTATATGCTGGTTTTCCTCGCTCTACAACTTCTCGTGCAATAATATCTGCATCAATAACTGGTATACTGAGCTCGCGAAACATTTGAGATACTGTACTTTTTCCGCTTGCAATGCCTCCTGTTAATCCAATTACTACTGTCATCATAATCCTCCTCATAATAAAAGGCGCGAAACTAATGTTCCACGCCCATACTTACATTTTCCAAATTCCAATAATAATGAGTAATACTCCAGGCAGGAATGTAAATTTTTGTAACCACTTCATATTCGATAAAACCGTTCCAAGTTTCATTCCAATAAATAAAAACAAAGAACTCATAACTGCAACTAATATCGCCATCATAGCGGGTGCATACCCTAATAAAGATGCACCAATTCCGGCACCAAATGAGTCTACAGAAAGAGCGATACCAAGAAGCAATGCTTCTCCTGCAGAAATGGTGCCTGATTTATCAAAATCTGCTACAGTCGGTTTCCGTAAAATTTGAATCACTAGCCCTAGCGAGGCAATCTCTAATTTCCAGACCTTCTCCTCTTGCTTCGGTTCTTCTTTTTTCTCACTTCGAAAAAATTGATATAATACCCAAATCCCTATTCCAATAAGAACAAGCCCACCGATACGCGTTGCGATAACAGGTGAAAATACTTTCGCGATCATATGTCCAATTCCCATTGAAACAAGCATAACAGCCGCTGAACACATTCCGATAATTATTATTGATCTTAGTGGTATTCTTACGCTTCTTAAACCATATGTTAGCCCTACACTACAGCTGTCTAAGCTTAATGTAAAAGCTAATAAAATAAGAGATAAATAAAGGTACATCGGTAAGCTCCTCCCTTATACATAGCTCTGCTGTATGTATATGACAAATGCCTATCCGATGTTATCTCTTTTCTATATTCTAGGCTGACAAATCGGGCAGTAATGCGTTCCTCGCCCGCCAACAACTGTTTTTTCTAATATCGTGCCACAAGTTACGCACGGCTCTCCTTTTTTCCCATATACATTTAGGAGTTCTTGGAACGAACCAATTTGCCCTTGTGAGTTGATATACGTCCGAATTGTACTTCCGCCACGCTTTACTGCTTCACCTAGCGTGGTAACTGTAGCCTCATAAATTCGCTCAATTTCTTCTACTGTTAAAGACGAAGCTTCTCGTTCCGGATGAATTTGAGAACGGAATAAAACTTCATCTACATATATGTTTCCAAGCCCTACTAAAAGACGCTGGTCCAGTAGCACAACTTTTATTTTACGATTTGTCTTTTGCAATCTTTCTTGCAAATACTGCGGTGTCATTTCAGCATCAAATGGCTCCGGACCTAAGTCAGCAAGAGGCATTTGGTTCATTTCTTCACCTTTCTTAAAGAGATGCATCGTACCAAACTTTCTCACATCTTTATAATGTAATTCCGTTCCATCTGTAAATAAGAAACGGACGTGCGTATGTTTATCAATTGGCTCATCCTCTTGATGTAGTAAAAACTTACCTTCCATACGCAAATGTGAAACAATGACATAATTCGTTACATATAAAAGCAAAAACTTTCCTCTTCGCTTTATATTTTCAATCTTCTCGCCTTTTAGCGTTTCTTTAAAGATTTCTGCATCATCCGGTCTTTTCACTATTTTTGGATAAGTAACAATAACATCTTCAATCGTTTTTCCTGTTACAAGATTTTCAAGTGTCCGTCTGACGTTTTCAACCTCTGGTAATTCAGGCATTTCATCACTTCCTTATTTTGCGTCGTACCAAGTTGGACCGTAAGAATAATCAACTTTCAGCGGAACTGCAAGTTCAATTGCATGTTCCATTACTTCAGGTACAAGCTGCTCTAATTTTTGAATCTCTTCTTTTGGTGCTTCAAATATTAATTCATCGTGTACTTGCAGAAGAAGACGCGCTTGTAATCCTTCTTCTTCTAAACGATCTGCCATAATAATCATCGCTTTTTTAATAATATCTGCTGCAGTACCTTGAATTGGTGTATTCATCGCTGTACGTTCAGCGAAGCTACGCAAGTTGAAATTACGACTCGTAATTTCTGGAATATAACGGCGACGATTTAATAATGTAGCCACATATCCTTTTTGTTTCGCATCTTTTACGATGTCCTCCATGTATTCTTGTACACCAGGGAAACTTTCTAAATACTTTTCAATAAATTCCGCTGCTGCTTTTCTTGTAATTCCTAAGTTTTGCGAAAGACCATAATCACTAATACCATACACAATTCCGAAGTTAACAGCTTTCGCTTGTCGTCTCATATTTGAAGTTACTTCATCTTTTTCAACGCCAAATACATCCATAGCTGTTTTCGTATGAATATCCATGTCATGTTGGAACGCTTCAACTAGCCCTTTATCATTTGCAATATGAGCTAATACACGCAGTTCGATTTGTGAATAATCAGCTGCATACATAATCCATCCTTCTTCTGATGGAACAAATGCCTGACGAATCTTTCTTCCTTCTTCTAATCGAATCGGGATATTTTGCAAGTTCGGATCCGTTGAACTTAATCGACCTGTTTGCGTTAACACTTGATTAAAGCGCGTATGAATTTTAGATGAATCTTCATGTACAACTTTCAGTAAACCTTCAATGTAAGTTGAATTTAGCTTCCCTAATTGACGATAATGTAAAATATTTGGAATAATTTCATGGTGATTCATAAGCTTATCTAGTACATCAGCTGACGTAGAATAGCCTGTTTTCGTCTTTTTAATAACCGGTAAGTTTAAGTTCTCAAACAAAATAACACCAAGCTGTTTCGGTGAATTAATATTAAATTCTGTTCCCGCAAGCTTATAAATTTCCTGTTCCATTTCCTTTAATCTACCCGCAAGTTCTTCCCCCATATTACGAAGACGATCTGTATCAACTTTTACACCCTTTACTTCCATATCAGCTAATACACGTGCAAGCGGCAATTCTAACTCTGTAAACAGTTCATATTGCTCATTCTTCTTTAACTCTTCCACAAATGTTTGCTTTATATCATATAATACATGCACTTTACGAGCCACATGCTCCGCTACTACCTCTAACTCTGGAACAGCACGCTTCGCACCTTTTCCGTAAACTTCTTCATCTGATTTCACAGCATGCGTTTCTTTCATTTTCGCTACAGTACGGAAATCTTTATCTGTATCAGCCGGGTCAAGTAAATAAGCAGCGATTAATAGATCGAAGTCAATCCCTTGCATATCTATCCCATTCCATTTCAGTGCAACGATTGCACGCTTCGCATCAAATGTATGCTTTCTCATTTCTCCATCTGCAAGCCACTCTTTAAAAGCATCTGACTTAAGAGCAATGTCTGTCTGAATAAAGTAACATCCATTTTCATTTTGAATACCGAAACCTTGAATGTCTGCTTTATGATAATTATCTTCTTGTACTTCAACGATAAGCGCACTATCTTGCTGAAGCATTTCTTCTGTAACTTCTTCCACAATATCAAATGTAATATCATCTAATTCAGCTGGAGCTGTTTCTTCTGGCGTAACGCCTAATTTATTTAAAAGAGATGTAAATCCTAAACTCTCGAACATTGGAATGACATCACTTGCTTCATATCCTTTATACGCCATATCATCCACATGAACTGTAATCGGCGCATCTGTAATAATAGTTGCAAGATCCTTACTCATAAGAGCTTGTTCTTTATTTTCTTCCAGTTTTTCTTTTAATTTCTTCCCACTTACTTGATCTATATTTTCATACACCGCTTCAACCGTTCCAAACTGTGTTAACAATTTAATTGCCGTTTTTTCACCAACTCCTGGTACACCCGGTATATTATCTGACTGGTCTCCCATTAAACCTTTCATATCGATAATTTGCTTTGGTGATAAGCTGTATTTTTCAAATAAAGCTTCTTTCGTATATTCATCCACTTCTGTAATCCCTTTTCGCGGAATACATACAAGCGTGTTATCAGAAACGAGTTGAAGTAAATCTTTATCTCCTGAAATAACTTTTACACTTGCCCCTTGCTCACTCGCTTCTTTCGCTAACGTTCCCATGATGTCATCCGCTTCATAATTCTCTAATTCATAACGCGGTACATTGAACGCATCCAGCATCTCACGAATAAACGGGAACTGCTCTGATAATTCAGGTGGAGTCTTTTGACGTCCTCCTTTATACTCACTATACGTTTTATGACGGAACGTTGTTTTGCCTGCATCAAATGCCACTAACATATGAGTTGGCTTTTCTTCCTCTAATATTCTCATTAACATCATTGTAAAACCGTAAATTGCGTTCGTATGTATACCTTTGTCGTTATTTAAAAGCGGTAGTGCAAAGAAAGCACGATACGCGATATTATTACCATCTACTAATACGACTTTTTTTTCCAAAATTGAAACCTCCCCATACAAATTTGAAATGATTTTTTTCACAGAAAAAAACCGTTCCTTTCCTCTCTCTATATTAACATGACTAATAGAGAGAAGAAAAATAACGGCTATTTTCTTTCATATATAAAACAGACTTATATTGGCATAAAGGGAAGTGACGAGAACAGCTTAACTATTCTCGTCCAAAATTACTCCTTGGATGAAGGGGTTTTCATGTATTATATTAACAGAGCTTTATTAATATTTAATTAAGCCATTGTTAATATATTGTAAACATCCTTCATCCTATTTTTCAGTTGCTGATTTCGGTAAAACAACTGTAAACGTTGTCCCTTCTCCAACTTCACTATCTACTGTAATCGTACCTTGATGCGCCTCAACTAAATGCTTTACGATCGACAATCCAAGGCCGGTACCACCAGTATTTCTACTTCTTGCTTTATCCACCCGGTAGAAACGTTCAAAAATACGCGGAATTTCCTCTTTACTAATACCAATTCCAGTATCCGATACTTTTATATAAGCATTATATTTATCTTCCGCTAACTCTACTGAAACAACACCTCCAGCCGGTGTATATACGATTGCGTTATTAATTAAATTAATAAAGATTTGTTTCAAACGACTTGGATCTCCAATAACAGAGGCTCGTTTTAATACATTCACTTGTAAAGAGATTTCTTTCTCTCCCGCTTTATTATCAAGCACCATATGAATATCTTCAAGCAGCCCCTTCATGTCAACAGTTCCCATATTTAATTTAAATCCTTGTTGTTCGATCTTTGACAAATCTAATAAATCTTCTATTAATCCTTGCATGCGCTCACTTTCTTTTAAAATAATGTGCAAGAAATGTTCGCAGAATTTTTTATTATCCATCGCTCCGTCTAAGAGTGTTTCTGAAAAACCTTTAATAGAAGTAATCGGTGTCTTTAATTCATGAGAAACATTCGCTAAAAAGTCTTTTCTCATTTGTTCTAATTTCTTTAACTCTGTTATCTCATGGAATACGAGAACAATCCCTTTCCATTCATGGTTTGTCCCGATAATAGGCGCTCCATATACTTCGAAATGCTTCCGTTCAATTCCAAGTGGCAATAACATTTGTTTACGCACTTTCACTTCTGTCATAAAGATTTCTTCTACAAGCTCAATAATTTCTGTATGATGAAACGATTCATAATATAAGCGATCTAAATATTCTTCATCTGTTACGTGGAAGGTTTCCTTATAAGAGCGGTTTACAAGGTTTATATATCCTCGGCTATCAATTAAAATCATTCCGCTTCCCATATTTTCAATTAACGTATGCAGACGATCTTGCTGCATTTCTTGTTCAAGTGTCATCTCTTGTAAATTTCGAGCTAAAATATTAATCGCTTTACTCAGCATTCCTGTTTCATCCGAATGACTTTCGTATGCACGTGCTTTATAATTACCCTTTGCCAATTCAATTGCAACTTTCGTAACCGATTCAATTGGCCTAATATATTGCCCTGTAATTTTCATACCTAAAAATACAACTACGAGACAAGCAATGACAAATCCGATAATTAATAATCCCCACGTTTTTTGGTGAACATCTTTCAAAGGCTCAATTGTGCTTTTCACCAAAATGTATCCTTGTTTTCCTTCTACATCTTGAACGAACACCGCATGATAAAATTCATTCTTTCGATCCGTTTCTTTCGTAATCACTTTACTTCGTTGTTTTGCCACTTCCGAAGAAAGTTCTTTAATCGTCTCTGGACTAAATGTCAATTCTTGTCCTTTTCTATATTGAACTTTCTTTTTTTCATCCAAAAATACGATAGAAGCTGGTATTTTTTCTTCTATCTTTTCAAATACGTATGGATTCTTTAAGACATTATCAAAACCTTGCTCTTCTGCTAACGTCGCAACATACTCCGTCTCTTTTACCATTCTCTCTTTAGCATGATCTATATAGTAGTTTTCAAACACAGTTTCTAGTAATAAACCTAGTCCAACTAAAATAAATACAATAAGAGAAACAAATGTAAAAAGAAGCCTGGAACGAAATTTATTCATTCCCTTTTGGCTCCTCTAATTTATATCCTAAACCACGTATCGTTTTAATGTACGTCGGTTTTTTCGTATTTTGTTCAATTTTATCGCGCAAATGGCTAATATGAACATCAACAATTCGTGTATCACCAGCAAAATCGTAATTCCATACAGCACTTAATAATTGATCACGTGTCAACACGCGACTTTTATTTTTCGCAAGATACACAAGTAGTTCAAATTCTTTTGGTGTTAATTCAAGCTTTCTTCCTTGGAAATAAGCCTCATAAAACTCCGGTAAAATTTTAAGTTCTGCAATTGTGATGCTATCTTCATCTGGCGCTTCTGCAACTTGTTCTTCTTGTTGTAATTTCGTACGGCGCAAAATCGCCTTCACACGAGCAACAACTTCTCTTGGACTAAATGGCTTCGTCATATAATCATCTGCCCCAAGTTCAAGGCCTAGCACCTTATCAAACTCATCATCTTTTGCCGTTAACATTAAAATCGGCGTCATAACGCGCTGCAATCGTAATTCTTTACACACTTCCATACCATCCATTTTCGGAAGCATTAAATCTAATATAATTAAATCTGGGCGTTCTGTTGTCGCTTTTTGAAGCGCCATTTCTCCATCCATCGCTGTTATAACTTCAAACCCAGCTTGTTGTAAATTAAATTCAATTAAAGTTAAGATAAATTCCTCATCATCAACTACTAAAATACGATTGTTCATTCTTTTCCTCCAAGTTATAGACTTGAAACCTTCTTCATCCTAGTATTTTCCCCGTTATTCTCATCATACTAGAAAATAAGGTCCCTCTCAATATAATTGTCTATTCATGGAGATCGTTTGTGTAGAATTGAGAAAATAGACGTAATTACGCTTCACCTGCAACTACACAGGATTTTGCCAAACTTTATAGATTGCTCTCTCTTCTTTAAAGCTCACTTCCGTATGAACTATAAAATCTTGATTTTGTGCTAGAAAAAACGAAAGAGCATACGCTATTTTATAATCTGGTGTTTCATATCCATCAAATACTCTCCCGTACATTTCATTCGCAACCCCGTCTGCCCACACTTCAGCTTCTCTTACCGTTTCAAAGATCACACCTTCTCTTTTCCACCTCATCTTAAAGAATCACTCCTTCCATTGACTTAAATTATTAAATTATAATATAGTGAATATTGTTAATTTGATAATTCGAATATAAAAGATAAGGAGTTTCTATTATGCGACTATTACTACCTATTTTAACTTTAGTAGTAACATGTTTCCTTACTTTTAACGTACCGAGCTGGGATACGATTAAAACGGGGTGCTCAGAATTTTCTGAAGGGTTCAAAGAAGGATTCTTCAACTAAAAATAGCGCTATCATCCTTATTAAAGGTATGCTAGCGCTATTCATACTTTCTTCTTTTAAAAATTATCTAATGCTTTTTCCATAATAGAGACTGATTTAAAAGGTGGCGTTACTGTTAATGAACCTTTCACAACAGTTTCTCCTTTTTCATCATGAGCAGATACAAGCATATCAATTGTATGTTCCTCCTCAGAAACAGCCACAACTTCAAAGTGGATTTGTAACGTTTCATAATGGTGAACATGTTTCACGAATGTAAGGTCCTTTCTCGTAATATGACTTCCTGGACCCGGTAAATATTTCGTAACCGCCGTTGTAATCATTCCCGTTAGCATAATGCTTGGTACAATCGGCTTTTCATACGGAGTTTGGGATGCGTAATCATGCTGAATATATAATGGATTGGCATCATTCGTTAACCCTAAGTACAATAACAAATCTTTATCCTCAATTTTTTCAGTGATAGATAATTTCTCTCCTACTGTAATTTCATCCATTTTACGACCAATTTGAACTTTTTTCTTTAACATGTTACAACCCCCTCCGATTTTTTCACCTTATTATCCTACTAAAAGCGATACCTTATCCGAAATTTACTATGATGAGGGCAATGTATAGTATAAATCTACAGTTTCATTATAGGATATTACAAATGATAGCGTTTTCATATTATTTCAAAAAAACAATTCGGTAAATAGTAGAAAAAGATTCGGGATCCCGAATCTTTTTCACTACTATTCAATTATTAAACAAGAACTTTCATTACGTTACGTACAGATTCTACAGAGCGATCTAACGCTTCTTTTTCATCTGCAAGAAGTTCTAATTCAATAATTTTTTCAATTCCGTTACCACCTAGAATTACTGGTACCCCTAAGTAAAGGTCACTATAACCATACTCACCTTCAAGATACGCAATAGCTGGTAATACACGGCGTTGATCTTTTAAAATCGCTTCTGTCATTTCAACTAAAGAAGCTGCTGGTGCGTAATATGCACTACCGTTTCCTAATAAGCCTACAATCTCACCGCCACCTTTACGTGTACGTTCTACAATTGCTTCTAAACGCTCTTTCGGAATTAATGTTTCTAACGGAATACCGCCTGCATAAGAATAACGCACAAGAGGTACCATGTCGTCACCGTGTCCGCCAAGAACAAATCCTGTAATGTCTTTTACAGAAAGATTTAATTCTTGTGCGATGAATGTACGGAAACGAGCTGTATCTAATACACCCGATTGGCCGATTACACGCTCTTTCGGGAATCCTGCTTCTTTAAATACAGAATATGTCATTGCATCAACTGGATTTGTTAACACAACAATAATTGCATTTGGTGAATGTTTTGCAATGTCGCGCGTAATACTTTTCATAATTTTAGAGTTTGTTGCTACTAAGTCATCACGGCTCATACCAGGCTTACGTGCAATACCTGCTGTAATAACGACAACGTCAGAATCAGCAGTATCTGCGTAATCAGATGTTCCAATAATGTTAGCATCAAAACCTTGTACTGGGCTCGCTTCTAACATATCTAACGCTTTCCCTTTTGTTGGATTTTCCAGTTGTGGAATGTCCACTAATACAACATCTGCAAGTTCTTTTTGTGCTAATAAGAATGCCGTTGTTGCTCCTGTAAATCCCGCACCGATGACTGAAACCTTCTTGCGTTTGATTGTCATAATTTACCCCCCGCTTTAATTATGCGTTTTTGATTATCGCTACATCCATGTTTTTAATAAGTTCATTAGCGAACTCAGAACATTTCACTTCTGTTGCACCTTCCATTAAGCGTGCGAAATCATAAGTTACTACTTTTGAAGCAATTGTTTTCTCAACAGAAGCAGTTACTAATTTCGCAGCTTCGTTCCATCCTAAGTGTTCTAATAATAATACACCTGAAAGAAGAACAGAAGATGGGTTTACTTTATCTAAACCTGCATATTTTGGAGCTGTACCGTGTGTAGCTTCAAAGATAGCATGTCCAGTCACATAGTTAATGTTTGCACCAGGTGCAATACCAATTCCACCTACTTGTGCAGCAAGTGCATCAGAGATATAGTCACCATTTAAGTTCATTGTTGCAACAACATCGAACTCACGTGGACGAGTTAAAATTTGTTGTAAGAAGATGTCTGCAATAGAATCTTTTACGATGATTTTTCCAGCCACTTCAGCGTCTGCCATCGCTTTATTCGCTGCATCTTTACCATCTTTTTCAACAATACGATCGTATTCAGCCCAAGTAAATACTTTGTCGCCGAATTCTTGTTCCGCTACTTCGTAACCCCAGTTTTTGAAAGCACCTTCTGTAAATTTCATAATGTTTCCTTTATGAACTAATGTAACAGAAGAGCGTTTTTCGTTAATTGCATATTGAATTGCAGCACGAACAAGACGCTTTGTCCCTTCTTCTGAAATCGGCTTAATACCAATACCAGATGTTTCTGGGAAGCGGATTTTATTAACACCCATTGCTTCTTTTAAGAAAGCAAGAACTTTTTCTGCTTCTGGAGATCCTTGTGCATATTCAATTCCAGCATAAATGTCTTCTGTATTTTCACGGAAAATAACCATATCAGTATCTTCCGGACGTTTTACAGGTGAAGGAACACCTTCAAAATAACGAACTGGACGTAGACATACATATAAATCTAATTCTTGACGAAGTGCTACGTTTAGAGAACGAATACCACCGCCAACTGGAGTTGTAAGTGGACCTTTAATCGCGATTAAATATTCACGAATTAAGTTTAAAGTTTCTTCTGGTAACCACTCGCCTGTTTGGTTGAATGCTTTTTCCCCTGCAAGCACTTCTTTCCAAACGATTTTCTTCTCACCATCATAAGCTTTTTCAACTGCTGCTTCTAGTACGCGAGATGCAGCTGCCCAAATATCAGGACCAATTCCATCTCCCTCGATAAATGGAATAATCGGATTGTTTGGTACATTCATAACACCATTAGTTACAGTAATTTTTTCACCTGTCGTCAATGTGATAACCCCCATGTTTGAAATTTCATATGTATGAAACTGAGGGAATAACCCCTCAGTTCAAACCGTTAGTCAAATTAAAATATTCTAATCATTACATCTTTCCGAAAAAATCAGACTTTTGAAAGCGTATTTTCACTATCAAAATAGTGTTATTCGCTTATCGTTGTGCAATTGGAACATACACTTGATGCGTTGGTCCATTATAATCAGCACGCGGACGAATTAAACGGTTGTTTTCATATTGTTCTAGAATATGAGCTAACCAGCCTGACATACGGCTAATTGCAAAAATAGGTGTAAATAAGTCATGGTCAATTCCTAAACAATGGTATACAGAAGCTGAATAGAAATCAACATTTGGTGGAAGACCTTTTTCTTTTGTTACAATGTCTTCAATTTTGATAGACATATTATACCATTTCTCTTCTCCTAAAAGCACGCATAATCTCTTAGACATTTCACGTAAGTGTTTTGCACGTGGATCACCCTGCTCATACACACGGTGGCCAAAGCCCATGATTTTCACTTTATTTTGAAGAGCATTATGAATATATGGCTCTACATTTTCTTCTTCACCAATTTCAGTTAACATCTTCATTACATTTTCATTTGCCCCACCGTGAAGAGGACCTTTTAATGCACCGATTGCTGCTGTAATACCAGAATATACATCTGAAAGTGTAGCTACGCAAACACGTGCAGTAAATGTAGAAGCGTTTAACTCATGGTCTGCATGAAGTACAAGCGCCTTATCAAAAGCTTCAATTTCAACTTCATTTGGCTCGCGATCATTTAACATGTACAAGAAGTTTGCAGCTAATGATAAATCCTTTCTTGGCTCAACAATATCTAAACCTTTACGGATTCTCGCGTAAGCAGCAACTAAAGTTCCCACTTGAGCCTGTAATTTAACCGCTTTCAAATAATTAGACTTTTCATCCATAATTTCAGCGCTCTCATCGTATAATGATAGCATGGAAATTGCAGTTCGTAAAACAGACATCGGATGTGCAACTTTTAAATCTACTTGTTTTAAATATGTTAAAATCTCACCTGGAACTTTATAGTATTCAGATACAATTTCATTAAATTCCGCTAGTTCTTTTTCATTAGGAAGCTTGCGGTGCCATAATAAGTACACTACTTCTTCAAACGTAGCATTCTCAGCTAAATCATCAATATTATACCCAACATAAGTTAATGTATCATCAATAATAGAGCTCACAGATGATGTTGTTGCTACTACCCCTTCTAAACCTCGAATAACAGTCATGACATTCTCTCCTTTTCCTGAAAATTCTCCCAACCTTGCTCCTTATATCTATTTGCTCCCCCTATGAATTATGAACGCCCGTTCACTCTTTAGGCAAGCAAAATGCACGATCATGCAAATTTGTTGCGATGTTCCCCTCTTATTGTCCATTGTCTACATGGAAAGCATGAGCGTGAATGTCTCCCCGAATCCTCACGCTCAAAACAACAAGTTAGTGAGGAAAATACATTCCGAAGAGTTTTATGATAAAAACAACATAAAACAATATCATTATAAAATTGTTTTATGTTGTTTTTATTTTATCTGGTGTAAAGTCTCTGCTGTTATGTAACTTTTCAAAGTTTCTAATCCTATTATAAACAATTATCTGACTTTTGTGAACAGAAAGAATTCAAAAATTTTATATTACTATAAAATTCCTTATTTAAACATTTGTATAATACTCATAACCGCATAGGCAATTCCAGCCCCAATTAACGGACCAACAGCAACCCCATTAAATAGCGCAACCGCTATAATTGTCCCAAAAACAAGCGCAGTTGTAATGTGAGGATCCGTTGTCAACAATTGTACGCCGCCTTTCGCTAACAAAGCGACCGCTACACCTGAAGCTAAAGCAATCCACGCATAATAAGATTTCGCCGCTTCTCCAAGTTGTTTAAAACCTATTTCCCCCGTCGCAATCGGTACGAGCACCGCTATTGTAATGACCGTTACACCTAGATTAATTCCTTTCGTTTGTAAATAAGGAAAGACCTTATCTCCTAAAAATGTAAACTTCAATAAAAATAACACACCAATAGCTACAGTAAGCGATTGGTTTTTAGCAATAAGTCCGATAATAAGTAGTATGAATAAAAATAACGTTGACTGACTAATCATGTTTGCACTTCCTTTCTGAAAATAATGAACTCATTTCCAAACAAAAATACCTTTAAACCTATCGTTATACATGCTATATCGATGCCTATTCAACATGAATCACTTCATTTTTTATGTATTTTAAAATGACAAACTGAGACTTTCACCATCAAAATTTAAGCATGTATACATTTTTAAAAACGGGCGTCTCTTCTTTCTTTTCTAATTAGAAACAGGTAAAATAAAAAGAAGAGAAAATGAAGTTTTTACCATATAGTAGAAGCATCAACACCAAGCTTTCACAGTCACTCACATACTGAAAAAGCAGGAAAAATCCATCATTCCACTATAACATAAAGTGAAACTTTAATCAGTGGGGCACACTCGTTATAAGTTGAACGAATTAGGATAATCCAAATCGGAATGGGAGGTATACATCTTTGAACCGAAACTTACTATATATGATATTACGACTCATATTTGTCATTGTAGCAACGGTAGCTGGGTTCTATGTATTACTATACATATCAGGGCTTATCTATCCTTTTATTATCGCTTTTGCATTTGCTTATTTGATTAATCCTGTCGTCAATTTCCTTAATCAAAAACTACAATTTCCTCGCGCACTAGCAGTACTCGTTAGCTTAATTCTCGTATTTGGAGCTATCGTTGGACTTGTTACATATCTTGTGACTGAAGCAATATCTGCCACAACATACTTACTACAACTTGTTACAGTAAAGTTTCCAGATATCGTTACATTCGCTCAGCAATTTGCACTTAATCATATTATGCCTCTCTACGATGATTTAATCTCTAAATTTAATCATCTTGGAGAACCACAGCGCTATACAATTACACAAAACATTCAAAACTTAGGAACAGAAGCGACAACACAAATGAAAGAACTTTTAACCACCATTATAAGCGGGTTAACGAATTTCATTAGTGCACTGCCAACAACTTTAACTGTCCTTGTATTCATTTTATTAGCCACTTTCTTCATTAGTTACGATTGGCACCGTCTTGCTCAGAAAGCAAGAAAATTGCTACCGAATCGTGTACATGGCTATGGAAAAACTATTTTTGTCGACTTAAGAAAAGCTTTGTTTGGTTTTGTGAAAGCACAACTTACACTCGTATCTATGACAACTGTCATTGTACTAATCGGGCTTTTAATATTACGCGTACCATACGCCATTACTATCGCGATTATTACAGGGGTTGTAGATTTACTACCATATTTAGGAACAGGCGCAGTCTTTGTTCCATGGGTTATATACGTATTTTTCACTGGCGATACCGCATTCGCCATTGGTCTTCTCATTTTATACATCGTCGTGATTGTCCAAAGACAAATTATGGAGCCGAAAGTACTTTCATCTAACATCGGTCTCGATCCATTAGCAACACTCGTCGCTCTATTTGTCGGCTTTAAACTTTTTGGCTTTTTAGGGTTAATCATCGGTCCAGTCACCTTAGTACTACTTAATACATTACACAAAGCTAATGTCTTCCATGACTTGTGGAAATATATTAAAGGTTCACCTTCAAAATAATAGTTTCTAATTCATACACAACAAAAAACTTACATGTAATCAGTGGGAAATTCCCACTGATTATTCCTTGTACTTATTTTTCATACTCATTACATAAAACAAGAGAATTGCACTCAAAAAAGATAATTCTCTTGTTTTTTTGCATAAAAAACGCATATTTCGTGGTGTTTTTACATATTTATTCTATTTATTTTATAATTATTATTTACATTTATTACTTTTTATGTAAATGAATAAATATACAAAAGCAAAACTTTAATTTAACAGCACTCCCCTCCATCTTATTCATCTAAATAAATAGCACTAAAAAATCACAAATTTAATCGAAGTACAACAAGAGTTCAAACGAAAATTATATAACAAATATAATAAGCGGACGTTTTGTTCATCCCCACTCATCATTCACCCCACATCAGACACTTACAAGCAGCCCAGCTTTGAGGTAGAAATCCCCCACAAATAGTGAGGTAAAGCAAAGCTTCAATCAAAAAGTTCTTCTCCTCTTACAAGACAAGAAATAGCACTTAGATTTCTACAATCTAAGTGCTATTTCTGAATGATAATAGTAGAGTTCTTTCTAAATTTCCATTCCATCCACTTCATAACAAGAGGCTTCAATAAAGCTCTCGTAATAGGAATCACGCAGATAAACCCTAGCACATCTGTCACATACCCAGGAAGCACCAAGAGAACGCCTCCTACAAATACAAAAATACCATCTAGTACTGCCTCACCTGGCATTTCCCCTCTATTCAACTTAGATTGAATCTCTCTAAGCACTTTAAACCCTTGTCTTTTCGCCAAATACACACCTACAACACCTGTAAATACAATCATAGCGAACGTAGACCATAAACCTATTACATGGCTTGATCCAATTAAGACCGTAATCTCAATCGCCGGTATTAAAATAAACAAGAATAGTAACCACTTCATAGTTCTACACCTCTCTCACAACTCACTTTTAATGCCCTCACAACGCCTACATACATCATATGAAATATAGATACCCTTTCATATTAAAACCCATAACAAACAGCTTTTAAAAGCAATCCTAGGCGCTTTAAGCTAATTCTATCTCGTTTTTGTGTAAAAAAAAAGAGAAGGACTCCGATCCTTCTCTCTGTATTACTTATAGCACTTCCGCATGTCCATTATAAACAATTCCGCGTGCTGCATCAACTGTTACTTCTTGGCCATTTTTTAAAGTTGCTGTTACGCCGTTTACACCAACGATAACAGGAATACCGATTGATACGCCTACAACAGCTGCATGGCTTGTTAAGCCACCTTCTTCTACAACTAAAGCCGCAGCTTTTTCGATGGCAGGAATCATATCTTTATCAGTGCTTGTTGTAACAAGGATATCACCTTCGTTTACGTTCGCTACAGCTTCAGCAGCTGTTTTTGCTACAACCACTTTACCTTTTGCAGCTTTACGACCGATTCCTTGTCCTTTAGCAATTTCTTCACCGACAACGTGGATTTTCATTAAGTTTGTTGTACCAGTTTCAGCAACTGGTACACCAGCAGTAATCACTACAGTATCTCCAAGTCCGATTAGACCTGCATCCATACCTGTTTGAATTGCTGTATCTAACATTTCGTCAGTTGAAGCCGCGCGCTCCTCAGCCATAAATGCTTGTACACCCCAAACAAGTGCAAGACGACGTCCTACTTGCTCGTCAGATGTTACAGCTACGATTGGAGATTTTGGACGGTATTTAGAGATCATTTTTGCAGTATATCCACTTTCTGTTGGAGCTACGATTGCAGCTACATCAAGAGCAAGTGCTGTATGCGCAACAGATTGGCTAATTGCATCTGTAATTGTTGGAGTGAACTCTTTAATACGTTTTTTGAACATATCTTCATATTGTAATGATTTTTCAACACGTACCGCAATGTTAGCCATCATTGTTACTGCTTCTACTGGGTATTGTCCAGCAGCTGTTTCACCTGAAAGCATGATTGCATCTGTACCATCAAAGATTGCGTTAGCTACGTCACTTGCTTCCGCACGAGTTGGACGTGGGTTACGTTGCATAGAATCTAACATTTGTGTTGCAGTAATAACCGGTTTACCTAACACGTTACATTTTTTAATTAGACGTTTTTGTACTAATGGTACTTCTTCTGGTGGAATTTCCACACCCATGTCACCACGAGCTACCATTAAACCGTCAGAAACTTCTAAGATTGAATCGATGTTGTCGATACCTTCTTGGTTTTCGATTTTTGGTACGATTTGGATGTATTGAGCGTTATGCTCTTCTAATAATTCACGGATTTCTAATACGTCAGACGCTTTACGTACGAATGAAGCTGCGATGAAATCAACTTTTTGCTCGATACCGAAGATGATATCTTTTACGTCTTTTTCAGTGATACCAGGAAGCTTAATGCTTACGTTTGGTACGTTAACACCTTTTTTATTTTTTACAGTTCCGCTGTTAAGAACTTTTGTACGGATGTTTCCGTCAGCTTTTTCGATTACTTCTAGTTCGATAAGACCGTCATCGATTAGAATGCGAGAACCTGGGTCTACATCGTCATAAAGACCAGCATAAGATACAGAGAACTTCTCTGCAGTACCTAATACTTGCTCAGTAGAAAGAACTACTTCTGCACCTGTTACAAGCTCAGCTTGTCCGTCTACGAAGTCGTGAGTACGGATTTCTGGACCTTTTGTATCAAGTAAGATACCAACTGTTTTACCAGTTTTCTTTGAAGCTTCACGAATGTTTTTAATACGAGCTCCGTGCTCTTCATGGCTACCATGAGAGAAGTTTAAACGAGCAACGTTCATACCTGCTTCGATTAATTGCTCTAATTTTTCAATACTTTCACTAGCAGGACCTATAGTACATACAATTTTAGTTTTACGCATATTGCACCTCCGAAAATTATGAAACCGTTCCCAAATATCTGACATTACGCCGATTAGATGGATAATTCTTTAGATAATTGATACATATCTTTATCGATTGTATGCTTTTGAGCTAACGCTTCGATAATGTCATGATCAACAAGTTTGTTATCTTGAATACCTACACAACGTCCGCCTTTACCAGCAATCAATAATTCAACTGCTCTTGCGCCAAGACGACTTGCTAATACACGGTCTTGTGCACTTGGCGATCCACCACGTTGTACGTGACCTAATACAGTTACACGAGTATCAAAGTTTGTTGCTTCTTCAATGTGCTTACCGATGTCAATTGCACTTCCAACACCTTCAGCTACAACGATAATACTGTGTTTTTTACCACGTTCACTACCACGCTTCAGACGAGCGATAACATCATCCATGTCATACTCTTCTTCTGGAATTAAGATTGTTTCCGCACCATCAGCTAAACCAGCCCATAATGCGATATCACCAGCGTGACGTCCCATTACTTCGATAACATATGTACGTTCATGAGATGTAGCTGTGTCACGAATTTTATCAATTGCATCAATAACAGTGTTTAAAGCTGTATCGAAACCAATTGTGAAGTCTGTTCCAGGGATATCATTGTCGATTGTACCTGGTACACCAACACATGGGAATCCTTGTTCAGTTAATTTTTTAGCGCCTTGGTAAGAACCATCTCCACCAATAACAACAAGTCCTTCGATACCGTGTTTCTTTAATTGCTCGATACCTTTTAGTCGTACTTCTGGATCTTTAAACTCAGGACATCTTGCTGTATATAATTTTGTACCACCGCGGTGGATAATATCGCCAACAGAACCAAGTTCTAATTTTTCAATGTGACCAGAAATTAATCCAGCGTATCCATGGTAAATACCATATACTTCAATATCATGGAAAATCGCTTTACGAACAACTGCACGAATGGCAGCATTCATACCAGGTGAATCTCCACCACTTGTTAATACACCAATACGTTTCATTTGTACTCACCTCATAAAGATTATTTGCCTTATAATAAAATAACACGAAAAAATATAAAAATACAATGGAGAAGATGTGTCTTTTCATAATAAAAACGTGCATTCGCGAAGTGGAACGCACGCTTTTCTTATTTTATCCAAATGGAAGCGTTTGAAAACGAAACTTGCCCAATTTTCATATATTTTTCATAACGTTTCTCGATTAATTCATCTTTCGAAATTCCGTTTAATTGTTCAAAAGTTTTCCGAATCATTAAGTCTATATTTTCTGACTGTTTCAAAATATTACGGTGAGCTCCACCTCTTGTTTCTGGAATAATTTCGTCAATTACACCTAATTCTTTCAAATCTGCTGCTGTAATTTTCATTGCCTCTGCAGCTTCCTTTGCTTTTCCTGCATCTTTCCAAAGAATTGCCGCTGCACCCTCTGGTGTAATAACAGAATAAGTGGAATTTTCTAGCATATGAATGTAATCTCCAACTCCAAGGCCTAACGCACCACCACTACCACCTTCGCCGATAACGATACAAATAACAGGTACCGTTAAACCTGCCATTTCAAATAAATTGCGGGCGATAGCTTCACTTTGACCACGTTCTTCAGCAGCCTTACCAGGATAAGCTCCTTTTGTATCAATAAAACAAATAATAGGACGATTGAACTTTTCCGCCTGCTTCATTAAACGTAATGCTTTTCGATATCCTTCTGGATGAGGCATTCCAAAGTTACGGCGAATATTTTCTTTCGTATCTTTTCCGCGCTGATGCCCAATTACAGTTACAGGCATCCCTTTATATTTCGCAATGCCGCCGACAATCGCTGCATCATCGCCAAATAGACGATCTCCATGACATTCGAAAAAATCAGTAAATAAGTGCTCAATATAATCGAGCGTTGTCGGTCGTTCTGCATGACGAGCAATTTGAACACGGTCCCATACTTTCAGATTGCCGTATATATCTTCCTCTAAATTTTCTAGCTTTTCTTCCAAAATACGAATCTCCTCACTGAAGTCCATCTGGCTGTTTTTCGTATAGTCTTTCAGTTCACGAATCTTATTTCTTAGCTCAACAACTGGTTTTTCAAATTCTAGCTCTGCCATACAGCCATTTCCCCTCCTTGATGAACTTCTAAAATCTTGCGAAGTGATTCTCTCATATCATCACGATGCACCACCGCATCTAATTGACCATGATCTAGTAAGAATTCTGCTGTTTGGAAATCTTCTGGTAGTTTCTCACGCACCGTTTGTTCAATTACACGTCTACCAGCAAATCCGATAAGTGCACCTGGTTCTGCAAGATTATAATCACCAAGTGAAGCGAAACTCGCTGAAACCCCGCCCGTCGTTGGGTGAGTCATAACAGAAATAAATAATCCTCCTGCATTACTATGCTTTTTCAAAGCTACGCTTGTTTTTGCCATTTGCATTAAACTTAATATACCTTCTTGCATACGGGCACCACCCGAAGCAGTAAAGATAATAAATGGAACTTGTAAGTCGTACGCCTTTTCAACCGCACGGGCGATTTTTTCTCCTACCACAGAGCCCATGCTCCCCATTCGAAAACGAGAATCCATTACTGCAACAACAACAAGCATGTCATCAATTGTTCCTTCACCAGTTACAACCGCTTCGTTCAATTCAGTCTTCTTACGATCGCTCTCTAGTTTCTCTTCATAACCTGGAAACTCGAGTGGATTTAATGAAACCATTTCTTTGTCATACTCACGGAATGACCCTTCGTCCAATATACTATCAAGACGTTCCCATGCATTCATAGGATGATGATATCCACAATTCACACATACTTTTAAATTTTTTAGAAGTTCTTTCGTATACATGATTTTTTTACATTCCGGACATTTTGTCATAACGCCATCTGGTACATCTTTTCGTACTTGTTCTGAAGGTATTGCAGCGTACTTTTTCTTTTTCACGAATAAATCTCTTAGCACAATTTGACCCCCTTCGTTGAGAGCTAAGGTTAGCGTAAGAAGAAAATGGGGCTAACACCAAAGTTTGATGTTAGCCTTATCTTCTCAATCTGTCTAATAACCTCACTCTTTACGTTTAACTTTAACCGCTATGCGGTAGAATGTTTGTCATAACGTGTCATGGTCATTTCGACAAATTTTATACATTACGAGTGAAACTGTATATTCTCTACTAATTCATCGTAAATTTTTAGTGCATCATTTTCTTGTTTTTCTTCCAAAGTAGCATAAAGCTTTCTATACATATTGATAGAATCTCTTGAAACTTTACAAGAAAGAGTTGCTACGTAATCATTTACGATCATCCAAATGCGATATAGTAAATAATTATCGACTTGTTCAATAAGGGTTTTAAAGAACGTTTGATGAAGCGTTGGGATTGAGCTTTCATTTCCTTCAAGTACTTGGTGTAATCTACTTAGTACTTTAGAAAACATTTCTTTCGGTAAATTACATACAATTCGAATCATATCTTTCTCAAGTAATCGTTTCGTTTGTAATAAATCACGAATTGTTTTCTCATCTTGCAATAAGAACGGAGCAATTAATTGTACAAGACCGTTATCATAAAAGTTTCGAATAAACGTCCCTTCACCACGTCTCGTTTCAATCAATCCTACCAGTTCTAAAGCACGCAATGCTTCTCTTACAGAGGAACGTCCTACGTTTAAGCGTGAACTTAACTCACGCTCAGACGGCAAACGATCCCCCGCTACCAAACCATCCTCTTCCATAATGGAACGGATTTTTTTTACAATTTCGAGATATACTTTTGTATTTGATGATGTCAATGGAAATTCCTCGCTTATTCTTTACCAATCAGCGCTAATTGTTTTGTTTTTTCAGCGATCTCATTTGGATCTACTTGACGGCGAGCTACTCCTGTCTCCATTGCTGCTTTTGCAACGTAAGCCGCTACTTGAGGCGCTACACGCGCGTCAAATGGCGCCGGAATGATATAGTCTGCATTTAACTCATCTTCTGCTACAAGCTCAGCAATAGCCTGTACAGCTGCCATCTTCATTTCTTCGTTAATTTGTGTCGCATGTACGTCAAGTGCACCGCGGAAAATACCAGGGAACGCTAGTACATTATTTACTTGGTTCGGGAAGTCAGAACGACCTGTTCCAACAACAGCTGCGCCCGCTGCTTTTGCCAATTCTGGCATAATTTCTGGAACTGGATTCGCCATTGCAAAAATAATCGCATCGTCATTCATTGTACGAACCATCTCTTCTGTTAATGCACCTTCTGCAGACACACCAATGAATACGTCCGCACCTTGTACAACATCAGCTAAAGAACCTTCTATACGATTCTTATTTGTATATTTTGCAACTTCATCCTTCACCGGATTCATACCTGTAGGACGACCATCATAGATTGCGCCTTTACGGTCACACATAATAATGTCGCGTACACCATAGCGATATAAAAGTTTAATAATTGCAATACCTGCTGCACCTGCGCCATTTGCGACAACTTTAATGTCAGACATTTTCTTTCCAACTAATTTCAGTGCATTTACAAGACCTGCTACTGTTACGATAGCTGTTCCGTGTTGATCATCATGGAAGATAGGAATATTTGTTTCTTTTTTCAAACGCTCTTCAATAATGAAGCAGTTTGGTGCTGCGATATCTTCTAAGTTAACGCCGCCAAAAGTTGGCTCCATTAATTTTACAGTTTCAACAATTTTATCTACATCGTTTGTATTTAAGGCAATTGGGAATGCATCTACACCAGCAAAGCTCTTGAATAATACAGCTTTACCTTCCATTACTGGAAGAGATGCTTCAGGTCCAATGTTACCAAGACCAAGTACAGCTGTTCCATCTGTCACAACTGCTACCATATTTCCCTTCATCGTATATTCATATACCTTACTTTTATCGTCATAAATTTCTTTACAAGGTTCTGCAACCCCTGGAGAATATGCAAGACTTAAATCTTTTGCATTTTCTACTTTTACTTTTGATACAGTTTCTAATTTTCCTTGATGCACTTTATGCATGTGAAGTGCTTCTTCACGAAGTGTTGACAAACTATCCACTCTCCTCAAATTATTCTTGCTGATATCAATTTCTCCAAGTGGTCTGACCACGAACACTACTACTATAATAATCGAAGTGTAGGGAAATTGTCCATTATATTTTCACAACTACATTTTCTTCCCCGACAATTTCACGAAGTGCTCCTAAACATTCTTCACTTGGATGAATCGATAAACTCCGAGATAATTGTACCATTTTATGTTCCTTTTCATAATAAATTAGTACTTTCGCAAAACCTGAATAGTCGAACAATATTTTCGTAACCTGATTTAAAAGCTTTTTCTCATACTGAGATGGCAATTTCACGTAAACAGATGCGTCTTTCTTTTCTTCATAAACATCCATTTCCTCTAGCGGATATAGTCCATTTACAATCCATTGCAGCTTATGATTTCTTAGCTCAATCGTACCGTCAACTAAAACAATTGCTCCTTCTTGCAACTTATCCGAGAAATGTATATACGTTTCCGGGAAGAGGACCGCTTCCATTTCATCATTTTGATCACAGAATGTAATAAATGCCATCTTTTGAAACTTTTTCGTACGAATCACTCTCACACTTGTTATATACACAATCGCTCTTTGTACTTTTTTCTTGTTTCGCATCGCCTGAGCGAGAGATGGAATTTCTAATTCTTTTGCTAACTTCACATACTGCGCTGTTGGATAACTTGATAAATAAAAGCCAAGTGCTTCCTTCTCTTTATTTAGTTGTTCAATAAAAGATAACTCTTCTCCTTGTACATATTTCGATTTTGGAACAGCATCTCCTAAATCACGTGCGAGATTCGCGTACTCTAACGCCCCTTTAATACTTTTCCATAAATTCGTTCTCGAAACACCAAAATCGTCAAAACATCCCGACCAGACGAAAGCTTCTAAATTACGCTCCGTTACGAACTTTGACGGCATACGGAGACAAAACTCAAATAAATCTTCGAACATTTTTTTCTCTCGTTCTTCTAATAATGCCGTCACTGTAGCCATTCCAATATTTCGGATCGAAAGTAAACTGTAACGTATCGCATTCCCTTCTATTTGGAAGTTGTAACCACTCCTCTGAAGAGACGGCGGCAAAACGTGAAAACCTTTCCGCTTCGTTTCTCGTATATACTGTACAATCTTATCTTCATTTCCAATTGCGCTTGATAATAATGCCGTCATAAATTCCAGCGTATAATTCGCTTTCAAATAGGCAAGCTGATATCCAATCATACTGTAAGCTACAGCGTGACTTCGGTTAAAACCGTAATTCGCAAATCTTACAATTAAATCATAAATTTTCTCTGCGGATGTCTCATCGTATCCATTTCGCAAACATCCTTGGACGAAATGCTTACGTTCCTGATCTAAAATATCACGATTTTTTTTACTCACCGCACGGCGCAGTAAATCTGCTTCTCCGAGCGAAAAACCTGCTAACTTCGATGCAATTTGCATAATTTGTTCTTGGTATACAATGACGCCGTATGTTCTTTCTAAAATTGGCTTTAAATCCGGATGTAAATATTCAATTTTTCTTTTTCCATGTTTCGATTCAATAAAAGTCGGTATCTGTTCCATCGGTCCTGGTCTGTATAACGAGTTAACAGCTACGATATCTTCAAACTCATTCGGTTTTAACCCGCGAAGTACATTTCGCATACCACCTGACTCAAGCTGGAATACACCTGTTGTATCCCCTCTCCCTAATAATTGGAACGTCTTTTCATCTTGAAGAGGTAAGTTTCTTATATCGATTTCTTTCCCTGTTTTGTTCGCGATAAATTTTATAATATTTTCAAGTAACGTTAAATTACGTAATCCTAAAAAGTCCATCTTAAGCAACCCAAGTTCTTCTAGCGCATCGGCTGGATATTGCGTAACATAAACATCGTTATGTCCTTCTTGAATTGCTACACTGCCTGTTAGCGGTTCTTGACTCATAATAACACCAGCCGCATGAATAGACGTATGACGTGGTAAACCTTCTACACGTTTTGCGATTTCAAACACACGCTCATGTAGAAGATTCCCTTGTATAAACTCACGAAGTGATTGTGATTCTTTATATGCATCTTTTAACGTTATACCGAGCTTTGATGGGATAAGTTTTGAAAATATATCAATATCTCGCGGCGGAAGCCCCATTACGCGGGCAATGTCTCTAATTGCCGCTTTTGCTGCAAGCGTACCAAACGTTACAATTTGCGCAACACGGAGCTGACCGTATTTATCTTTCACATAGCGAATCATCTCATCACGTCTTACGTCTGGAAAATCAATATCAATATCAGGAAGCGTCACACGTTCAGGATTTAAAAACCTTTCAAATAATAGATCGTATTCAATTGGATCAATATCTGTAATTTCTAATACGTATGAAACGAGTGAACCAGCTGCCGATCCACGACCTGGTCCTGTTAGAATATGATTTTCATGTGCATACTTCATAAAATCCCATACGATGAGGAAATAATCACTAAATCCCATACGAGAAATAACATTTAATTCATGATCCAAACGCTTTATATGCACTTCTTTCGGAGCACCATATCGTTTCCGCAAACCTTCTTCACAAACACGACGCAAGTATATATCACTCGTTTCATTAGACGGAACAGGAAACTTCGGAAGTTGATTTACATGGAACGGTATTTCTACTTGGCAACGCTCTGCAATTTTTATTGTATTTTTGATTGCTTCCGGCGCATGGGAAAATAGTGCTTCCATTTCATCCGATGACTTTAAATAATACTGATCTGTTTTCAGCCTCGGCCTATCTGGATCAGTCATTTTCGTTCCACTTTCAACAGATAGTAAACATTCATGAACAAGCGCGTCACTTTGATTGATATAGCGCACATCATTTGTTGCAACGACTGGAATATTAACCCTACTAATAAATTCAGGTAGTTTCTCTTGTAAAAGCAACTCATCTTGAATCGCATGATGCTGCAAACTCATATAAAAATGGCCGAACATATTTTGATATGTGCGAGCTACTTCTTCAGCCTGACTCTCATTGTCTTCTAGTAATAATTGCTCAATTTCGCCATCTTTACCTGGTGAAATTGCAATTAATCCTTTCGCATAATGCGCAAGCCACTTCTTAGGAATACCTTCTTTGGACTTTGTCATAATACTGCTAGAAATCTTTAATAAATTTTGGTAGCCTATTTCATTCTCAGCAAGTAATACAAGCGGATAAGACCTTTCTTCTTCTTCACTAAAAATAGAAGCGGTTAATCCAATAACAGGCTGTATACCATGTTTCTTACATGCTTTATAAAACGGAATAACGCCATACATAACATTTTCATCCGTAATAGCCAGCGATGAAAAACCGAGTTCTTTCGCCCTGACTACAAGCTCATCAATTTTACAAGCACTTTTTAATAAACTAAAAACGGTTTGACATTGTAAATGCACAAACTTCACTGTTGTACCCTCTCTTTACCTATTTGACTACTTTTATTATAGGTGATGAGGAAAGCGGAAATCAAAACATACTTCTTATACTTTGTCCATATATATGAAGAAGAAAGGGGAATGACGATGGATGTAAGAGAACATACTTTTTTCTCTCTGCTTATTATTAGTTATTTTATTGCCTTTGGGGTTATACTTGGCGGTTCATTAATTGGTGGATTTGGTGCGTTTCTTATCGGAAAACCAGCTCTAACTTACATTAATCAATTCGCCCAAAATTTAAGAATTTGGGCACTCGTTGCAGCAATCGGTGGAACATTCGATACCTTTTATAGCTTTGAAAGAAGTTTCTTTGGCGGAGATATGAAAGATATCGTAAAACAAATTCTCCTTATTTTTTTCGCAACTGGTGGTATGCAAACAGGTCTCATTATTATTAAATGGCTAACGCAGGAACATGTATGAGAGTACCAAGTGCCAATACAGCAAAAAGATGGTACTTAGTATTAGCCGGTGCTGCTGTTGGAGGCGTGTTGAGCTGGTTTATTTTTTTGTACATATACGGTGTTTTTCAAGAAGAACAAGCTAGTAAAATAGCAGAACAAAGAGAAATTATAGAAAAACAAGAAGCAAAGCTCCACGTCCTTCTCGAAGATCAAGAAAAATTGAACACTGAAAATAAACGACTCTTAACCATTCAAGAGATTAAAATAAAACTTATCAATCGAGAAAAATACGATTTAGACAATCTTACACTCGAAAATATGACTACATCTATCCATAATGATCTCCAGCATCTTTTAACGAAAAACATTCAAAGTATCGCAAAAAATAAAGACCTGCTAAAAAAGGTAATCGAAAATAAAACGTACAAACATTACGATCGGCTATACCGTTTTAAAGTCGATACAATATCTTTTGATACAGTGCTTGAAATTAGCATAACTATAGAGAAAGAAAAATAAAGAAGGAGGGCTTTAGCGCCGCTCCTTCTTTTCGTTCTAACATATAGTCTCTTATTTACAAATCTCACGTAAATCAGCAAAAAGACGATCCGCTTCTTCCCAAGAAGATGCCTTGGCACCAGAAGCCATCGGATGCCCTCCGCCGTTATATTGCATTGCCAATTTGTTTATAACTGGTCCTTTTGAACGAAGACGAACACGAATTACGTCGTCTTCCTCTAAAAATAGAACCCACGCCTTTAATCCATCAATATTGCCAAGCGCTCCAACAACACCAGATGCTTCAGAAGGAAGTACATCAAACTCTTCTAATACTTCTTTCGTTAATTTAATGTAAGCTGCTCCTTCTTCTACCATCGTAAAGTTTTGTAAAATATAACCGTTTAAACGAGCAATTTTTTCTTTTGTCTTATACATTTCATTGTATAAATCTGTGAATTTCACACCCATGTCAACAAGCTCACTTACGTAACGAAGTGTTTTTGCTGTCGTATTTGGGAATAAGAAACGACCTGTATCTCCAACAATTCCTGCTAAAATAAGGCGGGCTGCTTCTTTTGTTATTTTTAACCCCTTATCTTTTCCATAGTTATAAAACTCATAAATCATTTCACTTGTAGAACTCGCTGTCGTATCTACCCACGTAATATCTCCATATGGATCTTCGTTTGGATGATGATCAATTTTAATTAACATCTTCCCTTTTGTATAGCGTTGATCGTCAACACGTTCTTGATTCGCAGTATCACAAACAATAACAAGCGCATTTTCGTATACACTATCTTCAATATCATCCATTACTCGTAAGTATGCTAGTGACGGTTCATTGTACCCAATCGTATAAATATTTTTCTCTGGAAACGATTCTTGTAGAATTGTACCAAGACCACCCTGTGAACCTAACGCATCTGGATCCGGACGCACGTGGCGATGAATAATAATTGTATCAAATTCTTTAATTGCTCCTAAAATTTGCTCATGCATATGTATAATCTCCTTTTTAATCAACTTCTTCACTTTAACGTGCAGTAAAAGCCCAATGGATGGGGCTAATCATTAGCGCATGGAAACATCCCCACACTAATTAAAGTTTCACTTTATCCTCCATTATAACGGAAAGTATTTCATACATGCGAACAATTGCTTTATAATAAAAGTTAGAAAGTTTAGATATTTCTTTTTCTTTTCTATTATTTTTCACAAAGCGATGGGAGTGTTCATTATGCCAGTATTAGTCTTCTGTATTATCGTCTCATTTATGTTGTACATCTTTTACAAAACAAAATACTTTCGTACAAACCGCCCAATGGAAAAAGGTTGGCTCTCAGGAAAATCCGCAATGGCACTCGGTTCATTCGTTTTATTTTTCGGGATAAACCAATTCTTTTTAGAACTTTCAACCGCTCGTATTATCGTTGGTGTTTTATTCATTCTATTTGGTAGTGCAAGTGTATTTAATGGATTTCGCCAATACAAACATTTCTTGCCATTAGCAGTTAAAGAAGCCGAAGTCTATGAAGCAACATAAAAAAGCATCAATATTGTGATGCTTTTTTACGTCCCCTAACTTTCAAAATCATATATGCAACAAACGCAGATGGTATATTAAATGGGTTACCTTGTACGTGAAAATGTAATTGTTCTTCTCCAAAAGACATTTTTTCATATAGCTCTCGCTGAGATAATCCTGTCTTTTCCTTTTTTTCATGTAAACCTTGTAAGTATAAATATTGGATCGGTATCATTACAAGAAAGTAAAATAGTGCGATACTACAAAAAAAGAGTACGGCTGACGACATAATGCATACCACCTTTCAGAAATCCATTTTCTTACAATATAATCATAACACAATATACGACGGAATTGAATTACTATTCTGTCTTTTATTACGTTACTTTTCCACTCCATCCCATACATATTCCACTAAAACTCCCATCTAAAATCATGCCTTTCAAATGTAAAACAGCAAAAAAGATGGAACAAATCAAAACGATTTGTCCCATCTTTTTATTTATCGATTAACTGAACCATAAGTAATGCTTTTCCAACAACATTACCTTCATGATGCACCTCTACATCGACCTTACCAAATTTACGCCCAATTTCTAATACTTTCGGATGAACGGATACAACATTATCAATTTGAACCGGCTTTACGAAATAAATCGTTAAGTTTTCAACAATTAAATCGCTTTTCTTTTGCGCACGAATGACGCGATTTGTCGCTTCTGTCACAATTGTTGCAAATACACCGTACGATAACGTTCCGATTGAGTTCGTCATTTGTGGCGTCACCGAAAATTGATATAGATGCTCATTCCTCGCTTCTTTTGGCGTCATAAATTGATTCGTTACAATATCATCAATTGTTTCTCCAACTTGTGGCTGACGTTGAATCATTTGCAGTGCCTGAAGTACATCTTGACGGCTAATAATACCTTGCAGCTTATTTCCTTCCTCAACGACAGGAAGTAATTCAATTCCTTCCCACACCATCATACGTGCCGCAGCCGCGACAGACATTTTACCGTTCACTGTAATTGGGTGTTTTGTCATTACTTTATCAATTGGTGTTTCTTTCGCTACACCGATCATATCTTTTGAAGTTACGATTCCTAGCACTTTGTTATTTTCATCGACGATTGGATATCTTCCGTGCATTGTCTCTTCGTTATACGCATGCCATTGCTGTACTGTATCACTCGGCCTTAAATATAACGTTTCTTCAATTGGCGTTAAAATATCTTCAACGAGTACAATTTCTTTCTTAATAAGTTGGTCATAAATTGCACGGTTAATTAACGTTGCAACCGTAAATGTATCGTAGCTACTTGAAATAATCGGCAGCTTTAATTCGTCTGCTAATTTCTTCACATGATCTTCCGTATCAAACCCGCCCGTAATTAATACAGCAGCTCCAGTTTCTAGCGCTAATTCATGTGCATTCGTACGGTTACCAATAATGAGTAAATTCTCAGCTTCTGTATAGCGCATCATCGCTTCTAATTTCATAGCTCCGATTACGAATTTATTTAATGTTTTATGTAGTCCTTCTCTGCCCCCAAGTACTTGACCATCGACAATGTTAACGACTTCTGCATATGTCAGTTTTTCGATATTTTCTTTCTTCTTTTGTTCAATTCGAATTGTTCCGACACGTTCAATTGTACTAACATATCCTTTATTTTCTGCATCTTTAATTGCACGGTAAGCGGTCCCTTCACTTACACTCAAATCTTTCGCAATTTGTCTTACAGAAATTTTATGGCCTACTGGCAGGCTATTAATATGTTCTAAAATTTGGTTATGCTTGGTAGCCAAATGGTTTCACCATACTTTCTTTTCCCTAAATTCTTCATGTGTTGTACTTTTAGTATACTATATTTTCAAAACTGTTACACTCTCTCTTTGCATACCTGTACTATTTTTTTTATAACAAAATGACTCTTACATTCCACCAGTCATTCTATTACAACAATGTAATGCTATCGTCATCTCATTCGATAGTTCGTACACTTGATTACCTATACAATTAAGACAAGAAATAAAACAAAGGAGCGAACACATGATGAAAAAATTTTTAGAGGTTGTAGGTGCTGTATTTTTAGCTTTCGTAGATGGGAAAAAGGTTGCAATAGAATTGAATGAAACACCTGAACAACCACTTACCAAAAGAAAAGAATCACCAAAACAAATACAAGCATTAAAAGCTGTCCTACACACGTAAAAAACCCTTCACTTTTCTTTTCAAATGAAGGGTTTCTTTTCTATAGTGTAATACTTTCTCCAGCTTCTAATACTTTCCCTGTACAATTTTGTAGCTTTTCTACAAATTGATATGGATCTTGTTCAATAACTGGGAACGTATTGTAATGCATCGGTACAACAGTTTTCGCATTAATCCATTTTGCCGCTAGTACAGCATCTTCTGGTCCCATTGTGAAATTATCACCAATTGGTAAAAATGCTAGATCAACTTTATTTAATTCCCCAATTAACTTCATGTCAGAGAATAGTGCAGTATCTCCTGCGTGGTATACAGTTTTCTCTTCTGCTGTAAATAAAATACCTGCTGGCATACCTGTATATGTAATCGTCTTATTTTCTTCATCAATATAACTAGAGCCGTGGAATGCTTGTGTAAACTTCACTTTTCCGAAGTCAAATTCATGTGAACCACCAATATGCATCGGGTGTGTATTTACACCTTGCCAACTTAAAAATGTTGCTAATTCAAATGGCGCTACAACAACTGCATTATTTTTCTTCGCAAGCTCTACTGTATCTCCAACATGATCACCGTGTCCATGCGATAAAAGAATTGCATCCACTTTTACATCTTCAGCTTTTAAATCTGTTTTCGGATTACCTGTTAAAAACGGGTCAATTAAAATAACTTTTCCATTCGCCTCAATTTTCACAACTGAATGTCCATGATAAGATACTTTCATTATTACATTCCTCCCCTATTCACATTCTCACTTTTTATTCTACATGATTTTTGAATCCCCTGTCTTTTCTAACATCTATTTACTTGTCATAACGCTTTCTTCCGAGTTAAAGTTATATTTGTAATTAAATATCTCGGGGGTGCCAATCGATGAATGCTAGATTAGAAAATTTAATGCAATGGCTAAAAGAAAAAAACATAGAAGCTGCGTTCTTAACTTCTACACCGAACGTTTTCTACATGACAAACTTCCACTGTGAACCACATGAAAGATTACTTGGTATGTTTGTATTCCAAGAAAAAGAACCTATTTTAATTTGTCCTAAAATGGAAGAAGGTCAAGCTCGTAACGCTGGCTGGGCACATGAAATTATCGGATTCACTGACACTGATCGACCATGGGATATGATTGCAAAAGCAATTAAAGACCGCGGCATCAATGCAAATGCAGTTGCAATTGAAAAAGAACATTTAAACGTAGAACGCTACGAAGAATTAACAAAACTATTCCCAAATGCAGCTTTCAAATCAGCTGAAGAGAAAGTTCGTGAACTTCGTTTAATTAAAGATGAAAAAGAGCTTTCTATTTTACGCGAAGCAGCTAAAATGGCGGACTATGCTGTTGAAGTTGGTGTAAATGCAATTAAAGAAAACCGCAGCGAGCTAGAAGTATTAGCAATTATTGAACACGAATTAAAAACAAAAGGCATACATAAAATGTCATTTGATACGATGGTATTAGCAGGTGCGAACTCAGCTCTTCCACACGGTATTCCTGGCGCAAACAAAATGAAACGCGGCGATTTCGTACTATTTGATTTAGGCGTAATCATTGATGGTTATTGCTCTGATATTACACGTACAGTGGCATTCGGTGGGATTTCTGAAGAGCAAACTCGTATTTACAACACTGTACTTACTGGACAACTACAAGCAGTTGAAGCATGTAAACCAGGTGTTACACTTGGCGCAATCGACAATGCTGCTCGTTCTGTTATCGCAGATGCAGGTTACGGTGACTTCTTCCCGCACCGCCTTGGTCACGGACTTGGAATTAGCGTACACGAATATCCAGATGTAAAAGCTAGTAACGAGTCTCCATTAAAAGAAGGTATGGTCTTCACAATCGAGCCAGGTATTTACGTACCAAACGTAGGTGGCGTTCGTATTGAAGATGATATTTACATCACAAAAGACGGATCAGAAATTTTAACGAAGTTCCCGAAAGAATTACAATTTGTAAAATAAGAAAAAAGGCAGCTTGGTTGCTGCCTTTTTCTATTTCTCTACTATTTCAAATTTCTCTACAATCATTTTTGCTGGATAACTTTCAAGCATTTGAGAAGACCATAATTTTATTTTATCCCCTGTTTTTAATTGATTATATGCACGTTTATCCTTAAAGCTCAAAACTATATGTGATGGATACTCTTTATTCATTTGTTGTTCTATATAATTTTGTAACTCTATTTTTGTTTCAAACGTTTTATCACTGACGAAAAATACCGTGTCATTTCTTACTATGACATACCCTTCTTCAGGTACTTTTTTTACCTCTACTTGTTTTGTAGTGCACGCTGATAATATGATTAGAAATACATTTATAAACATTAATTTTTTCATATGCCTATTCATTTTTAACTCCTTACTCTAGGCTATTTCAAATTTAACACCATCTTCTCCTCATACTTATCATCCCATTTAATCACAACCTCTATCGGTTCATCTTTAGATAAAGGCGCACAACTTACACAAGATGATTTCATTTCAATCTTTGCTCCTTTATGACTTTCTGACGTTTGTGTCATTGTGCTAAAGGCTCCATTAATAGCAATCTCTAAATTTTTAAATTCTGTATTCCCATCTCCGCCTTTGTACTGAAACGTAAACACTCCATCTTCACTGTCGTCCTTAATATGGCCCTTATATTGTCCCGTCCAACTTTTGCTCTCGCTAGAAAAAGTAACATACCAAATCGAACAACTCCCTAAAAAGAAAATACTAATGAAAAAGAATAATGCTCTCTTCATCATGCCCCTCCATTCAAAAGCATTTATTTATTGTCTATTTCTTCCTCTTATTATACTGTCAAAATACAGAATTTTCTAAAATAGGAGGTTTATATGTTACAACAACAGTTAGAAGAAATTTGTAATAATAATTACGTAATCAATAATGTCCTCAATATCGATCCTTTAAGTTCCAGTATGCTGGAGCATATTGGGGATACTGATAGTTATTTAAGAGATAAACTTATCTACTCTACTTTTTATCACCTAATCAAGAAGGACTATATTTCACACACACACTTACAGAAACTATTATCAGAAAGCATCAGTGACAAATATTTATTGTATAAAATTCATTCGGATGACGAAGATGCGGTATTTACCCGCGCCTTTACAACATTATTAATTACACTCATTATTGATGCCGATACAAACCATAATTTCTTATCACAGGCTGATCTTTTACATGTAAAAGATCAATTAGTTCTATATATGAACAACGAGCATGATTTCCGCGGATATGTGCAAGACCACGGCTGGGCACATAGTATCGCTCACGCTTCTGATACATTTGAGGCGCTTATTCGTAGTCCTAAACTGGAAACTTTATATTACGAGGAAATATTACAAACTTTATTAAACAAAGTTTGCGTCCATTCTATTTACTACAAATATGAGGAAGATGAACGTCTCGTTTATCCGATTGTCGCAATGCTCCAAAGTGGTCTAAAAGAAGAAGTACTCATATTAGCCCTTCATGATTTAGTAGCTCAATTACCCGTCAAAAAACAAACATTACATATTGAATCGTACGAGTATCTATACGGAAATATAAAATCTTTCTTACGTAGCTTATTTTTCAGATTACGTACAATGTCTATATGTAAAGAAACTGAATGCGAAATTGAAAAATTGCTACAAGAACTTCGAAAATATTATTAAAAAAAGAAGGCCACTTAGAAAGTGCCTTCTTCTATTTCACTAATATTTAATTGAAATTTCACGATCCAAACTGAGAAAAGGTGGACAAGAAGCGCAAACGCCATACATGCTCCGCTTAAAAAAGTTAGTATAGGATGCGAATACACGTGCCCTAATCCATAGGATATCGCCACGAAAAACATTGTTATGTAAATATAAATTGCTCCATGTATTTGCCTCATATAAACCTCCTTTTCACATAGTATACCATAAATTTTCTGATTATTCACATTAATAGACTGTAATTAATATTTCTCAACTGTTACACCTCTTACAGCAGCCTTAATATACGGTGACCCTTGTAAACTTTGTAAATCCTCTGTTTTCCCTATTACGACTACACCGTATATTGGTAAGTCTTTTGGTTTGGTGTTTTTTTATTTCTTTATAGTTTATCCTAAAATATTCTCGATATCCCTCTTTATTTTCACTTAAAGATATCCAAATGCAGCTTTTATAAATTTTTTCATAATAAAAAGCACATCTATTTTGATGCGCTCTTCACATATATTCTAGTAAAATATGAATCATTTTTTTCAAACAAAGACTCCCACTCCTCTCTCCCCATACTACCGTTATGACTTAGTTGCCATAATAATTGAACGAGGATAAAACCCCAGCTTTTCATAAAACGATACAGCTTCATTTCCGTATACTACTGTTAATTCAATTTCATCTATCTTCTTTTCTTTAAACCATTCCACTGCACCATTCATTAATTTCAAACCAAATCCGTTTCTTCGGTATTTTTCATCGACAAATAAAACTTCAACCTTCCCGCTTACGCTTTTACTATACGCTATACAAAATCCTAATATATTATCTGTTTCTGATTCAATCAATAATTCAATTCTATATTCTCCGTACTTTGAGTTCTTTTTATAATTTTCAATACGTTCCTCAAATGTCATTCTTGGATAATCGCCAGAAAAATATTTTGATTTATTATTATGATATTCATGCAATTTATTTAAGGATTCTCTTATTATCTCTATTTCATCGAGAGTGATATATTTATTACTAATTTTCATCCTACAGCATCTCCAATAATATATATTCCAACAAAAAAGAAGACCATTTTACGGTTATAAAATAACAATCTATTATTTCATCGCTTCCTTCACAACATCTTGAATCATAACAACTTCTGTTTTCATATCAACAGATGGTGCTTCTTCATCAATACATTCATACCAAAACGCTAAATGCTTTTTATCAATTTCATGATGCGAATTTTCGACAAAAATACCACCTTTTCCTTGCACAGAATACCAATATAAGTACTCTTCTCCATCTCTTATTTCCCGGAAAATTGTCTCAACGTACATTTTTTCGTCGTTTAGTGTCAACAGCACTTCTTTCATATTGTCATTCAGAAGCTGCATCCATTCATCTACACGACGACTTTTACCTTGTTTCACTTTGAATCTCGTTAACTCCACATTCATTTTTATTCCCCCGTTTTCTTACGTACAAGCAATCTATATTCTATTGGATGATAAAAACTTAATTTACTAGCTAATTTTTGCGAAGGAATATTGTCTACATAACAATCCCAGCACGGTGTAATATTATTTTTCATACAATGTTCAATGAACCGCATTGCAACAGCTTGGGCTAATCCTTTCCCTTGATATGCTTCATGCGTTACAATATCAATTTCAGCAAATCCATTCCCGTTAAATATCGAAACACATTCCGCTACAATTATCCCATCTTGTTCTATACAGAATCCAAAGCCATTATTTAAAAACACTTTAGTTGATCCCCAATATTCTTTATAATATTCCTCTGTAAATTCATTGCTTTGTGCTATATCTTTTCTATCAATACGCTTCACTTCATATGTATTTATGTTACAATCTTGTTTTTTCTCTTCAAAGGCTATGCTTTGAAATTTCATTCACGGAATGTTCCGAAGTATATTACTAAATCGCCCTTCTATCATCATTTCCCACTCTTCACTTGAAGTAAAGAGTGTAAATCTCTTCTCTGTTTTTTCAATAGCCATTTTTAAATATGCAAATAAACTTTCGTTATACTTGTGATCATCCGTATCACCAAATAAATAATAGATACCGTTACCTGTAATAATTAATCCTGCTGTTAACTGCCCGTTTGTAAAAACTTCACCATCTATCATTTGATCACATACCGCATAAGCAAACGTCGCCGTTTTTGTATGACTTTCTAAAATCGGAAGGATTTTTCTATACTCGGCTACAGATAATTTTTTCATAATTGCTCCACTATAATTGTATCCGCCTCTATATTTTCAAAACAAAGATTTACCGTTCTCTTTAATGCTCTCGTTCTATGAATCGTACATGCTGGAATTAAAATAGAATCATTTGGCTTTAATACCGCTGTTTCTCCATCCTCAAAATCAATAAGTAATTCTCCCTCTAATACAATGAATAATTCATCCGAATTAGAATGATAGTGCCAATCATATTCACCAGTAAATACAGCGATTCGTAAGCAATGACTATTTACATTTGAAACGACGAAGTTTTTATGTTGATCTTGAATGTCCTTTGTTAATTCTATTAAGTTCACAGTTTCCATCTTTCGTCTCATCCTTTCATTATTCGTTCTTCTGAAAAACTAGCTTAGTCTCCACCACCTCCGCAATCTCCCCCACCATCACTTGAGCTGCTACAATCATTGCTACTGTAGTCACCGAATCCACTTGATGAACTTGAAGCATATGAAAATTTTTTTCTCATTTTTCTTTGCTTATCTTTCTTACTTTCATGACTAGGCCATACTGTAGCAAAGAGTATAACGAATAAGGCTAATTCTATTACGACAAGTGTAACTTCTAGAATGCTCTCAATAATATTGGGGGTTATCTCAAAACTGTACAACACTCCAAATGAATACATACACAAAATCACATACAGAGCCATACAAATATACCGAAATGTTTTCTCTATCATAATGACCACTTTTTTTGAAAGAGGTATGTTCTGTTCCTGTTTTTTCTTTATATACTTTTGTCTTTTAGCTTGCTTTTTCTTCCTCTTTTTGCTCCCCATTGAATCCCCTCTTTTTGTTATATAATTCTAAATTATCATAATGAAAATCAATTTACACCAATAAATAACAATTATTCACATGTTATTTCTCCATAAAAAAAGACCCTCCTCATAAAGGAAGGTCTTGAATTTGTCTCTATTATGATAAAGCAGGAGCTTTTTCAAGAAGCTCTTTCGCATCAGCGTATTGTAAGCCGTGCGCTTCTGCAACTGCTTCGAATGTTACATATCCGTCTAATGTGTTAATACCTTTTAATAATGCAGTGTTGCCTAGGCAAGCATCTTTGTAGCCTTTGTTCGCAATTTGCACTGCATATGGTACTGTTACGTTTGTTAATGCAAGAGTTGACGTACGTGGAACCGCACCTGGCATATTAGCAACTGCATAATGAACAACGCCGTGTTTTTCGTAAGTTGGGTTATCATGAGTTGTAATACGATCAGTTGTTTCGAAAATACCACCTTGGTCAATCGCGATATCTACAACGACAGAACCTGGTTCCATTGATTGAATCATTTCTTCAGTTACAAGTTTTGGCGCTTTTGCACCTGGAATTAATACTGCACCAATAACAAGGTCAGATTCTTTTACAGCTTCTGCAATGTTGTATGGATTAGACATTAATGTTTTTACTTGGTTACCGAAAATGTCATCTAGTTGACGAAGACGTTCTGCGCTTAAGTCGATGATTGTTACATCTGCACCTAAACCTACTGCAATCTTCGCTGCGTTTGTACCAGCTTGACCACCGCCGATAATTGTTACTTTGCCGCGTTTTACCCCTGGAACGCCTGCAAGTAAAATACCTTTACCGCCTTTGTTTTTCTCAAGGAATTGTGCACCGATTTGTGCAGACATACGACCTGCTACTTCACTCATAGGTGCAAGTAATGGTAATGAACGATTATCTAATTGTACTGTTTCGTATGCAATTGATACAACTTTGTTATCAATTAATGCTTTCGTTAATTCTGGTTCTGGAGCTAAGTGTAAGTATGTGAATAAAATTAAACCTTCGCGAAAATAGCCGTATTCACTTGCTACTGGCTCTTTTACCTTCATAACCATATCTTGATTCCATGCTTCTTCAGCAGTTTCAACAAGTTTCGCACCAGCTTGTACGTATTCTTCATCCGTAAAGCCAGACCCTAAACCTGCTCCTTTTTGAACAAAAACTTCATGACCATTTTGCACTAAATGTACTGCTCCCGCTGGCGTCATTGCCACGCGGTTTTCATTGTTTTTAATTTCTGTTGGAATACCGATACGCATTATTAGTTCCCCCTTGAGTTATGAAATGACCCCTGAATCATTTTTTAAAGCGCTTTCTACGCTCTTATATTTTAACATAATATCTCAATATTTGACAAAAAATAATATAAGTTTTCCGATAGATTTAATTTTATATTAAAGGACAGTATTATCCGCACCTATCAGCATAAAGGATAAACTGTCCAATCATTCGAATCTTCACTTTATTTTTCTCTATCGATGTCTATGAATAACATCTACTGCACCAGTTACTTCAATAATTGTACCGGTAATCATATCGGAATCTTCCTCACATAAAAACGAAATCGTTCTTGCGATATCTTCGCCTGTTCCAGATCTACCAATTGGTGTTTTACGTTCTTTCAACTGACGTGCTTCTTGAATTGTCGCTTCTTTCATTTCACCAATAATATCACCAGGGCATACCATATTTGCAGTAATTCCATATTCTGCTTCTTCGTAAGCAACAGTTTTCGTTAATGAAACAAGTCCTACTTTCGCTGCTGCAAAAGCTGAACGATAAATCCATCCCGGTGCACTATCTGCCCCTTGGAATCCGTAATTAATAATACGGCCAAAGTTCTGTTTTCTCATAACCGGAACGACAAGTTTCAACAAATGAAATACCGCTGTTAAATTACCCTGAATCATTTCATTCCATTCATCTTCTTCATAATCGACTAACTTTTTTCGTTCAAATACATATGGACCAGCATTATTAATTAAGAAATCAATTTTGCCAAAACGGCTTATCGCTTCTTCTACCATTTTATGTAAATCTTCCTTTTTCGTGACATCCGCTTGCACGAATTGTAGACGCTCTTCTACGTTTTTATATGTTTCTTTCATCGTTTCCATAGCCGTTATATCGCTATGATATGTTACTGTTACTGAATAGCCTTTAGCCAATAACTTTTCTGTTACTTGCTTTCCTAAACCTTTCGTACCGGCTGTAATGAGCGCATGTCTCACAAAACTGCCCCCTTTTAAATTGCTATACTTCATATGTAACAAGTTCTCGCTCCAATTACAACTAAAATGAATTGAAACAGAGTTTTCAAAATTCTGTAACGTTTCTGGCAAGCACGTTACCAAAATTTGTTTTATAATTAAGTTGTAAACAGTTATAAAACAGATTGGGAGGAATTTACTATGAATAATACATATACAAATATTTTAATCGCGGTGGATGGTTCTAAAGAAGCAGAAAAAGCCTTTAAAAAAGCAATTCAAGTCGCAAAGCGCAATAATGCAACATTAACAATTGCTCATATCGTTGATGTAAAAGCGTACTCAGCAGTAGAGGCTTATAGCCGTGCAATTGCTGAACGTGCAAATCTATTTGCAGAAGACTTATTAGAAGACTACAAAAAAACTGCGCTTGAAGCTGGTCTTGAAAAAATTGAAACTGTATTAGAATTTGGTAACCCTAAATCTAAAATTTCAAAAGAAATCGCTCCAAACCATAAAGTAGATTTAATTATGTGTGGCGCGACTGGTTTAAATGCTGTTGAGCGTTTCCTAATTGGTAGCGTCTCTGAACATATTATTCGCTATGCGAAATGCGATGTCCTTGTTGTTCGTGGTGATGAGGAACAAGGTGAGCTTTAATTTATAGATAAAACACCAAGTCCACATGGGCTTGGTGTTTTTCATTTCACATATTTTACTAGAAATACAAGACAAGCTATAACAACAACGGTAATTGCCAAGATATAAGGAGGTAGAAACTTCAAAGACCATAATGCCATCATAATCGTCGCAACCATTAAGTACGTTTGCTTTGCACCTTCTGTCATTTTTTTACGAAGAAAGAAAACATATAAATAACCAATTGGCGGCGTAATAAAGCAAAGAACGTATATGATTTTTGATTTTAAATACCACTTTTGTTCTCCAAGTTTCTTTATATCTCCTTCAAATCTCTTACTCTCTTGTTCTCTCGCTTCTTCTACAAGCTGGTCTTCCTCTTCTCCTCTCTTTTCTTTCATATAAGGAAGAAAGTGCATAAAAAAATAGTATGCAAATACGAACGCTCCAAATCCAATATTTAATCTTTCTAACGGAATATGCTCACTAAAAAAAGCAGCAGCAATTGCTAAAGAAAAGCAATACGTCGTCATCCAAAATGAACGTTTTCTCCTTTTCCGTTCCATTTCTTTTTTACCTTGTATATCTTTTCTTTTCGAAAGCCATATAGAAATAAAGCAATCTACTACAAATAGAGCAAAAATAAATATCGCAACGTGTACTGTTTCTAAATCCTCAAATGAAAAGATATTTGGGAATGCAACATGTAATACAACTAACGTATACAAAATTACCCCTATAAAATAAATACGCCTCATTTTCCATTCCTTTCTTATTTCCTAACATTACGTTAACATACATTTTTTAGAAATAGACGGACAAAATATATATGTTTAAAAAAGGAGGATGCTATATGGATGATTCTGAACGTATTATTTTAGATGTGAATGGAAAAGAAATTGAAATGTTAGAGACAATCCGTGAACATTTTAAAGAGACACACGGAATTGAACTAAGTAACGGTGCATTACTACGAGATTTAATGGATATTGAGTATATTCGAATTACGGAAGATCGACATAAGTATGATTAAAAGAAAAACGACTGCAGGCGAATGCCATCAGTCGTTTTCTTTCTTTATTTAAGCTCTTGATGCTTCCCGCCCATACCACCTTGCTCATTGCTATCTTGGTGTACAGTTAGTTTATTTGTTTTCGCATCTTTTAAAACTCTATATGTATATGATTCATTTGGTTCATCTTTAAACTGCACATTCATTCCATACGAATCCATTTTGCTATAAAAGGCCGGTTTTATGTATGCAATATCACTTTCTTTATATCCTTTATCTTGCAAATGCCACATCGTTGCGATAATCGCTTCTTCTCGCTTTTCTTTTTCACCAACATACATATATTTGTCCAAAAGAAACACTTTAGCATTTGCAATTAAACTAATTACCAGTACAATGATAAACACTATTTTTTTCATAGACTTCCCCTAAATTGTTATTTTTTACTACATTGTAACTTAAATGCTAGTAAAAAATAAAGTACGCCAGACTTTACTAGACTGGCGTACTTCCCAACTCAATTCTTAATAATTTCTTTCGTTAACCCCTTCGCCTTTTCCAAAGCGTTTTTGATTTGTTCAAACCCTGTCCCACCAGCACTATTACGACGCTTTACAGCCTCATATGGTGAAAGAACTTCATACAAATCTTCTTCAAATAACGAACTCATCTCTTTATACGTTGCAAGTGGGACATCTACTAAATAAATTCCGTTTTGTGTGCAGTGTAGCACTAGCTTCCCAACAATTTCATGAGCTTGACGGAATGGTAGTCCTTTACTTGCTAAGTAGTCGGCAATTTCTGTTGCGTTGGAGAAATCTTGCGTCACAGCTTGCCCCATTTTTTCTTTGTTTACAGTCATCGTTTCAAGCATGCCCGCCATAATATGAAGGCAACCTTCTACTGTTTTAACTGTATCAAACATTCCTTCTTTATCTTCTTGTAAGTCTTTATTGTAAGCGAGTGGTAATCCTTTCATGACTGTAAGTAAACTAAATAAATTACCGTATACTCTGCCTGTTTTACCGCGGATTAGTTCCGCCATATCAGGATTTTTCTTTTGCGGCATAATGCTACTTCCCGTTGCGTATTGATCGCTCATTTCAATAAATTGAAACTCTTGGCTACTCCATAAAATAAGTTCTTCGCAAAAGCGTGATAAGTGCATCATGAGCATAGATGAGTTACTTAGGAACTCCAGTATGAAATCACGATCGCTTACTGCATCTAAACTATTTTCATAGATTCCATTAAATCCAAGAAGCTCCGCACTATATTCTCTGTCAATCGGGAATGTTGTCCCTGCTAACGCTCCTGCCCCTAACGGCGAAATGTTAATACGCTTTAACGAATCTTCATAACGACTCACATCACGCTCTAACATCCAAAAATAAGCGAGAATATGATGAGCAAATGAAATCGGCTGCGCACGCTGCAAATGCGTATAGCCAGGCATAATCGTTTCAATATTATTTTCTGCTTGATGAACAAGAACCGTCTGCAATTGTTTTGTAGCTTTTATAATATGTTCTACTTTTTCTTTTAAATATAAGTGCATATCTGTCGCTACTTGATCATTACGGCTTCGGCCAGTATGAAGTTTCCCTCCCACTTCACCGATTTTTTCAATTAACATCTTTTCGATATTTAAATGAATGTCTTCCGCTTCAACTGAAAAATGCAATTTATTTTGTTTCGCTTCTTCTAATAAATATTGAAGACCTATCTTTATTTTCTCGGCTTCCTCTTTCGTAACGATGCCTTGCTTTGCTAGCATCGTTACGTGTGCAATACTTCCGTTTATATCTTGATTTACTAATTGTTGATCGAAGGAGATGGATGCTCCGAACTCTTCAACCCATGCTTCCGCTTCTTCTGTAAAACGTCCGCCCCAAAGTTTGCTCACGCTTCCACCTTCTTTTGATTCACTTGGCTGTATACTTTCGTCGGTAAACCGAATAATGAAATGAATCCAACTGCTGCATCATGATTAAATTCATCTTGAGCAGTATATGTTGCTAATTTTTCATCGTATAAAGAGTATTCAGATTTACGTCCTTCTACAATCGCATGACCTTTAAATAATTTCACACGCACTGTACCTGTTACATTCTTTTGCGTTTCTTGTAAAAATGCATGAAGCGCTTGTTTTAAAGGCGAGAACCATAAACCATTATAAATAAGTTCTGTTATTTTCTGTTCAATCACTGGTTTAAAATGCGCTACTTCTTTTACGTGTGTTAAATCTTCCAACTCTTTATGCGCAGTAATTAACGTCATTGCTGCTGGGCATTCGTATACTTCACGAGATTTAATACCGACAAGACGATTTTCTACGTGATCAATACGTCCAACGCCATGTTTTCCAGCAAGTGCATTTAGCGTTTTAATTAATTCTGCAAGTGAATATGCAGTACCATTTAAAGTCGTCGGTACGCCTGCTTCAAATCCGATTTCTACAAACTCTGGTTTATTCGGTGTATCTTCTAATGCCAGTGTCATCTCATATGCATCTTCTGGCGGTGCTGCCCATGGATCTTCTAAAATTCCACATTCGTTGCTGCGTCCCCATAAGTTTTGATCGATTGAAAATGGGCTATCTAAATTAATCGGAATTGGTACATCGTTTTCTTTTGCATAGGCAATTTCTTCTTCACGTGACCACTTCCATTCACGTACAGGTGCAATCACTTCTAAGTAAGGATTTAATGCTTGAATAGAAACTTCAAAACGAACTTGATCATTTCCTTTCCCTGTACATCCATGTGCAACTGCAGTCGCTCCTTCTTGCTCTGCAATTTCTACTAATTTCTTCGCGATAAGTGGGCGTGATAGCGCCGAAACAAGAGGATATTTCCCTTCGTATAATGTGTGTGCTTGCATCGCCATCAATGCATATTCGTTTGCAAATTCTTCTTGAACATCAATCATATATGATTTAATTGCACCTACTGAAAGTGCCTTTTCTTTTACAAATGCTAAGTCTTTGCCTTCCCCTAAGTCTAAACAAAGCGCGATAATATCATAATCCTTCTCTTGTAACCATTTAATTGCAACGGAAGTATCAAGACCTCCGGAATATGCTAATACAACTTTTTTCTTCTCCATTTTGCATCCCCCTAAAGAATAAATATTCATTTTCTTTTATAATAATTCACACTTTAACACCTTTTACAAAATGTATCAAGAGTCATTTTCAAATTTTTTCAAACAATTTCGTCGAACTTCTTTCTGTTTTTATGTACAATATAAGCAGGAAAACGGGGGTGAACTTATGGAAAAGTATTTCTTTTACGATGAACATCTCGGCATTGAAATTCCGCATTTACAAGAAGATTGGGAAGATATCCCCGAAAAAATGCAACACGCTATTTTATTAAAATGGGAACAAGTTCGCGGGAAAATTCCTGATCGTATAAAAGAACTTGAGCACTATATTAATACAAAACAACATTATTTAAATAACGAAGAAGACTTCGAAGTTTCTTGTAAACTAAATTCAGAAATTGCCGATCTTGCTTCCATCATTAATGACCTTTGGCTTTGGTATCGACTCACTCAAAATGTATCTGAGGGGAAAGCACACCAATGAAAAAAGCATGCCCCTCAATTACTTTGGGTCATGCTTTTTTTGTCGTAACATGATTTACAATATATTTCTTGTGCTGTTTTCGCCAAACATACATCGAATGGACCAACTAATATACTTCTTTCTTTCGGCAACTTTACAAAAGCGACGAGTTCTTCTTCATATTGAATTTTTTTCTGACATGAAATACATATTAATTCTTTTCTTTTGAACATTTCTTTTAGCATACCTTCACTCCCCCATCATCTATCTATATTAATATACTCTCATAACAGTTAAGACTTGTAAAAAAATGACACATTCCGAATCGAATGATTCATATACTATGTACAAAAGGAGGTCTAAAGCTTATGCGTGCTTTCGTTATTATCGCTTTAACTTTTTTAGGTGTGATTAGTTGGGATGCGTTTTTTAAAGATAAAAGTGATGAAAAGAATACAACGGAATAAAACCTTTTTTTTCTTACTTATTGGACAAACCGTTACAAACTGTCCAATAAGTAAGAAATAACTTAGGCTTTTCTACAAAAATATTTAAACATAACATTTTTTGTAGATTCCCTCCGTTTATTGTCGGTTTCCATCCGCATACATTTTTTAAAAGTATGATATAATAGTATAAATCTTGAAGGAAGGGATTTTGATATCATGATCGCTCGAAGGAGCATGTGGCATCGTATTGACGAATCATACACGTAGCGTATTTTTCAGCTCAGATACTTTAGTCTAGCGAAAAAAATACGAGAGTGGGGAAATTATGATTGCCCGAAGGATAATTTGGCAAAAAAAAGACTCTTCTTACACATAGCGTTTTGTTTAGGACTTAATTGTTACTAGCTAAACAAAACAAAGAAGAGCAGGATTGCTAAATGACGAATCCTACTCCACGTTTTGTTTAGTCGTTTTAAGACTTAAACTAAAACGAAGGTAGGGAGAATTGATGGACGAGAGGATTATTCGTTATTTCTTCAGCGACATATAGCGTAGTTAGTTTTTTTCGTAAACTAACTGAAAGCTACATGTGAGCTCGTAGTTAGTTTACAACACAAAAAGGACTACTAACTACGGAAAGAAGGAATAACGATGAGGAACATCCAAAGTCGACAAATTATTAAAGAAGTTTTTATGGTTTTAATCGGTTCATTTATTTTAGCAGCAGCGCTATATCACATTCACTTCCAAAACCACTTAACAGAAGGTGGCTTTGTAGGTATCGCACTATTCATCCAAAATTTTTATGATATTTCACCATCTATTTCAACTGTAATGATGGATATCCCAATTATTCTACTATGTGCTTCATTGTTAGGTAGAAAAATGGTTGGCTATTCATTCTTAGGTTCAATTTCATTCGGAGTATTTTATTCTCTTATGGAAAATTATTCTCCATTTACGGTCGATTTATCAAACAATTTATTTATAGCTGCAGTAGTTGGCGGTGCGTTAGCTGGTATTGGACTCGGTTTTATATTGCGATTTGGCGGTGCAACCGGTGGAGACGATATTTTAACAATTGTATTAAGTAAAAAAACACGTTTTACAATTGGGCAAATTTTCTTCGTCTTTGACGCGATTGTTCTTGCGCTTTCATTATATTATTTAAATTGGACAGAAATTGCTTTTACTATTCTTTCAATTGCCGTACAGGCAAAAACATTGGATTTAATTTATTATCCAAAAGCAGAAGAAAAGCAACCAGTATCTATTCCAATGTCCAAAAAGCATGCAACAAATTAAAAAAGCGAAAGGCTTCGGCCTCTCGCTTTTTTTATGCTCTTTTTTCTTTCTCGACTATGTGACGCACTTGATAAAATCTATTTGCAAATTCAGTAACGTTTCTTGTTAAACGATAATTCACTGTAGATCCAATTGCCATTCCAATTACCGGTATACCTTGGAATAATTTACGACGAAGAGCATAAATCGAAAATGTCTTCAAAATTTGTTTTAACACAACCTCAGTAGAAGCTGTTTGTAGCACTGCTTCGTCTCCTTCGTAGAAGAACGAATCTTCTTGTTCCAGCTCTTGCAATAAATTGTACCATGCGTATTGCTGAAGTCTTCCTGGTAGTAATGATGCATGAAACACCTTTAACGCAAGCATCATTTCATACGGCTTGTTCACATCATGTCCAAATGATGTGGCAATAAGTTGGACTGCCTTCACATTTAACGCGATCATAACCGGAAAATCCGCCGTTAATAATAATAAACCTCCAGCACCTGTTGCCCCGCCTTGTACAAATGAATATAGACGATGACGTGCTGTTTGCTGCTCTGCTATGTATGTTAATTGATCAATAGATAATGCTTTCAAATCTTCAAGCTGTTCAATCGATTCATCAAATAATCTTGATGTTCCTAAAATCCGATTACGTGCATCTAACTGTGCTTGTGAACTTTGAATAAATGCATGCAAATGAAAGAGCCATCCATCTGCTTTCGTGAAGAATTCTTTTCGCTTTTTCTCAGGTAATTTCGCAACTGCAGTATGTAACCATTTATCAAACACTTTTTGAAAATCGGTCGCTTCTTGCTCAACTAATTGCGCTTCCCATTCTTTTATATTGTCTAAAATGGCTTGTTCTCGCTTCGATCGCATCGTAACAACCACCTCGTTCGATTTTTTTCTATTGTAACATATTTCTGCTTATTCTTTACAAATATGCTTGTATATCTCTTTTCACATACCCTTTATAAGCGACATAAAATAATAGCAAAAAGGATGAGTTGCATCACATGAATCTATCCAATCTAAAACAAAATTATAACGCAGTATTCAGCTTAGGACAAAACTGCTGGCCTGCTTGGGCATTATATCAATTCGAATTATCACCTTTTTTTGGCGTTATTGATTTTATGCTAAGCCCCTCATTAGAAAAAGTGAATGTATTATTACAAAATCGATTTGACCGCTTTTTAAATTTCGAAAATTTATCCTTCATCTCATTTTGGGATGATGGTGCAAAATTAAGACTCCGTGATAATCTATATGAAATCGACTCTTGCCATGACTTTAAAACAGATGTAAACACACCAACTTCTTGGCCTTCTTATACAGAAATTAAGTTAAACTATGAACATCGTATTAATCGTTTTCTAACTACAATTGAAACGGCAGAATCCATATTATTTATTCGAACTGGAGGAACATATGAAGAAGCATGTTCCCTAGAACAAATTTTATCTCAAATCGTTACACATACATTCTCTGTCCTATTACTAATTCCTGCCGATATACCAACTATCACCCAAGAAGATTGGGGATTACAACGTATTTGCGTTATGAAATGTCCTATTATGGATGTATACCAATACAATGAAGCATTTTGGAAAAACTTATTTGATGGAATTACAGTTAGACCGCACACTTAAATACACGATACTTTTATCACACCATACATTATAATCGTCCTTATACAAAACAAATAAGGAGTGATTGTATATGTATCCACGTGCAAAAGCTTTCGGTCTTGCTGTACATCAAGATCGCCTTCTCGTACAAGAATATTATACAGAAGGCGAAATATATTATCGTCCTCTTGGCGGTTCAATTGAACTTGGTGAAAAATCAGCACATACTGTTATTCGGGAGTTTAAAGAAGAGCTTCATACGGAGATAGAAATCACCAATTATTTAGGTTGTTTAGAAAATGTCTTTCATCTAGATGGAGAAATTGCTCATGAAATCATTCAACTATATTCTTTACGTTTATTAGACACGTCACTATATGAAATGGAAAAAGTGAATATACAAGATGAGCAAACAATATCGTATGCGAAATGGATTCCTATTACGGCATTCATTCAGAAAGAAAAAACATTATATCCGGATGGAGTTTTAAAATACATCCAAAAGAAAAAAGACGAAATCCTATAGGATCTCGTCTTTCTTTTCATATATTAACCAATATCTCCAAGACGTAGTACGTCACGAGCGATCATAACTTCTTCGTCAGTTGGAATTACGATAATTTTTACTGGAGAGTGTGGGAAGCTGATGAATGCTTCTTCACCGAATACGTTATTACGTTTTGCATCGAAGTATACGCCCATGTACTCAAGGCCTTCTAATACGCGCTCACGAATAATCGCACTGTTTTCACCTACACCAGCTGTGAAGATGATTGCGTCTACACCTTTCATACGAGCAGTGTAAGAACCGATGTATTTGTGGATACGGCTTACGAATACATCAAGTGCTACTTTCGCACGGTGGTCGCCTTCTTCTTCTTTCGCAATGATGTCACGTAGGTCACTAGAGTAACCAGTAAGACCTAACATACCACTTTTCTTGTTTAATACGTTAACTACTTCTTCTACTGTTTGGCCTGTTTTTTCCATGATGTATGGAATTAACGCAGGGTCAAGGTTACCAGAACGTGTACCCATTGTTACACCAGCAAGTGGAGTGAAGCCCATAGAAGTATCGATAGATTTACCGCCTTCTACTGCTGCGATACTTGCACCGTTACCTAAGTGACAAGAAAGTAAGCTTAAGCTTTCAATTGGACGACCTAATAATTCAGCCGCACGCTCAGTTACATATTTATGAGAAGTTCCGTGGAAACCGTATTTACGGATGCCGAATTTTTCATAGTACTCATATGGTAAGCTGTATAGGAATGCAGATTCCGGCATTGTTTGGTGGAATGCTGTATCGAATACTGCTACTGCTGGTACGTTTGGTAATACTTCTTGGAATGCTTTAATACCAACAACGTTTGCTGGGTTATGAAGTGGTGCTAAATCGCTTAATTCTTCGATATCAGCTAATACTTCATCAGTAATTAAAACAGAGTCAGCAAATTTTTCGCCGCCGTGAACAACACGGTGACCGATACCGCCAATCTCATCTAGAGATTTAACGATTCCGTTTTCAGTTAATTTTTTAAGAAGCATATTAACTGCTACTGCGTGATCTGGAATGTTTGTAATTTCTTTTTGTTTTTCGCCATCTACAGTAATAGTGAAGATACTATCTTCTAAACCGATACGTTCTACTAAACCTTTTGTTAATACTGTTTCACTTGGCATTTCAAATAATTGGAATTTTAAGGAAGAGCTTCCTGCGTTAATCGCGATGATTTTTGACATCTAGTCTTTCGCCCCTTTTTCTCTTGGTAGTTGTGTGGATGTTTCCACAAACCGCTCGATTTTATCTGATCAAATTCACCAAATATGAAAACGTTTCATCATTAGCAAATTTTATACTCACGATTTTAATTTAAACATCGTCCGACATATATTTCAAGTGAAAAAATTGTAACACCAAGAAAAAATATATATTACAGATTTCAAAAAAATTCAGTTAAATCTTGTATATATTTAAAAATATGACATATTATATAAAACTGTACTACATAAATCACTAATACTGTTACATATACCTAGCTTTATTTATGTGTTGCAAACCAAGTATTTAATTGATCCATAATGTCTTCCATTGCCTTCATGTTAGAGAATTTAGGCAATTCCACTAATAACGCCTGTTTTGGCATTGTTACATTAGCGCCTTTCTTTTGGAGAACAAATATACTTTTTGCATTTTTCTCGTTTTTAAACATGGAAACAGGAAGCTGTAATAACCCTTGAATAAAGCATGTTTCTTTAATAAATGCATGTAATTTTGGTGCCTGGTCACTTTCAAAAATGAAGTTTGGTACTAAGAAGAATAAGTACCCGCCCTCTTTCGTATGTTTCACACTTTGTTCAATAAATAAGTGATGGGCATACGACATTCCTTCATCTGCTTTTAATTTATATTCACTTGCACCGATTTCGTTTGGATAATAACCAACCGGTAAGTCTGAAACGACTGCATCAACTGGATCGATATAAAGTGGTGCTAGTCCATCTTGATGGAAGAATTCGATTGCATGCTTTTGTAAATTTGCATTTACTAAAGCAAGTTTAATTAGCACTTCATCCACTTCTACACCAAATCCACTCATTGTTAGTCCTTCTTTGGCGCTATTAAACACTGTAGTCATTAAATTTCCTGTTCCAATTGCAGGATCTAAAACTGTGATCTCGTTTTGACCTTGCATAAATTTATGGAATAAGTAACTCATGAACATACCAACTGCATCAGGTGTCATTTCGTGATTCGCTTGTACGCCTTCTTTCATTCCTTTTAAGATGGCTAACTGAAATGCTTTACGAATTTCTTCACCTTTATATGTTTCTTCATTAAACGTACTATATTCACGATTCAGCCTTTCAATTGCTGATTCGGATAATTCCTCTTGTAAAATCGCTCCCTCAAACAAGTTATCACCTGTTTCTACAAGCGCCTCTAAATATGTTACATCTAATTCTTTACGTAAAACTACCGCAGAAGAATCAAAAATAGAAAATAATGTTTCTACTGTCTGACTCACGTACATTCCTCCTTCTCTCTTTTACACATAACTTATATCATACCACAAAGTGATTTTTTCCAAAAAGAAAAAGCGACCTCCTGTAAAGAGCTCCCCTTTAGTTATATGTGATATAACGTTTTTTCTCATATATCGATGCCGTTACAGAGCAATATATGAGAAAAAACGACCTCTTTATAAGAGGTCATTTTCTTCACATTACTTCGCAGATTTAGCTGCTTCTAATGCTGCTTCATAGTTTGGATGGCTTGTACCTTCGCTTACGTACTCTACGTAAACTACTTTGTCATTGCTATCTACTACGAATACTGCACGAGCAAGTAAACGAAGTTCTTTCATTACTAAGCCGTAAGCTTCACCGAATGAAAGGTCACGGTGGTCAGAAAGTGTTACAACATTTTCTAAACCGTTTGCTGCACACCAGCGTTTTTGAGCGAATGGTAAATCAGCGCTAATTGTTAATACTTTTGCGTTTTCAATACCTGCTGCATCTTGGTTAAAACGACGTGTTTGTGCATCACACACACCTGTGTCGATTGAAGGTACAACACTAATTAATTTCACTTCGCCTTTGTATGTTTCTAAACTTACTGGAGATAAGTCGTTTGCTAATACTTGGAAGTTTGGCGCTTGATCGCCAACTTTAACTTCTGTTCCAACTAAAGTCATTGGATTACCTTTAAAAGTTACGTTTGCCACTTGAAAATCCTCCCTTATTTAAACAAAATATGTACAATGTAAATGATAGTTTGTCCCTATCGATAATGCAAATAAAATCGCTTTATTTACAAAAAAATTAAAGAAGCTAACCTATTGATTAGCTTCTTTATTCTTTAAATTTGAAATTCTGGATCATCTTCTTTTCGTTTATCCATCATTTCTTTCACTTTATCAACAGCTTGTGGCGCTAATTCAATTATTTTATCGATGACGTGTGTTTGTTTATCTAAATGCAATACTTTCACACCATCTCCATTTATAACAAGAAAGGCAACAGGATTAATAGAAACTCCTCCACCACTTCCCCCGCCAAATGGATGACGGCCTGAATGTTCTACTTTACCAAATTCACTTCCACCAGCAGCAAATCCGAAACTTACTTTCGAAACTGTAAGAATTACGCTTCCATCTGCCGCTTTAATTGGGTCACCAACAATTGTATTTACATCAGTCATTTGTTTTAAATGCTGCATTGCTGTTGTCATTAAACCTTGAATTGGATGGTCCATTCTATATCCCCCCTATGCTTGAACAGATTTTTCTGCCATACCAGATCTTTGTCTTCTCATAAAGACGAGTAATTTGACGCCAGTTTTTATAGCGCGGAATATACGAAAAGATGCTGTTAACTCGCATCTTGATGCAAATCCTTTCCCTTGAAAAACTGGGGTAATTTCAAATTCTGGTACGTCGACAATATGCATATATTGTCCGACAACTCCAGCAACCATACCTTTTGTCCCCCATGCATATCCAGTGACAATTCCAGTACTAGCTGCATCGCCTGCTCCAATTTGTGTATGCCATTTCCAACCATTGATTTTCACTCGTTTGAGAAAATCTTTAACAATAGTATGAACTTCTTGAAGCTTTTTTATCAGTTCACCAATGCTGTCAAGTTGCGCCATAATTTTATTATCGAGTCCGCCGTCTTCTTCAGCTTTTTCGATTTTCTGTCCTGTCTTTTTCTGCTGTTTTTCAATTCTTTCCAACACATCAAATGTATATCGAATCATCCATATTTTCACTTGAAGCAAACATTGCTTTTCCATTTCTGAATATAAAAATGTCACCTTAAGCTTTATTTTCGACAATAGTATAAACAAAATAAAAAGAAGAAGAATTATTATTCCAATTACGAGCCACTTCATACGTATCATCCTTTCACTCCGTACCCATTATCGACAACTTTATGCATCATTAAACAGAGCTCTATAAGATTGAATATAAAAATTTTTCTAAAAATAAAAAGGTGTTTTGACAATTTATATCGAAATATATTATTTGAACATATCATCAAGGAACAGACTCTAATGATATGTAGCACGAAAAACAGAAAATTTAACTGCAGTGGAGGGATACATAATGGCAGATCGTCGCAATTTATTTTTCTTTTATGGTGATGACAAAGCAACGCTCGTTGAAAAAATGAAACCAATCTATCGTATTTTAGAAGAGAATGGATTTACCATATTAGATCATCCAAAAAATGCAAACGCTATCGTCAGTGTTGGAGATGATGCAACTTTCTTACAAGCCGTTCGTAAAACTGGTTTTAGAGAAGATTGTTTATACGCAGGGATTTCTACGAAAGATGAAACTTCGTTCTACTGCGATTTCCATATTGATCACGTTGATACAGCCCTTCAAGAAATTACAAAAAATGAAATTGAAGTGCGAAAATATCCAACAATTCAGGTAGATGTAGATCATAGTACATCTTTCCATTGTTTAAATGAGTTCTCATTACGTTCTAGTATTATTAAAACATTCGTTGTAGATGTTCACGTTGATGATTTATACTTCGAAACATTTAGAGGGGACGGTTTAGTAGTTTCTACCCCAACAGGAAGTACTGCTTACAATAAATCATTGCATGGTGCAGTTGTTGACCCGCTTATCCCATGTTTCCAAGTAAGCGAACTAGCATCATTAAATAACAACACATATCGTACGCTCGGTTCACCGTTCATTTTAAATCACGAACGTACATTAACTTTAAAACTAAAACCAGACGGTAACGATTATCCTGTTATCGGCATGGATAACGAAGCGCTTAGCATTAAACAAGTAGAAAAAGCTGTTGTACGCTTAAGCGATAAACAAATTAAAACAGTTAAATTAAAAAACAATTCTTTCTGGGAAAAAGTACAAAGAACGTTTTTATAAGATTAAAATAACCGCAGAATTATGGAATTCCATAATTCTGCGGTTATTTATTTACCCCAATTGACGCGGACAATAATCTCTTACTATCCGGCCGTTATTCTTGTCAGTTTTTGTCGGTAAGTCGATATATTTTAATAATCGCTCATATATTTTTACTCATCTTTTCTATAGACAACTTGGCCATCTATTACGGTCATTTCTGCTTGCACTTCTTTTATTTCTTCTGCCTCAATTTCAAAAATATTGCGGTCTAATATTGTAAAATCTGCTTCATATCCTTTTGTAATTTGCCCTTGCTTCGCTTCTTTTCCGATTGCATAGGAACTTCCTGTTGTAAATAAAGAAACAGCCTCATAAATCGTTAATCTCTCCTCAGGCATATAGCATACACCGTCAATAAAACTTCTACGTGTAACAGCGCTATATATGCCTAAAAATGGATTCACTTGTTCAATGGGAGCATCTGAGCCACCGTTTCAGTGTAATCCTGCTTCCAATAACGTCTTCCAAGCGTACGCATAACGAAGACGACGCTCGCCTAGTTTTTCAATGACTGACGGAAAATCTGATGAAAGAAAGACTGGCTGTATATCGATAATGGCTTGCAAGTTTTTCATTCTTTCTATCAACTCTTCACGAGCAAGCTGACAATGAATAATACGGTCACGTAACCCTTTTGCTGGTGGATATAATTCGAGTGCATCAATGACATATTCAAGCGATAAATCACCGATAGTATGAATCGCAACTGGCATATGTAATTCTCGTGCTTTCTTCACTAATTCCGCAAGTTCTTCACGTGAGAAAATCGCAACCCCATTCGTTTCCTTCGCATCTTCATACGGTTCACTTAATAATGCTGTTCTTCCGCCAAAAGAACCGTCAGAGAAAATTTTCATTGCCCCAAATTCAATATAGTGTTCATTTTCATATTCTTTTCGTTCATGTGCTACTTCATGATGAACGAGCAAATGGGCTTTAAATGGCATTTCTTTTATAACGTGAGAAAACGCATTATATGTTTTTCTAAAACCACCATAATAATTTAAATCTTCCGTATGCCCGCCAACAAGTCCGTATTTCCAGCAATCTTTAATCGCTGTTTGCAGAGCTCTTTGCAAATAAGCTTCATCAATTTCTGGCTGAACGTGTTTAATTAATTCTTGCCCTTGTTCATATAAAAGCCCTGTTAACTTATTTGATGAATCCCTGCCAATTTTTCCGCCTTTTGGATCTTGCGTCGCTTCTGTTATGTTCGCTTCTTGCAGTATGTATGAATTAACCCATGTAACGTGACGACAAACTCTCTTTAATAAAATGGGATGGTCTTTCGAAATTTCATCTAAATCATGCGCGTGAACATCTTTCGTATCTGTAAAGTTATTTTCATTCCATCCTTCTCCAATAATCCAAGCGCCCTTTGGAGCTTCTTCCGCTTGCTTCTGAACGAGAGTAAGCACTTCACCATAAGATGTGCAATTTGATAAATCTAGACGAAGTAATCTCTCCCCATGTCCAATAAGGTGCATGTGGCTATCAACGAGACCTGGAATCATCGTTTTGCCTTTTAAATCGTGCAATGTAACCGCGGCATATTGGTTTTCTAACTCTTCTTTACTTCCAACATCAACGATCGTACCGTTTTCAACGTAAACTGCGTCCACTTTTTCATTTTCTTCTCTCATTGTGTAAATGGTGCCGCCATACCAAATTTCTCCCATATATCCCATCTCCTTTATTTTTTATTGTATAAAAAAAAGCACCATTTCAAAATATGGTGCTTTTCTTAAAATTACTTTTGTTCAGTAGTAGACGTTGTAACTTGCCATTCAATATTAAATTTATCTTTTACTTGTCCGTATGCTGGGCTCCAGAATGTTTCTTGAAGTGGCATGATAACTTCTCCACCTTCTTGTAACTTATCGAATACTTCTTTTGCTTTTTCTGCATTACTAATTTGAATTGCGATTGTTACTTGAGATCCGATTGCATGCTCTTGACCCGGGAATGTATCAGAAATCATAAGATCCGTATTACCAACTTTTAAAGTAGCGTGTAAAACGCGCTCTTTCGCTTCAGCTGGAACCGGGTATTCTGGATTTTCAGGCATATCACCAAAAGTTTGCATGACTTCTACTTTTGCATCTAAAGCCTCTTTATAAAACTGTACAGCTTCTTGCCCACTGCCATCTAAAACTAAGTACGGATTAATACCTAAAATCATACGGACACCTCTTTTTTTAGTTTATAAAATAGAACTTGTGTTCGTTTTTATTTTATCATTGTTTTGCATTTCATTCAACTATTTACTTCACTGTTTTCAAAATTATTTTGACGGAATCTCCATCTCTTGTTTTCTAAGTTCAATACGGCGAATTTTTCCAGAAATCGTTTTTGGTAGTTCATCTACAAATTCAATTTTGCGAGGGTATTTATATGGTGCAGTGAGTTCTTTGACGTGTTGTTGGAGTGTTGGAATTAATGTTTCTTCGTTCTTTTCTATATTCTCTCTTAATACGATAAATGCCTTCACGACACTTCCACGAATTTCATCAGGACTTGCGACAACTGCACATTCTCTTACGTACGGATGTTTTACAAGAGCATCCTCTACTTCAAATGGCCCGATTGTATAACCAGAACTAATAATGATATCATCACCGCGCCCTTCAAACCAGAAGTAGCCGTCTTCATCTTTCTTCGCTTTATCACCTGTAATATAATAATCACCGCGAAATTGCATCGCTGTACGTTCATTGTCTTTGTAATATTGTTTAAAGAGGGCCGGCGTTTCAATGTGAACTGCAATATCACCAACTTCGCCTACTTTAACTGGAGTACCTTCCTCATTTACGATATCGACGTGGTTACCTGGCGTTGGTTTCCCCATTGATCCTGGTCTAATATCCATCCCTTTCATTACACCAACAAGTAATGTATTTTCCGTTTGCCCATAGCCGTCTCTTACTGTAATATGAAAGTGCTTTTGGAACGTTTCAATGACTTCTCTATTTAACGGCTCTCCTGCGGATACAGCGCTATGTAATGCCTCTAAATTGTACTGGCTTAAATCTTCTACCTTTGCCATTAATCTATACTCAGTCGGTGTACAACAAAGCACATTCACCTTATTATCGTCTAATAAATTCAGGTACGTTTTCGGTTCAAACTTACCGTGATATACAAATCCTGTTGCCCCTGATCCTAGCGTTGCTAAAAACGGGCTCCAAATCCACTTTTGCCAGCCTGGACTAGCTGTTGCCCATACAATATCATTCTCTTCAATTCCGAGCCAATTTGGAGCGCTCGTACGTAAATGAGCGTATGCCCACGCATGTGTATGAACGACACCTTTTGGATTTCCTGTCGTTCCTGACGTGTAAGATAAAAAGACCATATCTTCTTTATCTGTCTTCGCCATTTCTAACATGTCACTCTCTGTTTCTAACGCTGTTTTCAAATTAACCCATCCATCTACTGATTGCTCGCTCAGGACAAATTTTCGAAGAGATTCCATCGCTTTTATATCATCAAATTGCCTAATATACGGCTCATAACTTACTATCGCTTTTACTTCTCCATGTCCAATTCGATATTCTATATCTTTTTTACGTAACATTTCCGAGCTTGGAATTACGACAAATCCTGCTTTAATAGCAGCAATATACGTCATGTACGCTTCAATTAAACGCGGCATCATAATGAGAAGCTTGTCCCCTTTTTGCAAACCACTTTTTATAAAAGCGTTTCCAATTTTATTCGCACCTTGCATTAATTCAGCGTATGTAACTTCCCTTCGATTCCCTTTATCATCTTGCCAAATTAAAGCTAACTTCCCTTTATCACCCGTATATTTCTCTATTTCAGAAACTAAATTATAAGACGGTGGCGCCAACAATTCTTCTCGCTTCATAAAATATCCTCCCTTTTCTTTATGCCTCCTTTATATAATAAAGAATTTTCTGTTAATTTTGAACCCTCTTCTTTTGACAAATTTTTCAGTTCTGTCGAATTAGCAAACGAAATTACATCGACTTACCCACAAATAGCGACACAACACAAAAAAGAAAGAGCGGGAGAACCCGCTCTTTCTAAGCCATCATATGGGATTATTTTTGGTAACCGCCTAATTGTTGCTCAGCTAGTGAAACTAGACGTTTAGTGATTTCACCACCAACAGAACCGTTAGCGCGAGCTGTTGCATCAGCTCCAAGTTGAACACCAAACTCTTGAGCGATTTCGTATTTCATTTGGTCTAATGCTGATTCAGCACCAGGAACCGCTAATTTATTTGTGCTACGTGACATGTTATATCACCTCCTTGTGAGTATAGAGTGTGATAAATAACATGACTTCATACACGTTTTAGATATGGTAATTTATGGTTTTAGAAAAGTTCTTCAAATTTTTCTTCTTCCGCCACTACTTCTACCGTTTGTAATACCATTGTTTCTTTGTTCCCTACAGCTTCATCGATTAATGGCGTGAAATCGTATTTCGCTTCAAAACGATTTGCTTTTTCACGTTTCGGCTTTGTCGCTGGGCTTGCTGGTGTGAATACAGTACAGCAATCTTCATATGGACGAATTGAAATATCATATGTGCCGATTTCTTCAGCGATTTTAATAATCTCTAATTTATCCATCGTAATAAGCGGACGAATAACTGGGTAGTTTGTTACTTCGTTAATCGTATGCATACTATCTAACGTTTGGCTTGCTACTTGTCCAAGACTTTCACCAGTCGTAATTGCAAGTGCGTTACGCTCCTCAGCAATACGTTCTGTAATACGCATCATCATACGGCGCATAACCGTCATTGAATAGCTAGATGGGATTTCTTTATTAATCGTTTTTTGCACTTCTGTAAACGGAACAAGGTGAAGCGTTACTCGTTTACAATACTTCGTTAACTCTTGCGCTAAATCGATTACTTTTTGTTTTGCACGCTCACTTGTGAAAGGTGGACTATGGAAGTGAACTGCTTCCACAGATACGCCGCGTTTCATCGTTAAGTACGCTGCTACTGGGCTATCAATACCACCAGAAAGAAGTACCATTACTTTTCCGCCAACGCCAACTGGTAAACCGCCAGCTCCCATACGCTCATCGCACATGATATAGCTATAGCCACTGCGGATCTCTACGCGTACATTTACATCTGGATTATGAACATCTACTGTAATATCTTCTGTGTTTTCTAGAATATGTCCGCCAATCTCAGGTAATAATTCCATCGTTCTCATTGGGAAATGCTTATAAGAACGGTGTACAGTAATTTTAAATGTTTTCACATCACCTTTTACTTGTAAGAAAGCTGCTAATGCACCTTCTTTAATGTCTTCTAATTCTGATGGTACTTTCATCGCTAAGTTAAATTTATGAATACCGAATACATCCTTCAATCTTTCAGAGACTGCTTCATGATCTTCACCATTTAACTGGATGTACATACGATCATGTGTTGCATCGATTTTAATATTTGGGAATTTTTTCAGTTTGAACTTCACGTTATCTTTTAATGTGCTTACAAACTTAGAACGGTTCTTACCTTTTGTCGTCATTTCTCCATAACGCACTAAAATATATTCATATTTCAACATAATTTCTTTACCTCATCACTTCATATAATTTTGGTATCGTCTCTTTTACAATACCTTCAAATTGTTTTACTTCTTCCATTGTGTTTTCTGGTGCCAAACTAATACGAATAGCGCTTGCAGCTGCTGCATGCGGCACTCCCATTGACACTAACACTCTGCTCACTTCATTTGCTTTTGAAGAACAAGCAGATTTCGTTGACACATATACACCGTGTTCTTCTAAAGCATGAACGACTACTTCTGGTTTTAAACCAACAAATGATACATTTAAAATGTGCGGTGCTGCATAGGCAAGCGACGTGTTAATCGTTACATCTTCCATCTCTTTAAAGAAACGAACAAGCTCTGCTTGTAAACTTTGCAAATGAGCTACCTTTTCTTTCACTTGTTCCATTGTCATGCGAAGTGCTTTCACCATCGCTACAATGCCAGGTAAATTCTCTGTACCAGAGCGATACTTAAGCTCTTGTTGACCACCTGATAAAATTGGATCTAATCTTACGCCATCGCGTACATAGAGAAGACCCGTTCCTTTTACACTGTGGAATTTATGTCCAGATATTGAGCAAAGATCAATATGAGAAGCATATAAATCAAGCGGTACTTTTCCTATCCCTTGCACATGATCTACATGGAATCTTATTTTCGGATGATTCGATAATAACGTTCCAATTTCAGCAACGGGCTGAATTGCTCCAGTTTCGTTGTTCACATGAATAATTGACACAAGAATCGTATCTTCACGAAGTGCTCGTTTCACATCTTCTACCGATACAACCCCATGCTCGTTAACCGGTAAATATGTTACATCAAACCCGAGTTCTTCTAATTGCTTATATGCCTCAAACACAGACGCGTGTTCAATATTTGTTGTAATGATATGTTTGCCGCGCGAACGATTCCTCATCGCTATCCCTTTAATCGCAAGGTTATTCCCTTCCGTTCCACCTGATGTGAAAATAATTTCAGAAGGTTTAACACGAAGAAGCTGCGCTGCAATCGTTCTTGATTGTGTTAATAGACGCTCTGCCTCTCCTCCAAGCGAATGAATAGAAGAAGGATTACCAAAATATTTCCCAGCAACCGTCACGTATGATTGAAGAGCTTCTGGATATGGCTTCGTCGTCGCACTATTATCAAAATAGATCATCGTTCTTCCCCTTTCAGCGCTATCACATCGTATAATCATATCATAAATACGTGTCATTACGCTAAGACTACGCAAAGGTTCCGTTTTATCTCGATTGGTGAAGACTAATAATTGGCGAGGATGCCCTCCTATTACAGTTTCACTTTATCCCGCGTTAACGGGCAATAAGACTCTCACCTCAAAATCCAGTTAGAGCAAAGAAGTTAGATGGGAGATTAACTGCCCGTAAATGCCCGATTGGTGAAGGCTAGTAATCAGTGGGGATGAATCCTCCCACCGATTAGAGTTTCACTTTATTTTGAAACGAATAACCTTGCTGTATTCCGCTATTCATTATAGCAACATCGCCTGCAAAATTACATAAAAAAACAAACCCTTTTATGAAAGGGTTTGTTCATTGTCTACATATTCAGCTATTTTTTGAACAACGCCAGGTTCAAGTTGCTCTAATACTGAAGCCGCTTGTTCTAAAGCTGCATCGTATTGGTATTCACGGAATAATTTCTCAGCATAATTTAAACTTTCTGCTAGGTTTTCATCATGACTGCGGTAACGGTTACCGTACTGAATTAATTTTTCCACTAAATATGCTTGTCCAATTAACTCTTCTGTCATTTCAGCTACATCGTTCACAGTTGTATATGCTTCTTCTAAACTGCTATTTACAGCGTTCATATTTAACGGCTTCACTTCTAATTGTTCATATACAGCTTGCATTGCCATTTGCCCTCTTTTTAAATCTTCCATAATACTCTCTGGAAGACCTGGCAAATTCGACTTTTGCATAAAGCGTTTCGTTTCGAAAATAGTATTTCGCATTTCTTGTAACTTCTCACGCGCTTCAAATTCTTCTTTACGCATCGCTTGCAGCATTTCTTTATATTCTGCATGAAGTACTTTTAACGTTTCACATTGCTCATAAACCTCTTCTAGTTCCTCACGAATAATAGAGAAGGCAATATCTTGTTCAGCAACGCGTAATTGCAACATTTCAAAACGTTTCGTTAAAATGTGCATTTGCTTTTCAATTACTTTTTGAGACTCAATATCCTTATCTTGCAATTGATAGCTTTGTTTCACAAGTTGTGTTTCTGTTTTCGTTTCAATCGTTTCGATGCGCATTTCTTCTAAGTCATCATAAACAGAAAGTGTTTTTTGCTCCACATAATGTCTCGCATGTACTTCTTGTTCCAGCTGATCGTAGAACCCATCTAAACGTGTTTTTAAGTTTTCTACTTTTTCAGCCGCTTCTGTTATATGAAGCTCCTGTATATCCATTAAACATGTTTGTAGTTGTTTCGTCATATCGCGAACTTCTTTAGGGACTTCCAAATAATCTAATACATAACCTTGTCTTACCATATCATTATGTCCGTGTAATAAATCTTCCAGTTGAACTGGTAACGTCGCTTGACACTCTACCAATAAATCTGGAATTTGGTGAATAATGATTTCTAAATCTGCTAAACCTTCTTCCAAACTAATGACAATTTCTCTCGCTTTTAAATAGTCGCCATTGTTTGTTGCTTCTTCAAAGGTTTTAAATTTCTCAGATTCAGCGTCTAACATCTCTTCGATTTTCTGCTCTGCTGCTCCATACATATGTCTATGAGCAAGAACACTCTTTTTCATACTACGATATGTATCACGTAACCCTTCAATTTCCGAGCTATTTTTCTCATGGCTTTCTAACAATTGCTGTAATTCATTTAAAATGTCCGTAATACGATTATCAGCGTCATCTAAACCACTTATGGATTCGTTCATCGCATGCTTTGCTTTTCGGAAGGAGAATTGCGAGGCGAATTTTCGCGCTTGCGCTAAATCTTTGTCAGCTTTCGGAAGGGTTGTTGATACAATTTCATCCCATTCTTCACGCCATTTACCAAACAGTTCTTCTGTTTGACCCGTCATGTTTAAATCTTTTACCCGTTTTAGTTCATCTGCCACAGGTTTATCTTTTATCTCTTGTTTCCACTGCTCCAGTGCTTCAATATCTTTATATGAACGATTTCTTATCACAAGCTCTATCATGAGCAGCACTAGAATAGAGCTTACTACAATGATAACGATCGTCAGGATAGAATCCATGCAAAAAAGCCTCCTAGTTATATCTCTTTTTTTGTCCGTTCCGTTTATGAAATGGAAGGCATTATGTATAAAAAGGGAATTCCCCTATATTTAACAACTAACAATGTACTAATCATACCATGTAATGGTTTGTTTTTGACCTAGTTTTTTTTAAAATTTCATGTTTCTTTCAATGTGATTGTAATCTTTCTCAATATTCCGCCTACCTCACTACCTATCCTCAAATGATTGTAATAACAAACAATCTTTCGTATGGGATACGAAATAAATTTTCCGCATGAGTGGTGGTTCAACAGAAATTACATGTACATTTCCTTGCCTTACAGACTGCTCTACTGCCCTTTCTGGAAGTAACGTGATACCAAGGCCAGCTTTTACCATTGCAAGCATCGGTTCTGCGTAAGATGTTTCCACAGCTATAGTTGGTTTTACACCTATTTCATGAAACATGTTCATAATCATTTTCCTTACATCACATATTTCTGGATATACAATTAATTTTTCATTGTGCAGCTCTTCTATTTGAATGACTATCTTCTCTTTGTACGGATGATTAGTTGAAACGGCACAAACAATTTTCTCTTGTTGTACTTCTTTTATATACGTAGCCCCTTCTACTATTGAATCGATGAACATCGCGTCAATCTCCCGCGCTTTAAATAAATCTCTTAATACTTCCGTATGCCCGATTTGCCATTCCAATTCGAACCCATCACCTAATATATCTTTACATTCTGATATGTAATGCTCTGCTAAACTCGGTAGTATACCAATTGAAAATTTCTGGTTCTCTTGATATCCCCTCATTTCTGTTTTCACTTCATTTATTTGCTCCAAAATCGGTAGCATTCTTTTTATAAATAACTCTCCTGCCTCCGTTAACTCTACTCCTTGCGCAGAACGCTTAAGTAAAGTAACCTCTAAATCCGCTTCTAACTTTTGAATTTGTTTACTAAGCGCTGGTTGAGATATATGTAAAATCTTACTTGCCTTTGATAAACTTCGCGTATGCTTCACTTCAATAAACGATCGTACTGCCTCCAAATCCATCGTACACACCTCTAACAAAAAGTTATAACCGTTATAAGAAATCTCTATTTCCTCCTATAAACAATTACTCTTTATACTTATTTCATCAACTTACTATAACGAAATGTAAAGGGGAAAGATACTCTTGAACAAAAAACAAATGCTACTCGGATCCTTTCTATGCTTACTCGCCGTCACTGCCTGGGGATTTATGTTTCCTGTAATGGCAAATGCTCTGCAATTTATCGATCCGTTCTTCTTCACAACGATTCGCTATGGATCAGCAGCTATTATTTTTCTTATTTTGCTATTAATTACTGAAGGAAAGACTTCGCTCAGTTTAGAAAAAAGAACACTTTCTCTATTCTTTTACGGGACAGTCGGTTTCGCGGGGTATGGTTTTCTCGTTTTCTACGGACAACAACTTGCTGGACCTTCCGGAGCAATCCATGCAGCTATGATTCAATCCCTTATGCCACTGATTGCCTTATCACTGCAATGGATAACGAAAAATTGCCGCCCACAAAACTATACATTCCTTTGTATGTTCGTTGCATTACTTGGTGTTATGCTTGTCATTTCAAAAGGAAATATTCACTTATTATTTGGAGCTGCAAGCCACTTATCAACAAACATATTGATGCTATGCGGCGTTACTTGCTGGGTCATTTATACAAACGGGGGTGCTCGTTTTCAATCTTGGTCACCACTTAGGTACACGACATTAACTTGTTTATTTGGCTCCATTTCACTCATCGTTATTGTTACTTTCTTAACGTACACAAATATAGTTACTATGCCGTCACTGCATACAGTTGTGAGCGTTCGTTTTGAGCTCTTTTATATGTCGATTATCGCAGGCGTTATCGCTGTATTTTGCTGGAATATGGGAAATCGCTATATTTCATCTATTAACGGCATATTATTTATGAATTTAGTTCCTATCCTTGCACTGATCGGTTCTATCTTTCGAGGTTATACAGTCGATAAAATTGAAATCGCTGGAGCAGCATTAACAATTATCGCGCTATTATGTAACAATTTATGGCAAAGAAAAGTAAACATAAAAATCCCCACCTCAGTTCGTTAGGTGGGGATTCTTCACATATGAACAGCTCTTGGCCATTCATGGTACATATTCGCTTTACATAATGCTTGTTCCATCCATTGCTCAATCTCTTTCGTATACATTTCTATGAAAAATGTCTCAGATGGGAAAGAATGCAGTACTTCTGATATATATTGTGGATATAAAAACGGCATATTTATCATACCTTTTAATTGCGTCATAAACATTGTAAATGATACTTTCTGAAATTCTTGTTTCATTTGTCCTTGTCTAATCATTTGTTCTATATAATATCTTTCTTTAGAAAAATAAACGGTCATCACTTCACGAATTAATGTCGTATCAAGCGAAAGCTCTCGGTAGAAGAAACGTGTTAGTTCTCTATTTTCAAATTGATATCGTAAAATCCCGCGCACCATTTGCACCATCACATCTTTAGCCGACAAATACTCTCTCTGTTCAAACGACATTTCAATCACATGAATATATCCTTCTAAAAAATCAGTAATAAGCTGTTCTAATAAACCTTGCTTCCCAGCAAAATAATATGAAATATTCGCTACATTCACATCCGCTCGCTTTGCAATGTCTCGCACCGACGTTCCATCATAACCTTTCGTATTAAACAACGATATTGCCGCATCAATTACTTTTTGTTTCGTCTGCTTCATGCGCTCACTTCCCTTCAATGAACAGCTATAGTTTAAATTTCTTGACTTTTAAGACAAATTCCTTTAATTTTCTATCGACAAAGTCATGTGAAATACATCGTATTTTGCTAATATTTTACACATCTCGATAAAAAAGGAGCTGTTTCCATGTTTACTAAAGAAAGTTATGCAGGATCTCGCGTGCAGCAATATGAGACAGTAATTAAACAACTGGATGCGTTATTAACTGGCGAATCAAACGTAGTCGCAAACTTATCAAATGCGTCCGCATTATTAAACCAATTTTTAGATCGCGTTAATTGGGTTGGCTTTTACGTAACAGAAGGAACTCAGCTTGTTCTTGGACCGTTCCAAGGAATGCCTGCTTGCGTGCGCATTCCATTTGGACGAGGCGTTTGCGGCGTAGCAGCTGAAACGAAAACAACACAGCTTGTAGCAGACGTTCACCAATTCCCAGGTCACATCGCTTGCGATAGTGCTTCTAATTCAGAAATCGTTGTACCGATTGTGAAAGAAGGAGTTGTCATTGGTGTACTTGACATTGATAGTCCTGAAAAGAATCGTTTTGATGAAGTAGATCAGCGCTATTTAGAAAAGTTTGTGGAAACACTCCTAAAACATATGTAAAAAGAAAAGAGCGAGTTATCGATTTAGTACGTCCTGTACAAAACCGATAGCTCACTCTTTTTTATTGATTAACAGTAGATATTTTCTTTAATGCCTGCTCTAAATCAGAAGCGATATCCTCCCACGATTCTAAACCGACTGATAAGCGTATTAAATTATCGAAAATGCCCATTTCTTTTCTTAGTTCAGCTGGAATCGCAGCATGCGTCATCGTTGCTGGATGCTGAATTAACGTTTCTGTATCTCCTAAACTCACCGCAATTGTAATAAAGTGAAGATCATTAATAAACGCTTGCGTCTCTTCTTTTCCGCCTTTTACTGAAAAAGAAATAACACCGCCCCCGTGTTTCATTTGACGAGATGCTAACTCCCCTTCTGGATACCAAACACCTTCTACCGCATCATGTTTTCTTAAGAACGATACAATTTTTTCTGCATTATCACAATGACGATCCATTCTTACTGCTAACGTCTTTAACCCGCGTAATAATAACCACGCATCAAACGGCGCCATAATACCGCCGATATCCTTTCGCATCGGGCGAATATTTTCAGCTAATGCTTTCGTTTTACAAATTGTTACGCCCGCTACAACGTCACCATGGCCTCCAATATATTTTGTCGCACTATGCACAACAGCGTCACAGCCAAGCTCAAGCGGTCTTTGTAAATAAGGTGAACAAAATGTATTATCAACAATAACAAGTAAGCCTTTTCGCTTCGCAACCCGAATCACTTGTTTTAAATCAATTAATTTCATTGTCGGATTAATTGGTGTTTCAACGAAAATAAGCTTTGTATTTGGGCGAATTTTATTTTCAATATCAACCTCTGTCTCCATATCACAAAACGAATGCGTAATCATAAATTTTTCTTCTAACACTTCTAAAAAACCGTACGTACACCCATATAATCCATTTGAACAAATAATATGATCTCCAGCCTTTAAAAAACCAATTAAAGTTGCTGAAATAGCTGCCATACCAGATCCGAAGGCAAGCGCCTCTTCTCCTCCTTCTAACACCGCCATACGTTCTTCAAATAATTTCACAGTTGGATTTCCAAGCCGTGAGTAAATATAAGATGGATCCACTCCCGCAAAACTCGCCTCTCCTTGCTGCGCAGTTTCAAATGTAAATGTAGAAGTTTGAAATAAAGGTGGTGTTAAACTTCCTTTATGTTCCTCAGGTATATAACCGTGGTGAATTAACGCTGTCTCCATATGCTTCTTTTTCATAAAAACATCCCCCTTATGTTTTTATTGCCGCATATTCATCCATAAAAATTTGATGAACGTTTTCCTTCATTTTATGTAAGCGTTTTATTTGTGTTTCTATCTCTTCTTCTATATTGTTTTAAATTCCTTCTTATATTAATTTCCAAAATTTTTATGCATAAAACAAAAACGTACTCGCTTGACGAAACTCTGGGTAAAAGATATAATAGCGTTTGTGTAAAATAAAAAGGCAGCCTTGTAATGTGAGTTTATCGTTTGTATTTTGTTCCTCTACGGAGGTGTATCTCGTAACTCCCTGCTGCTGGAGCGAAGGTACATGAAAACAAAATGCCCGTAAATATCGATTACGTCTGTTTTTATTTTACGTAAATAAAAACATTTTTAAAGGAGGAGTCAACTATGGCTCGTTATACAGGTCCAGCTTGGAAACTGTCTCGTCGTCTTGGAATCTCTCTAAGCGGCACAGGAAAAGAATTAGAAAAACGCCCTTACGCACCAGGTCCTCACGGTCCTAACCAACGTAAGAAACTTTCAGAATACGGTTTACAATTACAAGAGAAACAAAAACTTCGTCACATGTACGGCATGACTGAGCGTCAATTCCGTCGCACATTTGACCAAGCAGGTAAAATGCCTGGTAAGCACGGCGAAAACTTCATGATCCTTCTTGAAGCTCGTCTTGACAACTTAGTTTACCGTATGGGCTTAGCTCGCACTCGTCGTGCAGCTCGCCAATTAGTAAACCACGGTCACATCATGGTTGATGGCGCTCGCGTAGATATCCCATCTTACCGTGTAAAACCTGGTCAAACTATCAGCGTTCGCGAAAAATCTAACAACCTTGTTGTTGTTAAAGAAGCGATCGAAGTTAACAACTTCGTACCAGAATACTTAACTTTCGATGCTGACAAATTAGAAGCTACTTACACTCGTCACGCTGAGCGTGCTGAGTTACCAGCTGAAATCAACGAAGCATTAATCGTAGAGTTCTACTCTCGTTAATGACAAAAAGCCAATCCTGTGGATTGGCTTTTTTCAATTCCCTCATTATTTTTATATCCTACATAACATAAAAATCCCAATACCCTATACTCCCATCTAAAACAAAAAGAATAACCTCCCTGTTTCCATAAAGAACTCTGTTATATTATGAATTTTCACGGAATAACAATAATATTAAAGATTTTTAAACTTTATAACGAGGAGACATTGATATGGAATTCAGAAATGACATAAACAAAATAGCTAACCAAATTTTAGAACGAACAGAGTACATAACTAATGAAGAAATGACCAAGCAATCATTAATTATTCCTTTTCTTCAAAAACTAGGTTATGACGTTTTTAATCCTTTAGAAGTTAGACCTGAGTATGTTGCAGACTTCGGAACTAAGAAGGGAGAAAAAGTCGATTATGCGGTTTTTAAAAATGGGGTTCCAATTATTTTAATCGAGGCAAAATCTGTAACAGAAAATCTCCTTAAACACGATGCGCAACTATCTAGATATTTCAATGCCTTACCTGATGTCAAAGTAGGGGTACTAACTAATGGTGTAGAATACAAGTTTTATACTGATTTAACAAATGACAATGTGATGGATGAAAAACCTTTCTTCACATTCAGCATGGATAATTTAACTAATTTAGATATTGAAACGATTGAAACTTTTACAAAAGAAAATTTTGAAGCTGAAGAAATCGTAAAATATGCTGAAGAGCTTATTTATATGACCAATTTAAACTCTACAATTAAAGAACTATTTAAAAATCCTTCAGATGACTTCCTTCGTTTTCTAATTAGAGACTTTAGCTCAACTAGAATTACAAATAACGTTTTAGAGCGATTCCGACCAATCGTTAAAAAAGCAATTAATCGAACACTATTAGAAATAATCAGTGATGGTTTAACACCAAAAGAAACAAAAACATCAGAGAAAATAGAAACAAGCCTAGTTGCAGCTGCTTCTACCGAAATAATTGAAGACATTAACAAAGAAGACAAAACAGATAGAGTTTTCACTACAGAAAATGAACTAACCGCATTTAACATTGTTAAAGGGATTTTAACTGAGCATCAAAGAGATATCAATAACCTCAAATATAAAGATACCATTAGTTATTTTTGTATCATGAATCGTGTAATCACAAAATGGTTTATACGTCTCTTCCTTGATGGCGATGCAAAATCCTTAGTTGTAAGACTCGATTTAGAAGCTACTAAACAGCTATGCCCTAATTTTGTGGTTGAACAAGCCCCAAAATCACAGGGAGTGAGTAGAATTTTTATTGATAACGTTAATGACTTAAAAGATCTGGAAGCACTTATTACTTCGTGCTATGATCAAATTTTAGCTAATGTTTAAAAGAGAAAAATGTACGCTCTTTTTCCAACAACCTGACAAAAAGCCAATCCAATGGATTGGCTTTTGAAGTTTATATATAAAATAAAGTTATTTATTTTCCTCTTTTTGAACATATACATAAGCATCTTTCTGCTCTTTATGTATATCAACCTTCGAATTCTCTGCAAGTTGACCCGCGTTTAGCAAAGAAAAAATAATCAATGCTTCTAGTGACATTTCGTTTTACCACTCCTTTCTAATTGTTATACGTTTATCATACCGCTTACATGTGATTTCCGTATGAACTCGAAAAGGAGATTACAACAAAAAGGTTACAGGCATACGAATGCACGCTATAATAACCATAAAATAGGAGGTGGATTCTTTTTGACAATAAACCAAATGGTTCAACTCGGAAGTTCATTTATGTTGTTTATTACTTCAGCACTTATAAGTTGGTATCAGGGGAGTAATCTAATAGATTATCCTGATGAATGGAAATATAGCGCTAAGTTTACGAATTACTTTAAAGGTACCGTTTCAAATTACCAAGATATTTATCAAATCGATTTCTTTATATATGCGGCAAAATTTTATCCAACAGCATTTGTTGTTATGCTCATTAGCTTACTTTATATGCTCATATTAATTCTTCATATTCTATTTACAAGAAAAGATCAGGCAATCTAAATTCATACATAAAAACCCCGAATCATAGACTTTTCAGCCTACAATTCGGGGTACTATTTGTTTTATATTCGTTTCTGATTAGTAACGAATTAAGAAATATTTCTTCTTACCGCGGCGAATGATTGTGAATTTACCTTCGATGCGGTCGTTTTCTGTTACAACGTAGTCTAATGCTTGTGTACGCTCACCGTTTACGTAGATTGCGCCGTTCGTTACATCTTCACGTGCTTGACGTTTTGATGGAGAGATTTTGCTTTCTACAAGTAAGTCGATTAATACTGTATCTTCTGCAGTACGTTCTACAGATGGTACGTCTTTGAATCCTTGCTCGATTTCGCTTGCAGTCAGTTCTGCTACAGAACCGCTGAATAATGCAGCTGAAATTTTAATCGCTTGCTCTAATGCTTCTTCGCCGTGAACAAGTTTTGTCATTTCAGAACCTAACGCTTTTTGTGCTGCACGTTTTTCTGGCGCTTCAGCTACTTGCTTTTCAAGCTCAAGAATTTCTTCATGAGATAAGAATGTGAAGTATTTTAAGTATTTAACAACATCGCGGTCATCTGTGTTAATCCAGAATTGGTAGAACTCGTAAGGAGTTGTTTTCTCTGGGTCTAACCAAATTGCGCCGCCTTCTGTTTTACCAAACTTCGTACCGTCAGATTTTGTAACAAGTGGAATTGTTAAACCGAATGCTTTCGCATCTTCTTCTGATTTACGGATTAATTCAAGACCAGCTGTAATGTTCCCCCATTGGTCACTACCACCGATTTGCAGACGGCAATTATGTTGTTGGTATAAGTTTAAGAAGTCGTATGATTGTAAAATCATGTAACTGAACTCAGTGAATGAAATACCAGTTTCTAAACGAGATGCTACTGTATCTTTTGCTAACATATAGTTTAAACCGAAGTTTTTACCGATATCGCGTAAGAATGAAATTACATCTAAGCTACCAAGCCAGTCATAGTTGTTAGCCATCGTTGCTGGGTTGTCCACGTTTTCAAACTCTAAGAAGTTTGAAAGTTGGTTTTTAATGCTTTCTGTGTAGTAAGCAACTGTATCTTTCGTATTTAATGTACGTTCTGCTTTTTTACCACTCGGGTCACCGATCATACCAGTACCACCGCCAACAAGTGCGATTGGTTGGTGGCCAGCTAATTGGAAACGACGTAACATTAATACTGGTAACATATGACCAATATGTAAACTATCCGCTGTCGGGTCGAAACCACAGTATAATTTAACGCTTTCTTTTTCTAATAATTGCTCAAGGCCCTCAGCATCTGTTTGCTGATTAATTAGACCGCGAAATTCAAGATCTTGTAAAATACCCATATCCTACATACTCTCCTTTAAGTTCATTACTGGCGTGAAGGTTGAAAACATAAAAAAATCGCCCCTTCAAATAAGGGACGATTTTGATTATCGCGTTACCACCCTAGTTGCAGGCAAAAAAGCCTACCACCTTATTTACATAACGGCTTAGCACCGTCTTTTCCCTTTTGAATACAATTCAATCGAAAAAAGATGCTCTAGGGGCGTAATTCGCGATCATCTATGTGCTGATTTTCACCGGCCATCAGCTCTCTAAAACAGGGAAATGATCACTACTTCTCCCTTTCCACGCTCAATTATTCATATACTTTTCTTTATACCATCATTTATATAGGCGTGTCAAATAGAGGTGGAATTTCACTTCTCTCCAATCCTTTACAACGTCGCAAAGAGTAATTTATTAGATATAAAAAAGCCTCCCTCATCTATTCTTTCATAAATGTATACAGATGAGGAAGGCACTTCGTTCAAATATTATTTTAGTTTTTTTATAATCTTTGCAGGATTCCCGCCAACTACTACATTATTAGGTACATCTTTCGTTACGACAGCACCAGATGCGATCACCGCATTGTCTCCAATTGTTATACCTGGATTAATAATTGCTCTTCCGCCAATCCATACGTTATCGCCAATTGTAACTGGTTTTCCGTATTCTGATCCGCTTATACGCTCTACCGGATCAAGCGGGTGCGTTGCTGTATAAATGTGAACACCTGGAGCTAACATACAGTTCACTCCGATTGTTACCGGGCATACGTCTAAAATCGTACAGTCAAAGTTCGCGTAAAAATTTTCACCGACATGAATGTTATAGCCGTAATCACATCTAAAAGAAGATTCAAGATGAATATTATCTCCTGTCGTTCCGAATAATTCTTTTATGATTTCGCTACGCTCTTTCAATTGCTCTTCTGGCGTATCATTTAATTTTCTCGTTAATATACGTGCTTGCTCTCTTTCTTGTACTAAAACTGGATCAGCCGGTATATACATTTCTCCTAGTATCATCTTTTCCTTTTCTGGTTTCATTTTCCTCTCCCCTTTAACTCGTATATATAAGTTTCTTTTATTTTACATCAACAAATATCTTTTTCAACCATAACCTTTTATGTAAGCCAGTCCTTTTTATATAGTACATAATGGTTTTCCAAAAATATTTCATTGTATTTAGGGAATGAGCGTTTCACTTGTTTCTCTAATTTAAATCCTATTTTCTCCATAGACCTGCATGAATTGATATTTTTATCCCAAGCCTGTGCATGAACTTCATCCACATCTAAATTTAAAAATATATAATTATATATTAAATTTCTCGCCTCTCGATTAACACCTGTACGCCAAAACTTACGTGCAATCCGTTGAGCCTCTGCACTCACAATTAACTTTTTATTTTCATTCACAGTTGGCATAGAAATCCAATATGTCCCTATCATTTCCTTTGATTGTTTCATTATAATTGACCAAGCCATAATATCTTTCAAATTTTTATAAGTGTATAACAACTCTTTAATTTCATTACTATCTTTCGGGACTGTATTCCCCGTCCAACGATGCATATCGGCATTTTTCATTGCCTCATACCACTCGGTGTAATCTTTTTCAGGTTCTACAGAACGTAAACACACTATGTCTCCTTCTAAATTCGGTATCTTCATCTATATTAGCTCCTTTATTATTGACAAAAAAAAGGCCTGAACATTTTTCGTTCAGACCTTTCTCTCTTAATCTTCCATCGTTGATAAGTCACCTGTTGGTAAATTCAGCTCCCACGCTTTTAATACGCGGCGCATAATTTTACCACTTCTCGTTTTCGGTAATTTATCTCTAAATTCAATTTGTCGTGGCGCTGCATGAGCTGCTAGGCCTTTCTTTACAAATTGACGAATTTCTTCTTTTAATTCATCAGATGGTTCGTATCCTGCTCGAAGTGCGATAAATGCTTTAATAATTTCGCCGCGCACCGGATCAGGAATACCAATTACACCAGCTTCTGCAACAGCAGCATGCTCGATTAATTTACTTTCTACTTCAAACGGACCAACGCGCTCACCTGACGTCATAATTACATCGTCAATACGTCCTTGGAACCAGAAGTATCCATCTTCATCCATATAGGCAGAGTCGCCTGATACGTACCAATCTCCCGGCATGAAATAAGATTCATACTTTTGCTGGTTATTCCAGATCCCGCGCATCATAGATGGCCAACCTTTCGCAATCGCTAAGTTACCCATTGTGTAAGGAGGCACTTCATTTCCTTCATTATCAACAATCGCTGCTTTCACACCTGGAATTGGTTTACCCATTGAACCTGGACGGATTTCCATACAAGGGTAGTTACAAATAACTTGTCCACCTGTTTCTGTCATCCACCACGTATCATGAATACGAAGTCCAAATGCATTCATACCCCAGCGAATTACTTCTGGATTTAACGGCTCACCAACGCTTAATACGTGACGAACTTGTGATAAGTCATATTTTTTAATTGCGTCTTGTCCAGCTCCCATTAACATACGGAATGCTGTTGGTGCGCTGTACCAAACCGTCACACCGTAATCTTGCAGTGCTTCATACCAAGCTTCTGGACTAAAGCGTCCACCTAAAATAACATTTGACGCTCCAACTAACCACGGTGCGAAAATACCGTAAGCTGTTCCAGTTACCCAGCCCGGGTCAGCAGTACACCAATATACATCGTCTTCTTTTAAATCTAATACCCACTTCGCCGTTTGATAGTGCTGAACCATTGCGTTTTGCGCATGAAGCACACCTTTTGGCTTACCAGTAGAGCCAGACGTGTAATGTAGAATCAAACCGTCTTCACGGCCTAACCATTCAATATGTAATTCTTTTGAAGCTTGTTCAAATAAAGGATTGAACGCTACCGTTTTACCGCCTTCTTCTACATTATCTCCAACAAGGAAAACTGTTTTTAAAGCCGGTAAATCATTTAATGGTACGCGCTCTAACAATTCAGGCGTTGTAATTAACACCTTTGCTTCGCTATCTTCTAAGCGATCGCGAACTGCGCCTTCCATAAATGCTTCAAATAGCGGTCCAACAATTGCTCCTAATTTCACTGCACCTAAAAGTGCGAAATATAACTCTGGAGAACGTGGCATAAAAATAAAAACGCGATCGCCTTTTTCTACATCGCCATAATTCTTAAGGACGTTTCCTGCTTTATTAGAAAAATCCTTCATTTCCTTAAATGTATATTTCTCTTTTCGCGATCCATCTTGATAATAAAGAGCTACTTTATTCTTTCGATCGGATTTCGCATGCTTATCAATTGCCTCATACGCCATATTTACTCGGCCTGTTTCATTCCAAGTAAAGTTTTTATTAACCTCTTCCCAGTTAAAATTCGCGTATGCCTCATCATAATTCGGCAAATTATTTTCTCCTTTAATGACAGGAAGCGTTTCTACTTTCATACTTTACATCCCCCTCCTATGTATTCTATTATCTATTATAATGACATTATTTAAAATTTTCAGTATATTTGTTGATTTTTAGACAAATTTTTAATGACAAAATTCGATTCACATCGCATATATTATAAAGTACGATATTAATAGATTCACAAACCCTCAAGGTGGTGAGCAATACATTGATTCATAAAAAAATATACAATGCTAGAAACTTAAAAACAGCGAAAGGCACTTTAATTATTGAAGGTCCTGTCTCTACACATAATCTTGAAATGTATGAATTTCATCCAGATTTAGTTGCATTTCGTCCTGCTGAACAGCAATATAAAGCAATTGTCGAAATTTCTAAATTACCAGAAGCTCGACTCATTATTGCTAGACATGACCAGATGATTGTTGGATATGTTACATATTTATATCCTGATCCACTTGAACGATGGTCAGAAGGAAAAATAGAAAACTTAATTGAGCTTGGGGCAATTGAAGTAGTCCCAGCCTTCCGCGGGAGTTCTGTCGGAAAGAACTTACTAGAGGTTTCTATGATGGACGATTATATGGAAGATTACATTATATTGACGACTGAATATTATTGGCACTGGGATTTGAAACAAACAGGATTAAATGTTTGGGAATACCGAAAAGTAATGGAAAAGATGATGAATGCCGGCGGGTTACAATGGATGGCTACAGACGATCCTGAAATTTGTTCACATCCCGCCAACTGTTTAATGGTCCGCATCGGTAAACGCGTTGATACGGATTCTATTCAAGCTTTTGATCGTCTACGTTTTCACAATCGTTTTATGTATTAATAAAGGGGGCAACTGGAATGATTGTAGAAGAAATTATGAATCAAAATGTAGTTACACTACATCCAAACGATACAATCGAAACAGCAATCCGAACGATTCGCACGAAAGGCATTCGGCACATTCCAATTGTCGATCAAAATAATCACGTCGTAGGCATTATTTCTGATCGGGATGTAAGAGATGCAAGTCCGTCTATTCTAGATGAACAAGTTTCACTCGATATGCTACAGCAACCGCTTGAACTTATTATGAAACATCCTGTAATGACTTGCCACCCTCTCGATTTCGTTGAGGAAATTGCTACTTTATTTTTTGAAAATAAAATTGGCTGTCTTCCTGTTACAAAAGCTGGGAAGTTAGTTGGAATAATCTCAGAATCTACAGTACTGCACACGTTAGTAAAATTAACAGGAGCACATCAACCAAGTTCGCAAATTGAAATTCAAGTAAAAAATGAACCTGGTATTCTTGGAAAAGTCGTTGCTATTTTTAGTGATTTACAAATAAATATCGTGAGCGTTCTCGTCTACCCAGCAAAAGATGAGAATGATAAAGTACTCGTTTTCCGCATTCAAACGATGAATCCTCTAAAAGTGATTGATGCACTTGAAGCAGAAGGCTACCGCGTATTATGGCCAAACATCATGGGGATGCAAGCATGAGTAGCGCGTTTATTTATTCGGATGATTTTCTGGGCTATTCATTTAGCCCTGATCATCCTTTTAACCAACTGCGCGTCACACTTACGTATGATTTATTACAAAAGGGCGGTTTCATCTCTCCCTCTCAAATCATCTCACCACGGATGGCTACAGATGAAGAGATTGCCTACGTTCATACAGAGGAGTACATAAATGCGGTAAAACGTGCTGGAGAAGGAAAGTTAGAAAAATCAATTGCGATGACATATGGACTCGGAACAGAAGATACACCGATGTTCCCAAATATGCACGAAGCAAGCGCATTGCTCGTTGGCGGTACGTTAACAGCTGTCGATGCTGTTCTTTCCGGAAAAGTAAAACACGCACTTAATTTGGGCGGCGGCTTACATCACGGCTTTCGCGGCAAAGCATCTGGCTTTTGTATTTATAACGACAGTTCTATCGCAATGAAATATATTCAAAAGAAATACGGTTTACGCGTCTTATATATTGATACAGATGCTCATCACGGTGATGGCGTACAATGGTCGTTTTATGATGACCCTAACGTATGCACCGTTTCACTGCATGAAACTGGTCGCTATTTATTCCCTGGAACTGGCGCTGTAAACGAACGTGGACAAGGTAATGGTTATAGTTATTCTTTTAATGTTCCACTCGATGCTTTTACAGAAGATGAATCGTTCTTAGAATCATATCGAACTGTTGTAAAAGAAGTTGCAGCGTACTTTAAACCGGATATTATTTTAACGCAAAATGGTGCTGACGCACATTACTACGACCCACTTACACATCTTTGTGCGACAATGAATATTTACCGCGAAATACCGAAGCTCGCTCGCGAAATCGCTAACGAATATTGCGACGGTCGCTGGATTGCTGTCGGCGGCGGTGGCTATGATCACTGGCGTGTCGTTCCAAGAGCTTGGGCACTCATTTGGCTCGAAATGAACAACATCCACAACATCTCAGGTTATCTCCCTCCAGAATGGATTGAAGCTTGGAAAGGACAAGCAGAAACAGAACTTCCCCTCACATGGGAAGATCCAGACAACATGTATAAACCTATCCCCCGTAAACCAGAAATTGAAGAAAAGAATGCATTAACTGTAGCGAAATCCCTTGAAATTATTCGGAATAATATGACAAAATCTTTATACTAAACGAAAAGGAGGCTCGTTTTTGAATAGCCTCCTTTTATTTAAAGCTTGCTATTATTGTCGTTTTCTGTCGGTAAGTCGATATATTTTAATAATCGCTGATATATTCCGAGTTGCGCCGATATATTTTGATAATCGCTGATATATTCCGAGTTGCGCCGATATATTCTAATAATCGCTGATATATTTTTATTTCATAACAGTCTGGCCCAACTTTTATGAGAAAAGGTCGTGATATTATGTGGACACAACAAATAATCAACACGAAACGCGGTACATTTGAACTCTTTACAAAAGGAAATGGCGAATCGCTTTGTATTACACATCACTATTCACAATTTAATGAAACTGGTGATTACTTTGCGGATGTTTTTACTGCTACGCATCGTGTATTTCTCATTAATTTACGAGATACTGGTCGCTCTGTAACCGCCCAGTCAGAAAACGAATTAAGCATGATTGAAACAATCCACGACTTAGAAGCCATCCGAGAAGCATTACAACTTCCAACATGGCATTTCGCCGGTCATTCAACAGGTGGTATGCTTGGACTTTTATATGCAATTACCTATCCAAATTCCTTACAATCATTAGTACTCGTTGGAGCGGCAGCAAGCAACTACACCGAAACACCCTTTTGCATTTATCATCTAGAACATCCGCAGTTTCATTATATGCAAAAACTCATCGAAAACTTAAAAAACCCTCTCCTTACAAGTGAAGAACGGAAAGAGCTATCTACTAAGAGAACAAAATTATCATTATATAAACCGGAAAACTACAATTCTTATTTTTGTAAACCAATCCAAAAAACTATGTCCGCTAGCCGTATGAATGCTTTCACCAATGAATATCTTTCATTTGATTTAAGAAAGAATTTATCTTCCATCCAAACAAAGACCCTTATTATATGCGGAAGACACGATGTGCAGTGCCCGATTCAGTGTTCTATCGATATGCATGAGGGCATACGTAATTCTATTTTTGTGACACTTGAAGAGAGTAATCATTATCCTTTTTTAGAAGAAGCTGCTCAGTTTACTTCTACTACTCAAACATTTTATAAATCATTACGCCAGTACCGTTATTATTAAGGAAAGCTCACAGCCTCTATGAGACTATGAGCTTTTTTCAAAAGAAGTATTTCAACTAGTAACAATTAAAAGAAGAACACACAAAACCACTAAACCTAAATCAATAAATACTGCCTTTTTATCTCCTTCTTTTAAACTTATTAGAAAACTAGAAACTATTTTAATTGCAAAAAAGACCATCATAAATAACCAACCAAAATGATCATTTGTATAATCTTCATCATAAAACATTTGTATTGCACCGATAATTAATAAGATAAGTATGATATTGGTTCCAATCTTTAAAGCCTTGTTTGATTTATTATCTTTTAATGTATCTCCCAAAATGTAGCACGCCCTCTCACACTCTCCTATGTTTTATCTCTCTTTATATTTTAACATAAATTACCTATTTTCCCCTTTTGATCACATAAAAAAACCTGCCAAAACTTTGACAGGTTCCCTACACATTAAAACGATAACCAGCTCCCCATACCGTTTCAATGTATTGCGGGTGAGCAGGATCTCTTTCAATTTTTTCACGTAGTTTTCTAATGTGGACGACAACAGTGGCTAAATCACCAGCGGAATCTAATCCCCAAATGCGTTCAAATAACTGTTCTTTATTTAATACTTGGTTTGGATGCGTTACAAAGAATGTCAATAAATCAAATTCCTTCGTTGTAAACGCGATTTCTTCATTGTTTATAAAAACTTTCCTCGCTCGTTGATCGATAGAAATTCCGTGAATATATAGCGTATCACGTTGCTTACTCACATTTCCTAATAATCTTTCATAACGGGCAATATGTGCTTTTACTCTTGCGACTAATTCACTCGGGCTAAACGGTTTCGTTATATAATCATCCGCTCCTAATCCGAGTCCGCGAATTTTATCTATATCTTCTTTTTTTGCTGAAACAAGTAAAATCGGGATATCTTTTACAGCACGTATTTGTTTACAAATTTCGAATCCGTTCATTTTCGGAAGCATAATATCTAAAATAATTAAATCATAGTCTTCTTGCAAGGCTGTTTGTAAACCTATTTCTCCTGAATGCTCTACATCAACTTGGAAATCATTAATTTCTAAATAATCTCGCTGTAATTCTGCAATACTTACTTCATCTTCTATTAGTAAAATTCTTTTCAATTTACTCACCACATTCCTCTACTTTTTCCAATGAGAAGAAAATGCTTGTCCCTTTACCAAGCTCGCTTTCCGCCCAAATTTCCCCGCCATGTTCTTCAACAATTTGCTTCGCTATTGCTAAACCAAGTCCACTTCCACCTGTGCTAGAATTCCGCGATTGTTCTGCACGATAAAAACGTTCAAAGATATACGGCAATGTATCAGATTCTATACCTGATCCATTGTCCATCACTTTCACAATAACTTTATTATTATCACTCGATACTGTTACAGTAATTTTCTTCTCTTCTTTATCCATGTATTTCACACTATTATGAATTAAATTTGATATAACTCTATTGATCTTTTCGCAATCAGCCGTTACATATAGTGGTGATGCATGTAATTGTAAGTTAACTTCTATACCTTCTTTACTTAAATCCATTTGCATCTCTTCGATTAACTCTTGCATAAACATATTTAATTCAACCGTTTCAAACTGAAAGGGAACTCGATTCAAATCGAGCTTCGAAAACAAAAAGAGTTCATCAATTAGTGTGTCCATATGTTTTGCCTTCGTATGGATAGTTGTTAAATACTTATCCATTTTTTCTGGCGTATTTGCTACCCCGTCCTTTATTCCTTCTACATATCCGATAATTGATGTAATCGGTGTTTTTAAGTCATGAGAGATGTTTGAAATAAGCTCTTTTCTATTTTCTTCATACTGTGTTTGCATCTCTATCGATTCTTTTAATCTCTTCCTCATTTCCTCAAATCCTTGATTTAATTGCCCTATTTCATCGTGTGATGTAACTGGTATTTGAAAATCTAAATTTCCTTCTTTAATTTTCTCCGTTGCGCCTTTCAATACAAAAATTGGTTTTATTACACTTCTTGAAACGAGGTAACTTAATAATCCAATGAGTAAAATGGCTAGTAGTAAGAGAGATACGAATAAGATTGGAAATAATTTTTGTGTAAGATCTACAAATGAACTTTGCTTTTTTAGTACAAATATACTTCCCTCTTCTTCCTGAGGAAAATAAAAATCAAACTTTACATATCGATAAAATGTATCGCCTAGTTCCGTTGTACCACGACTATTAATATTTGCCGCTTCAAATTTCGGAAGGGCTTCTTTTAAAGATACACTTTCAAATACGTTTGAAGCATATGAAAGTGTTTCTCCTTTTCTTACTACTATTTTCACACCCTCTTTTTCTATTGCTGAGACAAACGACTCATCTAACAATTGAGATTGATGCTGTTTAGCTGCTGACTTCAACTCAAGATAGGCATTCTCTTCTTCTGGTGTAAGTGGCTTTTGAATATAAGAACTTTTATAGAAATTTTTTACTGCTTCCAAGTCACCTGTTATCGAAAAAACGATTAAAAATCCCGCGACTAATATAAGCGTAATGGAAACGAGGATAACAGCAATATAAGAAAATAAAAACCTTGTTTTAATAGACATATCTTAAATCCTCACTTTATCAAACCTTATTATTTATAAGCATAAAAATATATGTTCAATTACTCAAGCAATTTTATAGTAATTTTAGCGTCAGTTTATAAAAATTTAATGTTCCTATTTTACAGTTGAAATTAGGAGGTTGAAATTCCATGTTCAAAAAAACATTCAGTATGATATGTTGCGTAATTTTTTTACAAGGATGCTCGCAAGAACAAGAAGTCAAAAAGGAGATGACAAACATGGAGACTGCACTACTAGCAGCTACTGAAAAAAATGAAACGAATACTGTTATATCTTTACTAAAACAAGGTGCAAATATAAATGCGACGGATAATCAAGGACGTACCCCTCTTATGATTGCTACATACAAAAATGATGTAAAAACCGCAAAAGCACTTATCGAAGCTGGTGCTGACGTAAATATCCAAGATGACATGAAAAACAATCCCTTTCTATACGCCGGTGCGGAAGGTTACTTAGACATTTTAAAACTAACAATTGATGCTGGTGCAGATCCTACGATTACAAATCTTTACGGCGGAACAGCTCTTATCCCAGCCTCAGAACATGGCTATATTGACGTTATAAAAGAACTCCTCACTCGAACAAATATTGATGTAAATCATGTAAATAACCTGGGATGGACAGCTTTAATGGAAGCCATCGTACTAAGTAACGGAAACGAAACACAGCAACAAGTCATTCGCCTTCTTATTGAGCACGGCGCAGATGTAACTATTCCAGACAACGATGGTGTTACCCCGCTAGAGCATGCTCGTGCTCATAACTTTGAAGAGATAGAGAAGATTTTGTTAGAAGGGAATAAGTAAAAAGCTATTTTTTGCCTTCCTCCCCCACCCTATGCTACATTTAACCCGTTACATTACTATTAATAGGGTGGGAATACACATGAACAAACCTAAAATTGGGATGATTGGACTTGGAAGTATTGCGCAAAAAGCCTACCTTCCAACACTTACAAAAGAAACAGATTGGAATTTTGTAGGGGCGTTTACACCTAACGCTGAGAAAAGAAAACAAGTTTGCCAGCAATACCGTATTCAAGACTTTCATTCTATTGAAATGTTAGCTTCGGAATGCGATGCAATCTTCGTTCATAGTTCAACTGCTTCACATTATGAAATCGTTTCTGAACTTCTGAAAAAGGGAATCGACGTTTATGTTGATAAGCCACTAGCAGCTACAGTGGAACAAGCTGAGCAACTAGTCGAGTTAAGCGAGAAGTATAACCGAAAATTAATGGTCGGATTTAATCGCAGATTCGTTCCTATGTATGTCGCTGCCAAAGAACAGGCTAATGATATTTCATGGATTCGCATTGAAAAGCATCGTACAAATAAAGTCGGGCCATATACGTACGACTTCACTATGTTAGATGATTATTTACACATTGTAGATACTGCTCGCTGGTTAGCTAATGATGACCTTAACGCCGTTCACAATATGATACAAATCAATGAAAAGAATGAACTTCTTTACGGACATCATACATATACAACTCCAAGTGGACTATTACTTTCTACTGCAATGCATCGCCATGCCGGTACTAATTTAGAACAAATTGAACTTGTAACGCCAGGGAAAATCATTCGCGTAAAAAATATGAATACATTTGAAATTGAACAGGAAAACTCAGTTTCACAAAGTGGTTCCCCATCATGGGATACGACGTTAAAACAACGTGGTTTTGAAGATGCTGTTCGTCATTTTATTGAATGTGTACACGGAGATACAAAGCCTGTTGTAGATGGATTAGAAGGATTAAAAACGCAGCAACTATTGCAATCTCTACTAGATAATGTAAGCAAAAATTAAAACGGATACATTTTTCAGAATTTACTTTCATTCCCATTCCCCCTTTATTTCTGTCACAAATTTCTATAGAATATGTTGATAGGAATTATAAATTTCATAATGAATCGTGGAAAGGATGGGATTAACACATGTGGAACGAGTTTAAAAAATTCGCCTTCAAAGGGAATGTAATCGATTTAGCTGTCGGGGTTGTAATCGGTGCTGCATTCGGTAAAATCGTTAGTTCTTTAGTAAAAGATATCATCACACCATTACTTGGTATGGTATTAGGTGGCGTTGACTTTACAGATTTAAAAATTACATTCGGTAAATCATCTATTATGTACGGTAACTTCATCCAAACTATTTTTGATTTCTTAATTATTGCAGCGGCTATCTTTATGTTCGTTAAAGTATTCAACAAACTAACATCTAAGAGAGAAGAAGAAAAAGAAGAGGCACTTCCGGAACCAACAAAAGAAGAAGAACTTCTTGGCGAAATTCGTGACTTATTAAAGCAACAAAATTCTTCTAAAGATAGAGCATAATTGAACGGATAAAAAGGCATGTCCCCAAGGGTACATGCCTTTTCTATATGCTATAACGTTTCCGAATTCATATGAATAAACAAAATAATACCAGCAACCATAAGTACCATAATGCTACCTGCAAATAGTGTAATACCAATAAACATTAAACTTTTGCTCATATCTACTGATACACTTTCAATAAAAATAGAAATTACATACGTGATAAGGGCAATTCCTGCAAGAATACTTCCTGGAACAAATCGCTTTAAACCATTTTGTTTTAACGTCATATATGCAAAAATAGCAGTCATACAAAGCGTAATTATCCAAAGAACGATCATCTCTTTTCCCCCCTCACAAGCCTTTTCTTTCTATTATACATGACATTGCCCTATAATAGTTATTTTTACACTTATGTGACATATAACAAGGAATCATACAATCTATAGAGAACTCTTCCAGGTAAGCTATATACTAGGGAGGATTTCAATTGGAAGATGATATTGTAGGATATTTTAAACGCACTTCACAAACATGCCTTGAACATAATTTACGAAGTCCTGAAGAACTTTTTGCATTTTGGAAAAGAAATTGACCACTAGAAAAATATGGATATCCCTCATGTAAATTGATATAATTACCATATACAAATATCCTTTGTAAGGGAGTGTTCATAATGATTTGGATTTCACTAATCGTATTAGCTTATTTCATCATTCTCGTCCCAATACAGTACAACTACATTAAAATGCTCAAAGAAAAACAGAAAAAAATGAATGTCTCACAAAACGAACTATATGACAATATGTCTTATGAAGAATCCCAAGTACATTACCATTATCAAAGTAACGTATTTACAATACCTGCTTCGCTTGTCGCAAGTATTGTTTATAAAGTGAAACATGCAGCATAATATGTACGCTGTAAAATTATTGTTTGAGTCTGTTCATTCTAGTGAGCCTAATTCTACGAAAATTGATGGGCATTATGAAGAGAATCACAATACACTTTTTGAAGAAAGCATTATTCTTGTTAAAGCAAACAGTTTAGAGGATGCTCACGAACTTGGTAAAAAAATTGCTATGCAATCTGAAGATACGTACGATAATATGTACGATGAGCAAGTAACGTGGACGTTCCGAAAAGTGTTACATGTGTTTGAATTAGACGATACCCCCTTTAAAACTGGAAAAGAATTGTACGCAAGATTTTTACACGTTAAGAAAAATAAAGCGGTGGATACAGTCGTACAAAAATACTATCCTGAATCCGAATAAAAGCTCACAGCAAATGCTGTGAGCTTTTTTATACTTACTTGGTTGAATCTCTAAATTGGATACGGTGAGGTAAGATAACAGTGTGATCTTCCACTTTTTCTTTGTTCATATACTTTGTTAATAAACGCATTGCTACTGCACCGATATCATACATCGGTTGAACAACTGTTGAAAGCTGCGGACGAACCATTAATGCAAGACGTGTATTATCGAAACCAAGTACTTCTACGTCAGTTGGTACGTTTAATCCAGCGTCTTGTGCTGCATGGATTACACCTAGTGCCATTTCATCAGAAGACACGAAGATTGCTGTTGGCTTTTCATCATTGCTCCAAAGCTTTTCGAATGCTTCAATACCTGAATCATATGTGTAATCTCCATCGATTACAAGATTTTCATCATATGAAATACTTGCTTCTTCTAGAGCTTTTTTATAACCTTGTAACTTCTTCGCACTTCCTGCTTTATCAATGAAAGGACCAGAGACGAAACCGATACGCTTATGTCCTTGCTCAATAAAGTGCTTCATTGCATCATAAGCTGCTTGTGTATAATCAATATTTACTGATGGAGTTTCATTTTGCTCATCAAATGACGCTGCTAATACAATTGGTACTGGAGATTTTTTAAATTCTTCAATGTGAATGTCTGTAATATCTTCACCCATGAAAACAATTCCGTCCACTTGTTTTCCAAGCATCGTATTTAATAAATGGAACTCTTTCTCTTTGTTTTGATCAGAGTTACTTAAAATGATGTTATATTTGTACATTGTTGCGATATCTTCAATTCCACGTGCAAGTTCTGCATAAAACGTATTTGAGATATCAGGAATAATAACACCTACTGTAGTTGTCTTCTTACTTGCTAGTCCACGTGCTACCGCATTTGGGCGGTATCCTAAACGATCAATTGCTTCTAATACTTTCTTTCTTGTTGTAGGCTTTACATTTGGGTTACCGTTCACAACGCGTGATACGGTAGCCATTGAAACGTTTGCTTCGCGCGCTACATCATATATTGTTACGTTCATCTCATCGCACACTCCTTCTATTTTTGTTATCTATTTTTATGTATCGGTTACTTGAATGAAAAAAAGACATCAACTCTATTTGCAGATGCCACCAATCGTCCCGAGTTCTTCCTTTTACTAATGATACGATAAAAACGCAGGCTCATACAATATTTTCCCGCAAAAGTTTCGAAAAAATTCGCTTCTTTTCTCGTATTTTCGTATTTTTTATGAAAAAAGGGCATTTTTTGTAAAAAAATAGATGTTTCCTAAGTAGAAATCTTATTTTAAACAGTACGATAGTAAATGAAATTTATATCGGCGATTTTTCGAATATATCGACTGTAACTCGAAATATATCAGCGATTTTCCAAATATATCGACCGCAACTCTAATTATATCAGCGATTTTTTAAATATATCAACTTACCAACAAAAATCGACAATGACAGTCGCTATACAATAGGAGAAAGCTGTTCCAAAATGCCTTCTTGGAACAGCTCATTAAAAGTTTTTATAATTTACTTCCAAATGATTTTAATTCATTCATAAAATCATTGAACTGCGGTATATTCATTTGCTGCGCCGCATCTGATAAAGCTACAGCTGGATCTGGATGTACTTCAGCCATAATTGCGTCTGCACCAATTGCCATCGCTGCTTTTGCAGTTGGTAAGACAAGGTCACGTCGCCCTGTAGAATGCGTTACATCGACAACGACAGGTAAATGTGTTTCTTTCTTTAAAATCGGCACAGCGGAAATATCAAGCGTATTACGCGTCGCTCTTTCATACGTGCGAATACCTCGTTCACATAAAATAATGTTTCCATTTCCCTTTGCCATAATATATTCTGCCGCATTAATGAATTCTTCAATCGTTGCTGATAGACCACGTTTTAATAATACTGGTTTATTTACAGCACCAGCTGCCCTGAGCAAATCAAAGTTTTGCATATTGCGAGCGCCAATTTGAATAACATCAACGTAATCTAATGACATCTCAATATCATTCGGATTTAAAATTTCACTAATAACAGCCAAATCATATTCATCTGCTACCTGGCGCAAAATTTGTAATCCCTCTAATCCAAGACCTTGAAAATCATACGGTGAAGTACGTGGTTTGAACGCACCACCACGCATTAATTTCAGACCTTGCTCTTTCATTGCTTCAGCAACTTGACGTACTTGTTCATAACTTTCCACTGCACACGGTCCCATAATAAAATGCTGATTTCCGTCACCAATTTTTTCACCATTAATTTCAACAATTGTATCTTCTGTTTTTTTCTTACGAGAAACAAGTAATGCTTTACGATGATCATCTTCTTGTAACTCTAAACCAGCTTGAAAAATTTGTTTGAAAATATGTTGTAAAGTCGAAGTTTCAAATGGACCATTATTATTCTCTGCAATTAAATCCAGCATATTTCTTTCACGTACAGGATCAAAACGTTTCACACCTTGTATTTCTTTTAAATTACCAACTTCTTGTACGAGACGACCTCTTTCGTTTAGTAACTCTAATATTTGTAAATTAAGTTGATCAATCTCAGAACGTAAACGACCTAATTGTTGTGATGCCATAAGAAAGCCACCTCTTTCAAATTCCTATATATTACTTTTTTAAGATAACTTATTATAGCTGATACATATACGATTGTCACACGATATACAGCAATGAATTACTATCAAAAAACATTGTATATTTTTATTTAAAATAAAAAAAAAGACAGTTTACATACTGTCTTTTTTACAAGAAGGAAACAAACGGTTTATCACTGTTTTTCTCTTTTATAATAACGGCCTCAATTTTACTCTCGGACTTAATCTGTAATTGTACTTTCGCATTTTTAGGCAATTTGTCTAACATGCCTTGAGCAGCCAATTGGGTAAGAGCCATTAATTCTGTTTTACCGTTATATTTAATAACAATATTCATATTTAATGTATCCATTTGATCTTTCTTATAAGAAACTTTAGCGTTGACTGGAATAAAATCTCCATTAGAAAAACCTTTTATTTCCTTAGCAAAGTTATTTATTTTTGTATTATCTTCTCCATGTGCTTGTGTAAATTCATCAGAAGGATATGAATACGACTTTTCATCAATTGTACTCCAATTTCCAAGGTTCGTATCATTCTTTTGAACAGTAGCACTAGCAATATACGTACCATTTTTTAAAGAACTAGTACTTTCTTGCTTAAAGATAGCAAACGTAATTGGAGATTTGTTATACTTATCATTTTTGTTAATAGCTTCAATAAGTTGTTTAGCAACTTCAGACCCTTTAGACATAGCTTCTTCATTCGATACACTTGAAGACATAGCTAAGCCAATCATAACACCAGATAAACTTAATTCATTTGAATTCTGTTTTCCAAAATAGTCTTGTTCTATAATATTCGTCAAAACTGGCGCTTCTACTTTCGCAACTAGTTCATCAACTAGTTTCTCTGGAATATACTGATTTAATTGCAGTACGTGACTCTCTGTATCAAATTGTTGCGTTGCAATATTTATTAAACCATTTTCATACTCTGCTAAATCTAATTTAGAATTTGTTTTTATATTAGCTGTATTAATAACCTTTTGTTCTTTTAAAGGAATAACAGTTCTATAATAATCTTTAGAAACAGCAGTTCTCGGAATCATACTTTTTTCTTTTGTATCTTTTTGTATAACTTCATCCTTCTTACTAATCGTATTACTATCGTTACTACAAGCTCCCAGTAATAAACTTACGACCGCGAAGGATAATGCCATTTTCTTCATTACTTAAAACCTACTTTCAACAATCTAGTTATTTAATTTGAACTAATAACAGTGTACCATTAAATATATTTCAACAAAAACAAAAAAAAGAAGCAAGCACCTTTAGCTTGCTTCTTTTTACTTAATATTCTCTTCTAAAGCGTCTTTTTTAATGTTCCAATGAGACGTATTCCATACTACGATCCCATCTTTTATGTATAACACTTGCGGAGATTCATGTTTAATGCTGTACTGTTCTGCAACACGATTCGACACATCTCTCGCGTCTTGTACGTATAAGTAATACGCTGGTACCGCTCTTTCTTCACTGCAATACGCTTGAAATTCTGTGTATGCACCGTGACTAATCGGGCATGTCGTACTATGTTTAAAAAGAACATACGGCTCATTCTTTTCTACCAAGACTTCAAGCTCTTCAATTGTTTCAAGTTTTGTCATATTCATCACGATTCACCTCTCATACGAAATCTAGAGCGCTTCTCTTTCTTTTCAGCTTTTTTCTCAATTCTTTCTAATTTACGCTCTTCTTTTTCAACCTTCTTCTCTTGTCTCGACGCACGGTAATGATTGTATACTTCAATCGCCGCACTGCTCCACTGTACAACTTGCGCTACTTTATCAGCGTTATTTTCAATTTCATCCGTTACAGAGTCTGATACATTACGAAGCTTCGTATTTAAAGATTGGATTGTCGTTCCAATCCCATCTACACCCGCTACCACTTTATTTAATGACTGTGACTTCTGTTGAATATCATCAGCTAACGCATTCGTCTTATGTAATAATTGCTCTGTCTCTACGCTAATTCCTTGCATTTGTTTTTCTAAACCTTCTAACGTGCTTGCAACGTTTTCTAACGTCTTCTGAACCGATAACAACGTTCTGCATACATACACTACTAATACTGCGAAAGCAACCGCGATAATAGCCGCACTTACATATAAAAGAACTTGCATTTCATCACTTCCTTTATCTTTTTCATACTTTCCCCTATTATACAATCATTTTCCGTTTCATTCTAATCCCTATCTCATCATTAGAATTTTCATACTTATTCGTTAACTGTAACATAAATCATTCAACAAATTCCACTAAGTAGGTTACAATAGGAGAGGATACATAATTAGTAGGGAGGCTTTACATATGAAAGATCCACGTATTGAAAAGTTAGCATACAATTTAATTAACTACTCTATCCGCTTACAAAAAGGTGAAAAAGTATTAATTGAAAACTTTGGCTTACAAAAAGAACTTGTAACTGCACTTGTAAAAGAAGCATATGCAGCTGGTGGTTTCCCATTCGTCTCTTTAAAAGATCATCAAGTAGATCGCTCTTTATTAATGGGTGCTACTGAAGAACATTTCGAACAAATCGCTGCATATGAAGCAAGCGTAATGAAAGACATGGACGCTTATATCGGCCTTCGCTCTGGCGATAATATTAATGAACAAGCTGACGTTCCAAGTGAGCGTATGAAAGTTCATGGCCAAACAGTTGGTAAAAAAGTTCATAGAGACATTCGCGTTCCGAAAACGCGCTGGGTTGTTCTTCGCTACCCAAATGCTTCTATGGCACAGCTTGCTAAAATGAGTACAGAAGCTTTCGAAGACTTCTACTTCGAAGTTTGTAACTTAGACTACGGTAAAATGGATAAGGCGATGGATAGCCTTGTTACATTAATGAATAAAACAGATAAAGTTCGTTTAACTGGTCCCGGAACTGACTTAACATTCTCTATTAAAGACATTCCAGCAATTAAATGCTCAGGTCATTTAAACATTCCAGACGGTGAAGTATACTCTGCACCAGTTCGTGATTCTGTTAACGGTACAGTTTCTTACAACACACCATCTCCTTACAACGGTTATACATTTGAAAATGTACAACTTAAGTTTGAGAACGGTCAAATCGTTGAAGCAACTGCAAACGATTCAGAACGCATTAACAAAATCTTCGATACAGACGAAGGCGCACGCTACGTTGGTGAGTTCGCAATCGGCGTAAACCCATACATCTTACATCCAATGGGAGACATCCTATTCGATGAAAAAATCGATGGCAGCTTCCACTTCACTCCTGGACAAGCTTACGACGATGCATGGAACGGCAACAACTCGAACATTCACTGGGATTTAGTATGCATCCAGCGCCCTGAATACGGCGGTGGCGAAATTTACTTCGACGACGTACTAATCCGTAAAGACGGACGCTTCGTTGTACCTGAATTAGAAGCTTTAAACCCAGAGAACTTAAAATAATAATAAAAACGCTCGGAATTTTCTCCGAGCTTTTTTTTATTTCTTCCCTACCATTTCTATTTTCACATGTGGATTTTCTTTCTCGATAAGCGCCAAAAATTCATTCATATTTTGCGGCATCGCAACCATATGTACTTTGTATGCATTCGTCGTAATTTCAAGGTATTTCCCAACTTGACGAATGATTCTTATCTCTTTCAATACGATATCGTCATTTAAAATGCCGTACTTTAATACACCATTTTCTACTTTATGTTTTTTAATAAATACTTCCCAAACGAGTGGTACATTTACAAGGAAGCATAAACCCATCCCAATCAACGCTGACATCCAATGCGCTCTATTAGTGAAAAGCATGACAATTGGATATATACACATAAAAGCTAACGTAAGACAAACGAAAATGACTACTGACTTACTTCTTTGAATTGGAAAGTTCATACCTACACCCCCTAATCCAAATTATACCAATATTTCCATTTTGGTTCATAGAAAAAGGCCATTTCTAAATGACCTTTTACACAATGTACCTATAAAATTCCTTATCTACTTGTAGCACCGGAAAGTTTTTCGGCAACTCATCTATACTCACACTTTGAAAACCATTCTTTTCATAAAAACGATGTGCCGCTAAAAATTTTACTGTTGTTCCTAAATAAATATCTTTCAACTTTTTATCCTCAGCCCATGAAATTGCTGTTTGAAGCAACATATATGATGCGCCCCATTCTTTTCCGCGAAACTCTTTCTTCACGAACATTTTTCTTAGCGCTACTTGATGATTCTCAATATCTAATAAAGCTACTGTTCCAACTACTTTACCATCATAAATTGCTACCCAAAAGTTTCCGTGATCCTTTTGATAGAACGTTTCTATTTCAAGTAAATCAGGTTGCTCTTCTTTCGTAATGGGAACATTATACTCTTTTTGCTGAATATGAACGATAAGATCTACTATTTCCTCTTGAAACGTACCTTCATATGGAACAATACGAATCTTCTCGTTCATCGAATCTCTTTCCATTCTGAAGCTAGTAAACTATATACAGCGATATCATGAAAATGATCATATAGCCATTCTTCATCTCGTAAAATACCATCTAACTTAAATCCTAAACGCTCTGGAATTGCGCGACTCTTCGCATTTCCAACACCGCAACGAATTTCAATTTTATTCAGCTTTAAATTTTCAAATGCATAGTGAAGTACAGCCTTTACGCTACGCGTCATAATACCTTTCCCGCCAGCATCTTCTGCAAGATAATACCCAAGACTCGTCGCTTTCTTCCCCCAGCTCACTGGATGAATACCTACCATCCCAACGAGCTTTCCTTTGTAACGTATGCCACTTTCAAAACCATCTCCCTCTGCAAACTTCTTTAACCACATCGGAAAAATCTCATCATAAGCATCAGCAGATTTTGTCCCATCTACCCAAGGGAGCCATTTCCGTAAATGATTACGGTTTTGATCTAATAATTGATATAATTCCTCTTTATGATGTTTTTCTAATAACTGTAGTTCGATTTCGTCATCTACTCGGAGTGTGAACATGTTTTTTAGTCCCCTTTTTAGTTTTCTTATTATTCTAACACTTACATTTCAAAACGCGTACCAATATATCAACGATTTTTGAAATATATCGAACACAACTCCATATATATCGACGTTTCAACATTAATACACAACCAAGACAACAAAAAAAGACGCACAGCCAAGCTATGCGTCTTTCCTATTACTTCTCTGCAACTTGAACTTCTTTTACATAAGCTGCTTCGAATTTTTGGATGTCACCTGCGCCCATGAAAATTAGAACGCCGTTTTTATGTTTCTTTAATACATCCGTTGTTGTATCTGTAATTAGTTCTGCACCGTCAATACGCTTTTGCAGATCTTCAATTGTTAATTCACCTTTGTTTTCACGTGCTGATCCGAAAATATCACATAAATATACTTGGTCAGCTTTGCTTAGGCTTTCTGCGAACTCATCTAAGAACTTTTCTGTACGTGAGAATGTGTGTGGCTGGAATACAGCGACAATTTCACGCTCTGGATGTTTTTGACGAGCAGCTTCAATCGTTGCATTAATCTCTGTCGGATGGTGTGCATAGTCATCGATGATTACTTGCTCTCCCATCGGCTTTTCATTAAAACGACGTTTTACGCCTTCAAAAGTTGTTAATTGATGTTTTACTGCTTCTACATCAACATTTTCATAATGGCAAAGCGCGATTACTGCTAACGCATTTAATACGCTGTGATTGCCGTATCCTGTAATTTTGAACGTATCATAGTACGTGTTACGAACGAATACATCGAATATCGTGCCATCTGTTCTCTTTTGGATGTTGCGTGCTTGGAAATCATTATCTTCTCCAAATCCATAGAAAATAACAGGTACTTTCGCTTGAATTTTTTGAAGTTCTTCATCATCTCCACATGCAATAATGCCTTTTTTCACTTGCAATGCCATCTCTTGGAATGCACTGAATACATCATTGATGTCTGCAAAATAATCTGGATGATCAAAATCAATATTCGTCATAATTGCATAGTCTGGATTATAAGACAAGAAATGACGACGATACTCACAAGCTTCAAATACAAAATACTTACTATTTTCTACCCCATGCCCTGTTCCATCTCCAATAAGGTAAGATGTAGGGTGTGCACCTTGCATTACATGGGCTAACAAACCAGTTGTTGATGTTTTTCCATGTGCACCAGTTACAGCAACACTTGTGTATTGGTTCATCAGGTCACCTAAGAAATGATGGTAACGATGGACTGGGATGTTTAATTCTTTTGCTGCTACGATTTCTTCATGCGTATCAGGAAATGCATTTCCTGCAATAATCACTTGTCCTTCTTCTACATTATTCTTATCAAAAGGAAGGATCGAGATACTACGCTTTTCCAACGCTGTTTGTGTAAAGAAACGCTTTTCATAATCAGACCCTTGAACAGTATGCTTCATATCATGAAGAATTTGCGCTAATGAACTCATTCCTGTTCCTTTAATTCCTACAAAATGGTAAACTGTCATCTTAAAGAACCTCCAACATTTCGAACTAATACAACGGCCTATCTATAAGACAGTATATGAATCTTTTCTTATTTTGGTAATCATCATACATTTTTGATGTAGTGAAGTTATTCTTTCCCTTCACTTATCAGGATAAACTCGTACGTACTTCTTTATATGTCTATAACAAGTCCATTATAGCAAAAAAGAAGCCGCTATACTATGATAACAGAAAAACTGATAGGGTCAATCACCTATCAGTTTTTCTCTCTTTTACATCTCTTCTCTTTTTTCTAATTGAACACGCTCTAAACGTGGGTTTGGACGATATTTACGACCAGCTTTCGCTTCTGGTTTTCCATTTAATTCTACGTTATCACCAGTAAAGCCAATATTCATTTTTAATAAGCTACTTCCTACCCCGTATATGTCAACAGGTACGTTTTGAGCTTCAAATTCACGAATACGCTTCTCATCAAATCCACCAGTTACAACGATGTCTACATGCTGGAATCCTTCTTCATCAAGTGCTTTACGAAGTGCGAATACAAGCGATGGGTTTACACCACGTGGATCGAATGTTCCAAGTACTTCTGGGTGGCGAATGAAGTATTGATCAATCATCGTGCGGGACGTATCTACACGTACACCTTTTAATGTTGATCCAAATTCACGCGCTACGCGAAGTGCATCTGTAATGACATCATTGTTGTAATCAATTAATACAACTAATTCATCTTCTGGGAATTTCTTATGATATGCTTTTGCAGCTTCTACAACATCACCATTAAACATTTGAATTAATGCGTGAGGCATCGTCCCCATACCACTTTTGCCCCACCATTCATTCATCGCATGCGTCGCTTGTGCGCTCATACCTCCGATGTATGCTGCATAACCGTCACCAGCTTGTTGTGTATAATGATCGTCACGATCTCCCATGAAAATAACTGGTTTTTCTTTATCTACGCTACGCGCAGCTTGGACAACGTTATATACGTTTGTCGCAACCGATGTACGACGAGCTAAAATCCCATCAATGACACCTTCTAAAAATCCGAAATTTTCATAAGGACCATGAATTGTTAACACTGTTTCAAATGGACTAATTTTATCGCCATCTTTTAAAGAGTTAATTTCAAGTTCCTCAGGATTTTTAGCGAATGTTTGTAGCAATGCAATTACTTCATCCGTTCCGCAAAGAACTGCATTTTCCTTTTGGAAAAATTGCATCGTTACAACACTTTTCGGGCGAAATTCTTCGATGATTTCTCTAGTTTTTAAAAAGTAAACGGCAGAGAACCAACCTTCTCCAACACGTTCGTCAAATTTAAATGTTTTATTTGTTAGTCTATTTATTTCACCTTTTAATTTTAATTCAATTTCTTTCATGTCGCTTTACTCCCTACTTTACTATCCAACATTTTCTCTTAGTATACAGCAAAACCTTTTACTATACATTTGTTTCCTGCATAGCGGCAAATTCATCCTCAGAAATAAGGACATCTCTCGGTTTCGTTCCTCTACCTTCAGAAATAATCCCTTGCGATTCCATCTCTTCAATGAGACGTGCCGCGCGATTATAACCGATGCGGAATTTTCGCTGTACAGAAGATGTGGACGCTCCCCCTTGTTCTACAACAAATTGACATGCATCAAGGAACAATTCGTCTTCTGACTCAGCTTGTTCTGTTTTCGCTAATAAATCCTCTTGCTTAAATAAGTAATTCGGCTTCATTTGCTTTTTCACATGATCAACTGTTTTTTCAATCTCATCATCCGATACATATACACCTTGTACACGAACTGGCTTAGATGTACCGTTCCCTAAGAATAACATATCACCACGGCCAAGTAATTTCTCCGCGCCCCCAATATCAATAATCGTACGCGAATCAACTTGAGATGATACAGTAAACGCAATACGCGTTGGAATGTTTGACTTAATTAAACCTGTAATAACATCTACAGATGGACGCTGCGTCGCTACTAATAAATGAATACCACAAGCACGTGCTTTTTGCGCAATGCGACAAATCGCTTCCTCAACATCACCAGGTGCTACCATCATTAAATCGGCTAACTCGTCAATGACAATAACGATATAAGGTAATGTCTCTCCTGGAATTTCTCGCTCACTTACAATCGTATTGTAGCGAGTTAAATCACGAGCACCTGCGTGTGCAAACAATTCATAACGGCGTTCCATTTCCTCAACTGCCCATTTTAATGCAGCTGTTGCTGCTTTTACATCCGTAATAACAGGTGCTACAAGATGCGGAACAGAATTGTATGGTGCAAGCTCAACCATCTTCGGATCGATTAACATTAACTTCACTTCATGTGGTTTCGCTTTATATAAAATGCTCGTTAAAATGGCGTTAATACACACACTTTTACCAGAACCGGTTGCACCCGCAATAAGTCCATGTGGCATTTTTCGAATATCCGTTACAATTGGATCCCCTGAAATATCAAGTCCAAGCGCAACAGTAAGCGGTGATTCACTCTTTGTGAATACAGGACTTCTTAAAATTTCGCGAAGAAATACCGGCTTACTTTCTTTATTTGGAACTTCAATTCCAATTGCACTCTTCCCTGGAATCGGCGCTTCAATACGAATATCTTTCGCAGCTAAACTTAACTTAATATCATCACTTAAGTTTGTAATTTTATTTACTTTCACACCTGGGTCTGGCTGTACTTCAAAACGAGTTACCGCTGGCCCTTGCGATACATTAATAACATGTGCTCCAACGTGAAAATTATTAAACGTTGTATCTAATAATTCTTTCTGCTCCTCTAACCATTCTGTATTATCTAACGCTGATTGCTGTGGAATCGACAACAGCGCTAATGGTGGAACAGTATATGTCGGTGGTGTATGCAATACATTTCGCATATCGTTCTCTCTTTGATTTACAACATATGCTTTCTCTTGTACTTCCGTACTTGAAATTGGCTTTTGTACTTGCTCTACCACTACTTGCTGTATTGATTGTTCTTCCATTTGTGGCTCTGCTACTACTTGCTGCACTGGTTGCTCTTCCACTTGTGGTTCTGCTACCTCTTGTTGCACTGGGCGTTCTTCCATTTGTGGCTCTGCTACTACTTGCTGCACTGGGCGTTCTTCCACTTGTGGTTCTGCTACCTCTTGTTGTACTGGCTTATTCTCTACTCGTACATTAGCAGAAGGCTGCATTGCATTTGCTCTAGCTGCATGTCTTTCCATTAATCGTGTTCTATCTTGTTTCAACATAACAACATTAAATGGTACATGACGCTTTTTCTCACGTTTTGGTTCTTCTTTTTGTACAACTGGTTGTTCTTCTACGACCGGTGTTTCCTCGGCAGTTGGCTGTTCTTCTGCAATCCGTGCTTCCTCTGCAACTGGTTGTTCTTCTGCAATTAAAACATCCGCAAAGCTTTGAACATCTTTCTTCGTTTGTTCATCAGCCTCAGCAACATGTATGAATTCATTCTTTTGTTCAATTGCTTCATCTTCTTGCTGAATGTCCTCAAGTGCTACAAATGTCTCTACTACAGGCGCGTTTATTTCTGCAATCACTTCTACTTCTTCTGACTCTTCTGCTTCTGTAATTACTTCAGCTTCTTCTGACTCTTCTGCTTCCGCAATTACTTCCACTTCCTCTGTTTCTTCCGTTTCCGCAATTACTTCCACTTCTTCTGTTTCTTCCGCTTCCGCAATTACTTCCACTTCTTCTAGCTCTTCTGCTTCCGCAATTACTTCTACTTCTTCTAGCTCTTCTGCTTCCGCAATTACTTCCACTTCTTCTGACTCTTCTGTTTCTGTAATCACTTCCACTTCTTCTGACTCTTCTGTTTCCGCAATTACTTCCACTTCTTCTAGCTCTTCTGCTTCCGCAATTACTTCTACTTCTTCTAGCTCTTCTGCTTCCGCAATTACTTCTACTTCTTCTAGCTCTTCTGCTTCCGCAATTACTTCTACTTCTTCAGGTGCCTCTGTTTCCATAACTACTTCAGCTTCTTCTGACTCTTCTGTTTCCGCAATTACTTCCACTTCTTCAGGTGCCTCTGTTTCCATAACTACTTCAGCTTCTTCTGACTCTTCTGTTTCCGCAATTACTTCCACTTCTTCAGGTGCCTCTGTTTCCATAACTACTTCTTCAAACTCTTCCGTTTCTGCAATTACTTCTACTTTTGACACTTCTTCTGGTATTTCCACAATGATTGTTTCTTCAAGTTTTTCTTCTGCTTTGACAATCACTGATTCTTCTGGAGCTTGCTTTTCTACTTCAATAGTAGGTTGTTTTATTTCTGTATTACGTTTAATTTCTTCTGATAATATTGTATCCTCGTGCTCTACTTTAGAAGCTACTAATTCTTCTTGTAGATTGTTTTCGTTTAACACCACTACATCTTTTTCTAGCTTAGCACTTTCCATCTGCTCAGCTACTGTTTTATGAAGTAATTCATCCGCTGAAACTTCCTGCGGTGTACTCATTTCTTGAATCACTTCTTTTTCTTCTACTAAAGGCACTTGGCGTTCAATTTCATAACCGTTTTTCTCTAGCCATTGATCAACTACTGACTTTTCTTCCTTTTTATTCTCTTCATATTGTTGCTCTCCATGCTGGTTAGCAGCTCTATGACTAGAAGAAGTTGGTGCTTGTCCTTCCGAGAAATCAGATAATGTATATCCTTTTTTCTCTAACCATGCATCAACGACTGATTTACCCTCTACAGATATTTCAAGGTCTTCTCTTTCCTTTACTTCCTCCTGCTTTTCTTTCTTTTTCTCTACTGAAGGACGATTATATCCATAAATTGGCGAAATCATTTCTGTTGGACGAAATGGTCTACGGTTACTCTCTTGCGAAGGTACAGATGCCTTTTTAACGACAGACTCCCGCACCGGTTCATATTGCACTTCCGGCTCTTCATATGTAGAAACTACCTTTTCCACATACGGTCGTCTGCTTCTTTCCACCTTTATTCCTCTTTGGGCAGTCGGTTCTTCATATGTTACTCCTTGAACAGGTTGTTCTTCGAAGCGATTTACTTCGCTTTCATCCTCTTCATCGAACCCATTATCCGGTACTAAAGGAAAACGGCATTTACCTGCATTCCTACTTGCCATTTGTGCTTCTCTTGCTTCAGTGTAGTGGTTTACACGAGGAATTTTCGGCTGACTTTCAATTTGCTTTGGTACTTCTTTATTCATCGCTGTTTGTTCTTCCTCTTTGTTAAACAGCTTTTTCATCCAATCTAACATGCTTACCACTCTTTCTACTAAATAGTAACATCCTTTATTGTATCAGCATTCGGCAAAAAGTGCAGGTAAAATTAAGCATGTCATATTTATCCACAATATTCTAATTTACGAGTGTTTCATATAGAAAAACGCAGCCTTTCATGTAAGACTGCGCTTAAGCTTTACTCTTCCGATATACATCTATACTATCCGTTACACTTTGCAATAAAGAATTTACATACTGCGGGTCAGATAATTTTTTATCTTCTTCATGGTTTGACATAAACCCAAGTTCTAATAACACACCAGGAACCTTTGCCCAATTAAATCCAGAAAGATCATCCCGAAATTTAATTCCATTTACTTTTACTTGCTGGTTCTCCCTCATTTTATTTACAATCATTTGAGAGATTTGAAGACTTTCCGCATAAATCTCTCTCGTATACGGACTTCCTTCTGCCGGCGTCAATACAGCAAATCCACTTTGGTTTGGATTTTCAGAACCATCTGCATGAAGACGTAAAAATAAATTCGCCTTATGATTATTTGCGAATGTCGCCCGTTCTTTATTACTTATATCAACGTCTTGTGATGTTCTCGTCATTAATACTTGTATCCCTTTTGCTTCAAGCTTTTCTTTTAATAAAAAAGCCATTTCTAATACAAGTACAGCCTCTCTCTTTTTCGTCACAACACCTGTTGTACCGTCTGTCACTTTATATTTTTGCGTTGTTGCCCCTGGTCCAATCGGCTCTAAATTTAAATTCGCTTTTTGTTGATGCCCTGGATCAATAACGACGAGAAACTTCTCTTGTTTTTCATTACTCTCTACTTTTTGTTCATTATTTTGCACTGGTTGCTCAGTTGGCTGTACTGGCGTAGTTTCTTCTTTCTTTTCCTCAGATGATACTTCCTCTTGCTTATGTTCTACTTGCTCATTCGTTTGAATTGCTTGTGACTCTTCATTCTTTTCTTGTTCTTGCTGCTTTTCTACCGGTGCGTCTTCTTTGGTATCTTTGTTTTTCTCTTGTATAGAAGATGTAGTTTCTTTTTTCGGCTGCTCTTGTGAACAACCGGCCATATATATTCCAATGAATGCAATCATGCTCATTATTTTTATATACTTCATACTTCTCTCCCATCACTTTGCACCGGATTCAAAGTTTTTCTTATAATTGCCCTATAATCTCATCCATATTTCCAATATAAACTGGCTGCCATTTTTCTGTACCACGTTCTGCAGTATAAACCGGATAAGCGTCATCATCTATATTTACGAAAACTGGATCGCCCATATCCGTTTCATATCCAATTGTAATCCATCCTTCTTGCCACTTTCCGTTTTCTTCACTTATTAATGAATTTTTATGTTTATCATATCGATAACCGATTTGTCCTTTTTCTAATTCACTTTCACTAAACACATATATTTCATAAGTGCCTAGCTCAACATCTTGCTGTTTTGAAGTTTCAATTCGTTTTAGAAGTTCTGCGATTTTTAGTTGTTGTTTCATACGTCTATCCCCTTCTATTTTTCTAAATTTTAACTAGTTTGTTTATAAAATACAATATAGATTTTAAGAAAAAAGGTGACATCCTTATCATATTAACGATTTTTTAAATATATCTATCACAACTCTCAATATATCAACGATTCAACACGAAATTTCGATTTACCGACAAAGAACGCAAAAAAAGAGAGGTTGTCCAAAAGGACAACCTCTCTTTTCTTATATCAATTAAAATTTAAACTCTTGTCCAACTTCAAAGCTATCTTCTAATACAAGAATACCTTTTTCTTGTGGAGCATCTGGAAGCTCTAATTCACGTGCAGAGCAGATCATTCCAGAAGAAGGAACACCGCGAAGTTCTGCTGGTTTAATTAACATACCGCTTGGCATTACAGCACCAATTTTTGCAACGACAACTTTTTGTCCTGCATCAACGTTTGGTGCGCCACATACGATTTGTAATGTTTCTGTACCGATTTCTACTTTACAGATGTTTAGCTTATCAGCATTTGGATGCTTTTCTTTTTCAGCTACATAGCCTACAACAAATTTCGGAGAAAGATCTGCTTCTACTGTTTCTTCAAAGCCATTCTTCGCTAAAATTTCGTTGATTTTCTCTACAAGCTCTTTCGTTAATGTAAGGTTTCCTGTTTCTTTTACTTCTAAGTAAGAAGATGCATTAAAGATGTTGAATCCTGCTGTCTCGTTGCTTTCACGATCGTATACGCGTGCAACATCTCCTTTGCGATCAAAAGTACGGTTCTCTAAAGTAATATCTTGTAAGGCAACAATTAAAGTGTCACCAATTCCTTCAAGGTTGTAAAAAACGTTCACTTCGTTCATCCTTTCTCTTTTCCATCTGTCTTCTTCCGATTTTTCGCTAAAATAAAGATTGGTTCAAATTCTCCATCTTCATATACGAATGAAAGTGATGTAATCGGAACATGCCCTTCGGCAAAAAATTTCATTGTCATTTGTGCAATAATATCATAACCGATTTCGTTGACGATATCAGCAATAATTAATACATCTTGGTGAGGAACAGCAACAACCATGTCACCAGAAATCTTTTCACGCATCGATTGTAGTAACGATTCGTTTAAAATACGAGTCGCGTCATACCCATCATTTGTGTTTAAAAAGTAGAATGTATTACCCGCTACTGTGTCTTGTTTAAATTCATAACCTAACGAGCGTGCGTTGAATAATGCCATTTCACGCACTTGCTGTTCTGTAAGTTCTAATTTTTGTAATAGACGCTCATCAATTAGTCGATACGTTTTATTCGAATCTAACGCATAGTAAATACGTGTTTCCGCCGTATGATCCGTCATAATAAACGGATTTCCTTCTTCTGCTTGTTTCGGGAAAGAAGTAGAGCGAATAACAGGTAAAATTTTCGCTCCGCTATTTTCTTCTTTATGCATCGCAATTAGCGCTTCTTGTACGTAATAAGCAACTTCTTCAATTGCCTTTTCTTTGTTCACTTCCCATTTTGCCACAACTCCTGGAAGCGATACGTTAATACCTTTTTTGGAGTCTTTTTGTTCAATACGTAAAACTTCTTTCTCACTATCATACTGAAAGTCCCATTCTGGGCGAGATAATTTCTTTATTAACTCATCTTTCATCTTTTTACTTGTCATCTTCATCTCTTTTTCCTCCCTTCCAAAAAAATAACCTCCCCCGCGAAGGTAGAGGTTGTTTTACAATTCAATTGGCAAATTGCCTTATTTTAAACCTTCAATAAACTCTTCGATTTGTTCTTGTGTTTTACGATCTTTGTTTACATAGCGACCAGTTTCTTCACCTTTATTGTACGCTACAAAGCTCGGAATGCCAAATACGTCTAATTTTACACATAGATCAATAAACTCATCGCGATCTACATAGTAAAATGAGAAATCACTATATTTCTCTTCTACTTCTGGCATAAATGGGTCTACAAAGCGGCAGTCTGGGCACCATTCTGCTGAGAACATAAAGACTACATTCTCTTCATTTTTTAAATCTTGGAATTGCTCCATGCTTTCTAATGACTTCATCTATATTTCCTCCTCTAACGAGTGCATTTTTCATGTTATAATCTTTCTTTTATACTACCATACATCGCGCACGGTGCAAGGTTTATGCTTGCTTTTTGTCATACTTATATTGCCCAACTAACAACTTAACAACGTGTACAAATAATTCCGTGCGGTCGACATAATCATCTGTAAAAATACCAATCGCACCTTCGTGACTACGAATATCTTTTCGCTGCACAAACTCTTCCATCACTTCGCTTAATTCTTTACCATCTTCAAGAGGTGCTAAAAAATCGTCTGGTAACGTAATACGCGCTCCTCCGGCCACAAATACTTTCCCATCACTTGTTGCTAGCGCGCCCCAGTTACACATAAATAAACCGTGCTCCGTTTTCATTACACCGCCTTCTAGCCCAATACCAATTGGAGCTTCTCCTTCCTCTAGCGCTCGCTTCGCTCTATTAATCGCTCCTTCCATCGTCTCTTCATCTGAGAAAGGCTGAGCTGATACTCCTGATGGAACAGAAAGAGATGTAATTTCAGCATCTTTCCAAACCTTCTCCACAGCCCCAACCTTCGTTTTATTCTTCGATCCAACTACTACTTTCATTTCGTCCACCTCTATAAAAATTCATCATTCTATTCTAATATCCGCATCAAATACGAATTAAGTATCAACCACTATCACATACCACCAGGGAATCCCTTCTACCTATAAAAGAAGGTGGCTTTCCACAATATTACTGGTCCTAGACACAAAAACAGGCTTCTTCTTTCTTCCTACGCGCGGTCTTCACACATCATTCGAGCATCCATTAGGCACTGACCGCCACCACACACCGCTGGGTCATCTCTCCTACCTAAAAAAAGAAAGAGCTTTTAGCCCTTTCTTCTACGCGTTATTCTTAATTGTCTCTAACGTCGTTTTATCTGTTGTTCTTACAAGCTTCGTAATTAATTCTTTCGCCGCTGCATAATCATCAACATGTAAAATTGAAGCATGTGTATGGATGTAGCGTGCACAAACACCAATTACTGCTGATGGGATACCAGAGTTACTTGTATGTACACGGCCCGCATCTGTACCACCTTGTGAAATAAAGTATTGGTACGGAATGTTGTTTGTTTCTGCTGTATCTAAAATGAATTCGCGCATTCCTCTATGTGTTACCATCGTGCGATCATAAATACGAAGAAGAGCACCTTTTCCTAATTGACCGAACTGCGTTTTGTCACCAGATGCATCGTTTGCTGGACTTGCATCAAGCGCATAAAAAATGTCTGGTTGAATCATATTGGCAGCTGTTTGCGCTCCGCGGAGACCTACTTCTTCTTGTACAGTAGCACCAGAGTATAATGTGTTTGGTAATGTTTCATCTTTTAATTCTTTTAACAATTCGATTGCAAGGCCACATCCGTAACGGTTGTCCCAAGCTTTCGCCATAATTTTCTTTTCGTTTGCCATCGGCGTGAATGGGCAAATCGGCACGATTTGTTGTCCTGGTTTTACACCAATTTCAATCGCATCTTCATAACTATCTGCACCTATATCAATTAACATATTTTTTATATCCATCGGTTTTGCACGTTGCGCGTCACTTAATAAATGAGGAGGAATAGAACCAACAACCCCAATAACAGGACCATTCTTCGTCATAACTTGTACACGCTGTGCTAATAGAACTTGACTCCACCATCCGCCTAACGTTTGAAAACGAAGCATTCCGTTTTTCGTAATTTGCGTAATCATGAAACCTACTTCATCCATATGACCTGCTACAAGAACACGCGGGCCAGTTTCGTCCCCTTTTTTCAGACCAAATACGCTACCTAAACCGTCTTGTACAATTTCATCCGCATATTTGCTTAATTCTTGTTTCATAAAACGGCGTACATCATGTTCAAAACCTGATGCACCTTGTAATTCTGTTAACGTACGAAATAATTGTAATGTCTCTTTATTCACGAAGTCCCCTTCTTTCAAACCTTAGTAGAATACCTCTTTTATTGTAACGAAATTTTCGAAATGTTTCTAGTTTCTTCTTTTTTGGCTGTATTTGCTTTATAATTATTATCGGTACACTATTTTTATTTTATAGAATTGAGGTGAATATATGAGCTGGAAAGGTTTAGTAGCAGGTCTTGGCGTTGGGTTCGCAGCTGGTTGTCTCGTTGCAAACAAAGTACAAGAACAATCCCATATTTCTTCAGAAAAAGCATTGAAAATGGTGAAACAAGCATTAAGTCATAAAGGTGAAATTACTGGCTCTTGGGTACATATGGTTCCAGAGACATTTGAAAAATATGATGTCGCATATGAAGTTTATCGCGGCGGTCTTACAACAATGTTAGATGATATACAAGAACGATTTGAATTTTTAGTTGATGCTAAAACAGGTACTGTTTTAGAGGTTATAGCAGCATAAAAAGGAGGGTTCCCATTAGGTGAACCTCTTATTTTTTTGAAATTGCGGCTATTGATTAAAATTATATCAGCGATTTTTCGAATATATCGGCGCAACTCGTTTTATATCAGCGATTCCTCAATTATATCGGCGCAACTCAAATTATATCGGCGATTTCCCAATTATATCGACTTACCGACAAAACCCGACAATAAAAAAGAAGCTGCTCCAATAAATATGATGGAACAACCTCCTCTTTCTATGCTTCTATACTCGTTTTTCTCTCTATCTTTTCTACAATATGCCCTTCCTCATTCCACTTCACAGCGCGATAATACGCGTCATGATAAAACGTAAACCAAGCATCTTTTTCAGCACCATACTTCATCCACTTTTGCTTATTTTCAATCGAGGTCATAGGATAATCATCGTATGCCATTACCCATAATACATTTTGATGCGCGTGCGTCGGCAATAGGTCTGCTAAGTGTAGCATCGTCTCCCCTTGACTCTCCAAAGTGATAACTGCATGTCCATCACTATGACCACCCGTATGCGCCATCTTGATTTCATCTGTAATTTCTATTTCTTGCTGGAACGTAACAACTTGATCTACAATTGGCTCCCAATTTTCCTTCCAATATGTATTACGTGATCTAATGTTTGGATTCCTCATTTCATTCCATTCTGTTTCACTTACGTAAACTTTCGCATTTGGAAATGCTGGTACAAGGTGATCATCTTCCCATTTTGTTAGACCAGATGCATGATCAAAATGAAGATGTGTCATCAAGACGTAGTCGATATCTTCAGGCTTTAATCCTAATTTTTCTAATGATTCATAAACCGATGATTCTTCTGTTACACCTTGATTTCGTTTCATCTTCTCATTCAACTTACCGTTTCCTATCCCGGAATCAATGAGCATATTTCCGTCTTTCGTTTGCAAAAGTAACGGATCTGTTCGTAAATAAATATGATTTGTGTCATTATGTTTATATTTACGTGACCAAAGTACTTTCGGCACAACACCAAACATTGCTCCTCCATCTAAATGTGTATTCCCGCCTTTTAACCACGTTACTTTTATATCTCCAATTTGTAACTGTTCCATTACACATCCCCCTTTCAATTAATCTTAACATAAAATTCTGATTATTTTAGCTGTAAAAAAACCTATGCATTACTGCATAGGCTCTGTACGATATTTTGCTTCAACTCGGTAAATACGATGACCTTTACTAGAGAATTTCTCTTCGTATTCAGTCATGATGTTACCTTCAAAGTCGCTGTTATGAAGATCTAAGCTTAAGTACGTTAGTAACATACCATACTCAGCCATACTCATAAGAGAATATTCAAATAGACCTTGGTTATCTGTTTTGAAATGAATTTCTCCGCCTTCTACTAATACTTCTTCGTAATTACGTAAAAATGTTTTATACGTTAAACGACGCTTCGTATGACGTTTCTTTGGCCATGGATCTGAGAAGTTTAAATAAACGCGATCAATTTCACCTTTCGCAAAGAAAACTGTTAAATCTTCAGCATCTTTATTAATTAACTTTAAGTTTGGTAATTCTTCTTCAATTAATTTATCAAGTGCATCTACAACAACACTTGTGAATTTTTCAATTCCAATATAATTAATATGTGGATTCGCTTTTGCCATATCATACATGAAGCGGCCACGACCTGTACCTACTTCAATGTGAATTGGTTGTTCGTTTCCAAATACTTCTTTCCAGCTACCAGCGCGCTCCTCTGGGTTTCCGATTACGATATGTGAATATTCATTAATTCGATCCATTGCATACGGTTTATGTCTTAAACGCATAGATGTTTCCCTCTCTTTACATAGCTATTTTAAAGGAATAATTCCTTCTTTCTTTTTTAATCAATCTACCAAACAAAAAACCAAGTACGTACGAGCACTCGGTCCGTTTCTTTCAAGTATAAGATGTACCATTTTGATAAAAACTACATACAGCATTAAACATTCCATGACGAAACAGCTTTTTCTCTTACATTTGAAGAGAAAAACAATCGAAAGGATGATCCGTTCATGCCAATTAATCAACAACATCAATTAGAAGTGCTGAAAGATATTTTAGTCAACCACCAAAGTGATTGTTGCGGGACAGTTTCAGAATGCGAGCAATTAGAGCGCCTCATTCAATCGTTACTCGCAAACGATAATATAAGTAGTGACGCTAAAGCAATGCTAAACGATGTATATTCTTATAGTCAATCGGGTAAATCTTCCTCTAATTTGGACAACCATATTTCCAATAATCAAGAACAACTTACTCAGTGGATTGCTGGAATGGACAATTTTTCTTAAGTATTATTCTGAAGCAAGTAGTTGCTGTAAATATTGATGCCAATATTCAGCTTCTGCTTGCTGCTTTTTTGTTGTGTGCCATTGAATAGACAAAATCGTTTGTGCTATCACATACCATCTCATACGCCTAAGCAGCGATTCATCCATTTCAATATCATAATAACCGAGCCACTCACTCCACTCCTGGCGCGGAATGTACCAATATAATAACATACCGAGGTCTAGAGCTGGGTCAGCAATTACAGCTCCATCCCAATCAATTAAAAACAACTCATCTTCATCCGACAATAGCCAGTTGTTATGGTTTACATCACAATGGCATACAACGAATTCATTGTATTCAATAGCTTTTAATGAATCCATTAAATATTGAAGGCCTTGCTGAATTGTTTCATCATCCCTTATATCTCCTCTTAAAACGAGTTGCAGCTGTTGTAATAACTCTTGTGCGTGAAGCGGCTGCTTCCCAAGTCTTTGAATCATCTGTACAAGCGCTTTAGAGGAGTGTATTTTCTTCAAAAGTTTCGCAACACGTTCTAGTTTCATATCCTCTGGCTCTAGCTTCTGTCCCGGAAGCCATTTTTGAGCAGAAATTACATCACCATTCGTTACCCTTCTTGTCCAAAGTAATTTTGGAACAATTCCTTCTGCTGACAATACCGCTAAAAAGGGCGATGTATTCCGCTTTAAAAATAACTTCTGTTGTCCGTTTTGCGCAATATATGCATCGCCCGTTACTCCACCAGCCGGTACAAGACTCCACTCTTTTCCTAATAATTGTTCCAACCATTCCATATTCATTACCCGTTAACAAATCCTTATCTTTTATAGTTATGAAAAGAAAAACCGCAACATTTCTACATATGTTGTGGATTCATATATTTTACTGTAAATGAAAAGAAAAATTAGCCTAAGCCAAAAATCCTCTATTTTATTTTACAAAACCTGTCATAGAATGACAACTTATCAAAATCGTCACCTTTGTCAATTCTACATTTATTACATTCTCATCGTCAAGTAGCGATTTGTCACATTATCGTCAATATATACGTGCTAATTGGAGCCAGCTTAAGTTCCTTTCCTCTAAATGAAGAAATTGGCTCTATTTTCGCTTCGTTTTCGTTTACTAACACATGCCACGTTGCTTCTTTCGGAAGCTGCACAGTTTTGACTTCTAAACAGCTATTAAATAAGACGACAATCTCTTTCCACGGCCCAAACGATTCTGCATGCTCTAGATGATATGCAAGTACTTCTGTAGATGTTTGTAAAAAAGTCATATGTTTTTTTATAAGGTCTGCGTTTTGTAATCGGAATGCCCCATGCTCTTTACGAATCGCAATTAAACCTTTTATATAGTTAACGGTCTCTATCTCTTTCTCTTTTTGATCCCAATCTAATTGATTGATCTCATCATTTGCATTATAACTATTTTCATTTCCTTTCTTCGTACGATAAAACTCCTGCCCTGCGTGTAAGAAAGGAATGCCTTGTGAAAGAATAACCATCGCGCTCGCCAACAGGTGACGTTTTTTCAAAATCGCTTCTGATTCTTCATTACTGCGCACTAGTTTATCCCACATCGTCATATTATCATGACATTCTACATAGTTAATGCTTTGCGCCGGCTCTAGAAACAGCCCCGTTTCTTTCATACTTAAAAGACTTCCTGCTGCAATATACTGCAAATGGTTACAGTCTACATGCCCACCAAATGCAAAACCACGCTTATTTATATGAAATGTACTCCCTTTTATCCCATCACGAAATTGATCATTAAACTGCGCGATATGTGGCATTTTCTTCGCATTATTTAACGTTGCTTTTTCTTTGGCAGGAAGCGGTGTTTGTAAATCCCATCCTTCCCCTAATAACAAAGCATCTCGTTTTATGTTTCGCACTTCTTTTTCTATCATATTCATTGTATCAACATCTAAAATTCCCATTAAGTCGAATCGGAATCCATCGACATTGTATTCAGTAAGCCAATATAAAATAGACTCTACAATGAATTTCCTCATCATTTTCCGTTCAGATGCTATATCATTTCCAACTCCCGTCCCATTAGAAGGCATACCATCTTCACCATGACGAAAATAATATCCTGGAACAAGCTTCTCAAATGATGATAGCTCTCTTTCATAAACATGATTATATACAACATCTATAATCACCCTAATACCTTGTTCATGAAATGTTTCGATTAGTTGTTTACACTCAACTATCCTGTTATACGGATCAGAGGGGTTTGTAGCATAAAATCCTGTTGGTGCATTGTAATATAATGGATTATATCCCCAATTATAGGCGGATGAAGGATTCGCCTCATCTACACCACCGAAACAATATAAAGGTAATAGTTCAACATGTGTAACACCTAAATCTTTTATATGAGACAACCCTGTTAACGCCCCGTTCCGTCCTGTTGTTCCATCCTCCATCAATCCTTTATATGTTCCCTTTTGAATTACTCCACTATTTTGATGTATAGTCGCATCACGAATATGCAGTTCATACAATATGGCATCTGTCATTGATTGTAATGTTGGTAATCCCTCTCGTCTTGTTACATTCGTTTTTTCTAAATCGATAACAACACCGTGTTTTCCGTTTACCGTCACCGACTTTGCATAAGGATCCACAGCTTCGTTCCATATTAAATTAATACAAACAAGAAATGTATAGCGTGCTCCGTCTAAATCACCTTGTAATGTTTGAATCCAAACTCCGTTTTCTCCCCTGTACATTTCATGATCGATATATTCTTTATCACTCTTATAAATTCTTACTTTCGCAAGCCTTGCAGTTGGGGCCCATACTTTAAATGTCGTTTCTTCTTTTTGATACACAGCACCTAAATCTGTACCTTCGTAATAATACTTTTCATCGAAAATTGTCGTTCGAATAACAGCACCTATTTGTAAATCAGTTTCTTCATTCCGTTCATCTCGTACTGTATAATACTTCCCCACATCTAGCGGCTCTTCTATAAAGCACTCATACTTCGTTGCATCTGGAAGCGCAATAGTATGAGCAATCGGTAAATCTTTCACATTACTTCCTTCTTGCAAACGAAATGTCCGACTTGTTCCATACGCATGTGGGAGCAAAATTGTAATTTTATTCATTTCATCTAAATAGGCATCAAATGGACGTTTTACTTTCAACATAAAAAAATCACCATCATTCTCAAAGTTAAAATAAAGTGAAACTTTAATGAGCGAGAAAACTTTTCGATCCTCACTTATTATTAGCCTTCACCAATTAGGCGAGATAAAATGAGCTGCAAATGATAAGACTTTTCTTATCAACAAGACTCTATACAGTAACTCCATTCTTCTCTATAGTATATTCACCTGCATAAAAAACGTTTTCAACATTCTATTTTTGTAATTTTATTTCAGCAATCGATTTATACTTCGGGGTTTCTTTCACGTGGGATTCGTATAAAGTAATTGTATCTGCTTGAAATGATATTTTAGGCACTTCTTTTATAAGTTCTAAATCGAACTTTTCTTCTCCTATCCATTTACGAGCAACGGTAATATGCGGGTGATACGGGCGTGTTTCTAGAGAAAATCCATTTTCTTCACAAATGGCATGTATTTGCTTTTGCAACTGAAACAAATCGTGATTTTCACTTACCTTCGCCCAAAAAATACGGGGCTGATCTTCCCTACCAAACGTTGAAAAACCTTGTAACGTGAACGATAGTTCTTTTGTTTCTGCAATTGTTTGTAATCCATTCTTTATTCCCTCTAACTGTTCCTCCGTTGCACTCCCTAAAAATGAAAGGGTAATATGATAGTCTTCTTTATGTACCCATGAACGAAATTGCAATTCCTCTTGCATGTCCTCTTTATAGTTAGACAGCATTTCTTTTATATGATTCGGTAACGTAATTGCGACAAAATAATGCAGTTCCATGTACATCTTCTCCTTCTTTCTATTGTTGCTTTTCTTTCTTATCTCATTCAGGTAAAAAGAAGCCGCTCTCCAAAATAGAGAGCGGACATTATTTATATATCCATTACTTCGCTAATTCATGAATTGCTTGCGCGTAAATTGCTGTTGCTTTTAATAAGTCTTCAATTTCGATATACTCATCTTTTTGATGCGCAAGTTCTTCTTTTCCAGGGAACAGCGGACCAAATGCCACACCAGCTTTTAATGAACGAGCATAAGTACCGCCGCCGATTGCTAATAGTTCTGGTTTTTCACCCGTTTGTTCTTCATACACACGTTGTAACGTACGGATTAATACGTGATTTTTATCGACGTGATGTGGGCGAGAATTAGAATAGTCAGCCACTTCAAAACCATGCGTACCAACATATTCTTTCAACTTCACAATTGTTTCTTCAAAGTTAGTTGTAACTGGGTAACGTACGTTTAGCCCTAAGTTACCACCGTTTTCTTTCGTATAAGAAATGCGACCGACATTCACTGTTAACGGACCGCTAATTTCATCTTTATAAGCAATAGTAGCTTTTTCACCAAAAATATCACCAGTAAATGTTTCTGTTGCAAATGTCGCAAATGCAGTTGCTTTTCCATCAAGTGAAACTGTAGTTAAGAAGTTTGCTAATAATAAACCTGCATTTTCTCCTTTTTCAGGAGTAGATCCGTGCGCTGAAATTCCTTCTATTTGCAACTTCACTGTATTTCCTTCTATAGTCGATTTCCCTATTTTTTTAGCAGTTTGTAAATACTCTTCATATGCTACTGTAAGTGCATTTACATCTTCTCCTGTAATAACCGCTTCTGCAAAATCAGGGACCATATTTAAACGGCGCCCTGAATCAAATGAAACAAGTTCATATGTACCTTTTTTCTCTTCACTACCATTTTGCACAACTTGTATATCAGAAATTCCTTTTTCTGCATTAATAATTGGAAAGTCTGCATCTGGTGCAAAACCAATCGTTGGCATTTCTTCATTTTTAAAGTAGTGATCTACACATTTCCAATTGCTTTCCTCATCTGTTCCTATAATCATACGAACACGTTTTGAAAGAGGTAAGTCTAATTCTTTCACAATTTTCATCGCATAATATGCTGCCATCGTTGGACCTTTATCGTCAATTGCACCACGCGCAAAAATCTTTCCGTCGCGAATATCTGCACTATATGCAGGAGTTGTCCAGCCATCTCCTTCTGGTACAACGTCAACGTGACAAAGAATACCTACTAACTCTTCTCCTTGTCCCATTTCAAGATGACCTGCATATCCTTCTAAATTTTTAGAAGTAAAACCTTCATTTTCTCCTTTATGTAACATGAAAGATAAAGCTTTTTCTACACCTTCACCGAATGGTGCGCCCTCTTTCGCTGACTCTTCTTCCCATACACTTTTAATTTGTAAAAATTGTTGTGTATCACGAATTAAATCATCTTTTCGTTTTGCAACTTCTTCTGTCCAATTAATTGCTGACATCACGCATCCACCCTTCACTATATTGTTTCTTTCATCATAACAAACCGAAATCTCTTATGCCATACACGAAAATCAAATACCGAACAATTGTAATATTTCAGATATTTCTCATTAGTTTTTCTTTTATTTTTCTAAAAAAATTTGCAGGAATTTGGCGTTTTACGTAGAATTTTATGTGTTAGTTGACTGACCATATATACAATGTCAACTACCAATATTTTTCTATATGAATATTTGTTAAATTTCTGTAAAATTTAAGTAGATTAAAGCATGAATTTTATCATGTAGAGTACAATGGTAGTAACGACCTTCTTTCCTGAATGGGGTCAAAAAAACTAGTAGAGGAGTGGTTTTCTCTTGAAACCTACAACTACTCGTATGCTAACACGCATTAAATCAATTTATATGTACATCAATGAAAACGGAACGGTAACGACGAAAGACCTTGTAGATGAGTTCGGGATCACACCGCGAACGATACAACGTGATCTAAATGTGTTGCAGTTTAATGAACTCGTGTATAGCCCTTGCCGCGGTAAGTGGACAACAACAGGAAAGAAAGTGAGAATGACCTCATAACGAAAAATAATTGTATGGTAAATAAATACATACCCCTTTCTAATAATTAGAAAGGGGTCTTTTCTGCGCCTATAAAGGTACTACTTTTCAGTATCTACTTGATATGTTTTTAACATTTCTACTTCTTCATCTGTTAGCTCTCGGTATTGTCCAAGTTCTAGTTCCTCATCTAATACTAACGGACCCATCTCTGTTCTCTTTAGGTAGACTACTTTTTTCCCTACCGCTTCAAACATACGCTTCACTTGATGGAATTTCCCTTCCGTAATCACAAGCTCAATTTCAGAAATATCATCGCTTTTCAATATTGTAAGTGCACCTGGCTTTGTTTCATAGCCATCGTCTAAAATAACACCTTTAGCAAACTCTTTTACATCCTCTTCTGTTACTACTCCTGCAACGTGTGCATAATATTTTTTCGGCACATGCTTTTTCGGGGATAATAATTGATGCGATAACTTCCCATCATTTGTTATCAATAAGAAACCTTCCGTATCGATATCAAGTCGTCCAACTGGGAACGGATCAAAGATAGCATCTTCTAATTCTAATAAATCTATTACTGTTTCATGATTATCATCTTCCGTCGCTGAAATAACACCTTGTGGTTTATGCATCATTAAGTAAACAAACTCTTTGTATTCCACAACTTCACCGTGAATCATAACTTCTTGCTCTTCTACATTTACATGAACTTTTGCATCTTTTACTGGCGTTCCATCAATTTTCACAACGCCATCTTTCAATAATTTCTTTACTTCTTTTCTACTTCCATATCCCATATTCGCTAATAATTTATCTAATCTCACGTTTTTCACCTTCTTTATTTATCATAGAAAAGGGGACGTAATTACGCCCCTCTTGATTTCAACTTTATTTTAAATCTACTACCAAGTTTACGTTGAATTTTATCTAATGCTTCTCCGCCAAATACTCTTTCAAGTACTCCTGTGCGAATTGCTAACAATCCATAAACAAAACCGCCAATACCTGCACAAATCGCAACTGTTATAAGAGCACCAATACGGCCATCAGGCGAAATCATGAAGGATAGAATCCATTGTGATAGTTTTACAGTAACGACCATTATAAGTGTCAGTACTGCAATTTGGAATGTTCTTTTATATACAACACCGAATGAATAGTGTGCGTATTTTTTAATTTGTTGATTTGTGTACCAAACAGAAGCTAAGAAACCAACTGCTGTCGCTAGAATTGCTCCTACTGTACCGAAATAACGAATAAAGATTACGTTACATACAAATTTCAAAATAACGCCCATTATAAGCGCAATAATCGCATGCTTCTGCTGGTTAATACCTTGCAGGATTGCCGCTGTTACTGTAAATAAAGCGAATAACAACGCAACTGGTGCATACCACATTAATACTTGTCCACCTAGTGGATCTGAATCGTAAAACGCAGTATAAATTGGATATGCCAGTGAAGAAATACCGACAACTGCTGGCAATGTTAAAAACATATTCGCCTGGAATGTTTGTGTAATTTGTAATTTCAAATAGCGGTATTGTTTTTCAGTAAATGATTTTGTAATTGCTGGTACAAGCGTTAAACTAAACGCTGTCGCAAGTGATACAGGAATCATAATTAACTTATGCGTCCACATTGTGAAAATACCGAGGGCTCGCTCTGCGATATCACCTTGACCAATCGCCTGCATAATTGAGTTAAATGTCAATGTATCAATTTGTTGATATAAAGGAATTGTTAACCCAATTACAACGTAAGGAATCGCATATGCAAATAATTCTTTAAACAATTGAACGGTGCTTACTGTTGATTCTGGTACAGTTTGTTCAATTAAATATTGATCCAAATATTTTTTACGTTTTAACCAGTACCAAATTAACACTCCGAGTGCTCCAACCGCTGAAACGAACGCAGCAAATGTCGCTACTCCAACTGCTGTTGCAACTGTACCGCCAAGTACTTTAATAACGATAAAACTACCTGCTAATAAAAAGACGATACGAATAATTTGTTCAATAATTTGTGAAACGGTAGTTGGTCCCATAGACTGGTGACCTTGGAAATAACCACGAATTAAACTCGCTGCTGGTACAACAATAAGTGCGAAACTTACAAGACGAATGATCGTCGTAACTTCTCCTACATTATTGTGTATACTTTGTTTACCAAGCATCGCTTCTGCAAACAATGGCGCCGTCATGTACAGTACTAGGAACGAAAGAACTCCTGTTACTATCATCATAACCATTCCCGAGCGGAACATTCTCCGGCTCGTTTTATAATCGCCAAGCGCATTATATTTGGAAACAAATTTTGAAACAGCAAGTGGCACACCTGCCGTTGCGATACTTAAAAAGATCGTATATGGAATGTATCCATATGTATAGAGCGTTCCGCCTTCTGTTCCTACTAATGCATGAAACGGAAAGACGTAAATCATGCCTAAGAACTTTACTAAAAATGTCCCTAGCGTAACAATAAGCGTTCCGCGCAGAAATTTCGAATCGGACATACAAAAATCCTCCTACATCTACATAAAGTGAAACTATAATTAGTTGGAGACTTCTCTCCTACTCCTTATTAGTTGAACCATTCGAGCATTTACAGGCTAACAAACTCCCTATTTACTTCTCCTAAATCTTGAGGTTTTAGTCTTATCACCTACAAATGGCAGGATAGTACTGAACTCTAACTTTTGTATTGTACCACAATTCTCTCATTAAGCAGTACTTCACTCTATTTTTCTTTTAAGGGAAAACATGCTATTCTTTTAGGCAGGAAATGTAGAAAATGAGGTCGATATATTATGCATTATGATGTTATTGTCATCGGCGGCGGTCCTTCTGGGCTAATGGCTGCAATCGGTGCTGCAGAAGAAGGCGCAAGCGTCTTACTTCTTGATAAAGGAAATAAACTAGGGCGTAAACTTGCAATTTCAGGTGGCGGCCGTTGTAACGTAACGAACCGTCTACCACTTGATGAGATCGTTAAACATATACCAGGAAATGGCCGCTTCTTATACAGCGCTTTTTCTATTTTCAATAATGAAGATATTATTACATTCTTCGAAAATCTCGGTGTAAAACTGAAAGAAGAAGATCATGGTCGCATGTTCCCTGTATCAAATAAAGCACAATCGGTAGTAGACGCACTTTTAACACGATTAAAAGACTTAGGTGTAAAAATCCGTACGAATACACCCGTTGAAACGATTGAATATGAGAATGGTCAAACGAAAGCAGTTGTACTACAAACTGGCGAAGTGTTAGAAACAAATCACGTCGTTATCGCTGTTGGTGGAAAATCTGTTCCTCAAACTGGATCTACTGGAGACGGATATGCTTGGGCTAAAAAAGCCGGGCATACAATTACAGAATTATTCCCAACAGAAGTACCAATCCTTTCAAACGAACCATTTATTCGTGATCGCTCCTTACAAGGTCTAGCTTTACGCGATGTAAACTTAAGCGTATTAAACCCAAAAGGAAAAACTATTATTTCTCACAAAATGGACATGCTCTTCACTCATTTCGGCCTATCTGGTCCTGCTGCACTTCGCTGTAGTCAATTCGTCGTGAAAGCACTGAAAAAGTTCAAAACAAATACCATTCAAATGAGTATCGATGCATTGCCAGACGAAAATAGTGAACAACTATTCCAACGCATGCTGAAACAAATGAAAGAAGATCCGAAAAAAGGAATTAAAAACGTGTTAAAAGGTTATGTACCTGAGCGTTACTTCCTATTCTTATTAGAAAAAAATGAAATTGATGGCAGCGAACAAGCTGGACAAATTTCTCACGAAAAGATTCGTGCACTTGTGAAAGACTTTAAAGAATTTACTGTGAATGTAAATGGTACGCAGTCAATTGAAAAAGCATTCGTGACTGGCGGCGGTGTATCCGTTAAAGAAATTAATCCGAAAGAAATGTCTTCTAAATTCACGAACGGCTTATATTTCTGTGGGGAAGTTCTTGATATTCACGGTTATACTGGTGGCTATAATATTACATCTGCTCTTGTTACTGGTAGAATTGCCGGAACAACAGCTGGAGAAAACGCGAAAATGCAATATTAAACCGAGAAACAGGGATTCCTGTTTCTTTTTTTAAGTACATGAAATTATATCGGCGATTCTGTAAATATATCAGCGATTCTACTACTTATATAGGCGATTTTTCAAATATATCAGCGATTCTGCTACTTATATCAGCGATTTTTCAAATATATCGACTTACCGACAAAAAACGACAAACATCCCCTCCCCTTAACTTCCCATTGCTTTTTTGTTGCTTTATATACCTTAGTACCTTTATATTTTATATTGTTGAATATTTGAAAAAGGGTAAGGGGAAAACGTATGAGAAAAAAAGTCATGATGTCTTTAATGCTAATGACGTTTCTTTCTGCAGTAGAAGGAACGATTGTTAGTACAGCAATCCCTCGTATAACGAGTGATTTGTCAGGCGTCGAACTTGTTAGTTGGGTATATGCAATTTATATGCTTGCAACAGCTGTTTCGACTCCAATATACGGAAAGCTTGCTGATTTGTTTGGCCGTAAAAAAGTTTTACTTATCGGAGCTACAATCTTTTTAGTCGGTTCTGCACTTTGCGGAGTCGTTACATCGATGGAACAATTAATTTTCTTCCGCGCTCTTCAAGGTATCGGTGCTGGTGCTGTTATGCCGATTACAATGACAATTATTGGAGACTTATATAGCGAAGCGAAAGACCGCGCGAAAGCACAGGGCTGGATGAGTGCCGTTTGGGGTGTATCTGGTGTTATCGGACCGTTAGTAGGTGGATTTTTAGTTGACTCCCTATCTTGGCGTTATATTTTCTTCTTAAACGTTCCATTCGGCATTATCGCTTGCTTAATGATTGCCATTTACTACAAAGAATCTATTAAGCCCGCTAAACACCATATCGACTATCTTGGTGCAACAGTCTTCTCATTAAGTACGATCGCTCTACTATACGCATTATTAACAGGTAGCAGTAAGCAAAACTGGGGAGACATAACAATTATCGGCCTATTAATCTTCGCCGTCGTTTCATTCATTATTTTCTTATTCATCGAGAAAAAATCTCCGGAACCATTAATTCCGCTAGCACTTTTCTCTAACCGTACATTATCTACAATAAACATATTAACGCTTATTGCTGGCGCAATGATTATTAGTATTACAATGTACCTTCCAATTTGGAGCCAAGGTGTATTAGGAAAAAATGCAACGGAAGCCGGACTTATTTTAATGCCAATTCCTGTTATGTGGACATTTGGTGCTATCTTCTCTGGTAACTTAGTAGGCAAATTAAAAACGAAACAAATCATTTTACTTGGAGCTAGCATTTTATCAGTCGCTACGTTCTTATTATTTACATTATCAACACATTCACCATCGTTCCTTATTTATGTAGCAGTCGGATTATTTGGCTTAGGAATGGGGCTTGTGACACCGATTTACATGGTAACAATTCAAGCAGCTGTACCAGCTCATACACGCGGAACAGCCGTTGGTTTAAACACATTTATTAACACATTTAGTCAAACGTTAGGTGCTGCAATCTTTGGAACAATCTTCAATACGATGATTCACGCACGTGGCATTAAAAACCTTGATCTTGTATCTGGCGGACACGGCGGGGCTACAGCAAGTGTAGCAACTGAATCACAATCCGCATTAGCAGCAAGTGTACACGTCATTTATATGAGCACTTTCGTATTAGCAGTATGTACATTAATTATCGCTTGGCTTTTATTAAAGCCCGCTACACAAACAAATGAGCAATAATAAAGAGGATGACCATTTCGGTCATCCTCTTTTTACTCTTCATTCTCCACAATATGTTTCAGCATGGATAATTTATTATCCCAAAAACGTTCATAATACGAGAGCCACTGTTGTAATTCTTCTAATGGTTCTGGATGCAAACGATATATCTTCTCTCTTCCGCTCTTTCTTCCGCTTACTAAATTCGCTTCTGAAAGAATATGAAGGTGTTTTACAACCGCAGTACGACTCATAGGAAAGTGATCCGTTATTTTGGAAATCGGTAACTCTTTATCACTTAATAACCGTATTACTTCTCGGCGGGTTGGGTCAGCAATTGCTTGAAATACATCATATTTTGCTGCTGATGAGGACACTTAGCCTTCGACAACCTTTTTCAGTTTTTCATTTACAATCGCTACCCAGCCGCCGCTCATTTTATCGCGAATAATAGAGCTCTTCGCATTCGCTTTCGGAAGAATTTCATCAGGATGTTTCCAGCCGCCGTGAATTAATGTAAATTCTGTTTTATTATCTCCTAGGTCTTTCAAATTAAATGAAACAACCCAGCCATCTGTATCCCATGAGAAAGATAGGTGGGTTGGCTCATCAATTTCTAGCACTTTACATGGTGATGGCCCAAATGGTGATTGCACATGAAATTCATGTCCTACCTTTAATTCGAAATCATTTGGCATAAACCATGATGCAATCCCCTCTGCAGTCGATACTACATTCCATACTTTTTGAATAGACGCGTTAAAAACGATCGTTTGTTTAATATCAGTTAATGTATTTTGTTGTTCCATTTTCATTCTCCTTTATACAGCACTCAAATATAACACCTTTTGATTTCATTTAGATAATATAACACCTTTTAGTTTCATGTCAACGCTAATTCTTTTTTACTGTTGAGAAATTCTCAACATTTTTTCAACAGGACAAACACCCTCTGCACATTTCCTCATAATATACTCACAAAGGCAACAAAAAATAAAAACTTCTCTCAACATGAAACTCCATCATTCATCTTGAAAGAAGCGCCTTACGTATATCATGCGTATTTCGTCTCTCCTCCTTCCCTCAGGGACACTACGCGGGATATGAAAAATCAGAAGGAATATGCCCACCATTTGAGTAGGTAGTTATTTCTCTTCTCCTCAACATTTCCTTAGGAGCGAAATGACTACCGACTCACTTTTTTCAAACAAAATAAAAAGGGGTTGAACGCTATGTTCTATTGCATTAACTGCTCTGATATTCACCATGAAAAACATCCGAATGATAAAGTATTCAAAAATGGTTTTTATATTGATCCATTTTTAGGTGATCGTTATCACCTTGGTATGTGTAAAGATGCCCAAAATCATGAGACAGGGGAGCCTCTTTTAACGACAAAGAAATTAGGCACAACCCAATCTATTATGAACGTATTACCGACACATGTTGTCCCAACATAAAGCATAAAAAAGAGCTGGCTCATCCAGCTCTTTTTTATGCTTTATAAACGATCATTGCTGAAAAACAATAAATTTGGTTTTCGTCATCGTTAATAGAAACACCGACTTGGTACTTAATATCTACAAAGTTGCTATCATCAATCTTTTTCAAAAACACATTCACAGCGTCTTCTAAGTCTTTTTCGTGACTTTCATCAAACACTTTCACACGAATCATGTTAACACCATCCTAGATCGCAGCCCTCCGCCGCTTGATTATTGCCACGGTGCGTATCTATGATGCGATAAAACTTTCCATTCTCATATATATATCCGTCTTCTAACACATATTTTTTATCTTCAGTATAGACATAAAACTTACCTATCATAAATTTACTCGTATATAATTCCAAATAATTTGGTCTAAATTTAGCTACAACTTTATTTGTAATATCAATTTTTATTGTGCGCCCCACCTTCTCTCCCTCCTTTGCAAAGAACGGATTTAGGTATATTGTATTAGCGCTTTTACATTTTATGCTTAAAAATAAGTGGATATGCCTTCTTTCTCACCTGTACTATTTTTCTAAAAAAATCACTATAAAGTGAAACTTTAATCAGTGGGGGGGTTTTGTTCATCCCCCACTGATTATCAGCCCTCACCAATCGGGCTGCCCGTTAATGCGGGATAAATAAGATCTAAAAAAAAAGCGCTTTACATTATTGACTCAAATATAAATATTATGTTATTATATAAAATTTGACATTTTTACATACGTATGCTATCATTAAAAGTGGTTACCACATATGGAGGTGGATGATTTGTTTCAAATTGGTGATAAAATCGTTTATCCAATGCACGGTGCAGGAATCATCGAAGCAATTGAAGAGAAAGAAATATTAGGTACTTCACGTCAATATTGTGTGATACGCATCATTAGTAAAGATATGCAAGTAATGCTTCCGATGGATCAATTAAAAAAATCAGGTATTCGTTATATCGTTGATCGAGGTACGTTAGATGATATACTTCTTGAATTTCAAAACGGGGAGTCAGACCCATCACTCTCATGGAAACAAAGATATACAATGAATATGGAAAAAATGAAAAACGGCAATCTGCTAGATAGTGCAGAAGTTGTTCGTGATTTACTTCGCCGCAATAAAGAGAGAACTTTAAATGCGAGCGAAAAACAAATGCTAGATAACGCCCGAAAAATGATGATTAGTGAAGTTGCACTCGTACAAAATGTTTCTGAACATCAAGCAACAGAATATCTTCAAGATACAATTAATCACTAAATTTAAAATAGCTGGCCGCTATTTTTTTTGTAAAAAAGGACGAAGAGTTTTATCTCTTCGTCCTTTTATATTACCCACGCCCAGCTTGAAACGATGGATATAACGTCATTCCACCATCTGCAAATAGCGTAATTCCCGTTACATAACTCGCCTCTGAAGAAGCAAGCCAAGTTGCTACTGCTGCAATTTCTTCAGGTTTTCCAATATAGCCCATCGGTATCATACTTTCTACGTCAGCCCGCTTTTTAGGATTAGCAAACTTTTCGGCATTAATTGGCGTATTAATTGCACCTGGTCCAATATTATTTACTCGAATACCTTTTGGCGCATATTCCATCGCTAACGTTTCTGTCATCAGTTTAATGCCACCCTTACTTGCTGCATAGTGTACAAATAGTGGCCACGGAATTTTCTCATGAACACTAGACATATTAATGACAGACCCTTTAATATCATGTTCTACAAAATATTTAATCGCTTCACGACTTCCTAAAAAAGCACCTGTTAAATTTGTATTAATTACCCTATTCCAATCTTCAAGCGGCATTTCATGCGACGGTACCGCGTTTTCTATCCCTGCATTATTAATCATAACGTCAAGCGTACCAAACTCTTTCACAGCAGATTGAATGAGATTCACAACATCTGATTCGACGGTTACATCACCTTTTACAGCAATCGCTTCGCCGCCCACCTTTTTAATTTCTTCTAACACATCATTCGCTTCTGATTCTCGTGAGCGATAATTAATAACCACTTTCGCTTTTTCCTTAGCAAACCTCACTCCCATCGCTCTTCCGAGACCAGTTGCTGATCCTGTAATAACGACAACTTTCCCTGCTAAATCACTATACATTTCCATACCTCCTTTAACTTTTGGCTATACCTAACATAATTCCGGCTGCGATAATAAAAACGATACCGACAACGATACCCGTTAATTGACGTTTCGTTTTCTTTTCACCTAATATAAGAATCCCACCAAGCGTGGAAATAATAATCCCCATTTGCGATAGCGAGAAACTTGTTGCGACTCCAACTCGCGGCTGCGAAATGAATAAAAACATATTTCCAGCTGCCCAAATTAATCCTGGAATAATATTTCGAATTGCATATTTATTAAATGGATGATGTTTAAAGGTAAGCAAAATCCCACCTAACACCATACCAACTGCTTGTGGCAACAAAGCCGACCAACCATCTACGTTAAATAACCTAATCACTACTACGTAAACTAAATAACCGACTGTTGAAATTAATAAAATTACGATACCTCTTTTAAAGTTTGCTGCTTGCTCTGCATTTTTTTCTTCTTCACTTTGAAGCGATGTTAAAATAACACCGATAATAATACAAACGAGTGCTAGAATCCCAAGGACGACCGATATTGTCGTGGACCATTCATGAAATACGATAACGCCAAATAAAGTCGTCGCGACTAATTGAAGTCCTGTTGAAATTGGCATCGTCCTCGAAACACCCATTAAATCAATACTTTTCAATTGATTCGCCTGACCAAGCGCCCAAAATAAACCTGACACAACTCCAACTCCAATAACGGTAGGTGTTAATACTGGCTTCATAAAAATATAAACAACAATTGAGAAAATAAGTGCTCCAAACGTTGTTCCGAGCGTTTGACTATACGGTCCCCCGCCCAGTTTTACGTTAAATAACACAATACTTCCCCAAAATATAGCTGGTAAAATCGCTAAAAATATATCCATCACTCATTACCTTTCTTTACTAAACGCCATAGGTTATCACTCTAAGTCGTTAGAGTGAGCTTTTATTTTTTCTTTTTCCCGTTCACAAACTTTTTCTACAATAGCGCCAGAAACATTCTTTTCTCGCTCCACTTTCTTTATCTTTACGTGATCTAAACGATCTTCCAAAGTAAGCGTAACTTTGTCATTCGGCGGATTATGCGCTCCTTGAAATGTAAGAAATTGTAGCGTCACTTCATATCTAGGAACGAACTCACCTTTCTTGCCGAGACGTTTTATATTTATAACTGAAGCACATTCATATTGGTCTTCTGTCACTTGTCTAATAACTGAATAGTACCTATTTGATAATGCACTCTCTAAAAGCTGTTCTCTTGATTCTTTCGCGAAAGAATCAATTGGAGAAGAGAAAAAGGCCACACATAGCATTGTGATAACTACACATATTTTTTTCATAGTTCCCTCCTTGTTCTATAGATTAGTGTTCTCAAAACTGCCATAAAAAAACGACTTTACCTATGTAGGAAAGTCGTTTTAATGAATCCAATATTAACCACCACTCACTGGTGGAATTAGTGCAACAACATCACCAGATTGGACTCTGTCATCTTCATTTGCGTATTCTTCATTAATCGCAACCATAATTGGCTCTGAAACTGGTACATTATATTCGTTCGCAACAACATCTTTTAACTGTGCAACTGTAATATTTTCTTTCTCTATTTGTAATTCACTTGCCCCTGCTTCTTCTTGCAAGTGCGCAAATAACAATACTCGAATCATACTTATAGCTCCTTCCCAGGCTCTCCCGCCGGATATGGTGTTTTTTCTAATTGATCACCAATCCATGAGTCACCATCTTCCCAAAACTCCTTTTTCCAAATCGGAACAATTTGTTTTATGCGTTCCATAATATATTCGTTCGCTTCATAAGCCGCTTTACGGTGTGGTGTTGAAACAGCAACAACAACCGCTATATCAGAAATTTGCAACGTACCGATGCGATGTGTAATGGCAACATATGTACCTGGCCATTTCTCTTTCACTTCCAGGCCAATTTTCTCTAGCATCTTTTCTGCCATCGTCTTATAAGCAACATACTCTAAGTATAATGTACGACGCCCTTTCGTAAACTCTCTAACCGTTCCAATAAATGTTGTAACAGCACCGCATTCACGTCGAATTACTTTCTTCGTTACCTCTTCAATCGAGATTTCTGTGTCAATTACTTCATAATATGTCTTTATCATTTCGCACTCCTAACCGTTTGTAAAAACCAGTCTATGTACAGCTCTTCTTCTGTTATATGAAATACTTTATATTCTTCTCGTATATTTGCCGGAACATCATACCACGTAATAACCGCCACTATATTTTCTACTTTATGTAAAATCTCAACGTCTTCCGCAGAACGAAGTAACACTACTTTCGAGTAATTCTCTTTTTTATAGCCCTCTATTAAAATTGTATCCACTTCAAAAAACTCATATAAGCGAATAATTTCTTGCAAAGACCATTTCTTTCTTAGTGAAGAAAGTGAAAGCAATCCAGCACCTTCTACACTACTTACCACAGCACCAGCTTTACGGTGTCTTTCGCTATCTTTTTGCGCTACTTCTGGAAAGCCTCCGTGCCCGTGATGTTTAATTGTAGCAACTTTCATTTCACTTTCAGCTACTGCATGCACAATTTTCTCTACAAGTGTCGTTTTTCCGCTATTTTGATATCCTACTATTTGTAAGATTGAAGGGGCTTTGCCCATGGCCAATCACATCCCTCAGAGTGCTCTAACAATAATACGGACACTTTCATTCCGGTCTCAAATCCTCTCGTTCCTCCAGGTAACACGATAAAAGCATTCGCATCTGCAAGTGAAGATACCGCACTCGATTTATCTAAACCAACCGGCATCGCTTGTAACGCCCCGTTCACAATTGTTACGTTCGCTCTTACGAAACGAGTAAATGGATTTGGCTTTGGAAAATCTTTTTGTAAAATAGCAACCGCTCTATATACGTGAGGTTCCTTCGCATACAAATACGTTTTTATAGTTGGATGCACAAATAATTCAAAGCCTACATAACAAGCAGACGGATTTCCTGATAAACCGAAGAGTAACTTTCCATCAACTTCAGCTACTGTCGTTACACTTCCGGGCCTCATGGCTATCTTATTAAAGAGTACATTCGCCTGTAACCTTTCATAAATAGCTGGTAAGTAGTCATAATCTCCTACTGATACACCACCTGTTGTAATTAAAATGTCGACCTCATCCATCGCTGATTGAACAGCTGTAAAACATGCATCTAACTCATCCGCGAGTTTACCATAATAACGAACTTTCCCGCCAGCTTTCATAATTTGAGCTGCGATCATATACGAGTTACTATTTCTAATTTTCCCCGGTTCTAAAGGCTCATGTACTTCTAATAATTCACTTCCTGTCGTTACAATACCGACAATAGGCTGTTTTATAACTTTCACAGTACTATATCCAAACGTTGCTAGTAGGGCCGCAACTCCAGGGTTAATTGCAACACCTTTCTTAACGAGAACTTGATTTTGTTTAATATCTTCTCCTTTAATCGACACATTGTCACCGTTATTAAAAGAGCGTTTTAACTTCATATATGTTTTCCCGTTCTTCTCAAACCCTTCTGTCAGCTCTAGCATTACGACTGCATTGCAATCTTCTGGAATAGCTGCTCCTGTCATAATACGAACCGCTTCAAAAGCGCCTACTTCTTCTAAAAAAACAGAACCCGCCCCGATTTCTCCTATTACTTCAAATTCAACTGGATTCTCTTGAGTTGCTTCTTTCGTATCTTCTGCTCGAATGGCGAAACCATCGTAAGGAGAACGATCAAAATGAGGAACGTCATGATCAGACACAACATCCTCCCCAAGAATTCTCCCGTAACTTTCCGTAATAGAAATTTCTTCTACTTCACCATGCTTTGCATATTTCATTACCCGTTCTACTGCCTCAGCAACTTGAATTGGAATTCGTTTTTCTACCATCGTTTCTCACCTCATATTTGCAATTTTTTTTATCTCGATTAAACTTTATATATTAAATAGAAATTACTTCAAGGAGGAATTCCATGTCTTCATTCACACACTTTAATGACCAAGGACGCGCAAAAATGGTTGATATAAGCGACAAAAAAGCAACCGTTCGAACAGCAATTGCGTGCTCTAGCATTGTCGTTACGAAAGAAATTTACGATAAAATCTCCCACAATGAAATTGGGAAAGGTGACGTATTAGCAGTTGCGCAAATCGCAGGAATTATGGCTGCGAAACGAACTTCTGATATTATCCCAATGTGCCATCCTTTACTATTAAAAGGTGTTGACGTTTCTTTCGATTGGAAACAATCAGAAGAACAATATCGTTTACTCATTGAAGTAAAAGTTAAAACAGAAGGTAGCACCGGTGTTGAAATGGAAGCTTTAACAGCTGCTTCGGCTACCGCTCTTACTGTGTATGATATGTGTAAAGCTGTCGATAAAGGTATGATTATCGGCGAAACGCACTTACTTGAAAAAACAGGTGGAAAAAGTGGAGATTATACGAGAAATTCATAATCCTTTCTCCGTTGAACCTAAAGGATTTCCTTTAGGTTCAACCTATATATCTTGCATATAAACTTTTCGCTACATTTATATCATTCGTCCCATGAATGAACGCTCTGCCATCTGTAAATAAAACAAAACGATATTCTTCTACCGGAAACGATAATAAATAAGGTGTCGCCTTTATCTCTACGCTTCTTTGTAAGCGCTTTTTAATTTCTTCTAAATTAAAATTCTTCCGCACACCTGGACGAATTTGCACTGTATTTCGCCCACATAACACTTCTGTTTTCGTTTGTGCTTCAAATGTTAAACTTGGATATGTACGTAACCTTCCGCAAGATAAACAAGAATCTTTTTTCTGCCTATTCACTTTAAATGCCATCTGTTGATTATTCCAAAGATCAAACGATAACATCGTTTCACGAAGCGCCCCGTAATCTTCTACTAATATTTTCAGCGCTTCCGTAGTTTGATGCGCAACTACTAATTGTACTGCCGGTTGTATAATACCAGCTGTGTCACAGGTTGCTCCGCTCGCCGGATGCTCCATTAAACAGCGAAAACACGGTGTTTTCCCTGGTAAAATTGTATACGTTACTCCGTAGCTTCCAACGCACCCACCATATATCCACGGAATATTATACTTTTGTGAAATATCATTAATAAGAAGACGCGTTTCAAAATTATCTGTCGCATCTAATATTAAATCTACATCACGTACTAACTCTTCCATTTCTTGCACCGTTACATCCGTCACAGCAGGATTTATTTCCACCTCAGAATTAATCGCTTTTAAATGCTCTGCTGCCGCTACCGCCTTTGGTTTATACTGTTTTGCATCTTCTTCTGTATATAGTTGTTGTCTTTGTAAATTACTCCATTCTACATAATCACGATCAGCAATCGTTACTTTTCCAACACCTGCTCTAACAATCGCTTCTGCATTTGCCGCACCGAGAGCACCAGCACCAATAATAAGCACATGCTTCTCTCTTATTTTTTTCTGTCCTTCTTCTCCAACACCAGAAAATAATATTTGTCTTGAATATCGCTCCTGCATACGATAGCCCCCTTTCTTATCCTCCTATATAAGACATTTCGATTTTCGGACGATTTTTTGCACTTTCTTCTGTCCGTTCATCCGAATACCTATCTTTTCTATTCATCCATACATCTTGTATAACACTTAATAACTCCTCATCCGAAAAATCTCCTCTAAGAAGTTCTCTTACATCCAAACCCTCTGTCGCAAATAAGCACGTATAAAACTTTCCATCTGCCGAAATTCTCGCCCTCGTACAAGAGGAACAAAATGACTCAGAAACAGATGTAATAAAACCAACTTCAACATTTGTTCCAACGTATCGATATCGCTTCGCAACTTCACCAAAGTAATGTGCTTCAGCTGGCTCAAGCGGATACACCTTATGAATCATCTCAATCAATTCTCGTTTTGTAACGACTTGATCAAAATTCCACCCATTTGTACTACCAACATCCATAAACTCAATAAACCTAAGCGTGATTCCTTGCTCTTTAAAATACGCAGCCATCGGAAGTATTTGATGATCGTTCATCCCTTTTTTCACAACCATATTTACCTTTACTGCCAGCCCCGCCTCTTTAGCTGTTATAATTCCCTTAATCACAGGTTTTGTATTAATATTTCGACCATTAATATTCCTAAATATGTCGTCATCTATCGCATCTAAACTAACATTCACTCTATGTAATCCAGCTTCTTTTAATGCCTTCGCTTGTTTCGTTAAATGGATAGCATTTGTCGTTAACCCTATATCTATTAGCCCATCAATTTTCACAAGACGTGCAATAAGTTTTGTTAAATCTTTACGAAGCAGTGGCTCACCGCCAGTAAGTCTAATTTTCCGTACACCGATGCTAATAAATAATTTTGCCAAACGCTCAATTTCATCAAAAGTTAGTAAAAACTCATCTTTCAAAAAAGCATAATCTGGCCCAAATATTTCCGCTGGCATACAATATGTACATCTAAAATTGCAACGATCAATGACAGATATACGTAAATCTTGAAGTGGGCGTCTAAAAAAATCTTTAACCATCTCCTGCATCGCCACCCTCCCTTTCTGCCAAATTTCTTTCTTTTCATTCTATTATAATATATTTTCGAACTGCGATGTTTTTGCTCAAGTGAATAAAGTGAAACTTTAAATAATTAGAGGGGATCCACTCCACCTGGTTAACGAGGTTTACTTACAAATACAAAGATAAAAAAACCTTGAAACATAAAAGTTTCAAGGTTTTCTGCTTATTAACTTAATCTAATAATCGTTAAAGTAGCTCCTGGTGTTGCCGTAGATAATGTAGCTATTGCAACTAATCCAAACAATTGCAGACTAATAGCAGCTCCAGCAGGCAAGTTAGCAATTATTGTTGCACTAAATGAGCCAGTAGCCACTGTCGGGGCGTTTATCGTTCCCGCAAGTGGACTGCCATTTACAGTTATACGAGAACTTACAAGTAATCCCGCCGTTAAATTAATTGTATAAGCTATATAATAGTTTCCTGCATTCGCAACTGTAAATACAGTATTCCCACCACTAAAGGTTATTCCTGGTCCAATATTTTGATTGTTTGGTAAAGGAATATTCGTACCACTTAACAAAACAGAAATAAGACTTCCTGATGTATTATTCGCAAACGCATACGTTGCAGTTGTACTAACTCCTGTTGTTCCCGTACTTCCCGTTGGACCCGTTTCTCCTGTGGCTCCCGTATTTCCTGTTGGTCCTGTGCTTCCTGTCGATCCCGTACCTCCCGTTGGACCTGTTTCTCCGGTTGCCCCAGTACTTCCCGTTGGTCCTGTGCTTCCTGTCGATCCCGTACTTCCGGTTGAACCCGTTACTCCCGTTGAACCTGTATTTCCTGTTGGACCGATATCTCCTGTTACTCCGGTAATTCCGGTTGTTCCTGTATTCCCGGTTGCTCCCGTACTCCCAGTTGCTCCCGTACTTCCCGTGGCTCCTGTATTTCCCGTTGGACCTGTATCTCCCGTGGCTCCTGTACTTCCCGTTGGACCTGTATCTCCCGTGGCTCCGGTACTTCCCGTTGACCCCGTATTTCCTGTTGGTCCTGTGCTTCCGGTTGAACCCGTATCTCCCGTTGGACCCGTACTTCCGGTTGAACCCGTATCTCCCGTCGCTCCGGTACTTCCCGTTGAACCCGTTTCTCCGGTTGCTCCCGTAGTTCCTATGGCTCCTGTATTTCCGGTTACTCCTGTGCTTCCCGTGGCTCCGGTACTTCCCGTTGGACCGGTATTTCCCGTGGCTCCTGTACTTCCCGTTGAACCCGTATTTCCTGTTGGTCCTGTGCTTCCGGTTGAACCCGTTACTCCCGTTGGACCTGTTTCTCCGGTTGCCCCGGTACTTCCCGTTGAACCCGTTTCTCCGGTTGTTCCTGTATTCCCGGTTGCTCCCGTACTCCCAGTTGCTCCGGTACTTCCCGTGACTCCTGTATTTCCCGTTGGACCTGTATCTCCCGTGGCTCCTGTACTTCCCGTTGACCCCGTATTTCCTGTTGGTCCTGTGCTTCCGGTTGAACCCGTTACTCCCGTTGGACCTGTTTCTCCGGTTGCCCCGGTACTTCCCGTTGAACCCGTTTCTCCGGTTGCTCCTGTTACCCCTGTATCCCCAGTTGGACCCGTGACTCCTGTGGCCCCGGTACTTCCCGTTGTCCCTGTCATTCCAGTCGGTACTGGAGGGAAAGTAGGGCCGACAAGATCTGAGGATAACTTAAAATTAGAATTTATCAACCTCTGTATTTTTTGATTTTCATCATTTCCTTCCACTACTCCCACCACCTCCCAAAAAATACAACTACAAAATATGTTTCATATAAGGTGAAACATATTTTGTAGGAGGGTCTTACTGCCCGTTAATGCGGGATAAAAACCCACCTTCTATTTGAATTGTATTTTTCAAAAAGGCCTCCAATACTACTTTTCAAACAATTACTCCTATTTTTATGCTATATAAACTCTTCTTATAAACAAAAACTCCCTCTATGATTTTAGGGGAGTCCAGCAGTCGAATCAAAATTATCTGTATTAGGGACAGCTTGTGCTATACTCGAAACATTTGCACTTTGCCCCATGTTTGTTCCTGTTACAGTACCAGCAGGAGTGCCTCTTGTATATGTTGTCGTCACCGAATCACCCGGCTGTAAACAAAGCTTCGTCTCCGTCCCTATTACTGTAACAACATCAATCCAAGTGCACCCCATTGAACCACTGTATGATTTCGAAGCAGTAAATGAAGTATCACTCAAATTATCACCGGTAAATATATTTCCAGTATTATTCACAATAACAAACTCTTTTATATGAGCAGGCATAATTACACTCTACCTTTCATCTATGAACCTAATGTACGTGTACTCGTTGCTAATGGCGGAAGAAACACTGATGTTCTAATGACCGCTTCTGGCTGTCTTTTCCCATTTAAAAAAATAGCCGCACTCGACCCTCCAGCACCTGCATATACTTTTGCTACAGCTAAAGGCGAGATATCATAACAGTCGCCGACATTAACAGCTCCTGTATTATTAATAATTTTTACTTTACGCAAATTAATCCCCATTTCCCCCTCCTCCTTTTTTATACTGTATGCAAAAGAAAAAAACTTGAAACAGACTCGTTTCAAGTTTTTAGCTATTAACTATTTCGTTTCACCTTCATATTGAAGCATACCGCCAACCATGTTCACTGTTTTAAATCCTTGCTCATTTAAATAATGACATACATTTTCACTGCGCATTCCTGAACGACAAATAAAGATATATTCATTCTCTTTATTAAAGAAATCTACTTTATGTGGGATATCGCCCATTTTAATATGTACAGCTTCTGGAATCTTTCCTGCCGCTACTTCTTCATCTTCTCTTACGTCTACTAAAAATAACGTTTCTCCATTTTCTAAACGCTCTTGTACCTCTTCTGTAGTAATTGTTTTAACTTCTGTCATATGTAGTTCCTCCTTATATACAATAAAACCTTTAGTTTCTTTTTCACAAACATTCTCTACCAATTTTAGCACGCAAAAGAAAGAACGCAAAGAATCGAAAAACTATTTCTCAATTTTCTCGCAAAACTTATTCTTTACAAACATAACTCTTGCATTGTATCCTCAATATACTTGTTTTATGAAAGGAGCCAATGAAAATGACACTTTCCCTTTTCATAATGGGCATCATTTTCTTAATCGCTGCAATTATTACTCTTAGTATGAAAAATAATAAAAAAATAAAATCAACACAAGAAATGTCATTCTTATTTCTATTGCTTAGCATAGCGTTTTTCGGTATAGCAATCGCTACATATATTTTCCGTCTACAAATCATGTAAAAAAAGGTGCCTACTACAAACATTGCACCTTTTCCCCATCATTTGTCTTCTAAGCAAAACTAGATACTCTCCGATTTAAAAATTCATAAACTTTCTTTTCAAATAAATGAATATCAAATGCTCCCGCCATATGCCCATTTATACTTTCTATCTCATACACTTCCGCATACTTCCCTTGTTTTTGCAAAATATCTACCATTTTATAGTTGTAACGAGACGGCTGAAGCAAATCTTGTTTACACGGAATCATAAGTACATTCGCTTCTATGTTAGAAAGAGATTCTTCTAGTGAAGAAAACCCATGTGCAATATCATGCAATAAAACTGCCTTCGCAGTATACATCCATGAATTTGCATCTACTAACTCTATACTTGTATATGTCGCTTTATTTATCTCTTTTTCAAATGATGTTAATGTAGAAAACTTTTCATAAGGTTCTACCTCTATACTGTTACGAGGAAATGCCATTTCATAAAAATGCTCATCAAACGCGTTCATAAACATCATTCTATTTGCTAAATGAAGCCCCTTTATCGGCTGCTCTTCTCCATATTTTCCATCTTTCCAACTTGGATCCAGCCGAATTGCTTCAATCGCATTTTGCGCTACGTTTACTGACGTAATAATTGGATTTTGTGGGTTCGTAATAACGCCAATCATCCGCTCTACCATATGTGGATAGTGAACCGCCCATTGTTGTGCAATCATTCCCCCCGCCGACGGTCCAATTACAGCGTGTATCCTTGAAATTCCCATACCTTTTATTAACTCATATTGCATACGAGCTACATCAAGAAATGTAAAAACCGGAAAATCCATAGCATATTCTTCTCCAGTTTCTGGATTAATTGATTTCGGTCCTGTTGTAATCACATATGGATTTCTCACCTGCACATTACAAAGATTATCTGCACATATAACAAAATATTTATTTGTATCAATTGCTTTTCCAGGTCCAATGAGCCCATCCCACCAACCAGACTCCTCATCATGCACTGTATATTTTCCTGCCGCATGACTTGTTGCACTAAAATAATGACAAACCAAAATCACATTTGACCTTTCTCTATTTAAAGTGCCATATGTCTCGTATCCCATTTGAATAGGAATTTCTCTGCCATTTTCAAACGTAAACTCTTTTAACACAAACTTCTCCTTTTTTACAATTTGCACAGACTCTTCCTCTCTCCGTTATAGTATGAACTGCTTACTAAAGATTTTTTTCCATGCAAACTAATCTCCTTCTTCTTTTCATAAATAAATGAATAATATACAAAATTAGCCACAAAATAGCACTATATTACAAGATTAAAGAGGGCGTACATATGATTTGGAATTGGTTACGTAAGAAAAAAAAATCAAATACGACAGAAAAAAACGAAACAGATAATTCGGAGCAACAACCTAACAATCAAGATGATGATAACAAAGAACAGACTAGAAGTATGAAACATAATAAAGATAACAATGGAGAACAAAAAAAAGAGGAACATAAGGAATCTTCTCAAGACAAACAGCAAAATTCTAAACTGGGCGACTCTGCTCAGGATAAGCAACAAAGCTCTAAACAAGATGACTCGAATCAAGATAAACAACAAAGCTCTAAACAAGATGACTCGAATCAAGGTAAACAACAAAGCTCTAAACAAGACGAATCAATTCAGGATAAACAACAAAGCTCTAAACAAGACGAATCAATTCAGGGTAAGCAACAAAGCTCTAAACAAGATGACTCGAATCAAGATAAACAACAAAGCTCTAAACAAGACGAATCAATTCAGGGTAAGCAACAAAGCTCTAAACAAGACGAATCAATTCAGGGTAAGCAACAAAGCTCTAAACAAGACGAATCGAATCAGGATAAACAACAAAGCTCTAAACAAGATGACTCGAATCAAGATAAACAACAAAACTCTAAACAAGACGAATCGAATCAGGATAAACAACAAAGCTCTAAACAAGATGACTCGAATCAAGATAAACAACAAAGCTCTAAACAAGACGAATCAATTCAGGATAAACAACAAAGTTTGAAACAAGATGAATCCAACCAGGATAAACAGCAAGATTCTAAGCAAAACGACTCAGCTCAGGATAAACAGCAACGCTCTAAACAAGATGATTCGAATCAAGATAAACAGCAAAGCTCTGGAAGTAATAGTATTTATGACTTTACAAAACCAGAAGAAGACCGTATTCATTCTCTACAAGATTTAATAGAAAAGCTCAAAAAGTCTAGTGATTTTGTTAATTACCATACATCTGACGATGAAACGATGCCTTATTGGATTTCTTACTATCGACCTTCGCTTGATGGAGAGAAATTACAAAAGTACTTAATGCCTACTCTTTTAGAACGACCTAACGCTTCACTAGAAGAACTAAAAGAACATATTCCGATGAGCGGGATTACAATTACGAATGACCTACAAAAAATTGAGGATATGGTTTTAAAGGGGCATGCAATTATTCAATTGAATCAGCAAAATCAAAAGTGTCTGCTTGCAAACATTGCAATTGATACGTATCGGGCACCAAGCCCTCCTTTAAACGAATCGACTGTTATCGGTCCTCAAGAAGGTTTTGTAGAGGATATTGATACAAATATTAATTTAGTTCGAAAACGTCTTCCTGTTTTAGATTTACAAACAAAAGAAATAATTGTCGGCGAATTTTCAAAAACAAAGGTTGTCATGATGTATTTAGATAATCTTGCTGAAAAAGAGAATGTAGAGTTTCTAGAGGAATCATTACGTGCTCTTGAATATGATCAAATTAATGATAGTGCTTACTTACAAGAATTAACGGGTGAAAAATCAATTTTCCCACTCTATATCAATACAGAACGCAATGATAGAGTTACAAAAGCACTAATTGATGGAAAAATCGCTATCTTTGTCGACGGTTCACCGAACGTTCTATTAACTCCTGTATCATATTTCGATTTCTTTATTTCACCAGAAGATTATAATGTCTCTTGGCTATATGCAACATTTTCAAGAGTTTTACGCCTTATCGCTGTTCTTTTCTCAATTTGTGCAGCTCCATTATATGTTGCTGTTTTAAATTATCATTATGAACTCATTCCAAGTGATTTGCTGGAAACATTAATTTTATCTAGAGCGCAAGTCCCATTCCCACCTCTAATTGAAGCACTTTTTTTGGAATTAGTTATCGATTTGTTAAGAGAAGCTGGTGCAAGGTTACCAATGAAGGTCGGTCAAACACTTGGTATTGTAGGCGGTATCGTAATTGGGCAAGCATCTGTACAAGCTGGTTTAACGAGTAATATTTTATTAATTATCGTTGCCTTATCAGCACTTGCTTCCTTTATTACACCTATTTATAAAATGGGGAACGCTGTTCGGTTACTACGCTTTCCGTTTCTCATATTTGCAGAAATAGGAGGACTTTTCGGGATTTCTCTTGGATTTATCTTTTTATTTACTCATCTATTTAGACTTACTTCCTTACGTAAGCCATACGCTTTGTTTTATCCAACAAGACAACAATCTGTTAAAGATTCTTGGATTCGTTTTCCCTTAACAATGATTGATACAAGGGATGTACAAGCGAGGCCACAACATGTAAAAAAATCAGCAAAAGGAATTTCAACAAAACATAGATCAGACTTTGATGATTAAGGAATGAGGTGCATTGATGAGTAAAGTTCAAGAAAAATATCAAATATCTCCTATCTTTGTTTTCTTCTTAATTCACGGTGCACAGTTTGGTGCTGGCGTTCTCGGATTCGCTCGAATCACCGCAAAAGCCGCTGGATACGACGGATGGATAGGCGTTCTAATCACAGGAATCTGTATCCAGATTCTTATATGGATGATGTATTTTTTATTAAAAGAAACAAACGGAAATTTAATTGATTTACAACGACAAACCTTTGGAAAGTGGATAGGGAACGTCTTTAATATCATCTTTGCAGCTTATTTTTTAATCGTCAGTATTTCGGTTATTCGAACGTATGTTGAAATTATTCAAGTATGGATGTTCCCAACTGCCTCCACCTTTATGTTAACACTTTTTTTGTGCCTAGTTAGCTATTACATCATTTCTTCTGGATTTCGTGTCATTACTGGCATTTGCGTCATCTCTGTTGGTGGTACACTAGGGTATTTATTTCTAAGCTTATTCGTTTTGAAATACTCACATTGGGAGAATTTATTACCCATTTTCACACATTCTTTTTCAGATATTTTAAAATCCGCTCAACTGTCAATCTACAGTATGACTGGTTTTGAGATTTACCTCATGGTTTATCCATTTGTGAAAAACCCTAAACAATCTCATAAATTTGCTCAATATGGGGCACTATTCTCAAACCTTCTATATTTATTTAGCACCCTTTTAGCCTTTTCGTTTTTTAGTGAAAAACAATTATTAAAAACGATATGGGCCCAACTTTCTATGACCCAAGTTATTCAATTACCATTTATAGAAAGATTAGAATATATTGCAATCTCAGGCTATGCACTCGTTATTATTTCAAGTTTTATCCTCCCTTTATGGGCGTCAATGAGAGCAACTCACGAAATATTCCGTGTAAAACAAAGAGGTGTTTTAATCGCTTTTATCATTATCACCCTCATTGTTTCACAACTTTTAACAAACAGACACGATATTAATAATTTTATTAGTAATGCATCAAAAGGAAGCTTTTGGCTCATTTATGTATACATCCCAATTCTATTTATTATTGTGTGGGTGAAAAGAAAATGGAAAAAATCAAAAATAAATTAATACTTATCTCTTGTATAACACTCTTTAGTCTAACTGGATGTTTACAAAAAAATATTATTGATGACGTACACCTTATCCAAGGAACTGTCTTCGATGTAGCAAAAGATAATAAAATAAAGGTAACATTTGTTTGTCCTATTCAGCAAAAAGGGAACAAAGTTCAAGTTTTTGAAGGAACAGCAAATGCGGTAAAACAAGTAAAAGCTGACACATCTTTAGAGTCTTCTCAACCATTTGCTAGTGGGCAAATGCGGGTTGCTCTATTTACCACCCGAATCGCTAAGAAAGGAATGGTTGCTTCCTTCGATACATTAATTCGCGATGTAAACATTGGTAATGCCTTATATGTTGCTTTACTTGAAGGTAATGGTACTGAACTTTTAAAAGGAAAATACACGACTTCATCCAACGTTGCGATTTATATAAAAAAAATGCTAGAACATAATATGGAGACCGGTCCTTTACCAACAGATAATCTGCATGTAGGAGCATTCCGTTATTATCAAGTAGGGCAAGACTACTATATTCCAATTTTAAAGAAACATGGTGATAAAATAAAAATCACGGGAATTGGTCTTTTTAAAAAGGATAAATACGTTGGTAAAATCGCGGAAACAGATATGTTTATATTTAAAGGACTGTTAGAAGAGCATAAGTTAGATTCACATGAATTTAAAGCAGATCCTGGGTACGTAATGATTAACAATATTCGTTCTGTTCCAACATACGATATAAAAATAAAAAACGGAAAGCCCTCCTTTTCCATTCATGTGAAGCTTGATGCCCGTATTCAAGAAGTATCGAAACAAATTAACTTAGAGAATGCTAAGAACACAAAAAAGATTGAGAAGGTCGTTCAAAAACAATTGGAGACACAAGGTAAGAAATTAATTAAGCAGTTTAAATCTTTAGATGTCGATCCTCTCGGGCTAGGAGCTAAATATAAGCAACATTATCGCCCATTTAAATTAGAAAAGTGGAAACAAATGTACAAAGATGTTCCAGTTACTATAAAATACACCGTAGATATTACAAATTCTGGTGTAATTGAATGAGAAATGATTGAACTCCTCTCTCCAGCATGATACAACGGAGAGAGGAGTTTTTTATTATCAAATAGAGAGAAGATATTTATGGGGGAGCTTATGTCTAAAAAATTAGTAAAGCCTATTTTAAATGGTATTTTATTTCTCACCGTCTTTTTATTTGCTCATACATATTTAAAAAATGTTTCCTTCACACGTTATTTACTTGTCGTTATACCAATGTTGCTCGTCGGTATGTTTGGCATCGACCTTATTTTATCCATTTTAATAAAAGAAGAAAAATAACGAGCAGGGCCGTCCCAAAAGTATTCCGGGATGGCTTTCTTTTATTAATTGGTTTATGTTTTGTCGTTTAGTCAATATAATCTTTCCCTATCTTAACTAAAAGATGAAACTTTTGAACAGTCCCTTTTCATTTCATAATCACCCTATGTTACAATGAAATTCGGACAAAGCGAGAAAGGATGAAACAACATGACAAACGAAAAAGGTCTAGATAAAGGATACGAACTTGTTGCAAAAATGCATAAAGAGTTCGGACACCCTGTGACAAATACTCCAACAAAACTAACAGAAGAACGTGCAAAAATCCGTGCAAGTTTTATGCAAGAAGAGCTAGAAGAATTTCTGGAAGCAACGACTGTTGAAGATCAATATGATGCACTAATTGACCTTATTTACTTTGCATTCGGAACGTTTGCCGAAATGGGTGTACGTCCTGATAAAGGATTCGAAATTGTAAATAACGCAAACATGGCAAAACTATTCCCTGATGGAAAACCTCGATTCCGTGAAGGCGACGGCAAAATTCTAAAACCAGAAGGCTGGCAAGCACCAGAACCACAACTTCGTGCTGAAATCGAACGTCAGCGCCAAGAAGCTGAAAAAAACTGCTAGAATTTCCTAGCAGTTTTTTATTATGTCTTTTTTTCTGGAATTCATTAATGACCCACGTGTCCAGCGTGCCCTGCTGCTCCACTAATGCTAGCCGCTCCTGCCGCTGCCCCTGCTCCTCCTGCTCCAATTCCTCCTGTCCAAGGAGAAGATTGTTGTTGATACTGTTGGTATTGTTGGTGCTGTTGACCGTGTTGGCCGTGCTGACCTTGATGACCGTGCTGACCTTGATGGCCGTGCTGACCTTGATGGCCGTGCTGACCATGGTGGCCGTGCTGACCTTGTTGGCCTTGGTGCATTTGATAAAGAACAGCTTGCGGATGAATGTGGTGGTGACCGTGGTGATGTACTTGTTGTTGATGACCATGGTGGCCGTGTTGACCTTGATGATGGTGGTGTCCATGGTGACCGTGTTGGCCTTGATGATGATGTCCATGATGACCGTGTTGATCTTGGTGATGATGGTGTCCATGATGGCCGTGTTGACCTTGGTGATGATGGTGTCCATGATGGCCGTGTTGACCTTGGTGATGATGGTGTCCATGATGGCCGTGTTGACCTTGGTGATGATGGTGTCCATGATGACCGTGTTGACCTTGGTGATGATGGTGTCCATGATGGCCTTGATGGTGGTGATGTCCATGATGACCGTGAACAACTTGCGGATACCCACCTATTCCTCCAGCTACAACACCTATTCCTGGTACCGGAAATCCTGTCTGTACGCCAGCTACTGATGTTGGGAAGCTTCCTGTTACTGTAGGCATTCCAACCCCTGCTGTCGAAAAGCCTCCCATTGATGTAGGCATTCCAGTTTGCATGCCAGCTACCGATGTTGGAAATCCGCCCGAGCCTCCACCCATCCAGCTCGGAATTCCACCGTATGCTTGTTGGTCAGCTCCTCCCATTAACATCATTTGTTCATAACTACCCGATCCACCTCCGAAGAAGCCATGTGGTGCATTATTGTCCATCCCTTTCATTCCTTTCACCTCTTCTACTCAATTTAGCCTACCTTTTTTATCATATTTCCTATAGAAAAATAGGTGTTTGTCTGTATGGGAATTCCGCTCTTTTATTTGTACGTAATGGAATAATTAAAAACTTAGACTAATCTAATCCAGAGATGATTTTCTACACAAAAAAGCTCAGAGCCTAAATGCTCTGAGCTTTTATTTAGCGTTAATTAGTTTGCAACAACGTTAACAAGTTTTCCAGGAACAACAATTACTTTACGAACTGTTTTCCCTTCAATTTGGTCTTGAATTGCTTCAAGTGCAAGTTGTTCCATTTCTTCTTTTGATGCGTCTTTACTCATTGTTAGTTTCGCGCGAACTTTGCCCATGACTTGAACAACGATTTCAACTTCATCTTCTACAAGTTTAGACTCATCAAATGTTGGCCAGCTTGCATATGTGATTGTTTCATTGTATCCAAGTCTGCTCCATAGCTCTTCCCCGATGTGAGGTGCAACTGGTGCAATCATTTTTACGAAACCTTCTACATATTCTTTCGGAAGTGTTTCAGCTTTGTATGCATCGTTGATGAATACCATCATTTGAGAAATCGCTGTGTTAAAGCGAAGCTCTGCATAGTCTTCTGTTACTTTCTTCACTGTTTGGTGGTAAGCTTTTTCAAGCTCTTTATTTGGTGCATCCGTAATTTTCTCACTTAATTCACCGTTCTCTTGAACGAATAAACGCCATACACGGTCTAGGAAACGACGAGCTCCATCAAGGCCATTTTCAGACCAAGCGATTGAAGCATCTAATGGTCCCATGAACATTTCGTATAGACGAAGTGTATCTGCACCGTGGCTTGCTACGATATCATCAGGGTTTACAACGTTACCTTTTGATTTACTCATTTTCTCGTTGTTTTCACCTAGAATCATACCTTGGTTGAATAATTGTTGGAACGGCTCTTTCGTTGGAACTACACCGATGTCGTATAATACTTTGTGCCAGAAACGAGCATATAGTAAGTGAAGTACAGCGTGTTCTGCTCCGCCGATATAAATATCAACTGGAAGCCATTGTTTTACTTTTTCAGGATCTACAAGTGCTTCACTATTGTTTGGATCGATGTAACGTAAGTAATACCAGCAGCTACCAGCCCATTGTGGCATTGTATTTGTTTCACGACGACCTTTTTTACCAGTCTCAGGGTCAACAACATTTACCCACTCATCAATGTTAGCAAGTGGTGATTCACCTGTACCTGAAGGACGGATGTTTTCTGTTTTTGGAAGAACTAATGGTAATTCTTCTTCTTTCACAGCTGTCATTGTGCCATCTTCCCAGTGAATTACTGGAATTGGCTCACCCCAGTAACGTTGACGACTGAATAACCAGTCACGTAGACGGTACGTTACTTTTTGATTTCCTGCGCTTGTTACTTCAAGCCATTCAATCATTTTTGCGATTGCTTCTTCTTTATTTAAACCATCAAGGAATGCTGAGTTTACGTGTGCACCATCACCTGTGTACACTTCTTTCGTAATGTCTCCGCCTTTTACAACTTCCTTCATTGGAAGATTGAATACTGATGCGAATTCATAGTCACGCTCATCATGAGCTGGAACTGCCATTACAGCACCTGTTCCGTAAGTTGCAAGAACGTAGTCAGCGATCCAGATTGGTAATTTCTCACCGTTTACTGGGTTAACTGCGTAAGCACCAGTGAATACACCAGTTTTCTCTTTCGCAAGTTCTGTACGCTCTAGGTCACTCTTCATTTTTACAGCGTTAATGTAAGCTTCTACCGCTTCTTTTTGTTCTGCTGTTGTAATTTCTGCAACAAGTGCATGTTCCGGAGCAAGTACACAGTATGTTGCTCCAAATAGTGTATCAGGGCGTGTTGTGAAAACTGTGAACTTCTCATCTGTACCGTCGATGTTGAAATGTACTTCTGCACCTTCAGAGCGACCGATCCAGTTACGTTGCATATCTTTTAAGCTTTCAGGCCAATCAAGCTCATCTAGATCTTCTAATAGACGATCTCCGTAAGCTGTAATTTTTAACATCCACTGTCTCATCGGACGACGCTCAACTGGATGTCCACCGCGCTCACTCTTACCGTCAATGATCTCTTCGTTTGCAAGTACTGTACCAAGTGCTGGGCACCAGTTTACAGGTACTTCATCAACGTAAGCTAAGCCTTTTTCAAATAGTTTTAGGAAAATCCATTGTGTCCACTTGTAATAGTTTGGATCTGTTGTATTTACTTCACGGTCCCAATCGTAAGAGAAACCTAATGATTTAATTTGGTTACGGAACGTATTAATATTATGCTCTGTAAATTCAGCTGGGCTGTTTCCAGTATCAAGTGCATATTGCTCTGCTGGAAGACCGAATGCATCCCATCCCATTGGATGAAGAACATTATATCCTTGCATACGCTTCATACGAGATAAAATATCTGTCGCTGTATAACCTTCTGGATGTCCTACGTGTAGGCCTGCACCTGATGGATATGGGAACATATCTAGTGCATAAAATTTTGGTTTTTCTGTCTCATCTGGCGTACGGAATGTTTTATTCTCTTCCCAGTACCCTTGCCACTTCTTCTCAATTTCTTGATGATTAAAGCTCATGAGATACCCTCCTTGAAATTCTATTTATTTTCACCGCCCAAAATACAAAAAACCTCTCATCCCTAGAAAGGGACGAGAGGTTATAGATTCCCGCGGTACCACCCTAAATTAATGTACAAATATACATTCGCTTAGATCCGTAACGTGGATTAACGGCAATTGCTACTATTAGTTTCACAACTGCAACTCAAAGGCGAGTTCATAACGAAACGTGGATTGACTTGCACCGACCGTCAACTCTCTAAACCAGCTTCTATTACTACTACTCCTTCTCACTGTTATTACACATATAAGTTAAGTGAACTATCCTTCACCTAGTATCTCTTAAGAGCTTACTTAAAGCGAGGACTTCTCGGTTAATCGTTACTCTTAATAACTAACGAATTCATCTTAAGACAGCCGAGCTATCTCCCTTGTTCTAAAGGTTGTTTTATTTAAATATATTCTAAAACATGTTACATGTTCCGTCAAACTAAACTGCAATTTTTTCTTCAACTGTATCTTCTACTTTTACTCGTTTATCATAAATGCTCGTTGCTATAAGCGCTATTACAAGCATTACCATGATTGCTATAAACAATACTTCCATATTGTATAAATCCACAATTGCTCCGCCAACGACCGGCCCGAACATTTTCCCTACAGTCGCCGCACTATTTACAACCCCTTGATAAAAACCTAATTTATCTTTTGGTGCAAGTATATTTGCAATCGTTGGAACCGCAGGCCATACAAATAACTCACCAATTGTTAATGTTACCATCGCAACGAGGAACATCGTAAATTGCTGCGCTTGGCTTAACACAATGAATGACGCCGCAAAAATGAAAATCCCAATCATAATTTGCTGTTTTAAAGAACGCTTCATCCAGCGAATTAGCATACTAACAAGTGGTTGCGCACAAACGATCATTGCTCCGTTTATCGTCCATAATAAACTATAATGACGAAGACTAATGTTTAATTCTTGCATATGTGTTGCAATTGCACCTTGCCACTGTACGTATGTAACCCAGCATAAAGCATATGCTACACACACGATAAGAAGTGCTTTAAATCCAGGTGTAAGTGACCAACCTTTTTTCGTTTCGACTTCTTTTTGTACTCCTGGCTTCTTCTTGTCTTCCATACCACGGAATCCAATAAAAGCAATTAAGAAGAAAACAAAGTATAAAATAAAGTTCGCTAAGAAAATATAATCAAAACGATACGAAGCAACTAATCCACCACACGCTGTTCCAATCGCAATACCAACGTTTTGTCCAACATACATCGCATTAAATGCTCGTCTTCCGCCCTCTGGCCAAACTGTACCGACCATCGCATACATCGATGGGAAGACCATTCCAGAACCGAAGCCGATTAACGCTAGCCACACAACGTATAAAGGCCAACCGTGGAAGAACACTAGACCTAAAATTGATACAAGTGTAATCACAATCCCTACTAAAGTTGATTTATAACCGCCCCATTTATCAAATAAAACACCGCCGAGCAAGTTTCCGATTACACCAGTAAGCGAGTTAATCATTAATACCATTCCGGCCACAGATAAAGATTTTCCTAAGTGATCATGCAAATAAATTGTATTAAAAGGCCATAAAAAAGAAGCACCCGTGACATTAATAATCATCCCAGCTACTAATAGCCATACTTTCCTTGGCATAGTTTCCCCTCCTATTCTATTTTTTTCGTTCATATATATAACAGTAAAATTGTAGTCGTTTTTAAATAGGAAGGCAACTGATTAATAGTTGATGAAATTCAGATAACGGTTCATCGGTAAATGAAATTATACTGATTGCTACTTGGATTATATCAGCGATTATTAGAATATATCGGCGCAACTACAAATATATCAGCTATTATTAAAATATATCGACTTACCGACAAAAAATGACAACAGTAACAATATATAAAAGGGTGGACTGCATGAAATTTTCATGCAGTCCACCCTTATTTGTACTATCCAGCTTCTTTTTCTCGCTTCGCACGTTCTTTAGCGCTCCATTTAAATATTTTATCTAGTAAAGAATATATTCTCCCAGATTCTTTCGTTAACAAAGGTCCTAACGATGCCAATATTAAAACATACAAGGCTGAGAATGGTTTAATCGTTGCCATTAAGCCACCCGCAATTCCAATATTCGCGACGATAATGGAAAACTCTCCGCGTGATACAAGTGTTAAACCAATATTCGTAGAAGCCTTATGCGATAATCCCGCTTTACGCCCCGCAACCATTCCAGCGGTAAAATTACCGATAAGAGTAATGAAAACTGCTCCTAATGCCAACCACACTGCTCCGCCAAGTGAAAATGGATCTATACTTAAACCGAAGCTGAAAAAGAATATAGCTCCAAAGAAATCACGAAACGGAACAACGAGCTGTTCAATTCGATCACTATGCTCTGTTTCAGAAAAAACGAGTCCTAGTAATAATGCTCCAATTGCCTCTGCAACATGAATCGTTTCTGAAAATCCTGCTACAAAGAACAAAATAGCGAATATTACAATAATAAAAATTTCATTGGACGAAATATCTAACATTTTATTTAAAAATCGTGTAGCTTTTCTAGCAACTATAAAGAATAATAACATATACCCTACTGCGATTAAAATAGATGTAAGAGCACCTACAAATGACGTTGCCCCTCCGAGTACTAACCCTGAAACCACTGATAAATATACCGCTAAAAAGATATCATCAAACATAATGATTCCTAAAATTAGCTCCGTCTCTTTATTACCAGATCTTCTTAAATCAACAATTACTTTCGCAACAATTGCACTCGATGAAATTGTTATGATCCCAGCAATAATTAATGTTTCTAATAAGGGGAAACCCATTATATATCCGTAAAGTAAACCTAATATAAAATTAAGCGATATATGAACAGTTCCTCCAAAAGCGATTGATTTTCCTGATTTAATTAATTTTTTAATTGAGAATTCTAAGCCTAAATAGAATAAGAGGAATATAACGCCAACACGGCCGAGGAAGGAAATAACTTCTCCGCTTTCAATAAATCTTAAATCGATAAGCCCTAAATCCGGGGCATGGGGACCCACTAGCATGCCGAGTATTATGAGAAACGGAATAATCGAGAACTTTAACTTTGCAGCGAGAATAGCTGCAAAAGCGACTAATACTAACGCAGTTCCAACTTCAAAGATTAAAGTATCCATCGATTATGAATCCCCTCCTACTGAAAGCAACTCATTAATAATTCTTTTTACTTCATGTCTCTCGCCTGATAATACGAGCATATCACCAGCTTCAATGATAGAATCTGGACCTGGATTAAAGAACTTCTTCATATTTTTTTTCAAAATGGCAATAATCGTTACGTTATATGTGTTTCGGACATGTAAACTACCAATTGTTTTTTGTACGACTGGTGCATTATTTTCCACCTTAAACCACTCAATTGATAATCCTTCAAAAGCCATTTCAATTGTATCTAAAGCTTGTGGTCTATATACCATTCCGCCCAATATAGCTGCAATTTGTCTCGCTTCGGAATCACGAAGAGAGACGCTTGAAATACTCTCCTCATGATCAGCATCAAAATGGTACATTTCTCTTCGGCCATCATCATGAATAACGATAACCATCTTTTCATTACCTTTTGTAATCACTTCAAACTTACATCCAATACCCGGCAGTTCACTCTCTCTAATATTCATATTTTCCGCCTCCTAATTTTTTTAGTTACGGCTTTTATAAATCGACATCAATCTCCGTTTTAAAGGGCTCATCCTTTGAGATACCTAAATACTTTAGCGTCTCTGATGGAGTCGCGTGATGGAAATGTTTTTGCAATAACGCAATCGCTATCCCTCTTTTGTACGCATGAAATCCAAACGTTTTTCGCATTGAATTTGTTCCAATCTTACCAACAACTCCAACTGCTTCTGCAGCATTATGAATTACACGATACGCTTGTTGGCGCGTAATTGAATTTGGCGTTTTATTAGATTGAAATACGTAATTTTCTCTTTTAACGCCAATAGATTGTACGTAATCTAAAAGCGCTTTTTTTACTTTTGTATTTAAATAAATATCTTGTTTAAATTTTTCATCTTTCACAGGAAGAGTATAAAACTCTTTAACAGTCCCATCTTCATTTAATACATCTTCAAATTTCATACTAAGTAGTTCTGTAATTTTTAATCCTGTGTTAATTCCCATAACAAATAAAAGATAATCTCGCTGGGAGTGCTCTTTTAAATATTTTTTCATAGCCTCAATTTGGCTTATATCTTTTAATGGCTCTACAACTTCCATACATGTATTCTCCTCATCTTATGAACGGTAATTTTTTCATTATGTTGTCCATTTTACCTTATCATGCTATGAGATTTCCATGTGTTATCCATTATTTTCACAATATACTCAGGTGGTTCTGAAAATTTTCAATGTGGAAACTTACGATTGTATAAATACGTTGCGGTAAAAAATGTGGGGATAAAAGTTCAATTTCTTTCTACAGATTGGATTCCTCCTTTCCCTATCCAGCTACTTCTACTTTTATATTACGTTACTTATTTACATTATATTATATATTTCAGTAACGTCAAAGTATTTTTTCTGAAAATAAAAAAACCGAGCAGTTTCGCTCGGTTTTTTTTATTAATCTTCCTTAGGAAGAACAATTCCTTTATACAATTGAACTGTAATGAAGTAATAAATCGTGTAAATAACTACGAAAATTACAATTGGCACCCAAATACGGAAGTACGGATCGATTAAAATAAATCCGAAAATATTCATACCAACTAATACGTGTGCAATACCTACAATTGCTGGGAATAGGAATACTAAGAATAACTCTTTATAAATTGATTTTGTTAATAATTCACGGCGCACCCCGATTTTACGAAGCATTTGATAACGCGTAATATCTTTTGATGCACCAGAGAGAATTTTAAACATAAGACAACTTGCCATCATTGCTAAGAAAGCAATTCCAAGGAAGAAGCCCATAAATACTGTTCCGCTCGCAACGCCATAGAACATGTCGTAAGCTCGATATTTACTATCTAATCTTTCAATTGCTATATTTTTATATTTATCTAGTTGCAACTCGTCAAGTTTTTTCCATTCTTTTATGTGTGCTTCAAAATCATCTGTTTTTCCAGTAAATACAATTCCTTCTTTACCATTTACAGTATCGTACATTTTTTGATCTACAATTTTAATTGCATGATCTTCATGTACATAGAATGGCTGGATTGTTCTAAAAGCCTCATCCCATTCTTCTGGAAGTGCTTTAGCATTCGCATCTTTTTCATTCATTTCTCTAGAAACTGCACCTACTGGCAGTTCTGCTGAAACTTTCTTCGTGTTCACTAAATCCTTCATCGATTTCATCTTTGCCATATCTCTTACTAAAGGACGATTTTTCTCTAAATCTTCTTTTACATAGTAAACATATTTATTATCAACTTTGTAACGATATTCATTTTTCTCTTTAAATGTAATACCGTCTAAAACTTTCTTTTCTTCAGCTGTTGGATTATGAACAACTGAATCGTAAATTACTAAACCATCAACCATTTTTATAACGTTATTTTTAAACGCCATACCACCTGAAATTGCACCGGCTCCAAGAGCAACTAACATCGCTACTGTTGCAAGTACCTTTGTTAGGCTATTAATACGGAAATTTAATTGTGCAAATGTAAAAGCGTTAAGTCCTTTTTCACTACGCTTTTTATTACCCTTTAACTTTTTAATAAAGACTGGGAGAAGTGATCCAAACAGCATGTAAGTACCAGCTGTTGTTGTAATTAATGCAATAATGATTCCCATTTCTCTTAGTTTTTCCATGTAAATCATTGATGCATAGCCCATTCCTAATAAAATAACCGCAAGGAATGCAACTACACCTGTCATTTTTCCTTTTACCGCAACACGTTCTGTTTGTGCATCTGCATGTACAAGTTGCAGTACAGAAATACGTGATAATTTAATACTGTTCATAATTGCGGATAATACAAATAGTGCAAAGAAGAAGATGCAAGTAACAGTCATTGATGGTAAATAAAATGCTTTATAGCCTTTACCAGCAAATTCTAATTGTTTCATTAATAGCTGTCCGATACCTTCTGCAAGGCCTACTCCAACTATAATACCAATCGCAAGAGACGCAGCACCTAGTACGATTGTTTCGATAAACATAAGTAATGTAACTTTATGCTTTTTTGCTCCTAACATCATATACATACCAAACTCTTTTTGACGAAGAGATAGTAAGAAAGAGTTCGCATATAAAATATAGAAGAACGTTATAATAGCTAGTAAAAATGAACCTGCTTGGAATACAAATCCAATTTGACCAATAGTAGAATTTTCCTTAAGGAAGGCCTCATTTAACGCTAATGTTTGGAACATATAAAAAATTGAAATGGACATGACAAGACCAACAAGTAAGACGATATAATCTTTCAGCTTACTTTTTAGCCCTGACATGGAAAGTTTAAATAACATGCTCTAGAACCTCCCTTCTTATGCTTTTTGTGTGCCTAAGTCTGCAAGCACGTCTAAAATTTCTTTATAAAACTCTTCACGTGTACCGCCTCGATGAATTTCTTTATATAGCTCACCATCTTGAATGAATAAAATACGCTGGCAGTAACTTGCACTATACGGATCATGTGTAACCATCATAATAGATACGCCTTGATCTTTATTTAAGTTTGTCATCGCATCAAGTAAACTCGCTGCATTTTTAGAATCAAGCGCTCCTGTTGGCTCGTCCCCTAAAATAATTGCAGGCTCATGCACTAAAGCACGCGCTGCTGCCGAACGTTGCTTTTGCCCACCAGATACTTCAGATGGGTACTTTTGAAGTATTTCTGTAATTCCTAACATATCCGCTACTTTCTCGACTTTTGGTCCAATGTTACGTGATGGAACACCTTGCAAGGAAAGTGGAAGTGCGATGTTTTCATAAATAGATAAGTTTTCTAATAAATTAAAATCTTGGAAGATGAATCCTAACTTTTGTGAACGGAAATCTGAAAGCTCACCTTGTTTCATTTTTGTAATATCCGTACCTGCAATTTCAACAACGCCGCCCGTTGCTTTATCCAGCGTTGAAATTACATTTAATAATGTCGTTTTACCAGAACCAGATGGTCCCATAATCCCTACAAACTCACCCTCTTGAATTGAGAATGAAACACCTTTTAACGCGTGTGATTGATTCTCACCTTTTTTACCGTACACTTTTTGAACGTTTTTCACGTCTACAACTGGTTTCGTCATATATATCCTCCTACGCTTGTTTTTCCATTACCTATTTTGCGCCTTTTGGCGATGAACTGCTATTTGTTAACATTACATTTACCTTACACTTTTGTAATATAAAAAAGGTGTGCTTGTAAGCTTGGCTTTTACTACTAGTTCGTTTTTTGACACAGTAAATCGATAAATGAAATTATATCGGCGATTCCCTCACTTTTATCAGCGATTTTCAAAATATATCGACTTACCGACAAAAACTGACAATACAAATAGGCTGTTCCGCAAAAGGAACAGCCCACTTCTTTCTTTATCCCGCTTTAATGGGCAGTAAGACCCCCACTGATTAAAGTTTCACTTTATTTCTTTAAAGGTGTTACCGTCCAATACGTAATAACACGCCAAATCCATTCTAGTGGACCCATCTTAAAGATTTTCATCCAAATCATACTAAATACAATTTGAATCGCATAAATTGCGATACACACATATAACGTCTGCATGTATGTTAAGTTTCCTGCAAAGTTAAATACACTACCGGCAATTAAAATCATTGCAGTTTGTCCAATATAATTTGTTAACGCCATACGTCCATAATATTTCAGTGGTGCTAATAATGTTTGAACTGGTTTTAATTGAAGTAATAAAATTAACGCTCCAACATAGAAAGCTGAAATGATTGGTCCCACTGTAACACCAATTTTTAAAAATTGGCTTGCAGCGTCCATTGTTCCATCTTCATTCATTAGTATCATATTTACAAATGGATCAGCAGGCACGTGCCCGTATTGATACCATACAGCTACGACACTTAAAACAAACATAACACCTGTAAAAATAGCGACTTTCTTTATGTTCTGCGTGAGATTTTCAAATACACGATATTGTCCTGCAGCAAGTCCTAATAAAATTAAGCCAAGTGGTAATAGTTCTTTAACACCCATTACACTAAAAACAATTGTTAAAATAAGACCAATAACTAAGTTCACTTGTTTTTTCGCTTTATAAAATGGCAAAACGATTAACCCGCAAATTGCATATAACGTTAATGCTTCTCCAGGCTGAAACATGTAATGAATCAAACCGAAAATAAATAGTGCCACTAAGCGGCGTAGAAATAGAATATATCCATTCTTCCCCTTCGCAATTGCTCTAGAGATAAAGATATAGAATCCTACTCCAAATAAGAATGAGAAAATTGAGAAGAAACGACCTTCTACAAATAAGTATAGAAACCTTTGATAGCTGGCATCTACTGTATTAGGATCTGGAATTTTAATGTTAAGTAGTGCAAGAATATTTACTAAAATAATCCCCAGTAGTGCGAAGCCACGAATGTAATCTAACTCATCAATTCGTTTATTTGTAATATTGTTCCTCATAAAGCAACTCCTTGTCTAAAATGTAATCCTCCCTTACTCTACTGGAAATGTGATTTTACAACTATCGGCAAACCTTACAGCAATCTTACATTATTGTCATATAACAAAATAAAACCAGGTCATATTTCGACCTGGTTTACTCTGATTGTTTCGATTTTTGCGGTTGTCCTTTTTTACTGTTACGCTGTTTTACTTGAACAATCGGATCAAGTTCATTTGAAAACTCTGCGTTATGTCCATTTTGCGTTTTTTGCTCTGGGTTATTTTGATCTGAACGTTTCGCCATTACATTCACTCCTTATTAGTGGGGTGTAATAATCATTTGATGTTGCAATTGGCGAATTGCCATACGTGCTCTATTTAACTGCTCACGTTGCTCATCATTCGCATGTTGTTGCATCGTTTGTAAATCGTTATATGCTTGTTCTAATTGTAACTGCGCATCCGAATACTCCATCGTATTGTAATGCTCTTGTCTCATGCCTTGGTCTAATTGTTCTTTCGCATATTCCACCGCTTGTTCCGCTTGTGTAATATACGATTCAAGTGATTGACGCTCTGCCATAATTGTCCCTCCTTGCTTCAATTCCCCTTTAGTGTGTCCCTTCCATCTAAACCTTATGAGTATGTTATAATGTATTTTGTTTCATTTTGACTCGGCTTAGGAGGGAAAATAATGAAGGTTCAAAACCCTTTTCCATATACAAACGACAATAAACGTTATCATACATGGAATTACCATTTACGAAATGAATTTGGTGAAAAAATCTTTAAAGTTTCATTAGATGCTGGCTTCGATTGCCCGAACCGTGATGGTACAGTTGCTTATGGCGGTTGTACATTTTGCAGTGCTGCTGGATCTGGTGACTTCGCTGGCAATCGCCGCGATGATGTTATAACGCAATATCATGAAATGAAAGAAAAAATGCGCTCAAAGTGGAAAGACGGAAAATGTATCGCTTATTTCCAGGCGTACACAAATACACATGCACCACTTGAAGTGTTAAAAGAAAAATTCGAACCGCTTCTAGCAGAAAAAGACGTTGTCGGTCTTTCTATCGCAACTCGTCCAGATTGTTTACCAGACGATGTTGTTGCATATTTAGCGGACTTAAATAAACGCACATACCTTTGGGTTGAACTCGGACTACAAACTGTTCATGAACGAACTGCAAACCTTATTAACCGCGCTCACGATTATCCGTCTTATGTGGAAGGTGTAAATAAATTACGCAAGCATGGTATTCGAGTTTGCTCTCATATTATTAACGGCCTTCCACTTGAAGATTACGACATGATGATGGAAACAGCTCGTGAAGTTGCGAAGCTTGATGTACAAGGAATTAAAATCCACTTACTTCACTTATTAAAAGGAACACCAATGGTGAAACAATATGAAAAAGGACAACTAGAATTCCTTTCTCTTGAGGATTACGTAAATCTCGTTGTTGACCAACTTGAAATTATTCCAGAAGACGTAATTGTGCACCGTATCACAGGTGACGGTCCACCTGATTTAATGATTGGTCCAATGTGGAGCTTAAATAAATGGGAAGTATTAAATTCCATTGATGCAGAATTTGTACGCCGCGGAAGCTGGCAAGGAAAATATGCAAATGAGGAGAAACAAAAATGAAATTAGAACGTGTATTACCGTTTGCTCGCACTCTCTTGCAAACGGCAGTAAAAGAAGGCGATTACGCTGTAGATGCAACTTTAGGAAACGGCCATGACACTTGCTTCCTAGCTGAAATCGTTGGCGATAACGGAAAAGTATTTGGATTTGATATTCAAAAAGAGGCGATTGAAAGCTCAACAACTCGTCTAAAAGAAAAAGAACTTTTCGAACGTACTGTTTTAGTTCATGATAGTCACGATACACTCCTATCCGTATTACCAGAAGGTGCAAAAGGAAAAGTAACAGGCGCAATTTTCAACTTAGGTTACCTTCCTGGCGGAGACAAACATATCGTCACAAAACCGAACTCAACAATTTCAGCAATTGAACAATTACTAGAAGTAATGACGCCTCAAGGTATCATCGTCCTTGTCATTTACCACGGACATCCAGAAGGACAAGTAGAACGCGACGCTGTTCTCAAATTCGCCGAAGAACTAGACCAAAAACAAGCTCACGTACTGCGATATGGCTTCATTAACCAGCAAAATAACCCACCATTTATTGTGGCGATTGAGAAACGATAAAGTGAAACTTTAATCAGTGGGGGGAATCCCCCACTGATCATTAGTTGAACCAATCGGGCATTTATGGGCAGTTTATCTCCCAACTAATTTCTTTGCTCCAGCCGAATTTTAAGGTGGGAGTTTTACTGCCCGTTAATGCGGGGTAATATATCAACGATTTTTTCGATATATATCTATCATAACTTACAATATATCAACGATTTCTCGGATATATCGATTGTTCGACAAAACGTAACAAAAAAGACGTGCATTCACTGCACGTCTTTTTATTATTTTCCTATATAATGGATATAAACATTCTTAAAGGAGACGAAACAATGATTGGAATACTAGCAGGAATGGGACCAAAATCGACTGGGCCATTCGTCGATACAGTTGTAGCAAATTGCAAAACAATATACGGAGCAAAGCATGATATGGACTTTCCTCATATGATGATTTATTCATGTCCAACACCGTTTTACATGGATCGCCCTATTGATCACGAAGCGATGAAAAAAGCAATTATTGAAGGAGCACAAAAGCTTGAAAGTACTGGCGCAAGCTTTATCGCTATGCCGTGCAATACGGCGCATCTTTATTTCGAGGAATTACAGCATTCTCTGTCCATTCCAATTTTAAATATAGTCGATGAGACGTTACAAGCAATTCCTAAAAATACAAAAAGAGTCGCTCTTCTCGCAACAGAAGCGACAATCCAGTCTGGTATTTATCAAGATGGGATTGCAAAACGTAATATAGAGTACATTCATTATGAAAAATGGCAAACGATGATTAATCAAATTATTACGTATATTAAAAGCGGAGAAGTTGAAGAAGCTCGCAAATTATGGAGCGCACTCGTTGTGCAGTTGAAGGATGAAGTAGCTACCGCAATTATCGCATGTACTGATTTGAATGTTGTGGCTAGTGAGGATTTTGTTGATTCTTCTCAATGTCTTGCGAAAGCGGTTGTTAGGATGTACTTATCAAATATAAAGAGATCTTCATAAACATAGAAAACACTCCTTCTAAAATGTGTTTTATGTTTAATAAAAATCCCATAAACTTTTAACTTTCTTCACAATTCTTTCAAAGTAATCACACTTAATCTCGCTATATTAAAATGAGGAATTTATTCATATAGGGAAGGTTAGGGGAACTGAAAGTATGAAAGTAAATCGTTCGCTTCATTACATTTTTTGGCGTTGGCATTTTTATGCTGGGCTTTTTATTACGCCGCTTCTTATTACGTTGTCACTGAGTGGCATTGGATATTTATTTCGGGAAGAGGTTGAAGATTTAATCTATAAAGATTTATATTTTGGGAAGAGCGCCCAAACAGAATCTATTTCGATGGCTGATTCTATTTCCTTAACAGAGAAAAAATATCCACATTATAGCGTGGCAAAAATTAGCGAGTTTAATGGGGATTATAATACGAGACTTACGATTGCAAATGAGTATACGGGACAACAAAAATATGTGTATTTAGATAGCAATAATCAAATTGTCGGAGATCAAAACGCAAGTGAAACGTTTGCCAATATAATGCGGGAATTACATAGTTCTCTTTTAGTTGGTGGCACTGTCATCAACTATACTGTAGAACTTGCGGCATGCTGGACAATATTCTTAATTGTGACTGGGTTGTACATGAGTATACGCCAATTCAAAAATACACCGGCATCCAATAAGCGAGAAAAAGCAAAACGACGTCATTCTATTATCGGTATTATATTTACAATTCCACTCGTTCTGCTAGTCGCATCTGGATTGCCATGGTCAGGATTTATGGGTAACCAAATTTATAAAATCGCATCGTCGAATGAATCGCTCGGATATCCGAAATTGTATATGGCGCCGCCTGAATCAAAGGTAAAAGAATTGCCATGGGCAACAAGAAAAGCAGCTCCTCCTGAATCGGATTCAAATGAACCGAAAGCTATTTCTGTCGATGAATTACAAAAAGGAATTGAAATAAAGAAGCCATACGTTATCTCACTACCAGCTGATCCGAAAGGCGTATTCACAGTTTCGAAATCAAGCGGTTCTGGTATTACAGGTATGCATGTTGCACCAAATGAAGAAATAACAGCTTACTTTAATCAATATAGCGGGGAACTCATTTCGAAAACAGACTATCGTGATTATGGATTACTTGCACAATGGTTCACTTACGGTATCCCGCTTCACGAAGGACATTTATTCGGATGGCCAAATAAAATATTATGCTTACTAACGACATTATCTTTATTACTTCTCATTTATTACGGAGTAAAAATGTGGTTAGCAAGAAAGCCGAAAGGAAAATTAGCAGCACCGCCAAAGCAAAGAGATAAGAAAAGCATATTCGTTTTCTTTATCATGATGGTTATACTAGGCGCTGTCATGCCTTTATTCGGACTATCTGTTTTAGTTATTTTTGCGATTGAACTTCTTATATATGTATTTTCAAAAATACGCTCATAGTAAAAAAGCATTTGTACTCCCTTGTACAAATGCTTTTTTATTTACTATTTTCTTTTTTTCTACCACTTATTAAAAAGACGATATCTACTATAATAATTACGCCAATTATTACCTGGGGCACATAATCCATCATAGTAGGACCACTTGGCCTATTCATCATCATATATATTCCAGTTACAAATGAAATGGAAAGTAGCACGAGTAATGTAACCTCAATATGGTCATATAGCTTTTGAAACAATCTCTTCATTTCCGCCACCACCTTTACCATATTATAACAAAGAAAACCACTCTACATGAGTGGTTTTCTTCATCACTGCGCCGTTTTCTTTCGGTACATCTTCCCGTTCCAATAGAAGAATCGTGAAGTGAGACCTCCGTATTTTACAATGCGCCGTGCCATTTTGTGCATATTCTTTTGTGCTGATACTTTTTGGTCTGATAAATAAATACCAAGTAATCCTCGGCTTATGAGACGATGAAACTTCGCATGAGGCAAATCACCAATGCTCTTCTCTGCTTCTTCTACAAAATGTTTCATACGATCTAATATCACTTGCTCGTTTTCGTAATAACTACAGAAATTTAAATCTCCGCCTATACGGTCTTCTTCTTGATCAATGAAATAATCAAGCAAAATATGAAGTCCTTGTACGTAAGGGAAGTATCCTTGTCTAATTTTCGCAATATCTTCATCATGTAATTCATCATGAAATGCATATGCGACAAGACAGAAAATTCCAAGTGTAGAACCGGCACATGCTGAAAATTCAAACCAACTCATCTCAGGTAAGTTTTCTTTATGTGCTTCAAACCAGTTTTTCAGGCGCGGCTCTCTTTCTTCTAATTTCACGTGTTTATGAATTTGCAAATCACAATAATAACAAGCAAGTTCATGAAGAACAGGAGCAATTTTGTCATAGTGCTTCGTTTTCTTTAAAACATCTTGGCATGTTTCAACAAGTTCATCTAAATAACCACCATCATCTTGATCATCACGATAACGATAATAATTACCGCCGCCTTCTACTTCAGGTGATAATGCCATTAACATCGATTCATGCAGTGCGGCAAAATCATTTGGATCAAGTGATGTACTGCGATCACATAAATTATCTAAATAGTCGCTGATCGTTTGATACGCTACGATAAAACGAATACATTCTTCTCGGTGTTCATTTGCTAGCAGAGCTAAAATGCCACCGCCCTCACAATGAAACGTTTTATGCTCAATACTTGCGATTGCCTGACTATGAAGCTCATCATTCGGAATATGGTAGGCACGCTCTTTCCACATCGCTAGCTCATGGTGTACAACCGGAAACACATCACGGTATACTTTCGCCATGAGCGTTATGGGATTACTCGGTACGTTCACTTCTTCCTTCATCTCCTCTATTAAATGTACAAATAATGATTTATTTGTTTGTTTTTACTATATTATTGACATGCATTTCAGTAAATGACTGAATATAACTCAAAATTTCATCACGCTCATACTCATTTAATAGCTCGTGATAACAATTCGGCCATTCTTTAAAAGCCTTATCACTTATTTTAACATTATCAAACCAAGTGCGGACACGTGTTTTATCTACAAGTTTATCCTCACAAGCTTGCATTAGCAAGAGCGGAACATCTGGAAAATCATCTATTTTTTTATGAGCAATTTCGATAGACTTAATCAATTCACTATACCAACGTACTGATACTTTGCGCAAGAACAATGAATCATTCTCCATCGCGTCTCTCACTTCATGATTACGAGTTGACATTTCCACTGTAAGATTCGTTGCAAATTGCAATTTTGGAGCGATAATATTTAATATTTTTGAGGCAGCTTGAAGCGGTGCTGAAGGTCCAGTCACTACCCCTAAACATGGCGAACTTAAAATAATGCCGTCTACATCTTCTCTCTTCGTTTCTTGCATCATACGAATGACGATAAGACCGCCCATACTATGACCGAATAGAAAAATAGGTAACCGATACTTTCTTGCCTCTTTCACCCACAATTTAACTTCCTCTATGTATTCATCAAACGAATCAATATGTCCTCTATTTCTTGAAGTCGTTCCATGTGACGGAAGGTCCCCCATCACGACGTGGTAGCCGATATGATTCCACATTTCTGCAACAGCCTCGTAACGTCCGTGATATTCCATCGCGCCGTGCACAATAATGATTACAGCCTTTGCTTCCTCCGCTTCATAATTCCACATACGGACCTCCTCCATTTCACTCTTTTTCATAATTTGATACACTGAAACTAGTCTCTAGGAAAGGAAGGCTTTACATGATATATCCTTACAAAGAAAAAAATCCGAAAATTGCGAGTAGTGCTTTTATCGCTGATTATGTTACCATTACAGGCGATGTTTCCATTGGTGAAGAATCAAGTATCTGGTTTAATACAGTCATACGCGCTGATGTGTCACCAACAATCATTGGAGACCGAGTAAATGTACAAGACCAATGTACACTTCACCAAAGCCCGCAGTATCCTCTTATTTTAGAAGACGATGTTACCGTTGGGCATCAAGTTATTTTACATAGCTGTCATATTAAACAAGATGCTTTAATTGGAATGGGATCTATTATATTAGATGGTGCTGAAATTGGCGAAGGAGCCTTCATCGGTGCTGGAAGCCTCGTTTCACAAGGAAAGAAAATCCCGCCAAACACGTTAGCTTTCGGTCGCCCAGCGAAAGTCATTCGTGAGTTAACGGAGGAAGACCGTAAAGACATGGAGCGAATTCGCACACAATATGTTGAAAAAGGTCAGTATTATAAATCATTACAGAAGTAACTTTTCCAGCTGCCATTAAAGTGGCAGCTTTTTTTATAAAAACTAACTTTTTCTTTACAAAACATTATTACTCCCTCAATAAAATCTTATTAAAATAAAAGCTAATATCTCCATATATATGTAAGCAAGGGAGGAGAATTTTCATGAAGGCCAGTGGACTGTATAAAATAGAATGTTACATTTTCAAAGGAATTAACCGATACTTTGATCAAAAAACATTAAATATCTTTTTCAGCAATATTACTCATATAGGTGGTGCTACTTTCTCAATCGCACTCACACTGTTCTTTTTATTTTTTGCAAAAGGGACTTTGCATCAAACTGCAATCGCATCTGCTATTTCTTTAACAATTAGCCATATTCCTGTACAAATATTAAAAAGATGTTATCCACGAAAACGTCCTTATTTAACAATTCAGGACGCGAAATATCCAGTCCACCCATTAAAAGACCACTCTTTCCCGTCTGGTCATACAACAGCCGTTTTCTCTGTCCTTATTCCATTTATTTGTTATAATCCAAGTTTATTTGTTTTTTTATTACCGTTAGCATTATGCGTCGGTATTTCTCGCATTTATTTAGGACTTCACTATCCGTCAGATGTATTCGTCGGTATGTGCCTTGGCACTTGCTCTGGCATCATCTCTTTTTATCAATTCATCCCACTTTTCACATAAAGGAGTGATATGATGAGAGTCGCCATTTTTACCGATACTTTTACGCCACAAGTTAACGGGGTTGCGAAAACGTTAGAGCGAATAACACAATATTTTCAGAAAGAACAGATCGCCTATTCTGTTTTCGCCCCTCAGCATACAGCTGAAGATAATTTCGTGGCCAATGTGAACAAGATGAGAAGTATCCCGTTAACAATATTATATCCAGAATGTCGCTTTTCTTTTCCTACTCCGCGCATTAAACGAGAACTTCTTTCCTTTAAGCCTGACATTATTCACATTGCTACACCTTTCAACATGGGACTTTGTGGATTATATTATGCAAAAAAGTTAAACATCCCAGTTGTCGGTTCTTATCATACTGATTTCGATGCTTATTTACGCTATTACAAAATCGAATTTCTCTCTAATATGCTTTGGAACTATTTAAAATGGTTTCATAGTCATATGCAAAAAAATTTCGTTCCTTCTTTTGAAACGTTACACCAACTAAAAAATAAAGGCTTTCAGGCCCTATCCATTTGGGGACGTGGTGTAGATTGCACACTCTTTCATCCATCTTACAATACAGACCTATTCCGAAAAAAATATAATATTACAGCGAAGTATGTCCTTTCCTACGTTGGACGGATTGCCCCTGAAAAAGATATTGATACGTTGCAACACCTTATCGTCAAAACAGCCCATACTCGAAATGACATTCATTGGCTCATCGCAGGAGACGGTCCTCTAGCAACAAATTTACGTGAAGCTGTTCCGAAAGCAAATGTCACTTTTACTGGATATTTACAAGGTAAAGATTTAGCTGAAGTATATGCTTGTTCTAACATCATGATATTTCCATCTGCTACTGAAACGTTCGGAAATGTCGTACTCGAATCACTTGCATGCGGTACACCTGTCATCGGTGCAAATAGTGGTGGGGTTAAAAATATTATTGCAGATGGAAAAACAGGAATTCTTTGCCCGCCCAAACATGCGGATTCATTTCTATCATCCATCCATTCTTTATTGCGAAATGAAGAGCAGCTTATACAAATGGGCATAGCTGCTTCGTCTTATGCTAAAACAAAAAGCTGGGATGAGATTTTCCGTGGGTTACTTGACCAATATGAAGAAGTCCTTCAGCACACCGCATCAGAATTACTCGCTTAAACAGAAGAACTCCCTTCAACTAGACGAAGGGAGTTTATTACACAGTTATAAATTTTAGTTTCATAAATAATACATAAGGTTAAACATTGTTTTATTTCTATATTCATTATATCAAAAATAAACATAACTAAACAGACTTGTAATAAAAACCCATAAAAATTAATATATGGTTATACACTATTTTAACTGTATAGTGATTTTAAGAAATTCCCCTTAAAATCAATTTACTCACATACCTTTATACAGTAATTGTTCCCCAATTTCTGTATCCAAAAAAACCTTTCATTCATTTGAAAGGTCTTTTTGAGCCTGCACATATTCTTCTTTCGTATTCACATTTATAAACCAATCCGCATTCGCTTGTACATCTTCACCAACAATATACTTCACATTACATTGTGATAAAAGCTGGCCCATACTTCTTTTTTCTTCCTGAAGCAAAGCATAAATCTTTTCTTTCACTCGATTATGATACGCTGCAAGTAACGGTTGTTTCCTTCCATTAATAATAGGTACAACCGCATCATATTCATTGCTCGTTTGCTCTAATAAAATGGTAAACCACTCATGCGAAACATTTGGCGCATCGCAAGGCATAATAGCGTACCAATCTGCTTCTATGTATTCCATACCTGATACAATGCCGGCCAGCGGTCCATTCCCTTTATAGTGCGGGATATCTTCTATAACAGGAACTTGTACGAATTGCTCTACTCGCTCTTTTATATCAGTATGGCTAATTACTACAATGTCTTGCAAAGTATTTCCCATCACTTTCACAATATGCTCAACAAAAGTAGTTCCCTTCCAAATTGCTAACGCTTTCGGCTCACCAAATCTACTCGACATACCGCCCGCTAATACAATTCCAGCACACTTACTCATTGGCGATGCAGCTCAAATGTAATATGGCCTAATTCCGGTAAAATTAATTTATTCATCGCAAGTCGAACCGCTCCGCTAGACCCCGGCATCGAGAAAACTACTTTGCGCCCAATTGTACCACCAATCGCTCTACTTAACATTGCGCTACTTCCGATATCTTCTAAATAACTAATCATACGGAACAGCTCACCAAATCCAACAATTTCTTTATCTAATAACGCTGATACTACTTCAATTGTGACATCGCGTTTCGTAATACCAGTACCGCCATTTGTTAATACAACATCTACATCTTCCTTATGATAACCAGCTAACACTGCTTGCTGAATACTTTCTTTATCATCTTTTACAATTTCATAAGAAGTTACTTTATGTCCCGCTTCTTTTAACAATTCATGTAATAGTTGTCCGCTCTTATCTGTTTCTTCCGTACGTGTATCGGAAATCGTAACAATCTTGCAACGCACTTCTTTTGGAGCTTGTTTTTTATGTTCAGTTACACTCATTTTTTATCTTTCCTTTCTTAAAGACTTTTCTTCATTTTATCATACATACCTTTACACAATTATGTATGAAGCCAATCATGCGCCATGATACAATATAAGTATACTAACCCACAAAAAGGAAAGTGCAATTTCTTATACTCCTAGACTACACATCTTTAGCTACTCTTTATATTTTCTACATAATAGAATTCAATTTTAAAACTTGTACTAAAAAATAGATTGGAGGTCTACATAGTATGGAACTTTATAAAAAATTAACAACAACATTCATCCTCTTATTCGTCGCTTCCATCACTGTCGGCTTTTCCTTAAAAGGCGCAATTCCATACGCTACATTAGTAAGCATTATATTCGCGACACTATTTTTACTAAGTAGTGCCTTTTGCGCAAGTAAAGCACGTCAAATGAAAGGTTGATTACATATGTTCAAGAAGAAACCAATCCTTTGTAAATCATGTGAAAAAGAAATACAAACGTATGAAAAAGCGTGGATTCATATGCCATTTCCGGCAAATGGTATGACTAATATAAGAAAGTATATTGAACTAGAAGGACACATTTATTGTAGCTCGTGTATTGAAATAATGAACAAAAACTAGTAAATACAAAAGGTGGGCTTATATTGTTTGAATCAAACCGTATCCAGTTACGAAAGTTTTCCGAAGATGATATTCTAACGTATTATAAATGGCATAATGATATAGACGTTATGAGTTCAACTACCCTTAACCTTGATAAATATTCCTTACAAGATACAGAAAAACTTTGACAGCAATTTATTCATTCTTCAAACTCTAAAAGCTATATCATTGAAGAAAAAGCTACGCATCTTCCAATTGGTATTACTTCTTTAATTCATATTGATTCGTATAATCGAAACGCTGAATGCATTATTGATATTGGTAAAAAGGATTACTGGGGGCAAGGTTATGGGAAGGAAGCTTTCACTTTATTATTGAATTATGCATTTTTAGAATTAAATTTACATCGCCTTTCTTTACGAGTATTTTCTTTCAACGAGAGAGCAATTAAATTATATAAATCACTCGGTTTTCAACATGAAGGAACTTGTAAAGAAGCTATATTCCGCAACGGCACTTGGCATGACATTGAACTCTTCGCTTTATTCCAACGTAATTATAAATAAAAAAAGCTTTGCGCTCACTGCGCAAAGCTTTTTTTCATATATTATAGACCAGCTTGCTCTTTTAAAGCTGCAGCTTTGTCTGTACGTTCCCATGATAGATCTACATCAGTACGTCCGAAGTGGCCGTAAGCTGCTGTTTGTTTGTAAATTGGGCGACGTAAGTCTAGCATTTTAATAATACCAGCTGGGCGAAGATCGAAGTTGTTACGAACTAGTTCTACTAATACGTCTTCAGATACTTTACCAGTGCCGAATGTATCAACTGAAATTGATACTGGTTGTGCTACACCAATTGCGTATGCAAGTTGTACTTCTGCTTTTTCAGCAAGACCAGCTGCTACGATGTTTTTCGCAACATAACGAGCTGCATATGCTGCAGAACGGTCAACTTTCGTTGCATCTTTACCAGAGAATGCACCGCCACCGTGACGAGCGTATCCACCGTAAGTATCAACGATGATTTTACGTCCTGTTAAACCAGCATCACCTTGTGGTCCACCAATTACGAAGCGGCCAGTTGGGTTAATGAAGAATTTCGTTTCTCCATCGATTAATTCTGCTGGTACTACAGCTTTAATTACGTGCTCTTTTAAGTCGCGATCGATTTCTTCCCATGTAACATCTGGGTGATGTTGTGTAGAAATTACGATAGTATCAACACGTACTGGTTTACCATTTTCATCATACTCAACTGTAACTTGCGTTTTTCCATCCGGACGTAGGTATGATAACGTATCATCTTTACGTACTTCAGTTAAACGGCGAGCTAATTTGTGAGCAAGCGAGATTGGAAGTGGCATTAACTCTTGTGTTTCATTACATGCGAAACCAAACATTAAACCTTGGTCTCCTGCACCAATTGCCTCAATCTCAGCGTCAGTCATTTGACCTTCGCGCGCTTCTAGCGCTTGGTCAACACCCATAGCGATGTCAGCAGATTGCTCATCGATAGATGTTAAAACTGCACAAGTTTCTGCATCGAATCCGTATTTTGCGCGTGTGTAACCAATGCCTTGAATTGTTTCACGAACGATTTTTGGAATATCTACGTAAGTAGAAGTCGTAATTTCCCCCGCTACCAATACTAAACCAGTTGTTACAGTTGTTTCACAAGCTACACGTGCATTTGCGTCTTTTGATAAGATCGCATCTAAAATTGAATCAGAAATTTGGTCACAAATTTTATCTGGATGTCCTTCAGTTACAGACTCAGATGTGAACAGATGACGTTTTTTTGTCATGTGGTAAACCTCCCTACAGTAATTGTATATATTGTACGGAACTCATCCTTAATTTGCCACAGATTGCGACATACATTTATTCTCCCACACAAGCATACAGAAAAACCTTTCCTACTTTATATAGAGGAAAGGTTTAATTTGCTACTTGCATACTGCTTTTTGCCCTTCGCTCTTATCGTTCGAGACCTGTAGCCTCGCACAGGTTTTAGCACCTATTCACCTGCATTTATCAATACAAGTGAGGTTGCTGGGCTTCATCGGGCCTGTCCCTCCGCCAGCTCGGGATAAGAGAGTATCCGTCCCAACCTATACTAAAGAAATGATATTCATTTGTCAATTAATATTCACATTTTCGTGAAAGTTTTTCTCAATGCGCCTAAAATGAAATATTAATAAGGAAATAATGTATTCACACAAACAAAAAGAAATAAATAGTATACATTATTTATATAATTGTGTTATACTATTGTTGGGGATTACGAGAAATATTTCATTAAATGAAAAGGATGGTATATAAATATGAGTACTGTGAATGTCCAAATTGGTTTACATGAATTATTGAACGGAAGCAATGCACAGATTCAACTAAGTGTTCCGCAATTAGTGGAAAAAGTATTAATGCGAAATGAAGGGAAATTAACTTCTACTGGTGCCGTTTCTGCTTCAACAGGAAAATATACAGGACGTTCTCCTAAAGATAAATTTATTGTGAAAGAAGCATCGGTTGCTGACAAAATTGCTTGGGGAGCTGTAAACCAACCGATTTCTGAAGAACATTTTAATAAATTATATACTAAAGTTTTAGAATACTTAAAAGAAAAAGAAGAGTTATTCGTCTTCAAAGGATTTGCAGGCGCTGACCGCAATTACCGCCTACCAATTCAAGTTATTAATGAATATGCATGGCACAATTTATTTGTACATCAATTATTCATTCGTCCAACTGAAGAAGAATTAACAACTCATGAGTCAGGGTTCACAATTGTTTCTGCACCGAACTTCAAAGCTGATCCAGCTGTTGACGGTACAAACTCTGAAGCATTCATTATGGTTTCATTCGAAAAACGTATTGTACTAATTGGTGGTACAGAATACGCTGGAGAAATGAAAAAATCAATCTTCTCTATTATGAATTTCTTACTACCTGAACAAGATATTCTTTCTATGCATTGCTCTGCAAACGTAGGTGAAGAAGGTGACGTAGCACTATTTTTCGGTTTATCTGGAACAGGTAAAACAACTTTATCTGCTGATCCAAACCGTAAATTAATTGGTGATGATGAGCACGGTTGGTCTGATAACGGTGTATTCAATATTGAAGGCGGTTGCTACGCAAAATGTGTAAACCTTTCTCACGAGAAAGAACCACAAATTTTCGATGCAATCAAATTTGGATCTGTTTTAGAAAACGTTATCATTAATGACCAAACGCGTATCGCAGACTACAACGATACTACTTTAACAGAAAATACTCGTGCTGCATACCCTATGCATGCGATCGACAATATCGTACTGCCAAGTGTTGCTGGACACCCAAATACCATCATTTTCTTAACTGCTGATGCATCTGGCGTATTGCCTCCAATCAGTAAGTTATCAAAAGAACAAGCTATGTATCATTTCTTAAGTGGTTACACTAGTAAACTAGCAGGAACAGAGCGCGGTGTTACATCTCCGCAAGCTACATTCTCAACTTGCTTCGGTTCACCATTCTTACCACTTGATGCATCTCGCTACGCTGAAATGCTTGGTGAAAAAATCGAGAAACACGATGCGAAAGTATTCTTAGTAAACACTGGCTGGACTGGTGGCGAATACGGCGTTGGTAAACGTATGAACTTAGGTTACACTCGTGCAATGATTCAAGCAGCATTAAGCGGCGAACTTGCAAAAACTGAAACAGCTAAACATGACATCTTCGGTCTTGAAGTTCCACTTCACGTACCAGGTGTACCTGACGAAGTGTTAATGCCTGAACAAACTTGGGCTGATAAAGCTGCTTACAAATCAAAAGCAATCGAGCTTGCAAATGAATTCAAAGAGAACTTCAAAAAGTTCGAAAGCGTTTCTGAAGATATTATTAACTTAGGCGGCCCAATCGCTTAAATTAAAAATTTCTGTTGGAATAACCCTTTACTCATATGAATAAGTGTCGTGTAAACGTAAAGTTTCGCGTACTCACCGACAAAACCCAATGCGGCTTAACGGTTACACACACTTACATAAAAAAGAAGCTTACGTGAAAACGTAAGCTTCTTTCTATATCTTATATAAAGTGAAACGTTAATCTCTTGATCTGTGACTTAAATCATAAAATGGCATGCCAACATCTATAATTTTACAGAAAATTCACTTTATATTTATTCGTTTTTAGTTTTTTTATGATACAATTTACATATACAGGAAAGGGTGAGACCTATGAAAAATTTTTCTCGTACAGGAAAAATTTTATTCAGTTATGGAGCGATTCAAGTTTTTTGGGGACTTGTAATGCTTAACGTTAATTTATTTGAGCATACAAGTGAAACGATAAAATATATTATTCTAATTACCGGAATAGTTTGCTGTCTTATATCCAACTTTTTTAAAGAAGCTAAGAGTCATACTAATACGTAATTTCATGTTAACTTATTGGAAGCAGAAACCTGTATTTTATGTAAAGTTATGCTTCCTGCTGTACTATCCATCACTGAATCACTTATCCCAGAGTAAACCCATTTCAACAGAGACAAATCATGGCTTCGAACATATAAATTATATCCCTACTCACTACATCTCTCGGGTTTCACATCACATGGGGCTAAAAAAGGCCCTGACCGCTTCTATCCGTGGCTGGATCATCTATTCCATCTAAAAAGAATTCTTTTATCTTTTTATCTTTTTTAGCTCTTTGTTAGTTCTTTCTCATCTTTCATGCTATAGTAACCTAAATTCACAACGATTAAGAAATAACCACCCATAATCCCTACTGCAAACGCCCACATAACCATGTGGTGCTCAATTTCGTACATAATAATAGCACCCAAAATGGCAGCTGCAAAACGGTTAAACATACCGAGTGTCGGTGCTTTCGTCTTCTTTACAATACTATCTCCAAGCTTCTCAATTCTTCTCCCTAAAAGCCAAACGCAATACATACTTACAATAAGCCCAATTCCAGCGCCTAAAAAGTGTGCTGAAAACGGTGTTAACATCCATCCTAGTAACAAAATACCTAGTATATAATACGATTGGATTTTAAATGATCTTAGTGACATACTAATCATGCTGTACCTCTCTTCATTCGTTCTTATCTATCCAACAAAAAATTTCTTTCAAATTCATATTCCTTAAATCCATTTCATTTAAATTAAAAATAACATAAACAGTATGTTTATGTTGTTTAAATGTTTTTAGAAAATAATATTATACAAGATTTCAAACATCATATTCTCATATTTTGTGACGGTTTTTCAAACTTTTTTCGTCCATTTATGAAAAAAATGATATCAATCTATGAACATACGGATATGATGTAATAAGCACACAAATAAAGGGGGCGTCTAATGATTTATTTTTTAATGGCTCTCATTCACCTCATTATCCCTGCACTTATTGGACTTTCATTGTATTGGTACACGAAAAATCATAGCATTTTTTACGCTGTCCTCGGTGTTCTTCTTCCAGGTATTATTCTTATTACACTCTTCCGTATTCCATTTTTAAACTTAATTCCACTTCTTACTGCTATCTTATTTCTCATCTTCTTACCAAAAATAAAAAAATAGGAAAGCAGATCATAGGTGATCTGTTTTCCTATTTTGATATAGGTTCCCCTGCAATAGAATGAACTTTTCCTTTCTCGGATTTCACAAACCATAGACCGACAAAAATGATAATTCCACCGATGATCTGTTGAAACGATACATATTCATTTGCCCAGACAGCTGCAAATAAAACAGCTACAAGCGGCGTTATATACATATATACCATCGTATGTGACGCTCCAATTTTTTGAACACCAACATACCACATTACTAGACCAAATACTGTTACAAAGAAAATAGAATATAGTAAAGCAAATAGTGTCATTCCGTGAATAATGTGAAATGGCATGACAAACACATGCGGACCACTTAACAATAATAGCGGAATCGCACCCACTAGCGCAGACCATGCTGTAACACGTAATGCTGAATATTTTTTAATTAATGGTCCTGCTAAAACAGGATAAAGCCCCCAGCATATTGATGTAATAAGTCCAATTCCATTGCCATAAAAAGAACTAGTAAGTGAATGCCCTGCTACTAAAACTAATGCTGCACCAACAAAAGCAATCATAGAACCGATTAACTTTCGAGAAGAAAAATTTTCTTGTTTCAGAAAAATCGCAAATACAGTTGTAAAAATAGGTGATATAGAAATGAGTAAAGAGGCATTTGTAGCGGATGTATATTTGACAGTTTCCATAAATAGCGTTTGATACAGTACAATACCTACAACGCTAACGATGATTAATCTAGGTATATCCTTTCGCTCCATATAAACCGACTTTTCAATAAAAAAGGTAAGGAGTAACAGAAGCGGTGCCGCCGCCATCATACGAAGTGCAGTAAACTCAATTGCTGTAAATTCTAAAAGTCCATACTTCGCAATTGTATAGTTAATCCCCCAAATAATAACAACACTTAAAATTAATAACTCAATTCCCCATCTTCTCATGCGTATCCCCTCCGCAATGAAGATTATACAGAAAATTCAATCACATGTACATTTCATTATGTGAAAAAATCTTCGTATTGTCAGGAGAGGTGTACGTTATTTGGTGTATGAATTTATATCGGCGATTTTTCGAATATATCGGCGCAACTCGAATTATATCAGCGATTTTTTAAATATATCGACTTATCAACAAAAAACGACAATAATAGCAACTTATACAATAAAAAAAGGTGGTTCCAACATACATTTTGGACCACCTTTCCTTTACTACACTCGAACATGTAACTTCATATTCGGATTATAAAATTGGCTCGGACTCTTCAGCTGAAAAGTTCCTCCACCTTCATGCCAATCAACCGTTAACTTATCGTCCATAAATACAAGCTTTGTACGATCAGCGATAAAATTCATTGTGCTTGATTCAATATCCACATCGCGCTCATCTTTCTCTGCTACAGCTACTAAATCGATGATTCCGCTCATGACACAACCGCAACCCTCATTATCGTAAAATAACTTTATATATTTCGCTTCACTTGGAATCGTATCCATAATCTTTTTATATGCTGCTTCTGTTACAGTAACGTACATATGTTAATCTTCATCCTCTCTTCTCTTATCATTCATATATTGTATCACCATTTTTCTTAAAAGTTATATACAGAAAATTAAGACTAATATACAATGTATGTGATAAAGTTTCAGCAATCGAGCTTTTATGAGTAGTTCATGCAGGAGAAAGGATGTTTACTATCTGTGTTCAAACTACAACGCTATCCTATGTTATTAGGTCTATTTAGTATTTTCTTCATTTCTAGCGGAAGGCTATTACAGCATGTACTTCCCTATTCTCCTTCTATTAGCTGGATTCTAGGTTTTATTTGTTTCCTATCCGCTTCTTATTTTGCTACGAAGAATATAAACAACTCATAAAGCAAGAATCATCTTAAGGAGGATTATTAAACATGCCAGCCTTAAAAAAAATAGAGCAATCACTCGATCACTTATTTCAAATTGAAAAATACGGAAAAGATAGTGCCTTTAGTCGATTTATACCAGCCGTATATGATCCTATCAAATTTCCTTGGCAACAATTTTTTGAAGCAAATTTTGTAGATTTATTTAACGGCCTTATGATGCACGGATCTGAACATGTAACCAAAGTATTTTTAGCTGTATTCCCTACAGATGACGTTCTTGAAACATTCATTTCACAATCCACACCCGGTGATTTACTCTTTATGCACCATCCCCTTGTAATGGAGTGCGGTGATCCAATTGGAAGATCCGGTCGAGGTTTCATACCAATTCCTGAAAAATATTTGCAAGAAATAAAAGAAAAACAACTTTCTATATATACATGTCACGTACCAATGGATTTTCATCAAACGCATGGAACGAGTATTTCAATTGCAAAAGCATTAAACGCTACTGTAGTGGACGACTTTGCATATGGAGGTCCAGAACAAGAACCAGTTGGCCTTATTTGTGAAATAGATGAAACATCAACAGAAGCACTCCAAAAACATCTAAAAAAACTCTTCCAGATTCCTTACACAGACTTCGAAGGTAAACGACATGATTCCATCAAAAAAATCGCAATTATCGCTGGATGTGGCGATGTTGTATCTTTAATGAAGGAAGCAGAAGAAAAAGGTGCTGAAGCATATATTACAGGAGAAATCCATTGCCATATCGACAATGATTACGGCCGATATAAATACTCACTCATTATGGATTATGTAAAAGAAACGAATATGTCTCTAATTGGTGTGTCACACTCTGCCTCTGAATATTTAGTGAAAGAGACATTGATGTATGATTGGTTTAAAGAGAATTTTGATGTGGATGTTATTTTGCTTCCACAGGAAAAATGGTGGCTCTAACACTATCATTTTTTTAATTTATATACACAATACAATCGACCACAGAAAAATAGATAAAGTGAAACCTTAATCAGTGGGGGGTCTTCATCCCCCACTGATTATCATCCCTCACCAATCGGACTGCCCGGCAAATAGCTGAATAAATGAGAACGCACATGTACCAACGTAAATGCTTTCGTTGTGCCAGAAAACGAACCTACCAGTATTATAGCTGGAAACCTATTTTTGAGGGAGAATACAACCTGTCTTTATATTCATGCCGCAAGTGCTGTATGTTCTATTTTTCTAATTACTGATATATAGCAATTCATTTCATAAAAAAAGACCCGAGATTCGGGTCAACAAATAGAAATATAAATGAACTACAACAAATAACAGACAAAGCCATTATATATTTTTCATAGTAAAACATCCATTATTTTCTTTTTTCACTATCAATATATTATTTTTCGTTATCGTCCTCTTTTTTAGAACGTCTACCTAAGAAGAACACAAAAACATCACTTCCAAATAAGTGATGTTTTTTGTAGTTAATGCAGTGGTAACATAACCTCAACCGTCGTTCCAACCCCAACTTCACTTTCAAAACTCATTTTACCATTGTGATCTTTAATAATTTTTTCTGTAACTACTAAACCTAGACCAGTTCCTGTTTCTTTCGTTGTATAAAAGGCTTCATTTAACTTTGGAATTTTATCTTTCGGAATACCACATCCCTCATCTTTCACTTGAATGATGATTCCATCTTTTACAGTAACTTTAATCGTAATTGTTCCGCCAACTGACATTGCTTCAATTGCATTTTTGATTAAATTAAAAAAGACTTGTTTTAATCGTTTTTCATCACATGTAATTGACGGTAAGTCTTTACTGTAAATACCTTGTATGTGAACTCCTTGTTTTAAAGCAGGCTTTTCCATAACTCGAATAACATAAGAGATAATTTCTTGTATGTTATGAGTTTCTGATTCTAGTGATTTAGATTTCTCAAATCCACTAAGTTCTGTAGCAATTATATGGATCCGATCTACTTCTTGTTTCATAATATCACTATAAATTTTATCTTCCGGATGCTTGTCTGCTTGTTTATTCACAAGTTTTTTTAAGTTTGCTAAAGGTCTTCTAATCTTATAACCAATAACCGTTGCCATCTTTCCAACAGCTGCTAGTTTTTCTGTCTGTTTTATTTCTTTGTCCATCATTTCAAGCGTTCGAACGTAAGACTGAACCCTCAAAAATATAATCCAACATATGATAGTAAATATACTATATAATGCCATTGGGATTAAAACGAGAGAAGATTGAATAATGATTCCTGTAAGAGCGTACTTCCCAACAAGTATCGCTGGAACTAACCAGAAATATCTTTTATTTACAAAGATTGGTGCGAACAAAATAAAAAATACTTCTACTATATTTCCACCGTCAAATTCCGCATCGCTACCATAATAAATCATAATGTTATGGATACAATCTAATACATTATAGCCAATTAGAATAATATACTTTACCGGAAAAACATTCTTCCATTTCATAAAGTATATTCCAATGCAAAACAATACTACCATCAAAAAGTAAAGCCATAAACCTAAACCATCTTCAAACTTTCCTACGCCTTCTTGCTCTCCCGCGATTAAAGGTACGATAAATTCATAGGCAAGATCATACACAAAAAATATAATAAAAAATAAACTTAAAAATACTTTCAACGCCTTTATTTCTTCATTTTTAAATATATAGCCTTTATTCATATGGTAACTCCTAGCTTTTCTTCCACTTGGATTTCAGTATTTCCACACTTCCTTGGCAAAATAATGTCTATTCTCGTTCCAGTATTTCTTTCACTTGAAATATGTAGCTCACCAAGGTGCTCGGTGACAATTCGATTCGCTACTGTAAGACCCAGACCAATTTTATCTTGTTTCGTTGTATAAAAGGCCTCTGTAACACGGGCTAAGTTTTCTTGCTTAATACCATGACCATTATCAATTAAGCTGATCATTACATACTCTTTTCCTTTATTCTCTAATCGTAAATGTAATATGCCACCTTGCTCCATTGCTTCTAAAGCGTTTTTTATTGTATATAAAAAGACTCCTCTTATTTTTCGTTCATCGCATTCAACTTCTATTGTTTTTTCTTCCACATTAGAAATAAGCTGCACATTTAATTCATTCATTTTTTCGCGAAGAGTTGTTGTTGCTTGTAATACAATCTTTCCTAGATCATGTTTCTTATAAATAGAAGGCTTGCATGTAGCAACTTCCATCAACTCGCTTATCATATTATTCATATTTTCTATTTCAAAAATCATACGTTTATAAACAGGATCCTCTTCATGCTTCTCTCTTTGTAATTGCGTAAATCCTTTTAATGAAGCGAGTGGATTTTTAATTTCATGTCCAACCGTCGCTGCCATTTTTCCGATTACTGCTAATTTTTGTGATTCACTAGCAATCGCAATACTTTCCTTTACAGCTGAAAGATATTGTAAAAATCGGTTTAAAATGATATATGCAACTATTAACATAAGGGTATACATAATAAGGAACATAAATGCTTTTATTTCCTCTAATACAAATAAATAAATTAAATATTTTCCTACAATAGAGGAAAGCAAAAACACATAAAATTTTTTATTTAAAAATATGGGTACAAAGAAAATGAGAATAATCTCTATTATATTTGTCGCATCAAACGCCGCCTTATTATAAAAAATATACGAAATTATATTAGCGATTTCTATCCCTATGTATGCAAATATCCATGCATATTTAACAAGGTTTGCCTTTTCTTTTTTTAGTAAATATATATTCACGCACAGTATTGCTACTCCGCAAATAACTTGCCATATTATGTTGTATCCCTTATCCATTATTGATTTATCTTCTAATACGATTGCATAAAAAATTTGATATGCAATAACAATGACATATAACACCCATAAAAGGATTTTTGCATTCCTTTCTTCTTCTTTATATGATAGGAAACTTTCTTTCACTTCAACACCCCTTCAAAATAACATCTCAAAGAATACCATTTATTATAATAAATGATTTTCACAGACAAACAAAGATAAATCGAACATTTGAGGAAAATCGTACCAAAAACGCAATATATTTAGACTATATACAGAGCATAAAATCTATGATCATTAATACGTATATTATGGAGGATGTTTTATATAGACGGCCCAAAAAGTAAAACAAAGCTTTTAGAATGGAACCTATTGATAGAACAGGGGGAGTTTTATGTTTGTTACGGTCGAGAAAGATGTGCATATTTTTGTGCAAGACGTTAATCCTGGTCCAGGTAGTAAGACTGTTTTCTTCGTTCACGGATGGCCTTTAAATCATCAAATGTATCAATATCAACTCAATGTTTTACCAGAGCATGGCTTTCGCTGTATCGCCATGGATATACGAGGAAATGGGCAATCTGATAAGCCATGGACTGGTTACACGTATGATCGATTAGCCGATGATATCGCAATTGTTCTAGAAGCACTCCAAGTAGAGAACGCTACGTTAGTCGGTTTCTCAGTTGGTGGTGCTCTTTCTATTCGCTATATGTCTCGCTATAATGGGCGCCGCATTTCTAAGCTCGCATTAATTGACGCTGTCTCCCCCTCTTTCGTTAAAAATCAAGAGTCCCCTTACGGTGTACCGAAAGAACAAGCAGATGCCCTTATTAATCAAATTTATGCTAATTTACCAAAATTTTTAAATGATGTATCTTTGTCCTTTTTCAATAGAAACTTAGGAGCCGCAACCCTTGAATGGTTTTCTTATCTCGGTATGCAGTCCGCTTCTTATGCCCTTATCAAAATTTTACAAGCAGCTGCAAATGAAGATGTAACGAAAGATTTAAATAAAATTAACGTTCCAACAAAAATCTTCCACGGCGTTCACGACCAACTAATTCCTTACAAAAGCGCTGAGCTTACGCAACAACGAATTAAAAATTCTCAGTTACATGCTCTTACAAATAGTGGTCATGGTTCACCAATCGATCAAGCGAATGAATTAAATAAAGAACTGATAAAATTTTTACATGCATAACAACTGCAATACAAGAATGAAAGTTAATATGATCGATTTTTTACAAAACATAAAATTCACACATTTCTCACAAATACACAAATAAAACGATTACATTTTCATATATACTAAATGTACAAGTAATACTCCCTAAACCCAGCTTGTCTGGTTACCCCGTTAAATACTATGAAAAAAGAACTTGTATCGTTATACAAGTTCTTTTTGTTTCTTTTATTTAAAGAGGATATCTTTACTATATTGATTTCCGACGAGTAAATCATATTGGAGCATTTTATATTGCTCTAACATTTCTTTTTGTTTCTTTGTTAAATCATTGATTACTTCTCCATTTTTATCAACTTTTAATTCATCTCTAAGCACTGGTATTTCCTTGTAAAGTTCCGATAAAAATTGATAAAATGAGGATTTATTTAATCCTGCATAATCAAAAATAAGATTAGAAAAATGAATTGGACTTACTAAACCTAAATTATCATTTGGCATATCAAAGTTTGCATACATTAATAGCGGCGTTTCCGCCATCCCTAAACGTTCACTTGGTGTTTTTTCATTCGTTATATACCCATTTTTTTTATAAAAAGATTTATTGGTTCCTAATGATGGAAGATGATCTCCAAAGAATACTAATAATGTAGGTCTATCTAAATTATCTAGTTGCTCAATTAAATATTGAAGTGCCTCATCTGAACGTCTTAATCCTTCTGTATACGTCTCTAATTCTCCCTTTGATTCTTCATTTTCTAGGCCGCTAATTTCTATTAGGTTTTCACCAAATCGGCCTTCTGTAAACGGAAAATGATTTTGCATCGTAACAGCATGAATAAATGTAGGTTGTTTTTGTTTCTCTAACTCAGCAATTATCTCTTTACTCATCGCTAAATCACTAATATAATCTCCATCAATATCCACATTTTCCATCGTATCCTCTGCATTGAACTTATCAAATCCTAACACCTTATATACATCATCACGTTTAAAGAATGTGCGACCAAATGAATGAATTGCACTTGTGTAATAACCTTCTTTTTTCAACGCCGTAGGGATTGATGGAATTTCTTTCTTATTTGTAATAACTTGCTGATATGGTATAGAACCTGGCTTTAACAAACTCATTGAATAACTTGTTAATGCCTCAAATTCAACGTTCGCCGTATTTCCCCCAAATGTAGGAGAAATAGTTTGTCCACCAGGAAAGTTTTCTATATAATGATGTAAATTTGGTACAGGATCTTCACTAAAAGAAAGGTTGGTTATTTTCGTGGGATCCCAAAACGATTCACTCATTACAAAAATAATATTCGGTTTCTCTTTTTTCTTTTGATTCCCTATATTTCCACTATATTGTTTTTTTATATCGTTTGCTATTTGAAGCATATTTTCATTAGAATAATTTTTTGGTTTTTCCATAACTGTTGTATCTAAATTGCTAATAAACCCAAGTACAAAACCATTTGAAGCATAGTTTTCATTTTGATTCCACAAAACAAAATCTACACCTGATTTTTGAAATACTTTATTCATAAATGTATTCGCAAAATTACCATACGCATATAGAACAAAAATAGATCCTACTACTAATAAGGCTCTTATTCCTAGATGAATCTTTACATTTTGAATATACCTTCTCATATATATCCCTGCTACAATACAAACTACGACACTTACGATAATGATAAACATATAACTCCAGCTAAAATAGTCCATCACCATCGGTATAACTGATTGCATATGCGTAATTTGTGTGAAATCAGAAGGATATAACGGATCACCTCTGAAAATAAGCTTCAAATAATTCACAATACATAAAATGACTAACGTACAGCTCGTTAAAACCATACTTAGAAAAACCTTACCTATTAAATTATATACAAGAATATATATTGCATAAATTACTACAAAACTTAATATAAACTGCATATTATAAAAGTAAATCCAATTCATTGCCTCTATGAAACTCATATTAACTTGCATGACAATATAAAATAACGCTACTGTATGAGCTAGCAAAAATAATATAAAATGCACTCGCAGGGATGCTCTAAGTATAGACATCTCTTTTTTATTGAAATGCGTAATATAAAACGTTATGCCCCATATGAAAATCATCATAACACTTAAAACAAGCTTTTGATTTAAATGATCTTTCATCATGTCTAAATTAAAAACCTTTAAAATTATAAACAGCATAGTTATTACTAATAAAGTCACCATACTACTTATAATGCTAGAAATTAATATATTTCTTTTTGGAAGATGAAAAAGTGTAGAACCATACTTCAATTCATTCCCTCGTTTCTATGTATTAATTTCACCCCGCATCGAAAAAACTATTTCTATTAAAATAACATATATTACATATTTCGTCTGCATACTTGCTTCTATCATGGATGTATTTTCTTAATATTCCCTTAATAAATAGTTAAATTTTGGCATACAAATTACTCATTCTTGAAAAACCTAATTTCAATATTCTACTTTATGATATAATAACTATGTTTTGGAAATCCTTAATACTATTAAAGATTTCACATGAAAATACGAAAGAATTAATAAAAAAGGAGTTGCTCATTTTTGCTTACTAAGTTTAAGAGTTTGCCTAAAGCGGTATATGCAATTTTGGCGCTTTCTTTCCTGTTGCACGTTTTTTGTTTAGTAAAACAGCCAGGACTAGATGGAGAGTTAGTCAAAGTAACATATGGTGCAAATGATGCATTTAACTATTCGTTAACAGCTGAACAACTATTAAAACATGGTGTATTTGGTTATGTGTATTTAGAACCTAGTGAGGTTCCAGGGAAAAATGCATATATCACACCAGGTCAGCCATTACTATTAGCTGGCGCTATGATTATTTCTGATATTACATCCATTCCTTACTATTACGTAGCAACTGTTATTAACATGATCATGAACCTTTGTACAGTACTATTAGTATTCTTAATAGGAAAAGAATTGTTCGAAAAAAACATTTATGGAATTGTTGCAAGTATTTTATATGCTATTTATCCAAGTAACTATACATACTTCCGTACATTACTAACAGAAGTTCCATCCATATTCTTATTGGCGTTATGTGTATATGTATTTGTTCTCGCATGGAAATACAATAAAACGAAATTCCATATATGGTTTGGAATTGTCGTTTCAATTTTACTTATGTTCCGTCCAAATCCAGCTCCAATGATGCTCATTCCTGTTCTTGTTGTGTTATTTACATATGGATTTAAAGACTCCATTCGAATCGGATTGTTATGGTTTATCGGACCGTTCTTGATTATTGGCGCATGGGTTGTTCGTAACTATTTAGCGCTCAACCAATTTATTTTATTCTCAACCCAAGGTGCAGATCCACTGATTGCCGGTGCAGATCCATTTAATAAAATTGGCTATGAAAATATAGTAAATGAAATGAGAGCTAAAGGCTTAGATGACAAAGGTGCATACGCTAAAGAATTAATCAAGAATGGATTTAAGACGGACTTCACTTATTGGTTCTCTTGGTTCACTGTCGGTAAAACAATTGAGTTATTCAAAACAGCTCCTGCTGTAGACCAATACCGTATTCATAACTTTATGCAACTATGTCATAGAGTGTTTATCATCGGTACATTCTTGAGCAGCTTCTGCCTCATGCTAAATTCATTTAAACATAAACGCGTTATGATGCTAGTAGCAAGTTCTATTATTTACATTATCTTCTCAAACTTATTCTTAGCAATTAACCGCTACGGATTTTTCATTAATCCTCTTATGTGCTTAATTCTTGCATACGGATTAATTCACATTGTGCAGAAGCTTCCATTCTTCCGCACTAACCAAGCATAATAAGAAAGAGGTCGGCCACAGATGGCCGACCTCTTTCTTATTATCCAACACTTTACACACGGCCAATTTGTACATTCTGTAATCGTACTTTAATTCCGTATGTATGTGTTTCTGTATTTGTCAAAATCTCTTTCACAACACCACTCACTGTTTTACTTATAAATGCAAGTTTTTGATAACTATTACTATAACGAAAAGAGAAAATGATTAGCATGTATATTATATAAAGAGAAGCAGCCATATTTTCCATACGATACATACGAGTACTATAATTACAAAATCAAAAAAATCTAATCTTGGACCTTTTTTCATATTCATATGTAAACACATATGAAACCATTTTATTTTTGTATATTTATGGATGTTTTTCTTTGCAAATCGGTAAATAAGTATTTGCATGATAAAAAATCCGGCTAAAAAAATAAATAATACGATGAGAAATCCAATCACAAAATTCTTCCTATTTTTGTAGCGTTTTTTCTACTATCCGATTTTTCAAAACCCACTCTTCAAACTGGGCACTTCCAAATTCCCAGCTAAGATCGCGAGCATGTACAGAAAAAACGTAATGACCAGCATATTCATCCATAAACCTACCTAACTCTACATCGTCTTTCTGAATACCGTATACTCCAAAATTAAAATACACATCCCATACGTCTTCATTCTTCCTCTTATAAGCAATCGATTCCATATCACATTCTGTTCCGAAATAATCAAGATGTAAATGTACGCTATCATCATATTCGTACTCCATTTTATCACCCCTTATATTTGTACTTCTTTATCACCAGAAAAATTCCTTCTATCTACACTCACATATGGGCACTTACCTACATATCATGCTTGTAGAGTGACTTCTAGGAGGTGTTATATAGTGAAAAAATTAATAGCTGTTTTTTGTATCACGTTACTAGCTGTTTTCACATTTACTGCTTGCAGTAGTAAAAAAGAAGGTACAAAAGAACAAACTCAAAATGTTCGAGTCGGCGAAGTTACCCACTCTCTCTTCTATGCCCCGTTATATGTCGGGATTGAAAAAGGATTTTTTAAAGATGAAGGATTAAATGTTGACCTCCAAACAACAGCGGGCGGAGATAAAACGATGACGGCCCTATTATCTGGTGGGATTGATATTGCTCTCGTCGGTTCTGAAACATCTATTTACGTTCATCAACAAGGCGCAAAAGACCCGATTATTAACTTCGCACAACTTACACAAACAGATGGAACATTTTTAGTTTCGCGTAAAAAATTAGACTCTTTTAATTGGAATGACGTAAAAGGTGTTACGTTTTTAGGACAGCGTAAAGGCGGCATGCCACAAATGGTTGGAGAATACGTTTTAAAGAAAAATGGCATTGATCCTCACAAAGACACAAACTTAATTCAAAACATCGAATTTGCTAATATTGCAAATGCCTTTGCATCTGGTACTGGAGAGTTTGTACAGCTCTTTGAACCGACTGCAAGTATACTTGAGAAAGAAGGTAAAGGTTATATCGTCGCTTCATTCGGAAATGAATCTGGTACTGTTCCTTATACAACGTTCATGGCAAAAGAAAGTTTCTTAAAGAAAGATAAAGCTGCTGCTGAAAAGTTCACACGTGCGCTCTATAAAGCACAGCAATGGGTTGATACACATAGCCCAGAAGAGATTGCTAATGTTGTTTCCCCGCTATTTAAAGACACTTCAAAAGACATTACAGTAAAAGTAATTGAACGATATAAAAAGCAACATTCTTATGCGACAAATCCACTATTAGATGCGGAAGAATGGAAACAGCTCCAAACGATTATGAAAGACGCTGGTGAATTACAAAAAGAAGTCCCACATGAAGCGCTCGTCAATACAAAAATTGCCGAAAGCGTTATTAAGAAATAGAGGCGAATTGTATGAGTTTTTTACAAATACGTAACGTTTCTCACTGCTTTTTTGCAAAAGAGAATGCCAAACTTATTCTCGAAGATATGAGCTTACAAGTGGAAGAAGGCGAATTTATTTCTATACTCGGCCCAAGTGGTTGCGGTAAAACAACGCTCCTCTCAATCATTGCTGGACTACTTGATCCAATTGACGGTATCGTCTTTTTAGATGGTGAACCGATTACAACGAAAACTTCATCTATGGGATATATGTTGCAGCAAGATTACTTATTCCCGTGGAAAACTATTGAAGAAAATATTATGCTTGGACTTCATATTCGAAAGATTTATGATGAACAGATGAAAAAACATACTTTAAATCTTTTAAAACAAGTCGGTCTACATGGGGTAGAAGGACAATATCCTCGTGAGTTATCCGGCGGTATGCGTCAACGTGCCGCTCTCGTTCGAACGTTAGCGACTAATCCGAAAATTTTATTACTAGATGAACCATTCTCCGCACTCGATTATCAAACGAAGTTAAAACTAGAAGAACTCGTTTTCAATTTACTAAATAAATATAAGAAAACATCATTACTTGTTACTCACGATATTGAAGAAGCGATTGCGATGAGTGATCGTATTTATTTACTGCAAGCGAATCCTGGAAAAATCGCGAAAACCTTTATCGTCCCGGAAAGTATTCGTTCTTTATCACCATTAGAAGCACGCCATCACTACGATTTCCCAGCCCTCTTTCAAGATATATGGAAGGAGCTGGAACGACTTGGATAATATAAAACAACTACATGAACAATTTCGAAAGAAAGAACGCAGGCGTGCTTGGATTGCTCGCTCACTACAGCTTTTACTACTTATTCTTTTCTTTGCACTATGGGAAATAGCTAGCAAAAAAGAATGGATCGATCCTTTACTCTTTAGCTCTCCTTCGAGTATTTGGGATCTCTTCTTAACGAAATGGATCGACGGTTCACTTTGGGTCCACATATGGACGACATTGCTGGAAACAGGATTAGGCTTCATTCTTGGAACGGTACTCGGTGCTATTATTGCCACGTTTCTTTGGTGGATGCCACTTCTAGCCCGCGTGCTTGATCCTTACCTCGTCGTCCTAAATGCAATGCCAAAAGTTGCACTCGGTCCAATCATCATCGTTATTTTCGGTCCAAACATTTCATCTTCTATCGCAATGGGAGTAATCATTTCCATCATCATTACCATTCTCGTTATTTACAGTGCATTTCAAGAAGTCGATTCTAACTATATAAAAGTAATGAACACATTTGGCGCAAATAAATGGCAATGTTATAAGCAAGTCGTCCTCCCTGCATCCTTTCCAGCAATTATCTCAACGTTAAAAGTAAATGTTGGTTTATCCTGGGTCGGTGTTATTTTCGGTGAACTTCTCGTTTCCAAACAAGGACTTGGCTACTTAATTAGCTACGGATTCCAAGTCTTTAACTTCACACTCGTTTTACTTAGCGTACTACTCACATGTGTTCTCGCAACTCTTATGTATGTATTTGTCGAGGCATTTGAAAAAATTCTAATTGGAACAAGAAAAAGAAGCTGACTCAAAACAGTGCGCTATAGTCAGCTTCTTTCTTTTACCTTTTATCACACATTTTCGTTTCATTTGTAATGTTTCCATCCGCAACCGTAACTGTATGAAAACAGTCTTTCACACGTACTGTAACGACATTATCTTTTCGATCTATCACATGATAATCATTAAACTTTTCATTCAAAGCACTACGAATTTGCTCCCCTTCAAAAATCGGAAAACCGTGAGACATTACCCAAATGAGACCAGCAACAGCAAGAATCGTTTTCATACGTTTCATTACCTCCTCGAGAGTAAACTTATAGTCCCTACAACACGTGCATTATAATTGTGTCTAAATTGTGACATTTTTATACTAATTCTATTTTATACCGCCAGTTCCTTCTTCTTTTAAATAAAAAATACAGAATTTTCAATTTCATCAACATAAGAAAAAACGCAAAGAATTTTTAATTCTTTGCGTTTTGCTTTAACGAAACTATATCGAACACATAACTCACATTAATCTCCACTTTGTTGTTCTATCGTTTTCGAAACATCATCTAATCCTGACAGCACTTCCGCTCTCATTTTTACAAGTTCAGGAAACTGATAGAAGAAAGCAATTTTCTTATATTTTAACTCTGTACCTTCTTTCACCTTTTTTGAATCTTGTAAAATGAACGCTGTAAATGTATCTGCGATATCTTCCGTTACATTTGTTGTTCCATACAGCGATACAAAATCATCATGCTTTTCTTTATAAAATTCAACTTGTGCCTCTTCACTTTCTTCTACTTTCTTTTCTGTCCACTCTTGCTCAATTGGTTTCCAAAATTCATTATAAAATTGGTTAATATACGAACTTTTTCTCACACATCCATTTTTCACGAACAGCGTTTTACATTTATTTCGATATGATGAAATGTCTTTCTCTTCATCAAACGCCTCTAAATACTTTCTATCCACTGGTACTTGTTTATGTCCAATCGTTAATACGTGAGCCGTTTCATGAATTAATGTTTTCATCACTTCATCTATATTCACCCCAGAATCAAGCACGTCTAAACTAAGCACCCAATCTCTCGGGTCATCCATACTTGGCATGACATGAGCAACAACGCCGTCATAACCATCCGTTATTAGATCAAACCCTGTTATATTCTCACGATATTTCACTGGAATGAGAGTGCGATACATGTCCCATAAAGTTTCATGATACTCTCTATCTTGCCGCTGGCTTAACAAATCATCTTTTGCTTCTTCGTCATCTGCAAAAGCTTTATTCAATCTTTTACGATCTAATTTCTCAAAATAAGGATCTACAATTTCATCATCATCGATATAATAAGAAGCTAAAAAAAAGTAATTATCATCCTCTTCTTTTTTCTGTTCCGCCTCTTTCATATTCATACTTTCATACTCTTCTATGTCATAATCCTCTACTTTTTCAAGTTCTGAAAGTCCCTCTATCTTTTTATACACTTTTTGTAATGTTTTATCTCCTATTTGCTTGCACTCTTCTTCTGTTTTACAAATTTCTTTTTCTTTCGTAACCTCGAGAGCACTATCGCATCCTGCAACTAAACTGCTTGCTATAATACAACATACTAACTTGCCATATAGTTCCTTCATACAATCCCCCATTACTCCATTCTACAAAATATCATAATCATTTTTTTGCGAATATGCGATAATTAATTATAAAAACTGCAAGGAGGCTTCTCATGATTCGTGCAATCTTATTCGACTTAGATGGAACACTATTAGATCGGCGCCAATCTTTAGAACAATTTATTTGTGAGCAATATAATCGCTTCTCCTCACATTTGATGAGTATAGAGAAATCAAAGTATTGTTCTAGATTTCTCGAACTCGATAATAATGGCTATACGTGGAAAGATAAAGTATATGCTACTCTCCTTTCCGAATATAACATTACTACTTTAACGCACGAGCAACTGCTGCACGACTACATTACAAACTTCCAACATCATTGTATTCCTTTCAAAAACACGCATGAACTACTTCAACAGTTAAAACAGCGAGACATTAAAATTGGTATTATTACAAACGGTTTTACTGATTTTCAGATGAGCAACCTTCGAGCACTACATATACATACGTATGCAAACACCATTCTCGTTTCAGAAGCTCAAGGAATTAAAAAACCTCATCCTGAAATTTTCGAACGTGCTTTGCAAAGACTAGATGTTAAGGCAGAAGAATGTCTTTATGTTGGAGATCATCCAGAAAACGATGTGCTTGGTTCTGAACAAGTAGGGATTCTTGGTGTTTGGAAAAAAGATTCGTTTTGGGGTGATTTTAAGCATTCACGTATCGTAGATGATTTGTTGGAGGTGCTTTCGTTTTTAGAAGTGGAGATAAAGTGAAACTTTAATCAGCCCTCACCAATCGGGCTTTTACGGACAAATAACGGGATAAAAACACAATAATAGTAATTAAATTATATCAATGATTTTCACAACATATCGATTTACTGAAAAAAAATAAAAATAATAATAGGAGGTGTTGTTCAAAAACGCCTTCTATTATTATTCATACACTGTAAACTGTGGTTTACTCGGATGATCTTTTACTAGCGCATCATCTGGAAACTTTGAAACTTTTTGATATAAGGCAATGTCACCGATACAACCTGCTGTTAGTAGAATTCCTAAAAATGAGAGTAGCTCCAGATTCATAGCTAATCCCAATACAATTGGCAAAATTCCAGTTGGTAAAAATGGAAGCATTAACACTTTCTTCATTTGCTTTACTGTAACCGCCTGTTTAGAATGAGCATATGCAACACCTAATTTCCAATTAACGCCCCATTTTAGTTCACTCCACGGAACACCTCCGATATAGCGAAAGCCAATTAAATGTATCGCTTCATGAATACAAACGAGAACAATTATTGCTATAATAAAAAGAAACATCGTTAATAATGTAACTTCAACTTGAACCCCACCTGAAAGAAATATATGTAAATAACCAATTCCAAACGCCAAAGCAATTATTATAAAAAATAAAGAAAAGTTTAATTTAACCATCGAAACAGTAACAGTCGTTTCTTTTCTTTTATCCATCTTCCCCCTCCTAAAATGTAAATATATCTTTACAAAATTGTATAATATACCCAAAATAATATAAAGATATATTTACATTTATTCTTACATACAAAAAAAGAAACCGGCTACTTTACTTCGTAAAACAGCCGATTTCTTCTATATGTTTCATCGTACGCGCTAATACGTCATCGCGCATTATAAAGCTAAATTTTCTATTCGTTTTAATGTTGTCAGGAATGTCTTTTAATAAAACAGACCCTTTCGTTTCTTCGTAATGCGTATGTTCTTCTACCGCACTAATTGTTGCAAAATAAATGTTTTTAATGATTATTTTGTCTTTTCCAGATACTTTGTATTGTCCTAAGTAAGTTAAATCAGAAACTATGCCGCCGGTTTCTTCATGAACCTCTCGAACTGCCGCTTCTTCCGGTGTTTCCCCTAGTTCTACTTTACCACCTGGAAATTCAAGACCGCGACGTAAATGATGCGTTAATAACCATTGATCCCCGTACCGGCATACAACCCAAACATGCTTTGGCTCAGGAGAAAATGGATAACGTTCAAACGATAATTGTACAGTGTTGTGGTAATAATCTTTAAATTTGTACATGCCATTACTCCCCTATTGATGGTTACAAGTTTTTCCTACCACAAATTGTAGCATATTCTCGCTTTTCTGCATAATATTATCCAATTACAATCCATTGATTATTCCCATTTGCGCGACTAATTCTTTCGTCTCATGATTTCCTAAATCGTAAATCATTCTATATGCTTTTTGTAGTTGTTCATCATATCGGTCATTATTTGAATCGTGATGATACTCAACAAATGGAACGTGAGAGCGTACAAATGAACCTAAATCTTCTACATATGCTTGATCGAAGCGCTCTCTTAATTCCGTAATTTCCTCATCATTTGCATAAATTTCAAAATTATACGTATCCGCCGTCTTCACTTGTGAAATTTGACCATTTCCTATTGATATATAATATGTTTTTTTCGTTTCCATGTAACACCCTTCTTTCATCCTTTTATTTTCTATTGTTTTCATCAATTACAAAATTATGTAAAATAAAGAAAAGGAGGGGTTTTATGTTCAAAATATTAATTATCGGTATTATCATCGTCCTAATCATCCTCGTACTCTCCATCATGACAATTAATAAAGGCTATGCTTATAAACATTCCGTTGATAAACTAGAAGATAATCCTTATACAAAAAAGAATAAGGAGAATTCCTAATATGCTTCGTATACTCCGCATCACAATCGCACTCACTGTGTTCGTTATGTCGGCAATTGGATTATATACAGGTCAAAATAATTTTCTACCTCTTTCACAATTTCTATTAGGGGCTTTAATGTTTCTCATCGCATTTGAACAAATAAAGAAAAAGGAGGCAGCAACTGGGCTTATTTGTATTATTTCCGGTGCTTTCATTTGGATTGTTCTCATCATTAGCTATATAAAATAAAAGGAGGTACATGCATGCTAAAAGGAGTACGGATTACTTTATCACTTATTGCTTTATGTATAGCAATCTATAGTTTCTTTTCTAGTAATAGAGAAATTATGCCTTATATGTTCATCTTTTTAGGGATGATGGCTTTCGTTATTAGTATAGAGGAAATCTTAAAACAGCAAAAAGGTGGTAGTATACTTGCTCTGTTAGCAGGAGCTGGTGCTTTATTTCTTGGCTTCTCAGAAATATTTCGATAAATAGTCTCTTTAAAGGAGGTATACAATGCTAACTGGATTACGCTATTTTTTCATGCTTCTCACACTCTCTCTTTGCACTTATTCTCTTGCTACCGACAACTTCACACTTCTCCCATACATGCAATTTGCTCTCAGTTGTTTCTTTATTCTTCTAGGAATTAATGAACTGAAATCCGGAAGAAAATCAATGGGTATCTCGCATTTTTTCGTTTCTAGTCTTATGCTCTTCATTGTAATATCGAACTACTTTCACTAAAGATAACATGTAATTTCCAATCACCTACTGACCATTACCTCTCACTAATTTGGATTTTTTAAACAGTTAATAAATTGGAGGATACTATGCTAACAAACCTTCGAATCTTACTATCTGCTATTGCTTTTATTCTTGCTTTTTTTAGTCTTTTTACACGAATTTCTATTCTTTTCTCTTATGTATTTATCCTTTTAAGCATCACATTTATTCTTTCGGGAGTTGCTGAAATACAACAAAAGCAAAAATCGAAAGCTATCTTTTGTTTTATAGTTGGGATAATCACTTTCTTCGTTGAGATTTCTGACATACTTCCATAAAAAAGAAGAGCTTGTGTGCTCTTCTTTAACTCACTACTTTCAATCCAATAATCGTCCCCATAATCCCAACAATACAAATAATCCGAAAAGCGTTTTTAGGTTCTTGAAAAAATAAAATACCGACAACTGCTGCCCCGAGCGTTCCGATTCCAGTCCAAACTGCATATGCGATCGATAACTGAATTTCTTGAAGCGCCATCGTTAAAAATTGAAAACTAATAATAAAACCACCTATTAAAATAATATTATTCGTCCAACTATTATTTTTTGCTACTTTCTTTATCCCAATTACACCGACAATTTCAAAGAGCCCAGCTATAATTAAATAGATCCATGCCACTTTATTTCACCTCTTCCTTATTCCCACTAAATTTCAATCCGATAATAAATAGTGCCAATAAGCAAACGAGGAAAATTTTGATGAGCGAAAATGGTTCTTTGAAATATAAAATATCTACCAATATCGTTCCAACTGTACCAATCCCAGTAAATACTGCATATGCCGTACCAATTGGAATTTTTTTAGTTGCTTCAATTAGTAGTTGAAAGCTCACTAAAATTGCAATGAGTGTCAAAATACTCATTGAATTTGTTTTTAATCCTGTCGCCCAATATATTTCAATTAAGCCCCCAAATACTAAATACATCCACGCCCTATTTATGCTAATCTCCTTTTTCTTTTTCACTTCTTCTTTTATCTCTTCTCTTGTTTCTTGTTTCGAAGAATTACGCTTCTTTTTCGGAAAAAGAATGTAAGACATCGCCCATATAAAATGAATAATAAGCACTGATGTCCAGACACTTGTAATCGTATTAATCGTTTCATTTTTATAAAATCCAATTTGTTTATTTAAAATCCACTCTTTCATATGAAGGAAATAGGAACCGCTTGGCAACTCTTGAGCTGGTACAAGCCCTACTATAAAAATAAATAGAAGCTGTGCAAAAATGAAAATCCCCAGATGCTTATAAAAATATTGCCTCTCCATCCGCGCATGCTTAATTCCATATAGCTTCTCTTTTCCCGCGCCAGTCATTTACCCTCCTCCTTTTTTAAATAACAATCTATCATCTTTTCTATATAATTCATCGTTTCTAAATCAAGTCCGTATACTCTTGCAATCTCTCCCTCTTCAGGTTTAATTAAATCCCAATACTTATTTATTAATTGTTCATCTTCATGAAATACGTGCATTGAAAAAGCCACTACCCTTTCCGCTAACATTTGAATTTCCGGTGAATCTACTGGTTCATTTATACGCTGACGAATTTCTCTTAATACTTGTAACCATTCTTTTGTTCTTTCATCGTTTTCTTCAAGTGTTGGTAAATCCTCTATAACCTTCTGTTCTTCCTCCGTAAAATATTTTTGTCGGAAATTTTCTCTCTGCTCAATTCCCTGTACTGATTTTATGAATAACATTAAATCTTCTGTTTTAAGCTCTCCTGTTAATTCAATGGAATGAAATGCTGTATATAATAGTTTTTCTAAGTCCTTTAATCTTTTTACTTCCGCTTGTATTGTTTGAATTTCATTTTGAATTGCACTTTTCCATCTTTCTTCTGAATTCCCCTTTTCCTCTTTTAACACTTTTTTTATTTCCGAAAGCTTAAAACCAAGCTTTTTAAACGTTGTTATTTGTTGCAATGTAATTACATCATCTTTTGAATAGTAACGATATCCTGACTCAGCAACGTACGACGGTTTTAATAATCCAATTTCCTCATAATATCTAAGTGTTCTCGTCGTTACATTCGTTTCTTTTGAAATTTCACCAATGCTATACTTATCCATCGTTTCCTCCTCACGCCTTATTTATCTTCACTATAAACTTTGACGTATACGTTAAAGTCAATACTCCATTCACACAAAAAACTCCTGTTTTTCAAACAGGAGCTCTCATTAATATGTTCACCTACTGCCTTTCATTTCTTAAAAATGCTCATAAGTGAAACTCATTGTTTTTCTATAAAATCTGTACTTTTCTCTTTTACAAATAAAAAAACTGCCCTTTAACAGGCAGTTTTTCTTTATCCAAACACTTTCTCAAGTTCATCTTTATCTTGGCTTAACCAGAAGTTCATTAAGCGTTGTGCTCCTTCTAAGTCGTGAAGCTTCGCTTGACCACATTGTGTTTCATTTGCAGCTGGAATTTCTGTAATTTGAACCGCATCTTTTAATGTTAGTTCTAATAAATCAATAATTTCTCGTACTGTCGGTGTTCCGCTTACTACAAGATAATATCCTGTTTGGCAGCCCATCGGTGAAATATCGATAATATCAAAGTGCGGATAACGATCAATATATTTACGTAAATTAAATGCTAATAAATGCTCTAACGTATGAATAACATCTGGTTTCATTGCTTGTTTATTCGGTTGGCAGAAACGAATATCAAATTTATTTACAATACCGTCACTACCTACATTGTGAACTCCGCAATGTCTTACATAAGGTGCCTTTACAATCGTATGATCTAATTCAAAGCTTTCTACTGATGGCATACAACATCTCTCCCGCTTTTAATTTAATTCCGTTATATCCAATATGATATAACGGAAATGCACATTAGTAAAGTATTATGTACAGTCGTGCTATAATACTTTAAGAATATGCTGAAAAGGAGACCGTTATGAAACAGATTTTTATTGGGATTATACGCTTTTATCAAAAGTTCATTTCTCCGATGACACCACCAACATGCCGTTTTTATCCGACTTGTTCTCATTACGGATTAGAGGCGTTCCAAAAACATGGTGCATTCAAAGGCTTTTGGCTTACTTGTAAGCGTATATTAAAATGTCACCCTTTCCACCCGGGAGGATTTGATCCTGTCCCAGATAAAAAGGATGACAAAGTAAATTCTTAATTGTCGTAACCATTCACAACTAAATCTAATTTTCCTGTATCAGGATCTATAACAAGACCGTGAACAGGTACTTCTTCTGGAAGTAATGGATGGTTGCGAAGTATTGATACACTATGTTCTACACTTTCTTCTACACTAGAGAACCCTTGTAGGAATCTTTCTAAATCGATTCCAGAATAACGGAGTGTATCTAATTTCTCATTTGTTATACCGCGCTCTTTCATCTTCTCAATTGTACTGCTTGCCTGAATTTTTGCCATACCGCAATCGTGGTGACCAACTACACAAACTTCATCAGCACCAAGTTCATATACAGCAACTAAAATACTACGCATAATACTTCCGAATGGATGTGAGATAACAGCTCCTGCTACTTTAATAATTTTCACATCACCGTTACGCATATTCATTGCTTTTGGTAATAATTCAACAAGACGAGTATCCATACAAGAGATAATTACCATTTTTTTATTCGGGAATTTTCCCGTTTCATACTCTTCGTATCTTTTCTCTTCAACAAATTTTTCATTGTATTGTAAAATCTCTTCTAATGACTTCATAGTAAAGAACCGATACGATAAACTTAACTAAATCTATACAATTCAATCAAATTTACACAAGTTTGTGCTTCATCGTGTTCTCGCAGCCCCAAAGGGACGAGGGGTATAACACTCCACACGAGGCAGTATCGTTACCTCCTATTATCAAGCATTTATTTTACCCATCTTGATAAATTTATCGACGCATTTACATCCCTATCGTGATGGCTATTGCATGAAGCACAACACCATTCACGAATCTTTAAACTCCACTGTCCTTCTGGTTGAACTGAATGGTCGTATTTTACGCCGCAATATGAGCAAATCTTACTTGAAGCGAACCATTTATCAGCTTTTACATACTCAATGCCGTACTTCTCACACTTGTATGATAAACATTGAAAGAAGAAGTGTAATTTTTGAAATGAAAATGCTTTCGATAGTTTTTTGTTTTTTAACAGGTTTGAAATAGATAAGTCTTCCACAACAATCCTCATTGGTTTGGTTTTCACCAATTTAGCTGTTGCTTGATGGATATGGTTATTTCGGATATTCGTAATTTTCCTAGATAACCGCAGGTGCTCAGCTTTCGCTTTTTCATATCCGGTAGATTGAATTTTTACACCTTTTTTAAATCTCCTAGACATATCTCTTTGCGCTGACTTTTTCCTTTTCAAAAGTTTTTTAACCTTGGCATCTTTGTTTATATTTCGTTCTTTCGTACCATTAGAAGCTACAAACAGCTCTTTTAAACCAACATCCACACCAATCGACTCATCGGTTAGTTCTTGTGATTCAAAGTCTTCTTGGAACCCTACACTAATCCACCAGTGACGACCGTCAAAGGTAACTCTTGGATTGGATGGTTTTTTGTTTCTTGGTAGTTGTTGGCTTGTTTTCACTTCTCCAATAGACTGAATATGAACTACTTTCTTTCCTATAATTAGTCTTTCATAATTGGCATAAAATCCTTGGATTAAATCTTTTTTGGATTTATAAGAAGTGTGATAACCATTTTTGTACTTTTTGAACGAATTTTTTCTCGCCGTATCAAAATCTTTTGAAGCCTGTTTGGGAACTTGTGCATTGATGTCATTTAACCACTCATATCTCTTTCGCTTCTTGATCTTTGTAAATCGTTTCTGTAAAACTAACTGTGAAACAGATTTTCCAAATAGCTTATAATATCTATCACTCATTCTTTTACAATAGTTATAAGCAAATCTTGCAGCACCAGCATGGTTTCTAAGCACTTTTTCTTGTTCAGGCGTTGGGATTAGTCTAACTTTCTTCGCCAATATCATCAGAAGTCTACTCCTTTACTGTGCGATTATTCAGGCACTCACCTTTCAGATAATGAAAGATTTGTTCTTCTGAATAGTAGCGTGTTCCACCAGCATTCTCCTGAGACTACTCGGATGCAAACCTGTTAATTCTGATACTTGACTAACTCGTAAAAATTTCATTATTATTCTTACCTCATTGAATCTAACATAGTACATACGTTCGATATATTCAATGAGGTTTGATAGATTTAATTAAATGTATCTCGTTCAACTAAGGGCGCAATTCCTTAGCCAGTTCTCTTATGAACTTCTCATGTTTTCACATGAGCGCAGACTATATGTTTATCTCTTTAGAGATAGAGGATTTTTCCATCACCATAGGCTTGTGATGTACTCTCGTCAGTTACACGAGATAGTCGTTGAACGTTCATCTTATCCATTTTGACTTAGATGATTCGATGCGGAAGACCCATTGTTCTAGTGTTTAGGATTTAACCTTGCACCATCTGATTGATTTTTTCTGCTTTCGCAACATTCACGCTCGCTATTTCTAGCCACGTTGTAGTTCAATCAGCTTTAGGGATTGCCCGCAGTTAACCCTCACTACTAGCCAATCACTTGACTAGCAGGGCTTACTGATATATTTAATTAACTTTAGTTATAATTGGTTAAATAAATCGTAACAGTTAGTTACCCTCTTTTCTCTCATTTACATTACTTATATAGTGTACCAAAATATGAAAAACTCAAAAAGGATATCGCTTTATAGTAAAAATAAGATGTTTTCAGATAATCGACATAATTCTTTCAAAATATACACACAGCTTTGTAACAAGTCTCACATACTTTAAACGTATTTTCACTATAAACTGATTGTAGATAATGTAAAAAAGGAGTGAATATTTATTATGTCCGACGTTCTGTTACTGAGTCGTTTTCAATTTGCAATTACTATTTTTTATCACTTTTTATTTGTACCTTTGACAATTGGACTTGTTATTTTGGTAGCATGTATGGAGACTCAATACGCCCGCACATTGAATCCAACATACCACAAAATGGCAAATTTCTGGGGTAAATTATTTACAATTAACTTCGTAATGGGGATTATAACCGGGATTACGATGGAATTCCAATTTGGAACAAACTGGTCTGAGTACTCCAAATATATGGGAGATATTTTCGGATCACCTCTCGCAATCGAAGCACTTGTTGCCTTCTTCTTAGAATCTACTTTCATGGGAATATGGTTATTCGGTAAAGACAAAATTTCACCAAAGTTTCGTGCCTTCTGTATGTGGATGGTTGCACTTGGAACAAATATTTCCGCCCTTTGGATTATTACAGCAAATGGTTTTATGCAAAACCCTGTTGGCTATGTAGTACGTAACGGTCGCGCTGAATTAAATGATTTCTGGGCACTCGTTACGAATCCATACGCTTGGAATATGTTCTTTCATACTGTAGTTGGTTGTTATATCGTAGGTTCTTTCTTCGTTATGGCAATTAGTGCCTATCACTTATTACGTAAAAATGAAGTAGAATTCTTCAAAAAATCATTTAAGTTTGGTTTAATGTTAGGCTTATTCGCCGCAACAATTACACCGTTTATGGGACATCAATCTGGTGTATCAGCAGCTAAATATCAACCCGCAAAAGGAGCTGCGATGGAAGCAGTTTGGGAAACTGGAAAAGGACAAGGCTTCTCAATTGTTCAAATTCCTGATGTGAAAAATGAAAAGAACTTGGAATTCCTTACGATTCCAAAACTCGGAAGCTTCTTCTATACAAACTCATTTGATGGCGAAATTGTCGGTTTAAAAGATATTCCGAAAGATGAACGTCCAAATGTTAACCTCGTGTATTATAGCTTCCGCTTAATGGTTGCACTTGGTATGTTCTTTATGGCATTAACTTGGTACGGCTTCTATTTAAACCGAAAAGGAAAACTAGAAAACTCAAAACGCTATTTAAAAATTACAATATGGTCTGTCTTACTTCCTTATATTGCGATTAATGCAGGATGGATTGTCGCTGAAGTAGGTCGTCAACCATGGACAGTATATAAACTAATGCGTACAGCGGAATCTGTATCGCCTATATCAGTTCCACAAATTTGGTTCTCATTAATTAGTTTAATTTTGTTCTACACTTTACTTTTAATCGCAGACGTATACTTAATGCTGAAGTTCGCGAAAAAAGGACCTGCAGCATTAGAAGAACCTGCTACTGAGGGAGGTGTAGCCCATGTCTCATGATATGCTTGCAATCATCTGGTTCGGTTTATGGGGCGTGATTTGGACAGTTTACTTCATTCTTGACGGGTATGCACTTGGTAACGGAATGATTTTTCCCTTCGTTACGAAAGACCGACAAGAACGAAATCAATTACAAGAAGCAATTGGCCCGTTCTGGGGCGGTAATGAAGTATGGTTGATTACAGCTGGTGGCGCAACATTTGCTGCCTTCCCAGTCACATATGCTAATATGTTTAGCTATTTATATACACCATTATTCTTAGTATTACTTGCACTGTTTGCTCGTGCCGCTGGACTAGAATTCATGCATAAAGATGATTCACCAATTTGGCAAAAAACTTGTAAATGGGCATTTGCAATTGGCAGTTTCCTAATCGCCTTCTTATTCGGTGTTACATTCGCTAACTTGTATTATGGACTACAAATCGGAAAAAATGGCTATGAAGGAAATTTGCTTAGCTTATTAAACCATTACGGTATATTAGGTGGTCTTTTCTTCACTGCTATATTTGTCGTATCCGGTGCCCTTTGGGTCATGATTAAAACGACTGGTGAAGTATCTGATCGTGCTTATAAAATCGCAAGACCGTTTTCAATGGCAGCTGCTATCATTTTAGCTATCTTCTATGTAGCAACTGCTAATCGGACAAACTTATTCCAAAACTTTACGGAATATCCGGTACTATTCATTCTTCCAGTACTTGCAATGTTAATGAGTGTACTCGCACTTATTATGGTGTACAAACATAAAATTGGCCTTGCATTCACATTCATTTGCCTAACAATCGCAATGTTTATGACAACTGGCTTTGCAGGTATGTTCCCAAGAATGTTACCATCTCGTATTAACGATGCATACAGTACAACGTTATACAACGCAGCTGGTAGTCAATTAAACTTAAAAATTATGTTCTTCGTTGCAATGGTCATGGTACCAATCGTTATTGGATATCAGCTTTGGAGCTACAGTATCTTTAAAAATAAAATTCATAAAGACTCTGCTAAAGGGTATCACTAAGGTAAAAAAAAGACACTTCATTTGAAGTGTCTTTTTTATACGTATGATTTTCGATAAGATGTTATATTTCTAATCTAACAACTATACTACAGAAGAATCATTAACAGCTCACAGCTAGATTGTAGCACAGGACAAGTTCATCATTTTATGCAACTTTGCATATCACACTATAAAGTAAACTGTATTCCCTGATCATTCGCATCATTATCCCATACATCAGCTGTACTAATCCCGCTAAATGTTTGTACTTTCATTCCTGTATTTGATGATCCCGATCCATTATAAGCCTTCGTCTTTTCAATCGGCTGTACGTTATATTTGTCACCTACATTAATTGTTCCATTGCAATTTTCAATAATAACACCTTCCACAACTGCCGGCATTTTGTCACCCACTTTCATTTCTTTACTTTTATTTTATGAAAATCGCCTAGAAAAATAGCATGTTTTAATAAGAAAAAGCACTCAATTTGAGTGCTTTTTCTTTAAGCATAAAGACAAGTTTGGAGACAGTTGACTTCTTCAAAATTTTATTAGGGGTAATATTTTGAAAAAGAAAGCCTTTCATATGTAGATTAACACCACTGGAATATATAGTAAATTGATAATGTTTATACGGAAGATTGCTAATGTTTAGTATAGATAGTTTACACTATGCTAACAGTGAAAACTATCTATACTAATAAAAAAAGGTGCCTTCAAAAAAGACAACTTTCAAAAACAGACACTATAAAACAGAATTATTTATTGTTATATGATTGTTAGATACAAAAAGTAGAGGGAAATGTTTGTATTAAATTCTGCTTTATAAAGTCTGTCTACAACTTATATTGTAATCCTCTGCCTTTGAAAAAAAATATAATATGCACAATTGCATACAAAAAGAAAAAGCACTCTACTGAGTGCCTTTTCAACCATTTTACTTTTAATATATCGCTTTGAATATATTGTAACATATGTATCTATATATTTTATTGAGAAAATTCAAAATCCTTTTTCTTTCATTTTCAATTATAAAATCATGTAATATAAAAGGTATGTCAAATTCTTATACAAGTTGAGGTGTACTATATTTATGATGTATTTTGGAATTATTCCTCTTATACTGTTTATTATTTTTCTTATCTCGTATTTAAAAGATCCGCGAAAAATAATAAACGGCTTTTTATTTAATGCCTTTATCTGTTCATTTCTATTATTTTGCGCTATAGCCTCATTTGAGTCTGGTAATAACGATTTACATTTTATCGTTATCATCCCCATGTTAGCACTACTTGTAATGATACCTTTTGCTATAGTCGCTTTAATGTTCGGACTTTTTCTTAATGCAAAAATTTTAATGCAACGTGAAGGAAGGCGTTTCACAAACTCTTTAACTTTAATTGCTGCTTTAGGGATTTTATTCTTTATAACGCTCCCTATCATAAACCCAGCAAGTTTAGTTTCATCGCATTTAGAGCCTATTTTTGCAGCTATTTCTCTTATAAGCTTCTATTTCTTTATACACTTATCTAACTTCTTAAGCGCATATTTTTTATACCAATTCAACAGACCAAGACGTAATCAAGATTTCATTATCGTTCTTGGTAGCGGCTTAATTAATGATAAAGTACCACCATTACTTGCAAGCCGCATTAATAAAGCTATCGACTTCTATTGGAAACAAGCCGCTGTGAATACACCACCAACAATTATTTTCTCTGGTGGTCAAGGTCCAGATGAAGGCCTTCCAGAAGCAGAAGCAATGCAAAATTATGCTGTTGAAAAAGGAATTCCGCTTGAACATACAGTACAAGAAAATCGCTCTGTAAACACATATCAAAATATGTTGTTCTCTAAAGAAATTATGGATTCTTTAAAACCTGAAGGTAAATATAAAAGTATTTTTACAACGAATAATTTCCACCTTTTCCGCGCTGGTATATACGCTAGACAAGCTGGTCTTAATAGCCAAGGAATCGGGTCAAAAACTGCATTTTATTACTGGCCTAACGCAATGATTCGTGAATATGTTGCAATTGTCGTAATGGGACGTAAGCGTCATATGAAAATATGTGGAACTATTTTAGGTTTCGCTTTATTCATATCAGTACTTAGTTTTATATTTTCTTAATAGTATCCCATCCTTTGAAAGGATGGGATTTCTTATACTCATTTCAAAAATATTTTAAAGATAATATGGTGATAATATTCCCTGCATACATCCATTAAAGGAGAATTTTTTCAAATTAAATGTTAAAATGAAATTTAGGTGTGAATAACGTAACAAATAAGAAACTAGTTTGAAACGAGGAAATTATATGGAGAAAATTATCAAAAACAAGCCCAATAAGCTAAAAATTGCTTCAAAAGCTTTGATGATTATTATTGGGGCATTTATCACAGCGTACGGATTAGAAGCGGTATTAATTCCAAATAACGTATCAGACGGTGGTGTAACTGGTTTAAGTATCGTTAGTTCAAGATTATTTGGATTGCCATTAGGAGCTCTAATCGCAGTTATTAACATTCCTTTCGTTTGGTTAGGGTATAAGCAAATCGGTAAAAGCTTTGCGATTTATTCTATTATCGGAATTGCTTCATTAGCAGTAGGTACCGTTGTCATGCACGGAATACCAGCTATTATTGAAGGTGATACATTATTAGTTACAGTTGTTGGTGGTATTATCATCGGTTTTGGTATGGGACTAGCATTACGTAACGGTGGGGCATTAGATGGAATCGATATGCTTGCTGTATTGCTTTCTCGTAAGTTACCATTTGGAACGAGTGACCTTATTTTATTCTTAAACATGTTCGTATTTATTTTCGTATCAACGGTATTCGGCCTTCAAGGAGCTATCCTTTCGGCAATTGCTTACTTTATCGCTTCGAAAGTGATTCATATCGTTGAAGTTGGTTTAAGTGGTTCAAAAGCATTTAAAATCATTACAAAAGAGCCTGAATTAATGGTAGAAACAATTCGCGATCGTTTAGGCCGAAGTGCAACATATAACGAAGTATACGGTGGTTATTCAAGAGAGAAGTTCAAAGAAATTTCTTGTGTAATTAACCGTTTAGAAGAAAGTAAAATGAAAGAACTTATTAATGAAATCGATCCACACGCTTTTATTACAGTTTATGATGTAGCAGAAGTAAAAGGCGGTAATTTCAAGAAACGTGATATTCATTAATCGTTATGAAAAAGAGGGTGTGCCAACAATTTGGCACACCCTCTTTTTATTATTAAGTTGCTATCGTTGTCAGTTTTTGTCGGTAAGTCGATATATTTCAATAATCGCTGATATATTTTTACTCTCCCCCTTATGCCTAAATCGCACTAATAATAAGGAATTAATTCCCATAACAAGAAAAAAGACCAAAAAGCAACTCACACTTTTCGGTCTCTACACTATCTTCTCTTCGTAATCTTTCCTGAACCACCGACCCTCGTTTTCGGAGGAGATGTATTCCTTGGCGGGGTTTTAATAGATGATTTTGGCTTCACATCTGATCCGCTTGAACCACCTGGATTTTTCGTTATTTTCCCTTTGCTTCCAGTAGGAGGCGGAGGCGTACTACTTCCTTTTTTAGTAATACTTCCTGTATCTCCTACGGAAGGTTTCGAATCTACATGATCGCCTCGCTTAATGATAGACCCTTTTCCTTCCTTCGTAATTGGAGGAGGGGTTTTCTTTTCTTCTTTCGTAGGCGGTCTCTCTGGAATAACCGGTTTATGATTTTGTCTGTCATTATACCCGCGGTAATCACCGTACGATGATTTTCGTGAACCAAATATATCATTTAATATACTTCCCATAATATACCCTTGCAAGAAGGACGGTTGGTAATTTTGACGGACAAATTCTTTATTACTTATTTCAATTAACGTATCAGATGGTTTCTCTTTATCCTTTTGCAGGTTATAAATCTTATCAGAATAAACGAGGAACATTTGATTTTCGTCTTCTTTAGATGCTTGCTTCGGTTCTCTTTCGTTAATGAGTTCCTTCGCTACTTCAGGAACCGACCGATTGGCGGCCCTATACACGTAAGATTCTTGTTTACCTTCCTTGGCAACAGATTCAAGTGGATAACGGTCTTGAATCGACTTTGTCTGCCCGCCTTGACAACCTGATAAGGCATAACCAGCAACAACAAGTAATATAACGATAGCAAGTATAGGGATCACAAACGATTTAATCATGGTAAACAATCGGTTTGACATGATTACGCCCCCTTACGTTGCTCTTATAATTTGTACATCAGCAGGAATGATTGCTTCTCCCTCATACATCATTGTGCGACCATTTTGCCATTCAATACGCAATAATTTTCGATTATCTGATTGGAATTCCCATATATACTGTTCTTCTGAAGCTGAGAATGGAGTTTTTCCCATCACAACAACACGTCCGTTATATTGTTCTTCCATATGGTACTCGGTATCATCCATTTCAATTGTCGTCGGAATTTCATCAATTGAATCTAAGCGACCATCAATTGGAGTATATAATTTGTAATACGTATTTTCACGGTCTTCAATTTTTAAATAACGAATATCTTTCCCGTCTTGCAGTGTCAAAACAATTTCTTTACGAGAATGCATACTCGTTTTCCCAATTAATTCATACATAACTAATGAAACTTCAATCATATCGCCAGGAGCTAACGTTAAAAGACTCTTTTCCGGCTTCGGTGGCTCTGGGCTTTTCATTATATTTTTAATTCGTTTAAATAAACTCATGATCTACCCCTCCTTTTCTCTTTATAAACACGCACCTAAAATTAGTGCACCAACAATATGTAATGATCCGGCTAGCATCGCATGTGCAACGCTACCTTCTTTCGTACCCTCTTCTAAATCAAGACCAGACATTTTCTTTAATACGAATTCGATAAACATTTCTACCACTAATAAAATAACGAAAGAAACTGCTGATGCAAGAAGTGCTTGCCATAAATCATTTGCTTTCGTTATCGATTGGGATAAAATGTACCCTTGTGCAAATAATTTCATAATAAAACGAGTTGTTACAGCTGTATTTCCATTTTTGATTTCTTTTAAATCATTGTATTTTGTAAAAATTGAATCAACCCACATAATTGCAAATAAAAGTACTGCACTCGCTCCAGTCCATACAAGCATGGCTAACACATTTGTCCATGTCATTGCAAAACCTCCTCTAAAAAATAATAGAAAACCGACATGAATTTGTTTAGACATGTCGGTTCATTTGTCTCTATTCTATATTATTTCTCATACTGCTTCATAATACGAGCTAATTCATCGTCAACAGCAGAATTTTTATTTAAGCTTGCGAATTCATCATCTAATGATTTTTCTTTTTTGTACACTTCACCGCTTGCTTCTGCTTCAGCCTCTAATTGAAGAGCTTTCTCTTCCATACGGCTTAAACCAGCTTTTGCTGAGTTTGAATCAAATCCAGACATCGCCTGATTAATATTCTTTTGTGCTTTCGCCGCATTTACACGTGCTACAAGTGTCTCACGTTTATTTTTCAGTTCATTTAATTGCTTACGCATTTCTTCTAGCTTCAGGCGCAGATTATCAGCAGCAGCTTTGTTTTGCTCATAGCTTGCTTTATACTCATTCATCTTTTGCTCTGCATTTTGTTTTTCTTCTAGTGCACGGCGCGCAAGATCTAAGTTACTAGCTTGAACAGCCATATGAGCTTGTTCTTCACGTTTTTTCACAAGTGCTTCTTGCTCTTCAAATAAGATTTTGAATTTCTTCTCAAGCGCAATTTGAGCTGCTACACTTTTCTCAGCTTCTTGTACATCAGCTTGCATATCGCGTAAATATTGATCCGTCATCTTAACTGGATCTTCCGCTTTTTCAATTAATGAATACACATTCGACATTGTTAAATCTCGTAATCGTTTAAATACAGACATCTAAATTCCTCCTATGATATACCTCATATTTTAAATTCACTACTTGGAAAAATAAAAATCTTCCTTAACAGTAAAGAATAGTAATTTTTACAGCTATGTGTTTATTATAACAAAATGAAGATGTACTTACATGTTATTTCCAAAATACATCCATTATAATATGACATTCTAGATGCAATATTGTATTTCTAATATATTCTCATTATCTCCCTTTAAAATTAACTTACTTTTTTGCAATTTCACTAAATTACATAAGTGTAATATTACTGTAAGCTAACTCGATAGTTACGTTTCCATATTTCTTATACACTAATACCAGAAGCAACAAACAAGCTTCTCATCATTTCAAAACTAATACAAAAATTGTATTTACTATAAAACATTAAAAAGGAGAAATCATCATGAAAAAATTAGTAGGAATCGGATTAGCAGCAGCAATTTCATTCGGAGCATTATCAGGTTGTTCTTTATTAGGAGAAAAAGCAAACGGATTTGTACTGTACGGAACAGAAGATCAAGTAACACAAATTGCAGATAAAAATAAAAAAGAAGTGAAAGAAAAAGACTTCTATAAAATGAAAATGACAACATTAGACGGTAAAAAAGTTCTTGTCATGGATAAGAAAACTGGTGAAGAACTTGTGAAGAAAGAGTTACTTAGCAAAGTGGATGCAAAAGACGACACGAAGCCACTTGATAAATTACCAGCTGTAACAACAGAACAAGGTGTATTATTCGCAAAAGAAAAAGTAGAAAATGCTACACTTGATGGGGCAAAATTAAAATACGAAGGCAATACAATTATCGGTAGTGGCCGTGCATATGCCGACATGTTCGCGGTTGTTGATGATGCAACATACGGAAATGTAAAAGGTGAAGAAAAATCTGTAGGTGTATTAAAATTTGATAAAGACCCAAGTAAAGAATTCCCTGGAAAGAATGGTGTAGAATCATCACAACTTGTAAAAATTAAGAAGTAATAAAAAAGCTTTGCGAAATTCGCAAAGCTTTTTTCTATTTATTATGAGCAATTTGCTCCATATCCGGACTACAAGTTTGCGACTGACATGACTTATTTAAAGAACATGCCGCGCATTTTCCTTTTTTACTTCTCTTTACAAAATGAACTAACGTGTATGCTGCATAACCAAAAATGATAGCTCCAATTATAATATTGACCATCATCACAATACATCTCCTTCTAGAATCCGAGTAAGGATCCGACTTGGTATATAATGAGCGTTAATACGTAAGCAACTACGAGCGGATAAACGACTGAGAAAATCGTCCATTTCGCTGATCCTGTTTCACGTTTAATAACAGCTACTGTCGCTAAACACGGAACATATAATAAAATAAAGAACATAAATGCATATGCTGATAACGCAGTATAATGTGCTCCCATTACATTTCCAAGCACATCTTCTTTCACCGCATAAATAATTGCCATTGTAGAAACGACAACTTCTTTCGCTAAAAATCCTGTTAAAAGAGATGCTGCAGCTTGCCACGTTCCAAAGCCGAGCGGTGCAAATAGTGGTGCGATAAATCCACCAATCATCGCTAAGTAACTGTCTCCCATATCCACACCAAATCCTGATGGACCTGCGTAGTTTAATAACCAAATGACAACAGAACCACCGAAGATGAATGTACCTGCTTTACGAACAAATCCCTTACCTTTCTCCCACGTGCTTAGCCATAACGTTTTCGCTTGTGGCACGCGGTAAGGAGGTAGTTCAATGACGAAAATAGACTTTTCCGCTTTTAAAATGGTAAGAGACATAATTTTTGTAACTAATAATGCAAGAACAATACCTGCAACATATAAAGAAAACACAACAGTTGCCTGACTATGAGGGAAGAATACTCCCGCAAATAATGCGTATACAGGTAAACGTGCCGAACAAGACATAAATGGTGTTACAAGAACTGTAAGTAAACGTTCTTTTTCTTGTTCAATCGTTCTCGCTGCCATAATACCTGGAACATTACATCCAAAACCGATAATCATCGGAATGAATGCTTTTCCATTTAAACCGAAGAACTCCATAATTCTATCCATAACAACTGCAATTCGCGCCATATATCCTGAGTCTTCTAATAATGAAATGAAAAAGAATAGTGCAAAGATTTGTGGAACGAATACTAATACCGCACCAACACCGGCAATAATACCTTCTGTAACGAGTGCTTGAATAAAATCAGAAGCTCCGACACTTGTAAGTCCAGCTGTCACCCAATCCGTAAGCTGGCCACCAAAAAACTCATCTAACATATCCGATAAAGGTGTACCAATCCACGTAAACGTAACCTGAAAAATAAAAAACATAACTGCTAAAAAGATTGGAAGTCCTAAAATTTTATGTGTAATTAATCTATCAATTTTTTCTGAAAAAGGAATTTTTCCTTCTTTCTCATGCTTCATAACATTTGTTTTTAACTTTTCAATATACGCTTCACGAGTTTTGTAAATGTGCTCTTCCAACGTACAATCAAGTTTTTCTTCTAAGCGAGATCGAATGGCTGCAAGTTCCTTATAAATTGGTAATGCTTTCATCTCTTTTTCTACTACTTCGTTATTGCTTAAAAATTGAAGAGCTAACCATCTCGGATGCTCGTAATTCGCTTTCTCTAAAAGAGAAATTACTCCTCCAATTCCTTCATCCATTCGTACACCATATGAAATAATGAATGGCTTTTTCGCATTTTTGTCATTTTCTTTAAGCGTCGCAAGTAGTTCTTCACAACCTTTTCCGCTTCTTGCAACGACAGGAACGACTGTTACACCTAATAGTTCTGATAATCGTTTAACATCAATTACAATGCCTCTTTGCTTCGCCACATCAATCATATTTAAACCAATTGAAACGGGCTTACCAAATTCAAGTAATTGCAACGTTAAATGCATATTTCGTTCAAACTGCGAAGAATCCACAATATTTAACATATGCTGAAATTCTTCTGTTAATAGAAAGTTTGTTACAACACCTTCATCACGTGAAACTGGATTTAAATCATAGACACCTGGTAAATCAATTAATGTTCCTTGCTTATCTTTTAATTTACCAACCTTCTTTTCTACTGTTACACCGCTCCAGTTTCCTACATACTCATAAGAACCAGTAAGTGCATTAAATAATGATGTTTTCCCTGTATTCGGATTCCCTAGCAAAGCTACCTTATTCACGCTAATTCCACCTTTATCATTTTCGCGTCACAATGACGAATACTAATTAACTGTCCACGACACTCCAATGTACAAGGACCTTTGAACATCGCTTTTTGCTTCATGCGAAGTTCGCTTCCTTCAGAAAGACCAAAAGCAGCCAGTCTTCTCTTTAGTAACTGATCTAACGACTGAATACTTTTTACTAACACTTTCTCACCAATTTTAATATCTACTAAGCTCATAACCTTCCCCCTCCGAAGAGAATGATAATTATTTTCAAAAGAATTATAGCACACTCTATTTCTTGAGCACTATACCCTTTGACTTCATATTTATTAACATTTCTCTACAATTTTATTTCAATTATTGTCATAATAGATTCGTTTGCCATTCTCATCCATTTCGCTTACAATAAACAATAACAAATAAAGAATTTCGTTATCACAGGGGGAGCCATGCCGCTGAGAGGGAACACTTCGTTCCGACCCTTCGAACCTGTTAGTTAATGCTAACGCAGGGATTGTGCAAACGTCCGAAATACATACCTCTTTTTTATTTACGTATTTCGTATCCTCCTATGATATCTATTCTTTTTTGTACAACTTGGATTTAGGGGGAGACAACATGCGTAACACCAATTTACAAGCGATGATCGAATCTGCTATTCTTGCAGCCTTCGCCATGATCATCGACATTTTACCATTATCAATTAAACTTCCAACAGGCGGTTCCATTTCATTTGCTATGATTCCTATTTTTATTATTGCTTACCGCTGGGGCTTTAAATCAGCTTTCTTAGGCGGTTTAGTTTGGGGACTATTACAAATTGTCGTGGGAGATGCTTACATTTTAACACCTGTTCAAGCATTCATTGAGTACTTCATTGCCTTTGCTTTTATTGGATTTGCTGGCTTATTCTATCGTCCAATTCAAAAAGCACTTTTAACATCTAATGAAAATAGCTTAGAACAATCAAATTTAGGTAGCCGTAAAGACAAACCTTCATCAAAACAAAACCAGGGTAAGAAAGTCCTTGCTTATATTATCCTTGCTACATTTATCGGTAGCTTTGCTCGCTATTTCTGCCACTTTATTGCTGGCATTATTTTCTGGGGACAATATGCACCGAAAGGTCAATCAGCTGTGTTATATTCATTAATCGTAAACGGCAGTACAATGCTCGGTTCTTTTATTTTATGTACAGTTTTACTTATATTTTTATTCCTTACTTCACCACGATTATTCAAAAGCATCAATGCTTATCAAATAAATGCAAACAAAAAGGGCGCTTAATGAGCGCTCTTTTTTCATATCGTAATATCAATTAAAAATACAATAAATGCGCAAAAGAAAATAAATACCATCATACTTAGCCAATTGCTATGCACGGTTCATCGACTCCTTACATAACCTCATATTCTAAACAAATTATACTGATTAAAAATAAAGATTAGGTAAAGATAATATGAAAATAAATTAAAAAAACGTAGATAATATGATCTACGCTTTTTTCGGTAAATAGAAATAAAATAACACACCATTTTCTGTATTTTTTACCCCATATTCAGCATCATGTAGTTCTAAAATGTTCTTTGAAATGGCAAGCCCAAGCCCCGTCCCACCTTGTGAACGCTGACGAGCTGTATCCACGCGATAAAAACGATCCCAAATTTTATCTAATTGTTCTTCTTCAATGTGAGTACCTTTATTTTCAATACACACTTTTATACGATCCTTCTCATCTATTGTAGAAATAATAATATCCTCTTTATTTGGTGTGTAGCGTATGGCATTCGTAATAAAGTTCACGATGACTTGTTCAATCCGGCCTTGATTTGCAATTACTTCAAATGAACATATATTTTTATGAACATGAAGTTCTTTTTTCTCTATTTCCACAGATAGATGTTCACATATATCTTCAATTACTGTATCAATATAAAACGAAGCCTTTTTCATTTTATATGTACCAGATTCAAATTTAGCTAGCTCAAGCATATCCAAAATTAACGTATCCATTTTGTCTACTTCTCTCTCCATTGCCTGAAAATAATACTCTTTTTTATGTTCAGCTACCCCGTCTTTTAAAATAGAAATACAGCTTTTCATAATACTTAGCGGTGTTTTTAATTCATGTGAAACACCAGAAATGAATTCTTTTCGCGTCTTTTCTAACTTTCTTTCCTTTTCAATATCTTCTTCTAACTGTCCAATATGCGAATGGAGTTTATTTGATAGCACATTAATATTTTTTGATAAATCCCCAATTTCATCTTTTGAAGTAATCGGTATTTTTTCTGTGAAGTCTAAATGCGCTATTTTCTTCGTTGTATCATTTATTTTCAATAATGGCTTTGCAATTTGTTTTGAGTAATAGAACGAAGCTAAAAAAATAAGAACGACTACAAATGCAATGATATAGATATAATAATCTTGCACCATTTGTACAGCCTCATCTACGGGCTGTAAAGAAGCCATCGCATAAATATATGTTACTGATCCGCCTTTTTCTTTTATCGGCTTAATTAATAATTTATATTTTATATCATTCTTTTCATAGTCCATTGTTTGTATTGCATATTGTATATGCTTGCTCTCTTTTAATAATAAATCCGTTTGAAATTCTTTTATGTTATCTAAAAAGATGCTATTTTTATAAATTTGATTTATAGGACCTGTTACATCAGGAAGCTGAACTTTCGTAACACGCCCACCTATGTAAGCATCTAATTCTTGAGCAGATTCTTTCTGGACAGCTGGTTTCTTTTCCTTAGCAAGTTGTTCTTCGGCTGCTCTCTTTTTCTCCTCATTTAATTTCATTTTCTCCTGAAACGCTTTTTCTAACGGTTTATTAGATCCACTTAAATTTTGCTTGCCTAACGTGAAAGAGAATGGAATATAATTATCATCTTTTTTCACGCCAGAAAAATAAATTTCTTGCCCTAAAAATGCATTTGATGATTTATTATCAATCTCCTCTATATTGATGAGATTGTATAAAGGAATTTTGAATATTTGTTGTCCAAAGCTCTTTTGTTGCCTACGATCTATCGTTACCTCAAAATAAAAATCATCCGCATGTTTTAAATTCCCATTCTGATCTAATGTCGTAATCCACGTATTATTTTCTCTTAAAAAGTCTTGCTCCAGTCGCTTAATTTCTTCTGCATTTCCTACATAATTCAAATAACTCTTCTCAAAGGAATTTAAGTTCACTTTAATATCTTCTACTTTTCGATTCGCATAATATTGTTTAAAAAATATCGTTTGTCCAATAAATATCGTCACTAAAATTAACATGCATAATGCTGTTGTGAGGGTAAATAATTTTAGTACAATTCCTTTTCTCATACATTCCCCTCAAATTTATAACCAGTTCGTACTACAGTTGTAATATACTTTGCTTTCTCTCCTAATTTATTTCTTAAATTACGAATATGGCTATTCACCGTTCGATCATCGCCAGCAAATTCATATCCCCAAATTCTTGAAATGAGTTGCTCTCGCGTTAAAACTATTCCTTGATTTTTCATGAAATACACCAATATTTCAAACTCCGTATGCGTTAAACTAACATCTGCCTCATCAACAGTAACAGTACGCGACGGAAAATGGACATGGATGCCATGAATCGATAACGTATCATCTTCGTTCTCTAAAGGTTTCTTCGATGCTTTTCTACTTTCTAATAATCGTTTCGCTCTTGCTAATAAAATTGGCGGACTATACGGCTTCGTCACATAGTCATCTGCTCCAAGTTCAAAACCAAGTAACGTATCGTCTTCATCTACGCGCGCCGTCAGCATAATAATAGGCACCTCGGACGTCTTCCTAATCCTTCGGCAAACAGACCATCCATCGAGTTCTGGCAACATAATGTCTAAAATAACTAAATCCACCTTTTCTTGCTCAAATACAACTAAAGCTTCTTTTCCATCTCTTGCTTCAAACACTACATATTGCTCACTCAAAAAATAATCTTTTAATATTTCACGCAAAATATCTTCATCTTCCACAATTAAAATGTTTTTTGACATAACTTATGTATCCCCTTCCGTTTTCAGAAACTATCACTTCATTTTGAATAACTAGCCGTTAACTTCGCCTCGATAATATATCTATCTGGTGCATCCCCTATATAATCAAATGGATAGCAAGTCGTCAGTGTTAATACCGGTTCTTCTTTTTTTATAATAACAGTACGATCATCCGCGTGGGTAATCCACGTCTTTTGAATTTCATATGTGTAAATTTTATTATCATACTCTAAAACAAGCGTATCTTTTTCTTTTAACTCCCCTAAATCGGTAAATACAGTATCCCGGTGTCCACTCAAAACAGTATGTCCACCTCCAGATGGCGTTGTCGTTAAATCACTAACGAACATACCCACTCCTTTTTTCAAAGTCGTATCATCCGCTCCCCAATATATAGAAAACTTCTTCCCTATTTTTGGTATGTTTAACATCGCTACCTTTTCTCCTTCTTTATGTTCTGTTTGAGAAGAAGGCACTTGGGAAGTTACAGGTGTTTCGGAAGAAAGTTCATTATCTTGTATATTTTCAAGGCTCTTTAGTTCTTTTTTTGTTAATTGTTGAGCAGAGCTTTTTCCTTTATACCATTCGACAGCGTAATATGCTCCCATAAATAGCCCTATAGCCATCAATATGATACCGATATAATTGAGTATCTTCATGTTTCATCCCTCCATGCAAAAAATGGTAGGAATAACCTACCATTTTTAATATATGAAATTATGCCATTCTTTATAGGACAATATTTGATTTATGCCTTAACTTTATTCCGACGATTCAAACCAAATAATGTACCTAGTGCTACAAGACATGCGCTTAGTCCCATCATTGCTACATTATTAGATGCTGTGTTTGGTAATTTCTCTCCAGCTTCTTTTTTTGCAATAGCTTCCTTTTCTTTCACTTGTGGCGCTACTACTTCTTTAGCCATATTACTTTTTTCTTTTTCTTGTACTTGTGCCGCTTGCTTTTTCGCTACTTCATTCTTCTCTTGCGCTTGCGCCGCTTGTTTTTTCTCTGTATCATTTTTTTGCTGCGCCTGAATCGCTGCTTCTTTTTTTGCTATATCTTGCTGTATTTGCGCTGCTTCTTCCTTTGTCAATGTTCCAGTTGAAGCACTTGCTACTGAAGAATATCCTACTGTTAAAAGTGCCATCGCACAAATTGGTAATAGTTTCTTTTTCATTTTATTTCTCTCCTCTTATACGTTTTACATCACTTCGCATCGGATGTATCACTAGAATAAACAAGAGATATAAATTTAAGATGCAGATGAAATATATTTCATTTAAAGATTTCATTGTAGAGAAATAAAAAAACATCGCAATATATACGATGTTTTTTCGGGTGTGTGTCTCAATATTTACATATTACTTTCGCGTGATGTAGAAGTAGAACAGGCCGGAGCGATAACTAATTGTCTCGGCTCAGTTTTCTTTAAGTGATTTTTGACGTTACACTTACGACGTTGAACAACCCACGCTTTAATAGGGTTTGTCAAAATAATCTTTTGCTCTTCGTTAGGGGCCTCTTCTTCAAACCTGCAACTTTCGCTCCATTTATTCCATTTCATTGTAAATTTAGAAGAAGAATGATCATCTTCTTGATCAAACAAGTGCAAAAAATCCATCTCGCCAGCTAGCATTACGGTGTTGCTAGTTGCTAAAAAAGAAAAGGTCGTCCAACGTTTCTCCATGCCCTCCTACTCCTTTTTCACATATAGAGTGCCTAAAACTTAATTTACCTAAAATATGCTTGCCTTTTACCTTACACCCATAGTTTATCCAAAATGCTCTTATGCAACTATCGATTTGCCTTACAACTACCTTACATTTTTGTAAGAAACAAAAAAACCTTCACTCTATATAATGAAGGTTTCTTACTTTGTATCTATATGATCTCTCATATCATCAAGTCCAGCTTCTTTTAGCTGCGACATCATACCGTGCGAAATTGCTCCTAACACTAAAGTCATTCCAATTAATGAAATACGAATCGCAGGTACATCAATTACGTAAGCCAACAGGCCAAGAACAATTGTTAAAAGTAATGCTTTTATAAATGTTACACTTGTGTACTGTTTCTTCTTCATCATATTCACCCTTTATGGAAGCGTTTTCTTAATATGCTTATTATATCATATCATCAGATGATTTTGTCGTTATCTTTGTAAAAAATTACTATCTCCTTTGACTTTTTTCTTTCTATCCTTTACAGTCGAAATGTTCACAAGTTTTACACTGTAGGAGGACTCCAATGAATATTGAAATAAAAGACACTTTAATTTCTGAAGAACAATTACAAGAAAAAGTAAAAGAACTAGCACTTCAAATCGAAAGTGACTTTGAAGGAGAAGAAATCGTAGTCATTGCTGTATTAAAAGGATCTTTCGTATTTGCTGCTGATTTAATTCGTCACATTAAAAACGATGTAACAATCGACTTTATTTCTGCATCTAGCTACGGAAATCAAACAGAAACAACTGGAAAAGTTAAACTATTAAAAGATATCGATGTAAACATTACTGGAAAAAACGTCATTGTCGTAGAAGACATTATCGATTCTGGTTTAACACTTCATTTCCTAAAAGACCACTTCTTTATGCATAAACCAAAGGCACTCAAGTTCTGTACATTACTTGATAAGCCAGAACGTCGTAAAGTAGACTTAACAGCTGAATATGTTGGCTTCCAAATTCCAGACGAATTCATCGTTGGATACGGTATCGACTGTGCAGAAAAATATCGTAACTTACCATTCATTGCTTCAGTTGTAACGGAATAATCGTATAACTTAAAAAATCGATAGTACATAAAATGTATATCGGCGATTTTTTAAATATATCGACTTACCGACAATAACTGACAATCTTAGCGCCTTATTAATAGGAAAAAGCTGTTCTGAAATACATCGGAACAGCTCCTTACTTTCCATTACCAAAAAAAACAGGGAGAGATGAAAAATGACAAAAACAAAATTTGAAAAAGTACTCCTCATCGTAAATCCAAAAGCTGGACAAGGCGACTTACATACAAATTTAACGAAAATCGTACCACCTCTTGCCGCAGCTTTTCCTGACTTACATATCCTTCATACGAAAAAACAAGGTGATGCAACAAAATATTGCCAAGAGTTTGCTAGTAAAGTAGATTTAATTATCGTCTTTGGTGGTGACGGAACAGTATTTGAATGCACAAACGGCTTAGCACCTCTTGAAACTAGACCTACACTTGCAATCATTCCAGGCGGAACTTGCAATGACTTCTCTCGCACACTAGGCGTTCCGCAAAACATTGCAGAAGCAGCAAAACTTATCACAAAAGAACACGTAAAACCAGTTGATGTTGCAAAAGCAAATGGACAACATTTTTTAAACTTCTGGGGCATTGGACTCGTATCTGAAGTATCAAACAATATCGATGCAGAAGAAAAAGCAAAGCTTGGTAAAATCGGTTACTATTTAAGCACAATTCGAACTGTAAAAAATGCTGAAACATTCCCAGTTAAAATCACTTATGACGGACAAGTATATGAAGACGAAGCTGTTCTTGTCATGGTTGGAAACGGTGAATATCTTGGTGGTATTCCATCCTTTATTCCGAACGTAAAATGTGATGACGGAACACTTGATATTTTCGTAGTCAAATCAACAGGTATTCAAGCATTTAAAGATTACATCGGAAAGAAACTATTTGAAGACTCAAATGAAAATGACATCTTCCACGTAAAAGCGAAATCCATTCATATCGAAACAGAGGAAGAAAAAGAAGTAGATACAGATGGAGAAAGCTCGCTTCATACACCTTGTCAAATTGAATTATTGCAAGGACACTTTACGATGATTTATAATCCTGCGGTTGTGTAATAAAAAAAACGAGTGCTAGCACTCGTTTTTTCTCTTCTAATCTAGTTATATTGTTGAATCATTTCTTGTATTTCTTTCACTCTCTCTAAAGTAATTCCATTTCTTTGTTCGATCGCTAAAGGATGCTCGGTTGGCTCTAATTCAATATACGGTGCCGTTCCAACTTCTCTTATATGTACATTTGTTTTTAAATTTAATGTTTCTGGATAAAATGGTATTTCTACAGATAACCAACCAAAATAAGGATCACTATTTTCTCGGCCTCTCTCATCCCACTTTTCTAATACTTCATCATAACTTTCTTTACTAAGTGATACCCACACAGTCCATATGAATTTTTCGTGGTAATCAATGATAGGAATCTCTAAACAACCTCTCTCTAATAAAGTAATATTCATCGTCCATTACGCAAAGTTCTGACATTAAATAGAAGCGTTCCTCTCTTTCATGGGGCGCTACCTCGTAATAATAATATGGTGCTTCACTTCCGTAGCATAAAGCAAGTGTAAAACGACTCATTTGTACTTTTTCTCCAGATTTTCTTCTTCTTTTCATTTATTATTCTTTCTCCCATCTTTTTCAGTCACAATCAAACTCCACCCAATTTTCCCAGTTCGTATTAGCATCCTTATTTACAATTTCACTAGAGTATACCATAGACATACTTACCTTTCATTTTCTAATAATATTACTAAAAAATAGTAGAATGACTAGTTTGCATACTCTAGTTCTTTTTATGTACAATGAAGGAAAGAAGCACCTTCATGTAAGGGAGAGGACAAACTTTGTTCAACCAACAGTTAGTTAATTTACGCATTGATTTTGCATTTAAACAATTGTTTGGTACGAATGGTAGCGAAGATATTCTAATTGCATTTTTAAATGCTATGTTACAAGAGTCTTTAGAGTCGCCCATTGCTTCTCTACAACTAGAAGATCCACATTTACACAGGGAATATGAAGAGGATAAGTTATCTATTTTAGACATTTCAGCGACATTAAACACAGGAACAAAAGTTAATGTAGAAATACAACTCAATAATAATCAAGATATGGTTAAACGCAGTTTATATTATTGGGGAAGACTATACACATCTCAACTACAAAAAGGGATGCCCTACAGTGCACTTCACAAAACCATCACCATAAACTTACTAAACTTCGTAATGTTTTCGGAACACCCAGCCTTCCATACAACGAGCATATTATGGAATACACAACAACAAAAAATCCTGAGTGAAGACATAGAAATCCACATTATAGAAATTCCAAAGTTAACTGAACAATGGCATGAAGAAAAAGTAAATCCGTGGAAAGATCCATTTGTTCGTTGGCTTTTATTGCTTTCAGCAAATGAGGATGAGCACTTAACTAAACTATTGGAGGATATTGCTATGAACCAAGACCCTATTTTACAAAAAGCAATAAATAAATGGGAACGTATGAGTCAGGATTCTTCTTTCCGACAAGCCTATGACGCAAGGGAGAAAGTTTTAATGGATGAAGCAGCAAAATTCGCCCATGCAGAGACAGAAGGAATAAAAAGAGGAATGGAACAAGGAATTAAAAAAGGGCTTGAAAAAGGTATTGAAAAAGGTATTGAAAAAGGTATTGAAAAAGGCATTGAAAAAGGCATTCAACAGGGGAAAATTCAAATGATTAAAAATATGTATGATCTTGGTATACCACTTGAAACGATTGCTAAGGCAAGTAAATTAAGTTTGCATGAGATTGAGCATATTTTAGGATATAAATAGTCATAAAACAAGAGCTTGAATAGTTTCAAGCTCTTGTTTTATCAACTCTCCTCAATATCATCCAATTGAGTCTTATAACATTCATCACACTTTGGCCTCATAGGAAGAATCCCTCTTTCATCAGGTAATAAAACCCTCAAAACTTCTCGATCCATCTCTACGAAAGACTTCATAATAATGGGATAGCCTTCAATTATATTCGTATACTCAATCCCTTGTTCAAACTTTTTTCCGCCCTTTATTTCTTCTATTATGGTACAAAAAACACTATGCGCGACTTCAGGATCCATATTTAATGCTATTTGTAAATCTTGATGATTAAAGTTATCTCTTAGACCATGCGTATGATAATTAGCATGGATGCCATCAATATCTTCTGCTAATATGCTATGCATGTACCATCCATACTCTTGTAGCATATTTTCTTCCCATTCATCTGCATCCTCTTCTAAATCTTCATCAAACAAATTCGGATCATACCACACATCTTCGTAATCTCCATCAATTAAAAATCTCCAACCAGGTGGTAACCCTAAATACTTCTTTATTTCAGGTGCCCATTCATCAATATGTTGAACGTGTAAAGGAAGAAAGAAATCTTCTTCTGTCCCCATTTCTTCACCAGCCCAAATGTACCAACCTGTCGTTCCGTTTTCTATAGGCATTCGTAACCCATTAATCGGAGCGATACCATCTTTCACATTTTGCGCTATTCCTAATTTCAAGTCATTCGGAGATTCTACATACTCCGCTTTATATTTATCACATATACTCCTCTGTTCTTTTATGTATTTTTCCATCCTTTTAGCACACTCCCCAATTTTTGAAAGATAGATTTCTTTGCCGAAGCACTCTCTAACTTCCATACCCCACACGGATTATAAAATGGATCCTCTTGTTCATAACGATTATCTATATAATGAGATAAAAGATACACTGGAGCATCTTCTGTGAAACTAATTGTATCTCCATCTTTCAAATTAGGTTTTTCCAATATATTATGTAGGTTAAAATCATTTAATAAATCTACAGCTACTTCCGGATCTATCCCTCCGTCTAAAACAACGTCTGGTAGATTAAATGCTTGCATTCCACATGAATAGTAGCCGTCCTCTTCATCTCCAACTAAAGTTACAAGGTGCGAATACATTGGGAATATTTCCTTATTCTCTGCAAGCTCTTCCTTTCTTAACTACTTACCTATATTTTACCATTAAGTAAAGATAATTTTATACTTATAATCCTATCTTATCCTTCATACTGGAAGAAACTTTCTTTACTTCTATTTACTCATCAATGTGATTCTTTTTTGTCTATATAAATAAAGAATACCTGTAACTATAAAAACAATCCCGCCAAAATACACACCATACTCTATCGCAACTGCTACAATTCTTTCAATATGTTGTCCAAATAAAGAACCTAGTACGAAATAAACGAGTGTCCAAACAAAGCCTGTCGTATAAGAATACAAAGCATACGCCTTAAATGACATGTTATTCATTCCAACTAAATACGGCACGATATGTCTTACAACTGGTATGAAATAGCTTGTAACTAACGCGTACTGTCCGTATTTATCAACCATTTCTTGTGATTTTATCAAATACTTCGCTTTTTTCTTTTTCATTAATTTATGGAGTACCTTCGTGCCAAATACCTTCCCTAATATATATCCTAAAGAAAGCCCTGATACAACACCTAAATATGTTAATACAAATGAAGGAACAACACTTAATATCCCTACTGAAGATACGAAACCACCGCTCATAACAATCATTTCATCTGGAATTGGCATACCGATAATACCTAACCATAAACAGAAAAATAATGCCCAATAACCGTACTGCTCGATATAGGATAATAATTCATGTAATTCCATTATGCATACGCTCTCCTTAATTCTTTTTTGCAACTAAAGACGTAGGCTGGCGGAAAATTGAGCCATACTTTTTCTAGTGTAATTTCAGGAAAGAAATGCTCTATAAAGCCTTTTTTCACAAGTGAATATTGAAATGTAATGAATTCACCATTCTCATGTATCACTTCCATCGCATTGTTTAAAATGCGCTTTGAAACTTCTTCTGGTAAAGAAGTGAAAGGTAATCCTGATAAAATGTAATCAATGCATTTTATATTGAACTCTTCCATATACTTCTTTATATTTTCAGCTGAACCGTGTACAACTATGACGTTCTGCTCATCTTTAAACTTTCTCTTTAGCTTCTTGCAAAACACTTCATTAATTTCAATAAGAAGAAATATTGTTTCCTTCTTCTTTCTCTTCATAATTTCTTTCGTAAAGACTCCTGTACCAGGACCTAACTCTACAATGCATTTCGCTTTATTAAAATCAATTACATCTACCATTTTCTTTGCTAATATTTTTGAACTTGGCGCAATTGCACCAGTATGTTTCGGATGTTTAATAAATTCATGTAAGAATGTTATGAGTTGCATGTAACCTTCTCCCCATTCGTTCAATAGTTTTTAACTTGTTTCTAAGTATAACTATCATTTCTTAATAAAAATTGAGGAAGTTTCTTAAGATTTTATGAAGAATAAAAAAACAGCTATCCCTATTACGATAGCTGTCCCTTTATTACTTCGCACTCACGATCTTATAATAAGAACGAACTGTTAAGAAGTAATATCCAATATAAATAGCGCCGTATACTCCGATACTAATTAGAAGCGGAATCATAATTTCAAATGGTAGTATGTTCCCTAAACCTTTTAATGCAAACAAGCTGTGCAGGATTCCGATTACTAGTGGAATTGCAAAGATAAAGCTTACTTGTTTTGCAATAGCTTTTTTCATTTCTTGTTTTGTAACCCCGACTTTATGAAGGACAATGTAACGATCACGGTCAGCACTTGCTTCTGTAAGCTGCTTAAAGTAAATGATTGATCCTGTCGCTAATAGGAAGACTAAACCTAAGAATAGTCCGATGAACATCATTAGTCCAGTTGCTTCCAGTCCCATATGGAAACCAGTATAGAAGTCTCTAAATGGTGGTGCCATTTCTGATACACCAGTTGGCATCACTTTTGCTAATTTTTCCGTTAACACTTTACTGTTTCTTTCATCTTTTACATCAATATTTTTTACAATACGTGTTCCAAATGCTTGTTTCGCTTGTTCATACATTTCATCGGAAACGACAACAACTAGTTCACCTAAGTTTGTAATTGCATTATCATTTGCGGCTTGAATCGTTAATTTCTTCGTTTCATTTCCAATTTGGAATACTACTTTATTCCCTTTATATTGAGGGCTAAACTCATGCCCTTCAATATACGAACTATCATATATAATTGCTTCACCAGCAGTTACATTCACTGTTTCTGCCTCAATTTTTTTAGCAAGCTTGTTAAATTCAGATTGAGACATAAATTGATATTTCTCTGAAATCGTGTAATTCATATTAAGAATGAAATCAACTTTCTCTCCTTCAAACTTCCCTTTTACAGGAACTGTCTCAATTTCAACTTGATCTTTGATCGGATGATCTTTCTTCTCTTCTGCAAAAATCGCATTTACTTTCTTATCAAGCTCTGCATCTTTCTTCTCGTAAGAATAACTGTATGGCATAGCTGCTTTTGATTGTGTAAATGTGTTGTAATACATCGTAACTGACGTACCAACCGCTGTTAATGTTACCGCACTTAAAATAGAAATTGTCGCAAGTGACTTTGCATTTCCTTTAATACGATATAGTAGCTGTGACGTCGTTACCATATTCATACCGTTATAAAACGATGATTTATTATTTCTTGCACGTTTCAATACGAATACTGTAAAGAACATAAATAGTAAGTACGTACCTAATACTGTCGCCAGTAAAATATAAAGTGCAACTGCCATAAAGTCTGCATATTTAACGGCCTTCATGTACATTAATGCTAAAAAATAACCTGAACCAATTAAGAAAACTGAAATTAATGCCATAATGACAGATCCTTTTGGCATTGCTTCTCCTTCACGTTCTGCACGGAAAAGTTCAATTAACTTAAAGCGATAAATTAAACGATATCCTTGAAGTGATGTATATAAAATAATCACAAAGAAAATAATTGCTGTATCAATAATGGCAGCCATCGGTACTTCAAAATGAACGTTTAAATTTAATCCCATCATATTTACTAATAACTCAAGGAATAATTTTGAAAGGACACTACCGATCGCAATCCCAATTACTAATGACATTAATCCCATTAACATATTTTCATAAAAGAGCATTTTACCAATTTGTCTTTTACGAATACCTAATAACGAATATAAGCCAACTTCTTTTTTACGTTTACGTGTAAAGAATCCGTTCGAATATATAATGAACACTGCTACGAAAATGATAAGCATCACACTTGAAACTTGGAACGCTCCGCTAATTTTTTTTGAAGCTTCTGCTGCTTTTTCCATTTGTGAATTATATTGCAGTGCTTTAAATGTAAAATAAATAACGATACTAAAAATCATAGATGCAAAATATACAAAGTAGTCTTTAAAGTTCCGCTGTATGTTGCGGAGGGCAATGCTAGATAAGGTCATCAGCCATACCTCCAGAAATAGAAGACATTACGTCAACAATTTTTTGGAAGAACTGTTTACGCGTCGATTCACCGCGGTGTAATTCTTTATATAGCTCACCATCTTTAATGAAAATAACTCGTTTACAATAACTTGCTGCAAATGCATCGTGCGTTACCATTAAAATTGTTGAGTTATCATATTCATTTAACGACTTCATACTTTCAAGTAAATCTGTTGCAGATTTAGAATCAAGTGCTCCAGTTGGCTCGTCTCCGAAAATCATACTTGGATTCGTAACAATTGCACGCGATGCTGCACAGCGCTGCTTCTGCCCACCAGATACTTGATATGGGAACTGACTTAAAATATGATCAATACCGAATTTCTTTGAGATTTCAAGAACGCGGCGATCAATCTCACTCGCTTTCACCTTTGATAACGCAAGTGGTAAAGCGATATTTTCTTTCACCGTTAACGTATCTAATAAGTTATAATCTTGGAAAATGAAACCTAAATGATCACGGCGGAATAACGCTAACTTATCATCATTCATCTTTACAATATCTTTTCCATCAATTAAAATTTCACCGTTCGTCGCATTATCAATTGTAGAAAGAACATTTAGTAAAGTCGTCTTACCAGAACCAGAAGGTCCCATAATTCCAACGAACTCACCTTCTTTTACTTGTAAGTTAATACCTTTTAACGCTGCAAATTTATTCCCACCCGTGTCGTACACTTTTTCAATATTTTTTGCTTCTAACACTGTTTTCATCTCGACATCCCTCATTTCTTCTATTCTCTATTTTCAACTATATACACTCTCTACTCTTGCCACTATCGATGTTTCTTACACAAACATGACAGTTATGTAAGACGCATAAGTAAAGATATAAAAATTTAACCTACTGAACAAAAGTACTTTGTTACTATAACATTGGGATATCATACCATCCATTCATTCTCCTTACAGGAACATTACAATTTTGTAAGGTTAAAAATGTCCCCTACAAAGTTGTGCACGAAATGTCGGATGGAGCTATTTCGTTCCTGCTATTCTATGTACAGAGGAGGTCATAATATGGATTCACTTAAAAATATGAATACTGCAATGCGCTATATTGAAGATAACCTTACGAATGAAATTGATTTTAAAGAAGTTGCGAGGCTAGCTCTCTGTTCTGAGTATCACTTTAAAAGAATGTTTTCGTTTTTAGCAGGTATATCACTATCTGATTATATTCGCTGTAGACGTCTTACTCTCGCTGCCTTTGAACTAAAAAATAGCGATGCAAAAGTCATTGATGTCGCTATAAAATATGGCTACAACTCACCAGATTCATTCGCCCGTGCATTTCAAAACTTGCACGGTATAACACCTTCAGAGGCCCGAAATAGTAGCCATTCTTTGAAGGCTTATTCACCAATGACCTTCCAATTATCCATTCAAGGAGGAAATGAAATGAACTATCGAATTGAAGAAAAAGAGCCATTTCGAATTATAGGTATTACAAAACGAGTACCAATCGTTTTTAACGGTGTAAATGAAGAAATTGCTTCTATGTGGAAAAGTTTAAACCCAGATTCTATTCAAACATTAAAGTCCCTTTCAAACATTGAACCTACTGGAATCATTAGTGCTTCTACTAACTTTTCTGAAGGAAGAATGGAGGAAAAGGGGGAACTCGATCACTACATTGGAGTAGCCACAACGAAAGATTGCCCAGAGCAATTCGCGCAACTTGAAGTTGCTGCTTCAACATGGGCTATATTCGAAGCTGTCGGACCATTTCCTGATGCATTACAAAATGTATGGGGACGTATTTATTCTGAATGGTTCCCTTCTTCGAACTATGAACTAGCGGAAGGACCGGAGATATTGTGGAATGAAAGTAAAGACGTATCCTCTCCGAATTTCAGAAGCGAAATATGGGTACCTGTTTTAAAAAAGTAATATAAGAGGCTAACCTTTTCAAAATAAAGAAGCTGCTCTCCCTTTTTAAAGGAAGAGCAGCTTCTTTATTTTATACTTCTTCTCGACTCGTTCTTATACAAGAAAATAGTAATAATCGTAAGCACTATAATAACTACAAAAGTAAATACTCTGTAGTTCGAGATAGTAGCAGTACCAATTAATAAGGCAGGTATAACCGCCACAATTAAGCCACCAAACATACCAACAAACGATCCTATACTTTGTTTTACTACTTGAGTTTCTGATACCCAATCATAATAACCAAATCGATTATTAATGAAAATCCCCCATACTGCTGAAAATAATGAATATATTATCGGTGTTATTACGATGAAAAAAGAACTCCAAACATCTAGCTTTAACCCGATTATCAGTAATACAGCACTAATAAGTGATGCAGGTATACTCAATGAAAGATTCATAAGAATTTTACTATCATAAATCATCTTTGGCGCTATAGGCAATGATTTAATAATCCATACATTTTTTCCTTCTAAAGACAATGACACACATGTTGTACATGTCATCGAAATCGCTGCTGCAATAGCAAATGGAGCAATCTTTTGCAACAGGGGCTCAATTCCAGGATACGCTATTAATTGGCTTGGTCCTACTACAACTATAGCTAGCGAGAAAGCTAGCGCCATCACAACTCCCATTCCACTATTTATGACATACACTGTAGAAGAGAAGAAACGTGTCAGCTCTTTTTTATACAATGCGACCAATACACTCTCTTTTTTCATGCTATTAATCTCATAATTTGAAAGCATATGATAAGTGGTGATCCCTGTGTTTATTTGCTTATATTTTAACGAAAGTATTTTTACAAAAAGATAATACCAAATCACTGATATCCCCACAAATAAGATGAAAGCTACCATATCAGCATTAACAATTGCTTTTTGAAACATGTTAGCTAATGGATACACTTTAGTTAATTGCTCCGAAACAATTGCACCAATTCCGTTCATATCATTAAGGCTATATTGAGCATTTCCGTTTTTTAGCATAAAGGAACCGAATGTAATAATTACTATAAAACTTAAAATCGTAGTTATTTTATTCGTATTTTTAAATTTAGAAGCGATTGCCGTAATCGAAGCTCCAAAGATTGCTGCGATTGTTGTTGGGATTAAAGATGCGATAAACATACTGATGAACCACATAAAGTAAAAAGAAACTGATGGATTTTCATGTATACAATACACAACTCCCATTGGTAGCATGATTATGATTGAAAAGATTGTATTCAGCAAGTATAAATACAAAAATCTACTTGCAATAACAGTACTTACGCGAATCGGCAATGACATTAAAAAATCGTAATCCTTAAAAGCAAAAATTTCTCCATTTGCCTTAAATATAGTGAAAAACAACGTTAATACACTGCTAATAACTAGTGCATAGACGGGAATAATTTCACTCATTCCTAGTTTTACCAACCCATATGCCGAAGCTCCGCAATATAACATTAACATGACACCAACTAGAGCAATAGATGCTGTCAGCAAAATCTTATTCTGCTTCTTTTTCTTATCTTTTTCGTATTTAAAGGTGTTTAAACCGAGCTGCGTTATCAACCGAATTTTCAAAAGACCTAAACTATTAGTATTCATTAGCAAGCTCCTTCATAAAGAGCTCTTCCAATGAGCCTTCCTTTATTAAAGAATTTACTTCTCCTGAAAGTGCTAATTTCCCTCTATTAATCATCGCTACTTTATTACATAACTTCTCAGCTACATCTAAAACGTGCGTAGAAAAGAAAATCGCACTTCCTTTTTCACAAAGCTCTTTCATAATACCTTTCAATACTACTGCTGCCTTTGGATCAAGACCAACGAAAGGTTCATCTAAAACTAATAATTTCGGTTTATGTAAAACCGCCGATATAATCGCTACTTTTTGTTTCATGCCGTGTGAATAAGAAGATATTAAATCCCCTAAGTACGGTGTAATCTCAAAAGCATCCCCATACTTCTGTATCTGTTCTTCCCGATCCCTCGCAGGCACTTTAAACACATCCGCAACAAAGTTCAAATATTGAATTCCTGTTAATTGCTCATATAAATCTGGATTATCAGGAATATACGCCATTACTCTCTTACATGCAATCGGATCCTTTTTTACTGAATGTCCATCAACAAAAATTTCACCCTCTTCAAAATCTATAACTCCTACTAACGACTTAATTGTTGTACTTTTCCCCGCACCGTTATGTCCAATAAATCCAAAGATATCCCCTGCTTTAACAGTAATATTCAAATGATCAACTGCTTTCTTACCGTCTTTATATGTCTTGCTAAAATTTATAATTTCTAGCATGTAAATCCCCCCAAATCACCTTTTCGATTGAATTTTCAGACCTTAAAACGAAAAATTTACTCAGTGAGCTTTTCATTATTCCCACTGAGTATTAAAATCTCTTAACACATAGAAACTATAAATATAAAATTTGACTAATATAACTCACATTTGTATTTCTTTTTTATACAAAACGTAAGAATATAAATTCGTTATAATGACAGCAACTACTATAATCCCAAGCATTATATAAGTTCTCCAATCAGCCGGAGCGAAAACACTTATAATCATAATAACTCCTAACGCCACAAATACTTTTCCGCTAAACCGATGTGTTTTCCGCCATACTTCTTCATTACTTAACGTCCATGGATTACGCATCCCGACAAAAAAGTTTGGCTTACACTGTGGTAAATAATTACCCATTACTAAAAATAAAACACCAACTAATAATTCAGGCACCCGATTAATGAATAAGTTATATCCTAATCCACTTGTAATAATATCTATATTTCCTACAAATAGTAGCAATAGTACCCCATTATTCATCATCATAAAGGCTTTAGAAAATTTCTCGTAATTTGCTTTCCTTGGATCAATCTTTGGTATCACATTTAGAAATATATATAATGCAATCATAATTCCGACCATAGAAATCATTCCGTAAAATTTAGACGAATATCCATCTACCTTACCGCCGCTCCAATGCGTTGCAATTGTATCCGGCAAATGCGGCCAAGCAAACGCCCAAGCTAAACAAGTTATAACAATTAATAAGATTGCAAAAAGATGTTTTTTCATTTCCCCTCTTCCCCCTTATTCGTAAATGTAAACACCCAAGTCAACAAATCTTGAAAGACCGTTGTGTTTAAAGAGTACACAACGAATTGCCCTTTCTTTTCATCTTGAATAAGTTCAGCATTTTTAAGTGCGCTTAAGTGGTGTGAAATACTTGGTTTTGTCATATTGAAATGTTCAGCAATCTCACCTGCGGTTAGATCGCCTTCTTTTAATAAATCTAAAATTTTTCGCCTTGTTGGATCTGCTAATGCTTTGAATGCTTGATTCAATGTCTTTCTTCCCCTCATTAATTAGACATTTAGATATTTATCTAAATGTTAAAATGATTTTAGTTAATTGTCAATTATCTATACGCCCCTTTTTATTTTGTACCCTACGCCAATTACTCTATATTGAATAAAATCTAAAGAGTACGCAGGTTAAAAAGGAAAGCAGCTCTTCTGCTTCTTTTCTTAATAATACTTTTTCTGGAACTTCTACAACAGGATCATCACTTAGTTGTTGTTTTTCAAATAAGCGCATCCTCTTCCATATGTGTTTTCTCCATTGACTAATCTGTTTGTAAACAATTCCATTCAACCAAAATAGAAACGGTCTAGATTGATCATATGTTGAAATAGATTTCCAAAGTTGAAAGTAGATTTCATTTACGATTTCATTTGTATCATGCCGATTTTTAACTATAGCAAAGACGGTTTCATAGATTCTCTGACTTGTTAAGTTAAATATAAATTCAAAAGCCTCCTCATCACCTTTTAATAAGCGTTCTATCCAGGTATGTATATCTTCATTACTTGCCAAGTAGTGCCCCCTCCTTAACGATGTTCTCACTATATATTGGACGGTAAGCAAAATAAAGTTCCAAATTTCATAAAAAAATATAATACTTTTATCCATTCATATATTTAAAAGGAAAATATATTGAATTATTCCTATAATACTTTTTACTTTTCTCATTTTTAACCTATACTGTTTACTAGCTTATCTTTCAACATAATGAAAAGACTTGAAACACATGATACACTATAGCTACAATTGTTTTTTTGAGGAGGAATATACATATGTATAAAATTTTAATCGTTGAAGACGATCCAAATATTTCATCATTACTACAATCTCACATTCAAAAATACGGCTATGAAGCTGTTGTTGCAGAGAATTTCGATGATATTATGGAATCGTTTAACGCAGTGAAACCACATCTTGTTTTACTTGATGTAAACTTACCGAAATTCGATGGGTTCTACTGGTGCCGCCAAATTCGTCATGAATCTACTTGTCCTATTATTTTCATTTCAGCTCGTGCAGGTGAGATGGAACAAATTATGGCGATTGAAAGCGGTGCGGATGATTACATTACAAAGCCGTTCCACTACGATGTTGTAATGGCGAAAATTAAAGGACAATTACGCCGTATTTACGGTGATTATGCACCAAATATTTCTGAACGTATCGTTGAAGTAGAAGGTTTAAAACTATTCCCTGAACGTCCAGAAATTCATTTTGGATCTGAACAAGTTCTTTTAACGAAGAAAGAGGCAATTTTAGCAGAAATGTTATTATCTAAATTCCCTCGTACAGCGAGCCGTGAAGATTTATTAGCTGCGCTTTGGGATGACGAAAGTTTTGTTGAGGAAAATACATTAAACGTAAACATTACGCGTCTTCGTAAAAAGTTTAATGAACTTGGTATTGAGAATTCTATTGAAACAGTACGTGGACTTGGGTATCGTTTTAACGCAACTTGGAGTGAATAAGCATGAAGCTATTTTTACGTGATCATTTTGCATTTTTCCTACTGTACGTATTAAACTTCGGTATCATCTTCGTTCTTTATGATGCAGTAGATGGATTTCAAAACAATAAATTTTACTTCGTCGTTTTAAGTTTATACTTATTTATTTGTTTCCTCGCTTATCGTTACGTTCGCAATCGTAGAATGTACCATAGATTAAGTGAGCAACCAGAAAAGATGGAAGATGCGTTTATTGAAAGAGCGACTGCTCCGATGCCTCACGGTGTCAATGAACTCGTGCGTACGCAGTACCGCCTCTTCCAAAAAGAACTACAATCGTATGAAGTAAAACAACAAGAACATCAATTATTTATTAATCATTGGGTACATCAAATGAAGACACCTGTATCCGTTATGCAGCTTATGGTGCTCGAAATGGAAGATGAGCATTTGATTCCGAAATTCAAAAAAGAATTAGAACGATTAAATCAAGGACTCGATATGGCTTTATATATGGCAAGGCTAAATAACTTCCATGAAGATTTCCATGTTGAGACAATTTCATTAAAAGATACAGTAACAAAAAATATTAACGGATTAAAAGAACTATTCATTCGTAATGGTGTCTTCCCTGTTTTAGAAGTCCATTCGGATTTAAAAGTTGCTTCTGATGCGAAATGGCTAAAATTTATCATCTATCAGTTAATGACAAACGCTGTTCGTTACTCTGGGGAACGCGGAAAGAAAGTTTTCTTATCTGCTTACCGAAACGGAAAAGATATTATTTTAGAAGTTCGTGATGAAGGTGTGGGTATTCCACAAGAAGATATTCGAAGAGTATTTGAACCGTTTTACACTGGGAAAAACGGTCGTGCATTCGGAGAATCTACTGGTATGGGACTTTATATTGTAAGTAAAATTTGTGATTACTTAGGTCACTCTGTCAAACTAGATTCTGAAGTTGGTAAAGGAACGACGATTAAAATCATCTTCCACAACGCTGCAAATAATCAAGCAGAACATACGGAGAAGGTGACCGAAGCATGATCGTAACATATGTAAGCGAAATGTATGAGAACTCACTCTCATACATTTTTTGCAATACAACTACTTCTATATCTTCTAGCCGGAGGTATAATTTATGACATTTTGGCAATTTGCATTTAAAAATGTAACGCGTAATTCAAGAGCTTATTTTGCTTACTTTGTAAGTGGTTCCTTTTCCATTGCTGTTTTCTTTTCGTTTGCTGTTTACTTATTCCATCCGAAATTACAAAACTTTGACATGACCTCTGAAATTTCAGGATTAATGATATTTTCAGAAGTAGTAATTGTATTTTTCTCTTTCTTCTTTTTACTATATTCCATTGGTACTTTTTTAAAAGTTAGAAAAAAACAATTTGGTATTTTGACCATTTTAGGAATATCGAGAAAACAATTACATCGTCTTGTTTTTATGGAGAATATGTTAATCGGGGTTTTATCTATCTTTTTCGGCATGCAGTTTGGAGTTGTTTTTTCTCAATTTTTCTTATTAGTAACAGCCAAACTTACGCATATTCCAGGAATATATTTATACGGTCCTACTAAAGCGTTTATTTTAACAACTATTGTTTTCCTTAGTCTTTTTATCACTGTATCTGCATTCACACCAATGCTTATTCGTACAAAAAAAGCGGTACACCTTTTAAAAACAAATGGTGGAAAACAAAAAGAAAGAAAACCATCGATACTTGTTTCATTATTTGGTGCGATTTGTTTATTTGGTGGTTATGCGTTAGCTGGAAATCCTAAATATTTTGTATCAGTAAGCCCGCAAATCGGTGTTATATATATGGTTTCAAGTATTTTCGTTATCCCAACGCTTGTTACAGTCGGAACATATTTCTTCTTTTCACAAATTAGTTTCTTACTTATTTATATTTTAAAGAAAAAAAGGAAGTTTTATATGAAACGGATTAATATGCTTTGGATTTCGGATTTAGCGAGCCGTATTCGAACGAATATTAATATGCTTTTTATTGTAGCGATGCTATCTACTATCGCTTTCACAATGATTACGTTTCTATATGGATTCGGAAAATTTATTAAGCTAGAGGTTAATAGAACTTCTCCTTTCCCAATTTCTTATTTTTCTTATGATGCGAACCCTTTTGTTACAGAGCATTTAAATTGGCTTGAGCAACAATTACAAAAAGAGCATTTCCCTTATCAAAAAATAAAAGCTGATATATATGAAACACCACTAAAAGAAGATAAAGATATAGCTATTTATAATGACGTATACGCAATTAAGCAAAGTGACTATAACAAACTTGCAGATTCTTTACGAATGAAACAACTATTTATGGATGATAACGAAGCATATGTGCTAACAGGGACATCTTATATCACCATATTCAATGAATTTGAGCAAAGCTACAAAAGAGATTACATTACACTCTCTAGTACAAATACGAAATTACGAGTAAAAGGCTATGAGCATGTAAACGCAATCCCATCTGACTTTTCATATCAAACGATAGTGTTGCCTGATATTATCGTAAATAACTTACCTAACACCGTAAAACATATATCAGCATACAATTACAAAATTCAAAACTGGGAACAGACATATGAAATTGCTGATAATTTTATAGAAAAAGTGCAAAAAGATCGAAATAAATTCCAGTATGAAGGGCCTCTTATTCGTTCCTTTGAATCAGCAGGATCGTTATACAAAATAACATCAGGCAGTGCGGCATTCTTCCTAATCGGGACATTTTTAGGAGTTATTTTCTTCATTGGCGCTGGTAGCGTTCTTTACTTTAGAATGTATACAGACTTAACGAACGAACATGAGAAATATATAACGATTTCTAAAATTGGTGTAACAGATACAGAGATGAAACGATCTTCAACCATTCAACTTAGTATTTTATTTTTCGTTCCGTACATTATGGCATCCATTCATACAATGTTTGCAACGAAAATGCTACAAGATGTAATTGGTCTATCTTTGTTCAAAGAAGTTTCAGCCGTTCTTATTATTTTTGGATTCGTTGAAATTATCTTTTTCTTCTTCATTCGTTCACTTTATATGCAAAAATTATCACAGTATACGAATGGTTAACATATTAAAAAAGTTATCACATGAGAAGGTGGGATCTCATCCTTCCTTTTTCATGCTCATTCTAATAGGAGGTTTAGGTGAATGACATTTTGGCAGTTTGCCTTTAAAAATGTGACGCGGAACGCCAGAGCTTATTTCGCCTATTTTGTAAGCAGTGCGTTTTCCATCGCAATTTTTTTCTCATTTGCAGTTTATTTATTTCATCCTAAATTGCATATGACAGACGTGAATGTTGCTCTGAACATATTAATGACAATTTCAGAAGTTGTCATTGTATTCTTTTCGTTTTTCTTTTTACTATATTCAATCGGTACCTTCTTAAAAGTACGAAAAAAGCAATTTGGGATTTTAACAGTACTTGGCATATCTCAAAAACAATTAAAGAGACTCGTATTTCTAGAAAACATGCTAATTGGTGTTCTTTCCATCTTTTTCGGCGTTCAACTTGGACTTGTCTTCTCGCAGTTCTTTTTGTTAGTTACCGCCAAAATTACACACGTACCTGGTTTATATTTATATGGGCCTACAAGTGCTATCGTTTTAACTATCATCATCTTTCTTGGGCTCTTCATTCTCGTATCATCTTTTACACCGATGCTCATTCGTACGAGAAAAGCCGTACGTCTTTTAAAAGAAGGAACAAAACAAAAAGAAAGAAAAGCATCCGTTCTTATCTCTCTATTTGGTGCGATGTGTTTAATATGTGGATATACGTTAGCCGCAAATCCGCTGTATTTTATGTCGCTAGGTGACATCATTGGGCTTTTATATGCCGTCTCTAGTATATTTGTCATCCCATCGCTTATTGCAGCTGGAACATACTTTTTCTTTTCACAAATTAGTTTTTTACTCATTCGTATATTAAAAACGCGAAGAACATTTTATATGAAGCGAATTAATATGCTTTGGATTTCTGATTTAGCAGCGCGCATTCGGACAAACATTAACATGCTCTTTATTGTAGCGATGCTATCAACACTTGCTTTTACTATGATTACATTCTTATATGGTTTTGGTAAATTTATGAAGTTCGATACAGTAAGAGAAAATCCTTTTCCTTTTACATATTTATCACATACTGAAAATACGTTAGCAGATGAACATTTAAATTGGTTAAAACAAAAGTTTAACGAAGAGCAATTTACTTATAAACAATTTAAAACGGATATATATGAAGTATCTTCAGCGGAAGAAAATTCGCAGCTCTATTATGCAATTAAACAAAGTGACTATAATGTACTTGCTAAGGCTTTAAATTGGGAAACGCTCACAGTAAATAAGAATGAATCTTATATTCTTATGAAAGACTTAGATGATCAAGTTATTGGAACGCTTCATAATAAAGACAAGAAAAATACTCTTACACTTACTCAAAACAATTTACAACTACAAGTGAAAGAATATAAAAGTTATAACCCATTCCCAAATCGCTTAATATACCAATTGCTCATACTATCTGATGAAAATGTAGAAGCATTATCCTCCGTTTCAAAACAGATGAGTGTATATAGCTTTAAAGTTAAGGACTGGGAAAAAGCTAATAACATCGGCTCGTTATTCATAGACAAAATTAATACCGACGGGAACAACATTCAAGCAGAGCACAAGCCTTTCCATGCAAGTGAAGCGAGCGATTCTCTATACACAACAAAACAAAATGTCGCTTCGTTCTTCTTAATTGGTACTTTCTTAGGTGTTATTTTCTTTATTGGTGCTGGCAGTGTCCTTTACTTCAGGATGTATACAGATTTAACAAATGAACAAGAAAAGTATGTAACGATTACAAAAATCGGTTTAACAGAAGCTGAGATGAAACGATCTGCTACAATTCAACTTGCGATTCTTTTCTTTGTTCCATACATTATGGCATCGATTCATACGATGTTTGCGACAAAGATGCTACAAGAAGTTTTACATCTCTCGTTCTTCGCTGAGATTACAGTCGTACTTATGATTTTTGGAACGGTTGAAATTTTATTTTTCCTTTTAATTCGTTCCTTTTATATGCAAAAATTATCACAACACATTAAGTTTTAAAAAGTAGAAAGGTGATTACTATGGAAGAAGTATTACACATAAAAAACGTCTCAAAAGTATATGAGGGAAAAGTCCCTCATACTGCTTTAAAAAATATAAATTTACACGTGGATAAAGGGGAATTCGTTGCCATTATGGGACCATCTGGTAGCGGGAAATCTACGTTTTTAAACGTTATCTCTACAATCGATTCTCCGACTTCTGGTGATGTCGTGATTAACGGAAAAAAACCGCACACATTTCGTAGAGAGAAGTTAGCTATTTTCCGAAGACAAGAGTTAGGATTTGTTTTCCAAAACTTTAACTTACTAGATACACTAACAATCGGTGAAAATATCGTACTACCTTTAACATTAGATAATGTTCCATTAAAAGAAATGGATGAAAAGCTTGATAACATTTCAAAAAAGCTTGGAATTGATCATATTTTGGACAAGCGTATTTTTGAAGTTTCTGGAGGACAAGCACAGCGTACTGCAGTAGCACGTGCTGTTATTCATCATCCTTCACTTCTACTTGCCGATGAACCGACAGGAAACTTAGATTCAAAAGCGGCAATTGACGTAATGGAGCTATTTACGAAATTAAATAAAGAAGAAGATGCAACGATTTTAATGGTTACGCACGATCCGTTTGCAGCAAGTTATTGTAACCGTGTTATTTTCATTAAAGATGGAGAGCTTTACAATGAACTACACCGCGGATTGTACCGTGAGAAATTTTATCAAGAAATATTAGATGTTTTAGCATTATTAGGAGGAAGACGTGGATGACATTTTGGCAATTCGCATTTAAAAATGTCTCGCGTAATTCTAAAGCATATTTCGCTTATTTTGTAAGTAGTGCTTTTTCTATTATGGTTTTCTTTTCATTTACTGTATACGCGTATCATCCACGCTTACAAATTATGAATAAATTACAGGAACAAGATCCACTGATGAACTTAGCCGGCATGGCACAGTTTGTTATCGTTTTGTTCTCGTTCTTCTTTCTCTTATATTCAATCGGAACATTTTTAAATGTTCGGAAGCAGCAATTCGGCGTTTTAACTGTTCTCGGTATATCTCAAAAACAATTAAAACGTCTTTTGTTTACTGAAAATATGATTATTGGAATGCTCGCTATTTTTGCTGGTATTCAAGGCGGTCTTGTTTTTTCTAACTTTTTCTTACTCGTTACTTCTAAATTAACAAACGCAAAAGGCCTCTATTTATATTGGCCAACAGAAGCTATTATCGTAACGACAATAACTTTTATTATTTTATTTCTCATCGTATCTACGTTTACACCGATGTTTATTCGTACTCGTAAAACAACTCGATTAATTAAAAATAGTAAAAAGGAAAAAAGCGAAAAAAGACCGTCTATACTCATTTCATTATTTGCTTTAATTTGTTTAGCACTATGCTATTATATCGCTGGTTATCCGCAAGGCTATATAACAGAAAAAAATGCACAAAATGGATCTGTATTCTTAATTATGCTATCTATTTTACCGCTCGTAGTGGTAGGAACATATTTATTCTTTTCACAAACATTTCTTCTCTTTATCTTTATTTTGAAAAAGCGGAGAAAGTTTTATATGAAGCAAATAAATATGTTATGGATTTCAGATTTAGCTAACCGGACTCGTAGTAATATTAATGTACTCTTTATCGTTTCTATGCTATCTGCACTAGCATTTACGATTATTATTGGTTTATTCGCTGCTAATAACAATACAACAGCATCGGTACTAGAACGATATCCCGTCCCCTTCACTTATACATCAGAAGGTGACAATTCCCTTGAACAAAAGCATATTACTGCAATTGAAACTGAGCTTACAAATAGTAATTTTCAGTACAGAAAATATAAGTTTACAGTAGTAAAAGATACAGCTTCAAAAGAAGACATTATGCTTATGAAGATGAGTGATTATAACGCAATTGCTAAACAATTGAAAAGGCCGGAAATAACAATTGATTCTACAGAAGTGTATATTATTTCTCGCCACTCACCAGAACTTCTCAATCTCGTATCTAATCCATTTGCAAAGCATAATACGATTACACTTGGATCTAATAAAAAAGAATTTCATATTAAAGGGTTTATTAATAAAGGAATAGAACCATCCTTTGCATTCCCACATTTAGCTGTCGTACAAGATTATGTATTTGATAATATGATTCCTCATATTGAAACAACCGTAATCTATAACTACTTCGTAGAAAACTGGGAAAATGCAATCGTTCCAACAAAAAATATGTTACGTGTTATTAGTGGCGATGCACGTAAGTTCTACGAAAAGCATACAGAAGAGAACGCTCAAGTTCCTTTCTTCATATATACAGCTACGGATGAACTCATTTACGGTAAAGGGAATGCAGTTGCTCAATTCTTTATTTGGGCATTTCTTGGCTTTATCTTCTTTATCGGTGCGGCTAGCGTTTTATATTTCCGTATGTATAACGACTTAACAACTGAAAGACAAAAGTATATTACGATTACAAAACTTGGCTTAACAGAATCAGAAATGTTTCGTTCTGCAACGATTCAATTAGGAATATTATTTTTCGTTCCTTATATTGTTGCTGGTATTCATACAATATTCGCCATTAAGTTTTTACAAAGCATGTTTTCTTTCTCATTACTGAAAGAGACATGTATCGTACTCACTTTATTCGGGATTATTGAGATCATTTTCTTCTTCTTAATCCGATCTCTATATATTAATAAATTATCACAACACATAAAAATATGAATAAAATGGCCTTGTGCAATACGCACAAGGCCATTTTCAATAGTTTTTAATTAGCAGCAATATCCACCGTAGCCGCCAGCATAACCGCCGTAACCACCATAACCACAAGAACCGCCACCGCCGAAGCAGCTAGCACCGATGATGATTAATAAAATAAACAATACGATTAGAAGCGCAAAACCGCCGCCGCAACCATGTCTGCGGTTACAATCATCATGTCTGTGTTCACACTTTTCGCTCATTACCCTATTCCTCCTTTAGTATCATTCATAACAAGTTCCTCTTGTTCTAAATGAGGGGATTCCATTTATATTATGTTTTCAGGGCGAATAGGAAGCTTGGCTTACCTAAAAACGGGCTTGTTTTAGGAATTGGACTTTATTAAAAAAGGATACCTATTCAGGTATCCTTTAAAGAAACATATTCAACAAAAGAGCAAAACCGAATGCAATAAATGATAACAATGTTTCCAGCACCGTCCACGTTTTAAACGTTTCTTTTACTGTCAAACCTAAATATTCTTTTACAAGCCAGAACCCTGCATCATTTACGTGAGAAAACATTAATGAACCTGCACCGGTTGCTATAACGAGCAATTCTAAATTCACACCAGACATGTGCTGAATAACTGGTGAAACAATTCCCGCTGCTGTCGTTAACGCTACTGTTGCTGAACCTGTTGCAATTCGAATTAATCCAGCTACCATGAAAGCTAATACAATTGGTGATAACGATATATGCTCTGCCATTTGCGCAATCGCTGTTCCAACGCCACTTTCAATTAATATTTGTTTAAATCCACCGCCTGCACCGATAATTAAAATAATGGAACCGACTGGTAATAAACTTTCATCCGTTAATTTTTTAATCATCTTTTTATTAATTCCTTGTCTTATCCCAAGTAAATAAAATGCTGCGAAACATGAAATAAGTAAAGCAATTACTGGGCTTCCGATAAATACAAAAAATTCAGTCATCTTTTTCGGTAATGAAATATATGGTGCAACGACTGATAAAATCATCAATACAACTGGTAATAAAATAATAAAGAATGAAACTTTACGACTCGGTAAATCAGTTGAGACAGTCGTAACTCGAATAAGCTCTGGTTCATTTTCAGGTATAACCCTTTTATGTACCCACTTTGCAAATATCGGTCCTGCGATAATAGCTGCTGGTAGCGCGATAAGTAATGAATATAAAAGTACCTTTCCTAAGTTCGCGTTATAAATACCGATTGCTGTCATCGCACCTGGATGCGGAGGCACTAGCCCGTGAACAATAGATAATCCAGCAATGACAGGTAACGCAATTAATAATATATTTTGCTTCGTCGTTTTTCGGATGGAAATAACGAGTGGTAATAAAATGACGATCCCCACTTCAAAAAATACTGGAATCCCTATAACAAATCCTGCAAATAACATAGCCCACGGTAGTTTCTTCACACCGAAAAATCGAATAAAGAAATCTGCCACTTGCATGCTGGCCCCTGAATCGGACATCATTTTTCCTAAAATTGTACCGAGAGCTAAAATACCAACTAAATGCCCTAGTACACTACCAACACCAGATTCATAGGCAGTCACTATCTTCGTTAAATTCAATCCAGACATGATAGCTAAAAATAAACTCGCAACTGTTAAACTAATAAATGCATGCCATTTCCACCATGATACCCCTAAAATAACAATCGCAATTGCAAGTAACGTGACGATTAATAAGTATATATCCATCTCGCATTCCCCTTACTTTATAAAAAAAGAGGGCAAATACCCTCTTTTTTATACGTCATAATTCACTACATAATGCTGCATTTCTGTATTGTAGTAGCCTTCGCTATATTCAATTACTTCGCCAACTTCATCGTAAGAATAACGCATACGTTTTAATAGCGCTGTCCCCTCTTTTTCACCTAACGCTTCTGCAACGAAACTAGACGCAAGTCCAACAGCGAATTCATCTCTGAAGTTTTCTAAATGAATGCCTCGGTCCTCGACTAAATCGTAAAGCGATTGTAAATCAAAATCCGATAAATCTGTACTTGCCATTTTCGCTGAGAAATAGTGCGTATAATGAATATACGGTGCATCATTTAACGTATATAAACGTTCAATACGAAAACTCTCTTTACCGAATAATTGAAATGGCACTGTTCCTTCTTCATTCTGAACGATTTCTGCTTTTAGCAATTTCTTCTGTACTTTATAGCCTTCTTCCACTAACACTTCAGTAAATTTCTTTCCCTTTGACAACTTTGTCGCAGAAGTGTTACGGATGACTTTCGTTCCTTTACCGCTTTTCTTTTCCAAATATCCTTCTTGAGCGAGTTCTTTAATCGCATTTCGCACTGTAATTTTGCTCACTTTGAACTCTTCTTCTAACTGTGGTTCGGAAGGAATATTTGTATGAATCGCATATACACCATGCAATATTCGATCACGAATAATATTTTTTATTTGTAAATATAATGGTCCTTTTTTTCTCGTTACGTTCACCGTTACACCCACTACCTTTCTACATCACCTACTGATGTCGTCATTGCCCGAAGTATATCCTTCTCTGATGACATTGGCGTATCACCGACGATTGTATGTGCAAGCATTCCAGCTGCTGACGCAAATGAAACAGCTTTCTCTGGTGCAAACTCTTCTATCTCGCCATGAATAATCCCGCTCGTATAAGCATCTCCAGCACCTATTCTATCATATACAGAAAACGTAAGTGTTTTTGCAAAAGTGAACGCACCATCTTTACATATAAATCCGCGAAGCGAGTGTGTATTATCGCTATTAATAGAGCGATGTGTACCAGCGATTGTAGCGATATGATATGTTTCAGCTGCCTTTGGAATAAGATCAACAAGTTGCGCCTCTCGCTCCGTCTTTTCTGTTTTCATTCCAAGAACAAACATCGCATCTTTTTCGTTCATCATAACGATATCAGCAAGAGCCAGCATTTCTTCATAATGTGGTTTCGCCTGCTCATACCCGTCTTCTCCCCAAAGAGATGGACGATAGTTGCAATCAAAGACGACAGTTCCTCCGTTTTCTTTCACTGCTTTCGCCAAAGATTTCATATGATGGCGCACCGTATCATTCATCGCAAGTGTAATGCCGCAAAAATGAACGATATCAATTTCCTTTGCGATTTCTTCAAATTGATACATTTCTTCACATGCCGTATTGAAGCTACTTTCTAATCGATTTGAATATGTAACGCGGCTTGCACGTGTACCAAATCCATTTTCTAAAAAGTACATACCGACATATTTGCCGCCTCTTGAAACAAGCGAGGTTTGCACACCTAACTTTTGAATGTAAGATAATGCCGCATCCCCAACCGAATTTTCCGGTAAAGTTGAAATAAGAAGCCCTTCATGCCCTAGATGAGAAAGTGCTGCTGCCACGTTCACACCTGTACCAGAAAATGAGTAATTTAATGTGTTTGCTTGCGACAACAATTCATATCCTGGTACTTGCAGGCGCATCATTACTTCGCCGAACGCTGCAATTTTCTTACGCATATTGATCAACTAACTTCTTCACGACTGCTAATAATTCACAAACATCTTCTGTTTTCGTATTGCCAGTTTCTTTATCAATAATAGAAGAGTACACGTGCGGGATAACTTGCTCTACGTTTGCTTCAAGCGCAATACGTACAATTGTTTCAAAGTTTTCCTTATCAATTCCGCCTGTTGGCTCTAATGCAAATCCTTCTTCCGCACAAGCTTTCGCAACTGCGCGATATTCTTCTTCATGAGCTAAACCTTTCATTGGGAAGTATTTCAATGAATTTCCGCCCATATCACGTACAAGTGCGATCGCTGTTTTAATTGGAACGATTGCTTTTTCTTCCCCTGCTGCACTAATTGGACCAGTAGAAATATTTACGTACCCTACTTTTCCTGTTGGTGATACTAAACTATTAATCCAGCTATCTTTTCCGCCAAGATTTGCACGTGTCGCTCCAACTGAAGGGAACACTTGGTTAATATGACTACCAGGATAATGCTTCGCAATTTCAGCTACAACTGCTGCTTGGCGATTATCTCCTGCTCCTAATCCAATTGATACAGCGTCATCAATTTCTTTTCCGTATGCTTTCATCGCTGTAACAGCTTCTTCTACTGTTGGATAATCTTTTGATAATACGCCTACTACTACATAACCTTCTGCTGCTTCAAAAATATCTTTCGCATTTTCTATATTGTTTGCTAATACATTTAATGCTACGCGGCCTTTATAAAAACGTTTTTGAATGTTTGTCATTTTAATTTCCCCCTACAATTTCTCTCAATTTTTCTTCAATCACATGTATGTCATCACCTTGAAGTGGACGTGGATCGATATCAAAGAATCCTTGTCTTACTCCGTAATCACGTGTGTAGATTGCAATTTCTCCTTCGCGTAATGCTGTCACAACGTCTTTTGCCGATTTATTTAACTCTTTTTCGTTAATATGAATACGTGCTCTAAAGATTGCTCTTCCCGCTTCATCTTGAACGATTGTTACATTTACACCGTTTAATTCTTTTAGCGGCATAAGTACTTGTAATAACTCTTTTTCTTGCTCACTCTTATCTTCTTTTACTCCGTACTCATCAAGTGCTTGAAGTAAACCAAAAGTTGTTTCTTTCCCAACTTTCATGCTTCTTCCAATGCAATGTAATTGCACTTTCAGCCACTCAATATATTTTCGTTTCCCGCCAACAATACCAGAAGTAGGCCCTTCAATTGCCTTTGAACCACTATAAATGGCAAGGTCTGCATACTTCACATATTTTTGAATATCTTCTTCAGCTGCCGCATCCACGATAAGTGGTACGTTATTTCTTTGCGCGACTTCCCATGCTTCTTCAACAGAAATCATATTTTTTTGCACGGCATGATGCGATTTCACATATAGAATCGCTGCTGTATTTTCACCAATTGCATCTTCAATATGCTCTGCTTTCCCTTCATTTGCGTAGCCAACTTCTACAAGTTTTCCTCCGCCTAAATAAATCATCGTTTCAACTGGAGCACCGTATTGAACGTTATGACCTTTTAACATGATCACTTCGTTTTTCGCGATTACCTCTTGATGAAGTCTTTCACTTTTACGACGATTTCCTTCAGTAACGATACCAGCGATAGAAAGCGCAATTCCGCTCGATGCTGAATTCACAACGACCGCTGCCTCTGAATCTAGAATTCTTGCAATATGGTCTCCTGCTTTATCTACTAAATCAGCAATTTCCACATAATTTTGTCCCCCATGTTTCATCGCATCCATAACTGTATCTGTCGGAGCAGATACACCTAAAATACTCATTCTACCACTCGCATTAATCACTCTTTTTAATCCGTACTTAGCATTCAATGAATGACCCATTAATTACAACCCCTTTCGTATCAATTCTTCTTTCAGCAATGCGCTGATCCCCTTCTGAATCTATTAACGTAACCTTCTCATCTTTCACCGTAAATAAAGTTAAGTTTGCAATATCTCCTTCTTGAATGCGGCCAAGCTCAGGTTTTTTCAGCCATTCTGCCGCATGTTTCGTAACCGCATCAATCACTTCTTCTAGCGGATAACCTAAGTAAAGGAATTTCGAAAGAACGTGAGCCATACTATACACGGGACCGTGCACGCGATTCTTCCGGTAAATATCTGTACTAATTGTATTAAAAGCAATATCGTGACGCTTTGCGGCCTCTGCTACTTTAAAAGAAAAACTGGCATTACCATGCCCAACATCTAAATGCACACCGCGATTCACTGCATCTAGTAACACAGGTAACGGTTTGCCTTCTTCATCAAATAAATTATTTTCTTTCCCGTTTAAATAATGTGTAATGACATCATCTTTTTCTAAAAGAGGTACAACTTCCTCAATGTGAGGAGGCGCTGAACCGATATGTACCATAATCGGTAATGATGTTTCGCGAGATAAAGAGCGCGCTATATGAAGCGGTTCAATTCCACTATCACAAACGACACTTTTACTCATTCTCGCTTTTAACCCAACGATTACATCTTTATAATTTTCTACTGCTTCTATTACTTTCTCTTTATCGATCCATTCCATATTGGATAATTCATCAATTCGTTTCAAACCGATGCGAGAAATATTTAAAAAGGCAAATAAATTCGTTTTTGCCTGCTCTCTACTTTTTACTAAATCTGCAATGCGATCAGCACCGCAACTACCCGCATCAACAATTGTCGTTACCCCTTGCTTAACGCCAATTTCATCAACCTCATCGCCATACGGATCAAACTCTGGAAAAGCGTGAACATGCAAATCAATCCAACCACTCGATACGTAAGTACCAGAGTAATCAAGAACCTTTCCACCCTCACCAACACCAGCTTTCGTCACCTGTGCGATTTTATTATTTTCAATTACAATGTCAATCTCTTCCCCGTTCACACGTTTCACATTACGTAGTACGAATCGTTCTGTCATTGTACTTCCACCCTTTTCTATAAGAAGCCGTAAGAATGCGCTTACATTAAAGTTTCATTTTATGTCTCTTTCACACGTTTAGCGTAACATAAAAAAAGGAAGAAGTAAATATAACGTTATAATGTTTAAAAGTAAATCAAAAGATGCTCCTCCAAAATGCTAATAGTATAGGAATTTATATCAACGATTCGACAAGGAATATCGATTTACAGACAAGAAACGTCAATTCCTTTCTTATATAAGAAAAGGCTGTCCCAAATGGCACAGCCTTTTTCTCTATTCCTGAACCGTCACAATAACCCCATCCATATTGTTCCCGGAAATTGCATACTGCTTATTTGCTGGAACATTCACTTTCATATTCCCAGAAACTTTATAATAAGAAACAGTATATTTCTTACCTTCTACTTCAGTTGAAATCTCTTTTTCCTCTTTTAAGAACTCTAAATATTCCTCTAGTGTGAAATTCTTTTTTTGCATAATTGCGCTATGAGGTAGGCCGACATAACGGATATGCCATGGCTCATATTGAATTCCAGTAATGTTACTTTTATTTTTCGGATAACGTAATATAAAGCCATGCTTCCATACGTTCTCTTCAATCCATTTTCCTTCAGGCGCTTTCTCCATTTTCTTTTGAGTAGACCCAATGTCCAGTGATAATCCTAAATTATGTTCACTGTATCCTGCTGGAAGTGCATAATCAGATCCCATTTTTTCATATAACTGTTTTTGCTCTTCGAAATCTCTATAGCCACTACTAATCAAAAAATGGTTAATACTTTCTTTTCCAGCCGCATCGACAACGTTCAAAAACTTTTTCACAACATCCTTTGATAAACGAAGATTTCTATCAAATATTACATAGCCTCTCACTAATTCACTATTATGATTTACATTTATAATATCAGACCTAATACTATCTTTTTTTACTGGATAATCCCTGTTAACTAATAATAAATCGCCCTTATAAATTTGTTCCTTCGTAATCTCTTTCCTCTCGTTGTTTGCCGCCTTTACTAGCTCATCTTTTCCGACAATTTTAACATCGATTTCCTTTTGAAATAACGGTGATATATAAACGCCTACACATACTGTGCATGCTATAAAAAAAGAAATAAATACCCACTTTTTCATTTCTATTTCCTCCTTAACGTAACTTACATATAGAATAGAAAAAACTATTAAAATAAAAAGTGGGGTAAAGTTTAAATTTTTATTAAATTGTTACATTCTCGTCTTTTGGCAATCGTACTTCAAATATCGTTCTAACTACATTGCTTTCAGCAGAAATCGTACCGTTATGCTGCTCGACAATATTTTTAGCAATGAATAATCCAAGTCCCGTCCCGCCACGGTTCTCTGACCTTGCTTTATCACCTGTATAAAACATATCAAAAAGATACGGTAAATCTTCTTCCGGAATGCTATCTCCGTAATTCATAATTTGTACGACAACTTCTCCATTATCAACATACCCATTCATATCAACAAATTGCCCATCATATCCGTAACGTACGGCATTTGTTAACAAGTTTTCAAATACTCTAGCTAGCAATTTTCCATCACCGTGCATCGGTAAATGAGGATCCACATTCAATCTTGCTTCTAAATGATGTTTTTCTAATAACGGATACAATTCCTCCTCTAGCTGTATAAGCAACTCACTTATATCAATCGGCTTTTTATCCAGCTTTAGCATGCCATAATTCATACGTGTAATTTCGAATAGCTCATCAATTAAACTTTCCAGTCTTTGCGATTTTGTATATGCAATTGTGGAGAAATGTTTAATTTGTTCTTTTGTTAAATTTTCATCTTTAAGAATTAAATCTAAATATCCTAACACGGATGTTAACGGTGTTCTTAAATCATGAGCTAAATTCACAACGAGCTGATCTTTACTACTTTCAGCAAAATCTCCTCTTTCCACCGCTTCTTTTAACTTTTCACTCGCAACATTTATTTCATGTGCGATATCTCCAAACTCATCGTTTGATGAAATGCGCACTTCATTTGAAAAATCTCCGTTCGCCAAATGATGAATCCCGCTTGAAATCTCATCAAAGTATTTTAAGTATGGTTTAGTAAGGAAGAAGAAAAACATAATGGATAGCGGGATGAAAAGAATTAAAAAGAAATTAACATCCCCAATTTGTTTTATCATGAACCGCACTTGCGCTAACGGATCCTCATAACGAACGACTAATTTGTAATAAATCCGTAACCCTTGATAAATGATATACGTTACGCCACCAGCAAATATCATACTTAACGCAAATAGCATAACCATCTTCGAACGAAAACTTCTCATCTTTTTAGACATTGAAAGTATACCCTACTCCCCACACTGTTTTTATTAACTTGTCCTTTCTTTTATCTTCTCCAAGTTTTTTCCTCAATGTACGAATATGTACCATAACTGTATTTCCGCCTTCATAATAATCATCCGCCCATACTTGCTGAAAAATATTTTCCACATTGTACACTTTCTTCGGATGGCTCGCTAATAAATATAAAATATCAAACTCTTTCGGTGTTAATTCAACTTGTTCTCCGTACACATTTACCGTTCTTCGCTCCGGATCAATAACAACTCCGCCTACCTCTAAAGCTGATTTATTCTCCGCTACTTTCGGCTGATTTAACGTAAGAAATCGGCGTAATTGTGCATTTACACGTGCAACTAATTCAATCGGTGTAAAAGGCTTCGTCATATAATCATCTGCGCCTAATACTAAACCTGTCACCTTATCAAAATCAGACGTTTTCGCACTTAAGAAAATGATTGGCATATGATGCTTCGCACGAATTTGGCGCGTCACTTCATACCCATCCATTTTCGGCATCATAATATCTAAAACCACTAAGTCGATTGGCTGCGTTTCAATAACATGAATTGCCTCTTCTCCATCAGCTGCTTTCACGACGTGGTACCCTTCTTTTTCTAAATGTATCTCAATTAAATCAGCAATTTCTGCCTCATCATCCGCTATTAAAATTGAAATGCGCTTCATTTTACTCCCCCTTTACCCCGCTATTTGCGGGCAGTAAGACTCCCACCTCAAAATTCGGGTGAATCAAAGAAGTTAGGTGGAAGATCAACTGCCCATAAAAGCCCGATTGGTTCAACTAATAATCAGTGGGGATGCCCCCACTGATTAAAGTTTCACTTTATACGCTCGATTGTAAACTAGTCTATCCAATTTGTACAATAAGAAAAGGCTACTCACGGGAGTAACCTTAGTAAATAAAATTATATCGACCGTAACTCAAATTATATTAGCGATTATTGAAATATATCGACTTACCGACAATTAACGACGAAATTCGCCCGCTATTTTAAAGACTCAATTTACCGCTCCAAAGCAAGCCGCTGCTTCGTAATCTCCGCCAGCCTTCCGCGATCTACTTCATACTCAGCTTCAACACTTTGCGGCACCATCACTTTCCCGCTCTCAAGCATCACTTCCGGCGAAATAATATCCCTCTCCCAGTGCCTACTAGAAGCAGATATATCACCTGGAATCGTAAAGTTCGGCAGTGAAGCAAGGGCAACATTTTGCGCTCGTGAAATCCCCATCTCCACCATACCGCCGCACCAAACTGGTATGTTATGCTCCATGCAATAATTATGGATTTGAACCGATTCTGTTAATCCGCCCACTCGCCCTGGTTTAATGTTCACAATTTGGCAGCTACCAAGGGTAATCGCAACGCGTACATCTTCTAAACTATGAATACTTTCATCTAAACAAATCGGCGTTTCAATTTTCTTTTGCAACTCCGCGTGATCAAGAAAATCATAATCGGCTAACGGTTGTTCAATCATCATTAATTGGAATTCATCTAGTCGTTTCAGCCTCTCCGTATCCCCTAATGTATATGCTGAATTTGCATCTGCCATTAGCGGGATATGCGGAAACTCTTTTCGAATCTCTTTCAATAATTCGTAATCATGCTCTGGCTTTATTTTCACTTTAAAACGCTCGTATCCTTCTTCTGCATACTTCTCGATTTGTTTTAACATAACTGGAATCGTATTAAGGCCAATTACAACGCCGACTTCAATTTCATGACTAGTTCCGGCAAGTACTGTCGCTAGCGATTTCTTTTGGCGCTTCGCATATAAATCCCAAACAGCCCCCTCTATTCCGGCCTTTGCCATTCGGTTTCTCTTTATATGTTGGAACAAACCAGGTACTTCATTCGGATGAGAAATCTCCGCCTTTAATAAATCCGGTAATAAAAAATCTTGAAGTACATGTAGCGCTGTCTTCACTGTTTCTTCCGTGTACCACGGTTCAGAAAACGCAACGACTTCGCCAAATCCAATGTATCCGTCCGTATCTTCTAATTCAATGACGATACTTTCACGCTTTTCATACGTCCCGTAGCTTGCAGCAAACGGGATTACGAGTGGCATTTCCGTTATATGTAGCGTCGCTTTTTTTATTTCCACCTACATCTCCTCCACTAATTGTCTTAACTCTCGTCTTAACAATTTTTTCGAAGCGTTTCGTGGTAATTCCTCTAAGAAACATGCTTTTTTCGGCACTTTATATTTCGCTAATTTCTCCTCGCAAAAATGAAGAATTTCTTCTTCTGTTACTTCTCCATTTTTTACAACAAAAGCAGCCGGTACTTGTCCCCATTTATCGTCAGTCATCCCGACCACACCTGCTTCCGCAACCATCGGATGAGAAAGCAACACTTCTTCAATTTGAGCCGGATATATATTCTCTCCGCCAGAAATAATTAAATCACTGCGTCGATCTAATACGTATAAAAATCCTTCTTCGTCTAAATAACCGAGGTCACCAGTATGAAGCCATCCGTTTTGAATTGTTTCGCGCGTCGCATCTTCGCGGTTAAAATAACCGCCTGTTACGTTTGGTCCTTTTACTACGATCTCACCTTCCGCAAATGGCGACACTACTACGCCATCTTTTTCAATACGGAGTTGGCACTGAAATAGTGGTTTTCCGGCTGATCCTACTTTCGTTAACATGTAATCAGCTGATAACGTACAAATTTGTGAAGACGTTTCTGTCATACCGTACGTTTGATATACAGGAATTCCTTTATCTACACACGTTTCTAATAGTGGTTTCGGCGCTGGTCCTCCACCAAGTAACATGCATCTTAAAGAAGATGGGTATGTCCCTTCTCCAAGTCTCTCTAATAAATCAGTCAACATTTTAGAAACGACAGAAATAATCGTAACGCCTCTCGTTTGAAGTGCTTTATGAATAAAATCAGCATCATATTTCGGAACGAGTAAAATGCGCATGCCATACATAATATTTTTCATTAAAAGAGATAGCCCGCCAACGTGGAACATCGGCATACAAGCTAACCAGCAATCGTCATCACGAAGGCCTAAGTTAAGCGCAGAGCCAACCGCACTTGACCAGTGATTCCCGTACGTTAAAATAACGCCTTTCGGTTTCCCTGTCGTCCCAGACGTATAAATAATTGTCATCGCTTCTTCTAAAGAAAACTCTTCTTGTATAGAGGCTTCCTCTTTTGGTCCATTCATCACTTCGGCGAATGAATATACAGGAATATCTTTAGCCTCAAAATCTTGATCCGTCACTAAACAAATAACTTCAGCATCATCCATTTGCCAAAGTAGCTCTTCTCTTGAAAGACGCGTATTTAAAAGCACAGCTACTGCACCTACGTAAGATAGGGCGTGAATAACTGTAATCATCTCCATACCATTTTTCATCAGAACAGCCACCTTTTGCCCACGCTTCACTCCAACATGCGTGAGGTGTTCACAAACAGATACTACTTTTTCATGCAGCTGCATAAAAGTAACTTTCTCTTCCTCTATTTCAATTGCAGTGCGATCTGGTGTTAAAAATGCACGTTGCATTAACCAATTTGGCATCGTCTCCATCATTCATTCTCCTTTCATGAAAGAAAGAGACTTGATATGACATCAAGTCTCTTAGTTGTTTTGTTTCCGGTTAATCTCATCTAGTTACAGCGGTTAGAACAGTCGGTCGTTTCACGCCTTCCTACGAGGCAAAAAGCGCCTCTACGTCAGAAGCTCCATCCCCCTCACATTCTGAACGAGCTACTTTCGCTTTTGGTTACATCTAGCTGCGCCTCCTAGCCCCTTCCGTCTAAGAACCTTCCGCACGAGAAAGTAAAAAACACTTTCTGTGCGAAAGAACCTTAGCCAGCGGGGCTAAGCAGTCGGCTCCGCTTTTGGTTTGATCACGGGAAACGAGGGAATTGACCGAAGTCCGGACTGCGTTTTTCTTTGAATGCGTCGCGACCTTCTTTTGCTTCGTCAGTTGTGTAGTACAATAACGTTGCATCTCCAGCTAGTTGTTGAATACCAGCTAGACCGTCTGTGTCTGCGTTGAATGCAGCTTTTAGGAAGCGAAGTGCCATTGGGCTGTTTGCTAAAATTTCTTCTGCCCATTGTACTGTTTCTGCTTCAAGTTGTTCTAATGGTACTACTGTGTTTACTAAGCCCATATCAAGCGCTTCTTGTGCGTTATATTGGCGGCATAGGTACCAAATTTCGCGAGCTTTCTTGTGTCCTACCATACGAGCTAAGTAACCAGCTCCGTATCCACCGTCAAAGCTTCCTACTTTAGGACCTGTTTGTCCAAATACAGCATTGTCTGCAGCGATTGTTAAATCACATACGATATGAAGTACGTGTCCTCCACCGATTGCATAACCTGCTACCATTGCGATAACTGGTTTAGGAATTGCGCGAATTAGACGTTGTAAATCTAATACATTTAAACGAGGGATTTGGTCGTCACCTACATATCCACCATGACCGCGAACTTTTTGGTCGCCGCCAGAACAGAATGCACGTCCACCTTCACCTGTTAAAATGATAACGCCAACATTTGCATCATCACGAGCATGTGCAAAAGCGTCGATTAACTCCATTACCGTTTTAGGACGGAATGCGTTATGTACTTCAGGGCGGTTAATCGAAATCTTTGCGATACCATTGTATGTTGAATAAATAATATCTTCGTAATTGCCTTCTTTTACCCATTCAATAGCCATTACAACTACCTCCTTGTATATTTCTGATCTCCTCTATAAGTGTAACTTCATTCTTAACTGAAAAAAGCATCACTGCATAGTTTTTAGAAATCCCTTTACTATTGTATCAAACTTTTCCGGTTGTTCCACATGAATTGCATGGCCAGCACCATCAATTTTGACAAATTTCGCGTCAGAGACGCATTTTTCGATGTTTTTTAATATGCGAAAGAACTTTTCATCATGCTCCCCGTTCATTAAAAGAACAGGCATTTTTAAGTTTTGCAGCTCATTCCACCAAGAAGGCTGAGCCCCTGTTCCCATGCCGCGCAAGCTATTTGCGAGCCCTTTTGGATTGTTAGCAAGTCTTTCTTTTCGCACTGCTTCTTGTACGTTTTGTTCTAAACTTTTTTGCCTTTCAAATAGCGGAATATTTTCCCACATTGTTACAAAACTTTCGATGCCTTCTCGCTCAATTTTGTGAGCAAGTCGCTCATCTTTTTCACAGCGTTCTTCCCGCTCATCTTCCCTTTCAAGCCCAGCTGTACAATTTTCTAATAAAAGAGAATGTACATATTCTGGATATAGACATGCCATCGTAATTGCCAGTCTACCGCCCATTGAATAGCCGAGTATGTGCGCTTTTTCAATATGAAGATAATCTAGTAGTTCTTTCATTTGCAATGCTACATTTCGAATATCATAATGCGTCACATCTTCAGGGCTTTCTGTTTTTCCGTGCCCAACAATGTCTACTAAAATGACTTGAAATTGCTCGCTCCAAGAAGGAACGAAAGAACGCCACGTTTCCATGCTTCCCGTAAAACCATGAAGAAGTAGAAGTGGTTCCCCGCTTCCGACTACTTCATATTCATACGATACACCTTGCAGTGTTACGTTCATTTTGATTCACCTTGCAACGATGCAGTAATTACGTCCTGCGTTTTTGCCCATAATTTACGATGCAATGTTAAGTTTTCATCACGGTTCGTACAAATTTCTACAACGTGTAAACCTTCCGCCCTTGTTCCTTTTTGTACCTCTTCTCGGAATTGCTCCCAACCATTTACACGACTAAATGAACCGCCATACATTTTGATAACATGTTCATAATCAAGCCCAATCGGTGTTCCAAATAACGATTCGAAGTGTTCCTTTTTCTCATATTGTGGTAAGAATGAGAAAATACCGCCACCATCATTATTTACAACGACAATCGTTATATTTAATTCGTGTAATTTTGCTGCTAACAGTCCATTTAAATCGTGATAAAATGATAAATCACCAATCACTAATACAAGTGGGTCACAAATAACGCTCGCTCCTAGAGCTGTCGAAATGATTCCATCAATACCATTTACACCGCGGTTTGCCATCACATGGATGTTTTTATCCGATGTGAAGAAGAATGAGTCTGTATCACGAATTGGCATACTATTGCTCGCAAATAATGTTGCGTCTTCTGGTAATACGCGCACAATATCTGTAATAACCTTTCCTTCAAATGCAGTTTCATATGTTTCCATTTCACGAAGCGTTTCCTTCGTTTTTTCGTTTATATGTTGCCACATTCGGAACCAATCATTCTTTTTCATAACTGGCATTTTTTCTATTAATGCCTTGCAGAATTCAATGTCACTTGCTTGCACAACTTCTGTCGCAACAAGAGCTGGGTCTCTCCATTGTCCTGATTCATCGACAACGATATGAACTGCTTTCGTTTGTTTTTTTATGAACTGCGTTAACGATTTAGAAACAGGCATACCACCAAAGCGAATTAAAACATCCGGTTTCCATGTTTCTTTTAACTGTTCATTTCGTAAAAATGTATCATAACAGTCAATTACCATCGTTTTATCGTGGTGTCCGCTACGAATATTAGAAAGTGGGTCTGCTAATATAGGATAGCCAGTTTTTTCAGCTAATTCTACCGCAAACATTGCGATTTCTGCATGACTATCATCTCCACAAATAATAAGCCCCTTTTCCATATGTGAAAGGCGCCCTACAAGAGAATCTACATATTCACTCGGCATCACCGCGTTTCCTTGTTGAACTACTCCTGTATATTCACTACGCCCTTTATCCCATAAGCTTTCTAGTGAGAAATCAGGTATAAGTGGCTCGCGAACTGGAAAATTAAGATGAACAGGACCCTGCGGCGCTAAACAAGCATTTGCTATCGTGCGCTGCGTCGTCATACGAGCATAATGATACATCGTTTCACTTGCTTCTGGCAGTGCCATCTCTGTAAATTGTTTCACAAAAGTACCGTATAAATTAAATTGATTCATCGCTTGTGGTGCACCGACATCTCTTAATTCATGCGGTCTATCCGCTGTTAAGACGATAAGCGGCACTCGTGAATGGAAAGCTTCACATACAGCTGGATAGTAGTTCGCTGCTGCCGTTCCTGACGTACATAATAATGCAACCGGACGTTTTTTCGCTTTTGCGATACCGAGCGCAAAAAATCCTGCAGATCTTTCATCTACATGTAAATATGTGTTCATTCCTTCGTGTTGTTCCATTAGTAGAGCAATCGGCGTTGACCGTGAGCCTGGACTAATGACAACATCACATACATTTAGACGCGTCAGTTCATCCACGAACGCGCCTAAATAATATGATAATGCTTCTATATGATTGTTCATTTCATTAATTCCTCCAAAGCACCAAGCATCGGTCTAAACTTCAAACTTGTTTCTTCATATTCAAGTTGCGGTACTGAATCAATTACAATCCCGCAACCGGCAAATAAGGATGCCTTCTCGCCATTTAATAATCCGCAGCGAAGTGCAACCGCAAATTCACCATTTCCTTCATCATCTATCCAGCCAATCGGTGCACCATATAATCCTCTATCTAGCAATTCAACATCACGAATTAATTTCATCGCTTCTAAACGAGGTGTCCCGCCAAGAGCTGGTGTTGGATGTAATTCTTCTACCATCGTTAAAAGACTCGCATCGCCTTTTGCCTCTACAGGCGTATATAAATGAATTAAATTTTTCGTTGTTAATAAACCTGGACTTTCTGGAATATTAACGTATTCGCAGTGCTCATTTAATACCGACCTGATCATGTTCACAACATAACCGTGTTCAGCTAAATTCTTTTCATCATGAAGAAGCGCATCACTATTTCGCTTACTTTCTTCTATAGATTGACCATGACCAGTTGAACCAGCAAGACACATTGAAGTAAACTTCTCATCTTCTTTGCGAATTAATCTCTCTGGCGTCGCTCCTAAGAAGCATGCTCCTTTATAATCAAAAGAAAATACGTAACAATCCGGTTGCCCAATGCGAAGTGCTTCTAAAACAAGCGCAGAATCAATATGATGATCCATCTCTACTTTTAGCTCCCTCGCTAATACAACCTTCTGCACGTTCCCCTGCTTCATCTCATCTTGCACTTTCTCAATAGCCTTCATCCAGCCTTTCGGATCCACTTCTACTTTAGAAGTAACTGTTAATTTCGATCCTTGTAGTGCACATTTACTCTTCTCAAAAATTTTCTCTTCTAAAGAAACAATTTCGTTATAAAGAGTTTCTGCACAATCTGTTGCTGAAACGAATGTATTCATTGTTAACCATGCTTTTTCATTTTTTAAAGTTAATAAAAATGCTGGTAGTGAAAATGTCGTATCATCAAATTCTTTCCATAAATCTGTTTTCTCTTTTTCTTGGTCAAATGAAAACCCGCCAAATAAAAGAGGACCTGTTCCAAATTCGTATTTTTCCCTTTGTACAAATGCTTTCTCTTTTACTTTATCCCACTCGTCACGAGCAGTTTGAAAGCGTTTGTGAGAAGCAGTTGCTATAGTGAAAACAGAACCAATTCCAGCAAATATTACATGCTGAGCTGGGTCTGCAAAATAACATCTATTTTCGAATGCAATCCTTTTTCCTGCTGCATAAAACAGAAGCGGATCCATCCAGTCTATTTGTTTTACGAAGCTCACCAATATTTTTTCATCAGTTGCACGCTTAATGGCCGCACTTAGAACTTCTTGCAAGCCTATTTGTTTCGTTTGAATCACAATTGTCTCCCCCCTATGGGCGAAAAATAGTCATAATTACGCTTGATTTTAAGATACACCTCAAACGAAAGGCCTGTCAACGTTTAGCATTTCTGAGAAATTCACCTTCTCTTCCTAGAAAATAAACGTTGACACTAAATGATGCTTTTTCTACACTTAGTTGTGTACAATATGTGACCAAAGGAGGATTCAACATGGAAATGAACGTCAAAACGAATTCCTCTCCTACGGCGCCAAAGCCAAGTAAGCAAACAGGCTGGCGCATTTGGTGGAGTTTACTACGTCCCCATACATTAACAGCAGCTTTCGTTCCTGTTTTCATCGGAACAGCCTATGCAATGCAGGTCGGAGGTATAAATCAAATACATCTCCCTCTTTTCCTTATAATGCTTCTTGCTTGTCTTCTCATTCAGGCAGCAACAAACATGTTTAATGAATACTTTGATTATAAAAGAGGGCTCGATCACGAAGGTTCAGTCGGTATCGGCGGCGCTATCGTTCGCGATGGCATTCAGCCAAAAACAGTGCTTAACTTAGCATTTGGATTTTTCGGCATCGCAATACTATTAGGTGTTTATATTTGTATGAATTCTAGCTGGTGGCTTGCTGCAATCGGTCTTGTTTGTATGGCCGTTGCTTACCTTTATACAGGCGGCCCACTTCCCATTGCGTATACACCATTTGGAGAGTTAACAGCCGGATTGTTTATGGGTGTCATTATTATCGGGATTTCATTCTTTATTCAAACTGGGGCTGTAACATCGGAAGTCATTTTACTATCTATTCCAAGCTCCATTTTAATTGGTGCCATTTTACTAGCGAATAACATCCGTGACTTAGATGGCGATAAAGAAAACGGTCGTAAAACGTTAGCCATTCTCGTTGGACGTGAAAGAGCCGTTGGTGTACTCGCTTCTATGTTCATCGTTTCCTATATTTGGACAATTGCTTTAATTATCGTGGGCATCGTATCACCATGGATGCTTATCGTATTTTTAAGTGCACCGAAAGCATTTAAAGCGACGAAAGGCTTTATCGGCAAAAGCATTCCAATGGAAATGGTACCTGCGATGATAGCAACAGCAAAAACAAACACAATCTTCGGTCTCCTCATGGGAATCGGATTATTACTTGGATATTTCCTTTAAAAGGAGCTGCTAATGCGGCTCCTTTTTCATATACCAATTTCAGCTCATAATTCCTCCTCGCAACGCTCATACTATGTAAAGAAACTGAATTGTAGGAAGGTGGACGACTATGTTAACTCCACAACAAATAAATCAATTTAAATCCGTTTTAGAAAAGCAAAAACAAGAACTAGAGCAAACGATACAAACACATGAAAATGAAGATCGTGCATCTGAACGTGATTCCGTTGGGGAATTATCTAGCTACGATAATCATCCAGCTGATATGGCAACAGAGCTATATGAACGTGAAAAAGACTTCGGGCTTATTGAACTTTGGCATAAACAACTAGCGGATACGAAACATGCCCTGCAAAAAATAGAAGCAGGTACGTACGGCATTTGCGAAGTGTCTGGCGAAGAAATTCCATTTGAAAGATTGGAAGCAATGCCGACTGCTACAACATGCATCCAGCACGCGACAAATAAGTTAAATATGAATACACGACCAGTTGAAGAAGAAGTGTTATCCCCTTCTTTTCACAAGCATGATGAGGATCATTCTGTTGAGTACGATGCGGAAGATGCGTGGCAAGATGTCGCAAATTACGGAACGTCTGAAACACCGTCCGATTTAGAAAGACAAGATTCAAAAAACTATAATGGCATGTACGTGAATAGTGAAGAAAACGTAGGCTACGTGGAGGATTTTGAAAACTTTATCGGTACGGATATGTACGGGAAAAACCCACAAGTTTTCGCTACAGAAGAGCATGAAGAATATGAACAAATGCTTGATGATTTTGAAGAACGTACCTTCAAAGGTGAATTATCTTCAAATGAGTCGAGCTCCAAAGAATAAAAAAAAGCATTCCGAAAATCGGAATGCTTTTTATCGCTAGCTAATTAGTTTTTTGTAACGTTAGCAGCTTGTGGTCCACGGTTACCTTCAACGATTTCGAAAGAAACTTCTTGACCTTCTTCTAAAGTTTTGAATCCGTCACCTTGGATAGCTGAGAAGTGAACGAATACATCGTCTCCACCTTCAACTTCGATGAAACCGAAACCTTTTTCGCTGTTAAACCATTTAACTTTACCTGTTTGCATGTCATGTACCTCCTAAATAAAAATGAAACTATGAATCCACATGAAAAGGTGGATATAAAGGACATGAATGTATAACAAGCTTACAGCCTTTAATTCAACGTGCTTTATTTCCGTACCACATTATGTAGCTCAATAGTGATTTCACTATATCACGCTATATCCAAAACGTCAAATGAGAACACTTTCATTCCACCATTTTTTTATAATTTTAATATAATGTTGAATTTCCATATTCATATTTTATCCCGCCATTTGCGGACAGCTCAATTGGTGGGAGCTGATAATCAGTTTCGATACTCCCACTTTATTTAAAAATTAACAAAACTAAAGTATTCTAATCCTGTTAAATTCTGTACAATATAAGTATCTATTACATACGAGGTGAAAAAAAATGAGAGCACACGAAATCGATTATAAGTTATACGGCGATGATATGCAGTTTGTTGAAATTGAGTTAGATCCAGAAGAAAGCGTGATCGCAGAAGCTGGCGCAATGATGATGATGGAAGATTACATAGAAATGGAAACAATCTTCGGTGATGGTTCTGGCCCATCTGGAGGTTTATTCGGAAAATTAATGGGCGCTGGTAAGCGTCTCGTTACAGGTGAAAGCATGTTTATGACTGTATTTACAAATACAGGTCACGGCAAGCGCCACGTATCATTTGCTGCCCCTTATCCAGGTAAAATTATTCCTGTAGATTTAACAGAATATCAAGGAAAAGTAGTTTGTCAAAAAGATGCATTTCTTTGTGCAGCAAAAGGCGTTTCTATCGGAATCGAGTTTACGAAAAAAATCGGAACTGGTTTCTTCGGCGGTGAAGGTTTCATCATGCAAAAACTCGAAGGTGATGGACTTGCTTTCATGCATACAGGCGGAACTGTATATAAGCGTGAACTAAAACCTGGCGAAAAACTTCGCATCGATACAGGCTGTCTCGTTGCCATGACAAAAGACGTTAACTACGACGTCGAGTTCGTTGGAAAAGTAAAAACAGCTCTATTTGGCGGTGAGGGTTTATTCTTCGCAACGTTAGAAGGACCTGGAACAGTTTGGATTCAGTCCTTAACACTTAGCCGCTTAGCAGCACGCCTGACAAGCCCAGCAGCGCAAGGCAGCGGTGAAGGTAGTGTATTAGGTGGACTTGGTCGTTTATTAGATGGGAAAGAGTAAACTGTGCCCTTATGTGGGCATGGCAATCAACTAATAAAATAATAAAATTAAAACACCCTTGCTTGCAGTAATTGAAGTGAAAGGGTGTTTTAATTTACGTCTACAAACGAGAAAAAGCAGTTAAAATAAAGTAATAAGGTTTACTTCAGGAAAATAAGGTATATTATATTTGTTGAATAGATTCTCTTTAGAGACAAGAAAAGTAGGTGAACAAAGTGGGAAAATATCAATTGGATTCCAAAAGTCAGGTAGCTGTGGCAAAGTTTCATGAAAAACAGAAGCCTGCCAAATTTGATAAAAAGCAGCAACTTGAAAGATTGCGTACGGAGTATTTGAAAAAGAAGCAAAAACAAACAGATAAATAATATGTTTTATTTTCCGAATTTTTTCTGTATGTAACGCAAACAAACACAAGAAAATAGGTAAGTTATTCATCATTCAAATATATACAGGCTATTTTTTCAAACCTCTTACTTATGCAACTAACGCATGCGTCAGTTCATTAAGAATAATTAAAAAAGTCGATTCCTTGAGATGAAAAAGAGTAAACAGTGCCCTTATCAGGCACTGTTTTATTTTGACATTATAATTTCCTCCACTAATTTAGGTAAGCGATACAAGCTATTCCCCACCTCCAAAAGAATGAATCAAGTTCCTCACCGCATATATTAAACTATACCTTTTCTTAAGGAGGGCTACCTTAATGCGTACTCCTTTATCCTTTGATAAAGAAACTGCCATACTGTTAGCTTCTTGTTGTGAGTTAACGTATGAACAATATAAACAAAATGGTATTTTCGAAATACCAGATGGTTTTCAATATGTACAAGGTTTTCAAGGAAAGGCCATTCAAACAACAGAATGGTTCGGATTTATATTAGAATCTGAGGATACAATTATCGTTGCCTTCAGAGGCACTCAAACAGATCCAGATTGGATTATTGATTCTCTCGTCAATCAAAAACCTTATCCTTATGCTTTAAATGGCGGAAATGTCCATAACGGTTTTCTCTCTATTTATGAGTCTTGTCGTGATTCTATTATGGATATGCTCGTATCATTGCCAGCACATAAAAAACTGCTAGCTACTGGGCATAGTCTAGGTGGCGCGCTTGCCACATTACACATATTAGATGCACGTATAAATACTGCCTTCGCACAGTATGGACTTTATACATTCGCTTCTCCAAAAGTAGGAGATATCGCTTTTCGAAATTATTATAAACTACAAGTAGCTAGTAGCTTTCGTTTCGTCAACTTATTCGATGTCGTCCCACTTCTCCCTCCCCGAAACATAAATTTTAATGATTATGATTGGGAGTATGCACACGTCCATCACAACATGACATTTACAAAAAACACAAAATCCATTACAAATAATCATTCCATTACAACATACAAAACATGTCTGACTTCTCATTTTTAACCAGTAAACAATTGGAAATAAAATATTCGTATACTATAATAATCTATGAAGTTATTTTTGGATGAGGGGACCTTACATGTTAAAATTTATCTTCGCATTTTTCCTTATTGTAATTTTTACGGTTACAGGTTTCTTTACATTTTCATACTTTGCGACAGGAGAGTATGATGGGGCAGGTATCATATATACCACTGTTCCATTTCTTTCTTAAGCAAAATAAATAAAACGAGCTTAATTTTATTAAGCACGTTTTATTTATTAATATCCATTTCTGTTGGTAAATCGATAATATATCTCCCAATATAGCAACCTCTTTAAAACTGTTTAACTGTATTACCAATACCCCAAATTTCATTACTGTACTGCAAAATCGTTCGATCGCTCGCAAAATGACCAGACTGTGCAATATTTAAAATCGACATTTCTAGCCACTTCGTTCGGTTCTCATAAGCTCTACCGACAGCTTCTTGTCTTTCAGCATATGGACCAAAATCTCGCAGAACAAAATATTCATCATTTTGAATAACGAGAGAATCGTAAATTGCTTCAAATTCGGCTCCCGACTGTGCAAAGAAACCATTCGTTAACTGATCTACTACCTTTTTAATGTGCCCATTGTGATGATAATAATCACTTGCACGATATCCACCATTTTGATAGTAATGAAGAACTTCTTCGGCCGTTAAACCGAAAATGAAACAGTTATCATCACCGACCCGGTCTTTTATTTCAACGTTAGCACCGTCTAGCGTTCCGAGTGTAATCGCACCATTCATCATAAATTTCATATTACCTGTTCCCGATGCTTCTTTACTCGCCGTTGAAATTTGTTCACTTACATCCGCTGCCGGGAATATATCTTCCGCTAAAGAAACTCGATAGTTTTCTAGAAAGATAACTTTCATATATTGACTGACATACGGGTCATTATTTACTTTTCTTGCGAGTTCATTTATTAATTTAATAATTTTTTTCGCGTAATAATAGCCAGGTGATGCTTTCGCTCCAAAAATAAAAGTACGCGGATAAAATGTAAAACTAGCATCCTCTTTCAAACGGTTATACAAATATAAAATATGAAGAACATTTAATAATTGTCGTTTATAAGCATGTAATCTTTTCACTTGCACATCAAAAATAGAATTTGGATCAATGGTAATCCCCATTGTATTATGAATACGCTCCGCTAAAATCTCTTTACGCTCTTGTTTTACCTCTGCAAATTTCTCTTGGAAACTCGCATCATATTGAACTAATTGTAGCTCTTGAAGCTTAATCGGTTCTTTCTTCCACTCTGTTCCAATCGCCTCTGAAATGAGATTTGTTAACTGTGGATTTGCTTTCATAAGCCAGCGCCTATGAGCAATTCCATTCGTCTTATTATTAAACTTATCTGGATAAAATTCATAAAACAATCGCATTTCCCGCTGCTTTAATATTTCCGTATGAATTTTCGCTACACCATTTACGCTATGGCTACCGACAATCGCTAAATGAGCCATTTTCACAAGGTCATGTGCAATAATTGCCATTGCTTCAATACGATCCCACTCATACGGATACTGTTCCCAAAGTTCATGACAGAAACGTTCATTAATCTCTTCAATAATCATATAAATTCTCGGTAATAACGGTTTAAAAATGTGAATTGGCCACTTTTCGAGCGCTTCTGATAACGTTGTATGATTCGTATAAGAAATCGTCTGCGTCGTTATGTGCCAAGCTTCTTCCCATGCTAACTTTTCTTCGTCTAGTAAAATACGCATCAGTTCCGGAATTGCTAAAACTGGATGTGTATCGTTAATATGGATCGCAATTTTTTCATGTAGTTGACGAAGGTCACCATATCTTTCTCTATGCATTCGAACGATATTTTGCAAACTTGCTGATACGAGGAAATACTGTTGTTTTAAACGAAGTATTTTTCCCTCATCATGCGTATCATCTGGATATAAAAACTCCGATACAGCCTCTGTTTCGCGCTTATATTTCAAAATATCTTTGCAGTTTTGCGAGAAAGGAACTGGTTCAGCATTCCAAAGTCTAAGTGTATTTACAGTACTCGTCTCATAGCCAACTACCGGCACATCATATGGCACGGCCATAATGACTTCTGCATTTGTATGCCTAAACTCTAAACGCCCGTCAATTTCTAGCGGTTCAACACTGCCGAAATAACTTACTTCTACAGCTTGATCATGCCTTCTTACTTCCCATACGTTTTCATGAAGAAGCCACTGTTCTGGAAATTCAACTTGATAACCATCAACAATTTTCTGATCAAACAAACCATGTTTATAACGAATTCCACAGCCGTGTCCTGGCAAGTTTAAAGAGGCAAGTGAATCGAGAAAACAGGCTGCTAAGCGTCCAAGCCCACCATTACCAAGGCCTGCATCTGCTTCCACTTCTTCTAACTCTTGTAACGAAATCCCTAGTTCAGATAACCCCTGCTCGCATACATCTCGAATACCTAAATTCAAGATGTTACTTCCAAGCAAACGTCCAAGCAAAAACTCAATAGACAAGTAATACATTTGCTTTTGCTCTCCGGATCGATAACTCTCGTTCGTTGCAATCCATTGACTATTCATATACTCACGTACCATATGGCCGAGCGTATTATATTGATCACGAGTTGTAGAATCTTTAAAACTTTTACCATACATCGTCTCTAACTTTTCTAGAAAAGTTGATTTAAAACTTTCAACATGAGTAAACATTTTTTCACCACCTACATGTTATTCCATGAGACTTTTATACAATTCCTTATAAGCAAGAGCCGATTGCTCCCAGCTATAATCTTCAGTCATCGCTTGTTTTACAAGCTGCTCCCACACTGGTTTATCGTGATAGAATTCAATCGCACGCTGAATCGTATGCAGCATGTCATGTGCATTAAAGTTCATGAAACTGAAACCATTTCCTTCGCCTGTTTCTTCATCATAAGAATGTACCGTATCGTTTAATCCACCTGTTTCTCTTACAATTGGAATCGTACCGTACGCTAATGCGATAAGTTGTCCAAGTCCACACGGTTCAAACAGTGATGGCATTAAAAACAAATCGCTTCCCGCATACACTTGGTGAGCTAATTCTTCATTAAATCCGATATAAACTTTTACCTTCTCCGGATACTCATATGCCATCCACTCAAAGAATTGCTCATATTCCGAATCACCTGATCCTAAAATAATACATTGTACATCTTCCTCCATTATTTCACGGAATACAGTACGTACTAAATCAAGCCCCTTTTGCTTCGTTAATCTCGTTACCATTGAAATAATTGGTGTATCCTCTTTTTCTGGCAAACCAAAATAACGCTGCAAGGCGCGTTTATTTTCACTCTTTTCATATAATGAATCTGCATCATACTGAGCCTTAATATACGAATCTGTTTCTGGATTATATACGCTCGTATCAATACCATTTACAATGCCGCTAAGCTTATCATTATATTTTCGCAGTAATCCATCTAACTTCTCACCAAAAAATTCATATTGAATTTCTTCCTTATACGTCGGGCTCACCGCTGTAATTTGATCCGAAGCGATAATACCGCCTTTCATAAAGTTTACGTTTCCATAAAACTCTAGCTGCTCACTATGAAAATATTCATCACCAAGCTCTAACAAGTCGTACATCACTTCAGGAGGAAATACACCTTGGAACTGCAAGTTATGAATCGTATATACCGTTTTAATACGCTCATATAACGGGTTATCTTGATACTTTTCACGAAGTAAGAAATTAACCATAGCCGTATGCCAATCGTGGCTATGAAGAACATCCACTTCAAAATCAAGGTGCGGAATACACTCTAACACCGCTTTTGAGAAATAAGAAAAACGCTCTCCGTCATCATAATGACCATACAGAGAATCTCTCTTAAAATAATATTCATTATCTATTAAGTAATACGTAATTCCGTCTTGCTCACCTTTTAAAATTCCACAATATTGATTTCTCCACCCGAGCGGGACGTTAATTACTTTATGTAACGTACATCCATCCCTTAACTTTGGCGGAATAAGACTATAATTCGGGAGTATAATGCGAACGTCCACCCCTAATTTTTTTAGCTCTTTTGGGAGCGCACCTGCTACATCAGCTAAGCCTCCCGATTTAACAAATGGTACACATTCTGATACTGCAAATAAAATATTCACTTGTTGTCCCACTGCACGAAAAGCTTATACTACTTCCCTTGCAGCTTCCTCCCTTCGAGTTTTCATTTGAATTAAAACTTTAATCAGTGGAGGAAGACCCCCACTGATTCTTTTAAGAATAACTATTAATCGTACTGTTTTGAACGCTTCCTTTTTCTACAACGTATGGCTCATCAGCGTTTCCTTTTAGTACAACACCGTCACCAATTTTCACGTCTTTATCAATAATAACACCGTCTATTATACAGTTATCTCCAATTTGGCTCTTTTGCATAATAATACTGTTACGAACAATGGAACCTTTTCCAATTTTAACAGAACGGGAGATAACACTATTTTCTACTTCGCCTTCAATAATACTGCCGTTTGCAATCATTGTATTTTTCACGGCTGCACCTTTTAAGTAACGAGTTGGTGGTTCATCTTTTACTTTCGTAAAGATCGGTGCTTCTTTCTTAAATACTTGCTTCCAAATAGCAGGTTGCAAAATTTCTAAGCTATGTTTATAGTAACTTTCAATCGAATCAATAATCGCTACATATCCTGTATGCTCATAAGTAGCAATATGCAGTGATTTTCCGCGCTTTTCTCTCACCACATCGAATAAGCTATATTGCTCCAAATCTTTATATGACTCAAATAAATCTAACAATAATTTTTTCTTTAACACGTATGTTTGAAGCGAAACCCCTTCATGGCAAACTTCCGTAATATCAGCTGCCGTATGTATATGTCGCTCTAACACCGCCTGGAAATTCAATGCTGTTACGAGATGGCTATTCGTAATAACGACGTATTCTTCTCTAGCTCTTAGAAAATAATCAATATGTCTTCTAAAATGTGCAAAAGATCCAAATTCATCTTGGTCACATTGGCAATTTGGTGGGAATAAAAACAGTCCGTCTCTTTTTCTATCTAAATCCCACTGCTTTCCTGAACCAACATGGTCCATTAACGAGCGGTTTTTATGACTTGTAAAAACCGCTACACTATGAATATTAGAATTCACCATATTTGAAAGCATGAAATCAATGAGTCGATAACGGCCCCCAAACGGTAACGCCGCTAGTGAACGATGCCCTGTTACTTTCTTTAAGGAAGGAAAACTTCCCGTTGCATTAATAATTCCTAACATTTTTTCTCCCATTCATTTCATCCCCCTTTTCTATTTCCCTTCAGCAATGAGTACTACATCGTCAACATTTTTTTCCGGACGAATAATTGTTCCATCTTCAATAACCATTTCCGATCCAACAATTGCTCTTTCAATCACAACATTTTTTCCAATCTTTGCTCCTGGCATAACGACAGAATCAATAACCATACTACCTTCTTCTACCGTCACCCCTTGGAATAATACAGAATGCTTCACGTCCCCTTCAATGACGCATCCTTCGTTAATAAGTGATTCTTCTACTTTTGCCTGCTCTGCAATATATTGAGGTGGCTCATTTGGATTTACAGAATAAATACGCCAATTACGATCGTTTAAATTCAGTGATGTTTCATCGCGCAGTAAATCCATATTCGCTTCCCATAAGCTCTTAACCGTTCCAACATCTTTCCAATATCCTTCAAACGGATACGCCATCAACTTCTTCCCTTCATCTAATAAAAGCGGAAGTACATCTTTTCCGAAATCATTACTAGATTCAGGATTTCTTGCATCCATCTCTAAATACTCTTTCAAAATTGCCCAGTTAAAAATGTAAATTCCCATTGATGCAAGATTACTTCTTGGAAATTGCGGTTTCTCTTCAAATTCAACAATCTCCATCTCTTCGTTCGTATTCATAATACCGAAACGACTCGCCTCATCCCAAGGTACTTCAATAACAGAAATGGAAACATCCGCTTCCTTCTCAATATGATAATCTAGCATTTTACTGTAATCCATTTTATAAATATGGTCGCCCGATAAAATAAGAACGTACTCTGGTTCGTACTGACTTAAATAGTTTAAGTTTTGATAAATGGCACTTGCCGTACCTGTGTACCACTTCACACCTGAAGACTCCGCATAAGGAGGTAACACTGTGACTCCACCGCTTACTCGGTCTAAATCCCACGCATTGCCGATTCCGATATAATTATGAAGTTCAAGTGGTTGATATTGCGTTAAAATCCCAACCGTTTCAATACCAGAATTCGCACAGTTACTTAGCGTAAAATCGATAATGCGATATTTACCACCAAATGGAACAGCTGGCTTGGCTAAATTTTTTGTTAATGCACTTAATCGACTACCTTTTCCCCCTGCTAGTAACATTGCTACGCACTTTTGTTTTTGAGCCATCTTGTTTTTTGCTCCCCTTTCTCGTCTTCACTGGTCGTAATATGGATACGCCAAATGGTGGAATTGTAATTTCTACATGTGCTGCTTGATTATGATACGGTTCTTGAATTGCTTTCAGACGTTTCTTATTTACTTGCCCTGACCCGCCATATTGCTCAGCATCACTATTTAAAATCTCGTTATAATACTCGAAATCTGGTACACCTACTTTATAGTTTTCATATGTAGCTTTCGTAAAATTACATACGATAACTAACGCATCTTCTTGTTTATCTCCTTGGCGGATAAACGAGAAAATACTTTGCTCGTTATTATTAGCATCAATCCACTGAAAACCTTCAGGCGAATGATCAAGCTGCCAAAGTGGTTTTGAGCGCTTATACAATGCTATGAGCTCTTTAAAGTAATCATGCATATAACGATGCATTTCAAAATCATGTAAATTCCAATCTAAATCTTCAAGGTCTTTCCACTCATCAAACTGCCCGAATTCTCCTCCCATGAAAAGTAATTTCTTTCCTGGGTGAGTAAAGAAATATCCATATAATAAACGAAGCTGAGCAAACTTATCCCAGTAATCACCTGGCATTTTATTTAATAACGACTTTTTCCCATGAACGACTTCATCATGAGAAAGGGGTAATATGAAGTTTTCAGAGTAAGCATATAGTAAAGAGAACGTCATTTTCTCATGAATATATTTTCTGTACTCTGGCGCACACTCCATATATTTCAGCACGTCATTCATCCAGCCCATATTCCATTTATAATTGAATCCAAGCCCACCTTCATACGTTGGAGCTGTTACAAGTGGCCAAGCTGTTGAATCTTCTGCCGTCATAAGAAAATCTTCATCTTCTGCAAACACCGCTTCATTTAACTCCCGTAAAAATGACACAGCGTACTCATTACTTTGCTCTTGTCCTTCTTTATTCCAGTACAACATGTTCGCAACTGCATCTACTCTGAAACCATCAATATGGAAATATCTCATCCAAAATAACGCATTTGAAATTAAGAAATTACGTACCTCTCTCTTTCCTAAATCAAAATTGACAGTTCCCCATACTAGATTTTCTTGTACATCTTTATCTTTATATTCATAGGTCGGTGTGCCATCAAACAAATATAAACCGTGAGCATCTTTACAAAAATGCCCCGGTACCCAATCTAAAATGACACCGATTCCATATTTATGACATTCGTCGACAAAATACATTAAATCATGCGGTGTACCAAATCTACTCGTCGCTGCATAATATCCCGTTCCTTGATATCCCCAAGAACGATCATATGGATGCTCAACAAGCGGCATAATTTCAATATGTGTAAATTGATGTTCCACCACATACGGAATGAGTTCTTCTGCCATTTCCCTGTAAGAATATAGTGTTCCATCTTCTTTCTTTTTCCAAGAACCGAAATGTAATTCATAAACTGTCATCGCTTCTTTATAAATCGGTTTTTTCTTTTTCTTACGATTCCAGTTTTTATCATTCCATTCATATCCTTTTATATCAAAAACTACAGATGCCGTATTCGGTCTTACTTCTGCATATATAGCATACGGATCTGCCTTTAAAATGACGTCACCAGCCAACGTTTCAATCGCATATTTATATATTTCTCCTTCTTCAATATGCGGTATAAATAAGGACCAAATGCCTTCTTCTGTCACTTGTAGCATCTTATGTTGCTCATAATCCCACTTATTAAAATCTCCAACAACACTCATTGCTTTCGCATGAGGAGCCCACACTGTAAATCGTACCCCTTGAATCTCATCTTCCGTCACAACATGTGCGCCAAAGATGTTATAACTTTCATAGTACTTTTCTGTATGAAACTCATCTCGTTTCACTTCTTCACAATTTATTACACTCAATATGCTCACCTCACTTAGATGACAGAATTTTTTATACTTTAACTATTTCTGTGAAAAACTGCAATATCCTTGTTAATTTATAAAAAACATTCGTTTTTTTCTTAAAAATGTTAGTTTTTCTTCACATTTCCGTGTAAAATATCGAATTTTGACGAATATTCATTGAAAACGCTTTATTATTCTTCTATATTTTTACCAATTATTTTTCTCAACCTTTATTTTATTATGTTTATCCTATTTTTCATGCTATTTTCCACTCAAAATCAAAATAAAATAATCTGTCATAAAAAATGTTTCTCAATATTTTTTGTCACAATGTTATTGAAATGCGAAATTTAATCCTGCTTTTGAAAAGCTACTTTCCGACAAAGGGGTAACCGCAAAAGTAAATGAACCGAAACTAGAGGCAGGTTCTGTTACAGTTGGCGGTGCTATCGATGACAAAAACTTTGCTGGATTAGATGGTGATTTCCCGTTCATTGATGTAACTTTCAAAGTAGAAAATGATGAATTTTATGAAGCAAACGCTCAATTAGAGTCACCAATTTTTGTTTACTGGAAACAAGGTGAATCAGAACCAAATAGAATGCGTGTACTTCAAGATCAAACATTCTCAGTTATGTCCTTAAATTCACTAGTAGAAGGAAATATTAAACCTGGTGCATTCTTAAATGAACGTGGCTATTTAGATGAAAAGTTCGATTATACAAAGCTTGGCGTAAAAGTATATGCGACTGATTCTTATCGTCATAAGTTTGAAGGCTCACTAGATAAATACGGATACTTCAAACTAAATGGACTTCCAGTTAATAAACGCGACTATAACTTATATGTAGAGGTGCCAGGACATTTAACAAGCCGCCTAACAACGAAACTTGGTACTGAAAAAGACGGTAAGCTGCTTGGCCAATATTATTATGCAAGACCTGACGAAAACCTTGCCGGCGATGTAAATGCTGATAAAGTAATCGATATTAAAGATGCTGAAATTATCGCTAGCAACTATGGTAAAAAAGGACTAACTGTAAAAGACGGAGACCTTAATAAAGATGGGATTGTCGATGAAAAAGATATTCGCTTCGTTGAAAAGAACTTCTTGAAAAAAGAGCTAGATGCATCTAAATCACAAACAGCTGCTGAAAAATCCAAAAGCGGTACACTGACAGATATTTTAAAGAAATTAGGATTAATGCCTAAAAAATAATAAAGTGAAACTTTAATCAGTCGAGGTTTTACTGCCCGGCAAATAGCGGAATAATAAAGAGCACTCTACGTAAAGTAGAGTGCTCTTTTTCTATAAACGACCCTTATCCAGCAAAAGGGGTATATTGGGGATATACAAGGGAAACCGGAAAAGGAATTTATATTAAATTATATAAGTTCAGAGGTAAGAAGCAGTTTCCCACCTCTGAATTATTTAGTAATTATTATAGTACTGGTGCCATTGTTTCTTTTAATACTTTTACAGAATGAGCGAATTTCGCTTTTTCTTCTTCATTTAACTCAAGCTCTACGATTTCACGTACACCTTCACGGTTAATTACAGCTGGAACACCTACATAAGCATCTTTCTCATCGTATTGACCTTCAAGGTATGCAGATACAGTTAATACGCTGTTCTCGTTGTTTAAGATTGCTTTAGTTACACGAAGTAGTGACATACCGATTCCGTAGTAAGTTGCACCTTTACGCTCGATGATATGGTAAGCTGCATCACGTACATTTTCAAAGATTTTATCTAAGTCTTCTTGTTTGTACTGTTCGTTATTAGCTAAAATTGTTTCTAGTTTTTGTACACCGATAGTAGCATGGCTCCATACTGGAAGTTCAGTGTCACCGTGTTCACCAACGATGTAAGCATGAACGTTACGTGGATCTACATTTAAGTAGTCACCTAACATGTAACGGAAACGAGCAGAGTCTAAAGTAGTACCAGAACCAATTACGCGCTCTTTTGGTAGACCAGATTCTTTCCAAGTTACGTAAGTTAAAATATCAACTGGGTTAGTTGCGATTAAGAAGATTCCATCGAATCCGCTATCCATAATACCGCGAACGATTTGTTTAAAGATCTTTGTATTTTTCTCAACTAGGTCTAAACGAGTTTCACCTGGCTTTTGTGGTAATCCAGCAGTGATAACTACTAAATCTGCATCTTTACAATCTGCATAGCTACCGCTCCAAACTTTTGTTGGTGATGGAGAGAATGGTACCGCATGGCTTAAGTCCATTGCTTCCCCTTCTGCTTTTGCTTCATTAACATCTACTAATACGAATTCTTCAGCTACACCTTGGTTGATCATTGAGTAAGCATAACTACAACCTACAGCTCCTGTTCCTACTAATACTACACGATTGATACCTTTTTTCATGGTAATTTCCCCTCTCTATTGTTCACATCTATTTTTTATGATTGTTTAAGTAATTAATTAAAATACTAATTTAATGTTGTTTAACTTCTTTACATTCATATTGTAGCACGTATTATTGTGAATTACTTCACAAATTATGACCTATTTGTGAACTTTTTCACATATGATGTAAAGTTATTGGAATAGGTGTGGAATCCATTTCAATGGAGGCGTTTTCTTTAGATTGTGAAAGGGATTTTCTTGTGGTTTTTGTCGGTAAGTGAAATTATATCGGCGATTTTTAGAATATATGGACCGTAACTCCAAATATATCAGCGATTATTAAAATTTATCGACCGTAACTCAAATTATATCAGCGATTTTTGCAATATATCGGCTTACCGACAAAACTCGACAATAATGACAACATAAAAAAGCTGTCTTCAGTAGGTCACACCTATTGAGAGAAAGCAGCTTCTTCTATATATTATTTATTTTCCACAGTAGCTCCCGGATGTATTTTCATCGGTTTCTCCAAGTGTAGGAGGCTACAGCCATACAGCTGGGGTAAAAGTTCAACTTGAGGTACCATTTGTTAGATAGATAGTTCCTTCATATTCATACAGGCCCAAATAAACAACATGATTGTATTTACGGCTCTATATACCCAACTGCAACAGCCCATACTTCATATTTCTTCTATTGCCTAAAAAAGCAGAGTATCCAAAGTCCACTTTTACACAACAAAAAAGAGATAGCAGATTATGCTATCTCTTTTAGTATGACCCGTACGGGATTCGAACCCGTGTTACCGCCGTGAAAGGGCGGTGTCTTAACCACTTGACCAACGGGCCAGTTCTGGCAGAGAAGAAGGGATTCGAACCCTCGCACCGCGTTCGCGATCTACTCCCTTAGCAGGGGAGCCCCTTGAGCCACTTGGGTACTTCTCTATAAATATGGCTCCGCAGGTAGGACTCGAACCTACGACCGATCGGTTAACAGCCGATAGCTCTACCACTGAGCTACTGCGGAACAATTATGGTGGGCCTAAATGGACTCGAACCATCGACCTCACGCTTATCAGGCGTGCGCTCTAACCAGCTGAGCTATAGGCCCATAATTGAAAAGCGGGTGAAGAGAATCGAACTCTCGACCAGAGCTTGGAAGGCTCTTGTTTTACCACTAAACTACACCCGCATTAAATTGTAAATGGTGAGCCATGAAGGACTCGAACCTTCGACCCTCTGATTAAAAGTCAGATGCTCTACCAACTGAGCTAATGGCTCATTTTGAAAGTGGTGCCGACTAGAGGACTTGAACCCCCAACCTACTGATTACAAGTCAGTTGCTCTACCAATTGAGCTAAGTCGGCTTGCGACTTCAAAATGGTGGCTCGGGACGGAATCGAACCGCCGACACGAGGATTTTCAGTCCTCTGCTCTACCGACTGAGCTACCGAGCCTTTATGTAAAAATGGCGGTCCCGACCGGGGTCGAACCGGCGATCTCCTGCGTGACAGGCAGGCATGTTAACCACTACACCACGGGACCATTTGGTTGCGGGGACAGGATTTGAACCTGCGACCTTCGGGTTATGAGCCCGACGAGCTACCGTGCTGCTCCACCCCGCGATGATAAAATATTTACTTTAGAAAAAATGGAGGAGGTAGAGGGATTCGAACCCCCGCGCGACTCTCGCCGCCTGTCGGTTTTCAAGACCGATCCCTTCAGCCGAACTTGGGTATACCTCCGAGATATATACGTCTAATGGTGGACCTTGTAGGACTCGAACCTACGACCGGACGGTTATGAGCCGTCTGCTCTAACCAGCTGAGCTAAAGGTCCTTTATGGTAGCGGCGGAGGGGATCGAACCCCCGACCTCACGGGTATGAACCGTACGCTCTAGCCAGCTGAGCTACACCGCCATAAATGATATTTAAGATAAGTGGAGCCTAGCGGGATCGAACCGCTGACCTCCTGCGTGCAAGGCAGGCGCTCTCCCAGCTGAGCTAAGGCCCCATGTTTTTTTGGAATATCGGGAAGACAGGATTTGAACCTGCGCCCCCCTGGTCCCAAACCAGGTGCTCTACCAAGCTGAGCCACTTCCCGTTAATAAAAGCGCGCCCGAGAGGAGTCGAACCCCTAACCTCTTGATCCGTAGTCAAACGCTCTATCCAATTGAGCTACGGGCGCATATGGTGCCGAGGGCGGGGGTCGAACCCGCACGGTGGTCACCCACCGCAGGATTTTAAGTCCTGTGCGTCTGCCTGTTCCGCCACCCCGGCATGTCATATTGAAAATTGGAGCGGAAGACGGGATTCGAACCCGCGACCCCAACCTTGGCAAGGTTGTATTCTACCACTGAACTACTTCCGCAAGACATGTATGAGTTATTTAATTAAAAGTGCGGGTGAAGGGAGTCGAACCCCCACGCCAAAGGCGCCAGATCCTAAGTCTGGTGCGTCTGCCAATTCCGCCACACCCGCATATTAATTTATTTAAGAAAAATGGGGCGACTGATGGGAATCGAACCCACGAATGCCGGAGCCACAATCCGGTGCGTTAACCACTTCGCCACAACCGCCATGATTTCTGGTGCCGACTAGAGGACTTGAACCCCCAACCTACTGATTACAAGTCAGTTGCTCTACCAATTGAGCTAAGTCGGCTAAATGGTGGAGGATGACGGGATCGAACCGCCGACCCCCTGCTTGTAAGGCAGGTGCTCTCCCAGCTGAGCTAATCCTCCATTTGCCTGGCAACGTCCTACTCTCACAGGGACAAGGTCCCAACTACCATCGGCGCTAGAGAGCTTAACTTCCGTGTTCGGTATGGGAACGGGTGTGACCTCTCTGCCATCATTACCAGACTGTATTCATTTAAGACAAGAATTATTATAACTCATTTACTTTTGAAAGTCAACAAGTTTTTTATATTCTTTCAAAACTAGATAACATTGCTACATATTATATGGTTAAGTCCTCGATCTATTAGTATTCGTCAGCTCCACATGTCACCATGCTTCCACCTCGAACCTATCAACCTGATCATCTTTCAG